>JBKQKP010000046.1:0-5978 GCA_052147435.1 Polyangiaceae bacterium | reverse complement strand
GCTCCCCGTCGGGAAACTGACCGCCGGGTGCGCGGCGCTCGCGCAGGCGCGATCGAGCGCGATCGAGGCGGCCGCGGAGGCGATCCTCACGACCGACACGCGCGTGAAGCTCTCGCATCGCACGCTCACCGTCGCGGGGGTCGAAGTCACGATCGCCGCTTTCTGCAAGGGCTCGGGGATGATCGCCCCGGAGATGGCGACGATGCTCGCCTTCCTCACGACCGACGCCGCGGCCACCCCCGAGGCGCTCCAGCACGGCCTCTTGCGCGCCGTTCGCGGGAGCTTCAACAACCTCACCGTCGACGACGACATGAGCACGAACGACGCCGTCTTCCTGCTCGCGAACGGCAGGTCGGGGGCGGCGGTGCTCGACGAGTCGCACCCGGACTGGGGGGCGTTCGAGGCGGCGCTGTCGTCTCTCTGCGTCGATCTCGCGCGCGCGATCGCCGAGGACGGCGAGGGGGCGACGAAGCTCGTCGAAGTGAAGGTCAGCGGCGCGCCGGACGCCGAGTGCGCGCGCGATCTCGCCCGGAGCGCGGCGGGGTCGAACCTCGTGAAGGCGGCGATCTTCGGCGCGGATCCGAACTGGGGGCGCGTGCTCGCGGCGATCGGCGCGCGGGCAGGGGCGCGCAACTACGCGGTCGACCCGCTTCGCGCCACGGTGACGCTGCAAGGGGTGACCGTCTTCACCGCGGGGGCGCCGACGGCCGCGGATCCGCTCGCCCTGCGCGCGAAGATGCGGCAGCCGCAGGTCGCGATCGACGTCGCGCTCCAGGACGGGAACGCCTCGGCGACCGCGTGGGGGTGCGACCTCAGCTACGACTACGTGAAGATCAACGCGGACTACACGTCTCTCACGGCGTCGTCGCCCGAGGGGACCGTCTCGAAGGACGACCGCCTCACGAACTACACGCCGAGCTTCAAGCGCGCCGTCCTCGTCGAGGCGCTCTCGTACATCGCGCGGTTCACCGGGACGCGCGCGGTCGTGAAATACGGCGGCGCGGCGATGGTGAAAGACTCGCTGAAGGCGAGCTTCGCCAACGACGTGAACCTCCTGAAGAGCGCGGGGCTGGCGCCGATCGTCGTGCACGGCGGAGGGCCGGAGATCACCCACACGCTCGAGAAGCTCGGCAGCAAGCGGAGCGAGTTCGTCGAGGGGGTCCGGATCACCGACGCGAGCGACGTGAAGGTCGTCGAGATGGTGCTCACCGGGAAGATCAACACCGAGCTCGTGTCGCTTCTGAACCAGCGGAACGCGCACGCGGTGGGGCTCTCGGGCAAAGACGCCGGCCTCCTGCGCGCGCGCAAGCTCCTCGGCGAAGGGGGGCGCGACCTCGGCATGGTGGGCGAGGTGACGCAGGTGAACCACGAGCTCCTCGAGGTGCTCCTCGCGAAGGGGTACGTCCCCGTGGTGTCGCCGGTGGGGCTCGGCGAGGACGGCGAGGGGTACAACATCAACGCGGACGCCGCGGCGGCGGAGATCGCGATCGCGCTCCGGGCGGAGAAGCTCATCTACCTGACCGACGTGCCGGGGATCCTGGAGAACGACGAGCTCGTGAGCGAGATCGGCGCGAGGGAGCTCGAGGCGAAGATCGCGCGCGGGGTCGTGCGCGGCGGAATGGTCGCGAAGGCGAAGAGCGTGCTTCGCGCCATTGCCGGCGGGGTGCAAAGCGTGCACATCATCGATGGGCGCACGCCGCACTCGCTCGTGGCGGAGCTCTTCACGGATCGCGGAGTCGGAACGCTCGTGAAGCGGGAGTGAAGCGACGACACGCACGCGACGAGGGGGACGCGCACGGCAGGGGCTGAGTGCAACAGCCCTCAGTCGGAACCCAGCGAGCGCTCTTGCGTAAGTGGCGCCCGCGCCACACGGCTGTCGCACTTGGCGCACGCAGCGAGGACCGCCCACGGTCATCGACACGACCGGCGAAGCTAACTGCCCGTTTGCCCGTCGGGCGCCGTCCGCCGTCAGTGCAATCAGTAGGAGCTACAGCCCACCGGTAACCCAAACGGGTGTCAGAGCGCCGCGGCTCTCCCACCTTACGCATGGTGCGGAGGGTGCATAAGCTCGGTGCGTATGGATCGCTCCGCCTCGGTCTGGTCGATCCTCTTTCTGCCTATTCTCGCGTGCACGGCGCCGGCAGAGACGGCGTCGACGCTCGAGGATGGCGGCTCGGGTGCGGCCGTGTACGTGTCTCCCACGGGAGGAGAGACGGGGCGCGGCGGCGGGACCGTCGCCGGGGACGCGGGCGTTGCGTGCACCTCGAACGCGGGCTGCACCGCGGGGCAGTTCTGCCAGAAGAGCTCGTGCGACTCCGCCATCGGAGTCTGCGCGCCCCGTCCCCTCGAAGGGGCGTGCCTGGGCGACCAGCTCGGCTCGACCTGCGGCTGCGATCACCTCACGTACGCGAACAGCTGCTGGGCGCAGGTCTACGGCGAGAACATTTTCGCCACGGGGCAGTGCGTGCTGCCGACCGGCGGCGCCTGCACGTCGCAGGCGGACTGCGGCGGCGCGAGCTACGCGGCCGCGGTCTATTGCGCCGCGACCACGTGCGGCCAGACGGCCGGCACGTGCGAGCGGATCCCCGGCGCGTGCGAGGACATCATGGACCAGGTGTGCGGCTGCGACGGCAAGACGTACTACAACGCGTGCTTCGCCCACCTCGCGACGGTCGGCGTGGCGTACGGCGGCCCTTGCCGAAGCGGCGCGATCGTCGCGTGCAACGGGGCGGCGGACTGCGCGAGCGGCCAGGCGTGCGTGAGTGATTCGAGCGCCTGCACCGGGAGCGCGCCGTGCACTGGCGTGTGCCTCGACGTCTCCGGCGAGAGCTGCACCAGCGGCGACGACGCGGGGACGAGCCTCACGTGCGGCGGGATCAACTCGCCGAGCACGCAAGCATGCGTCGCGGCGGCGTGCGCACAGGGAACCTGCCAGGCCTGCGCCTTCACGACCGGCGCGTCGTGCAGCGCCGACGCGGCATGCCCGACGGGTCAGCTCTGCATTCCGTCGACGACGCCGCCCAGCGGTGGTGGAGCCGCGGAGAGCTTCTGCGTCGTGCCGTAGAGCCGACCTCCTCAGCTTCCCCCCGCGACCCCCATCGCCTTTCCGATCCGCGCGAACGCCTCGACGGCCCTGTCTACCTGCGCCTCGGTGTGCCCCGCCGAGAGCTGCACGCGAATCCGCGCCTCCCCCTTCGGCACGACCGGGTATGAGAACCCGATCACATAGATCCCCTCGCTGAGCATCCGCGCCGCCATCTCCTGCGCGACGCGCGCGTCGCCGAGCATCACGGGGACGATCGGCGTCATCCCCTCGCGCACCTTGAGCCCCGCCTTCGTGATTCCGTCGCGGAACCGCGCCGCGTTCTTCATCAGCCGATCGCGCAGCTCGGTCGTGCTCGCGAGCAGATCGATGACCGCGATCGACGCGCCGACGATCGGCGGCGCGATCGAGTTCGAGAACAGGTAGGGGCGCGAGCGCTGCCGGAGCAGATCGACGATCTCTCTCTTCCCCGTCGTGAACCCGCCGGCCGCGCCGCCGAGCGCCTTGCCGAGCGTCGAGGTGATCACGTCCACCCGCGCCTGCACCCCGAAGTGCTCCGGCGTCCCGCGCCCGGTCTTTCCGATGAACCCGCTCGCGTGCGAGTCGTCGACCATCACCATCGCGCCGTACTTCTCGGCGAGGTCGCAGATGCTACCCAGCTTCGCGAGGTACCCGTCCATCGAGAAGACGCCGTCGGTCGCGATCATCCGGAGGCGCTTCCCCTGCGTCGCCACGAGCGCCTTCTCGAGCTCGGCCATGTCGCCGTTCGGGTAGCGGTGGCGCTCGGCCTTGCAGAGACGGATGCCGTCGATGATCGACGCGTGGTTCAGGGCGTCGGAGATGATGGCGTCCTCCTCGCCGAGGAGCGTCTCGAAAAGACCGCCGTTCGCGTCGAAGCACGAGCCGTAGAGGATGGTGTCCTCCGTCCCGAAGAACGCCGAGATCTTCTTCTCGAGCTCCTTGTGGATGTCCTGCGTGCCGCAGATGAAGCGCACGGAGCTCATGCCGAAGCCGTGCGTATCGATGACGCGGTGCGCGGCCTCGATGACCTTCGGGTGCGACGAGAGGCCGAGGTAATTGTTCGCGCAGAAGTTCAGCACCGACGATGCGTCGCGGGCGCCGACGGAGATCTGCGCCCCCTGGGGGGTCGTGATGATCCGCTCGTCCTTGTAGAGGCCGGCGTCGCGGATCTCGCTGAGGGTCTTCGTGTAGACGTCTTTGGCCCGGTCGAACATGGGGCGGCAGGCTAGCACCGCCCCCCTCTGCGCGGGCCCCCCTTCCCGCCGTCCCCGCTTCCGGTTAGTTCAAGCACGTACATGACCAAGCCCGTCGTCCTCGTCACCGGCGCCAACGGCGAGATCGGTCGCTCGCTCCTCGAGCGTATCCACGCCACCGGGCGCTACTCCGCCGTCACCGTCGATCTCACCCCGCTCCCCGAGCGCCTCCGCTCGCTCTGCGTCGAGACGTACGCCGGGAACATCATGGACCGGTACCTCCTCGACCAGATCGCCGCGCACCACGAGATCGAGGTCGTGTTCCACCTCGCGGCGCTCCTGTCCACGCGCGGAGAGCGCGACCCGGAGCTCGCGCACCAGGTGAACGTCGAGGGGACGCTGCATCTGCTCCGCGTCGCGCAGAACCAGTCGCAGAGGCTCGGTCGCGCGGTTCGCTTCGTCTTCCCGAGCTCGATCGCCGTGTACGGGCTCCCTTCCCTGGCCGAGAAGGCGAAGGCGGGGCGCGTGAAGGAAGAGGAGTGGACGCTGCCGATCACGATGTACGGCTGCAACAAGCTGTACTGCGAGCACCTCGGTCGCTACTTTACGAGCTACTACCGGCAGCTCGGCGCGCTCTCCACGGCGTCGCGCCTCGACTTCCGGTCGCTGCGATTCCCCGGGCTCATCTCGGCGGACACGGTCCCCACGGGGGGAACCAGCGACTTCGGGCCGGAGATGCTCCACGCGGCCGCGCAGGGGAAGCCCTACACGTGCTTCGTCGGGCCCGACGCGAAGATCCCGTTCATGACGATGCCGGACGCCGTCCGCGCGCTCCTCGGCCTCCTCGAGGCGGACCGGGAGCGGCTCACGCAGACCGTCTACAACGTCGGCGCGTTCAGCGTCTCGGCGGCGCAGATCGCGAAGCGGGTGAAGACGGCGTTCCCCGGCGCGGACATCACGTACGCGCCCGATCCCGTGCGCGCGAAGATCGTCGACTCGTGGCCCGAGGACATGGACGACTCGAAGGCGCGGCGCGACTGGAAGTGGGCGCCGACGTACGAGTTCGAGCGGGCGTTCGACGAGTACCTCGTCCCCAGCATCCGCCAGCGGTACGCGGCGCCGACGGGACCCGCATGAAACAGACGGGGCAAGAGCTCGTCAGGTTCGGGGTCGCCATGGAGGCGAGGCTCATCGAGCAGCTCGACGCCCTCGCCGAGCAGCGCGGGAGCACCCGCTCGGAGCTCTTGCGCGATCTCGCGCGCGCGGAGGTGGTGCGCGGGCTCGTCCAGAAGCGGGTCCCCGCGGTGGCGGCCGTCACGATCGTCTACGACCACCACGTCCGCGAGCTCACCGAGCGCCTGAACGCGATCCAGCACGAGCTCGAGGATCAGGTGCGGTCCACGATGCACGTCCACCTCGATCACGATCACTGCCTCGAGGTGATCGTGATGCGCGGGCGGTCTGACCTGCTGAAAGCGGCGTCCGACAGGCTGCTCGGGACGCGGGGAGTCACGCACGGCGGGGTCGAGATCATCGCGGAGACGGCGCTCGCGGCGACGGACGAGGGGGCGCACGAGCACGCGCACGGTCATGAGCACCCGCACCCGGTGAGACGGGGACGCGGGAAGCGCTAGACAGCGACGCTCAGACGGCGATCCAAGCTCGCGCCGCGCGTGGGAAGCCCCCCACCCAGCCTCCCCCCGAATCGGGGGGAGGAGAAA
>JBKQKP010000045.1:0-14015 GCA_052147435.1 Polyangiaceae bacterium | reverse complement strand
CCCTGGCTGGCGGTGTTCACGATGCCGATCCGGGCGTTCACCATCCCGATCCGCGTGTTCACGATGCGCCGATCTTGGCGTTCACGATGGTCCGATCCGCGCGTTCACGATCGCGCGAAATCCGCACGCTGTGACCTCGACGGTGAAATATCCGCACACCTGACCGTGAATGCCTTCGACGTGTCTAGGCCAGATCTTGACCTCGACGATGCCGTGCTGCCCAACGAAGCGCGCATGACTCGTCTTTACGTCCGTGTATCCAGTGGCAGACATCGGCTCGAGCTCTACGCGCCACCCCTGGCCGCGCAAGTTCAGGGCAAGCGCGGCTGCAAAGACCGACTCCGGCACGAGCTGCTTGTCCTCCTTGGGGCCATTCTTCGACGCGCGCGTTCCCGGCCGGTAGAATGCTGGGGCCATTCGATGAATCTCCCCCATTGCCTCAACGATATCCGCGTGCAATTGCTCGGGCAGAGACCCCGCATTCGTTGCGGCCCGCGTATCGAAGGTGAGAATGCTCGGAATCACGGCGGCTACGATCGGGTCGGCTTTCCACGCGGAATCATCCATTGCGACGAATCCGCTTGCCCGCAGCATATCCAGGATATCCTTCGTCTCGAGTCGCGCTTCGACTCCCGTCGCCGACCTCAGACGATCGAGTTCCGTCCTAGTGAGAACGCCGGCGTTCTTCTTCAGAGCCTTCCACACGTGAAATGGGATCGACGATTCGTTGAAGTCGAAGATGGCCGAGCGGATAGCCGCACCGAAGTCGTTGTGAACGTCCACAAATTCGTCGTAGGCCCTTACCAGATCCTTCGGCGAGGGCTCAGCCTCCCGCCAAATGGACTGCAGCCCGTACGTGGCCAGGGCTAGGTTGCCCCCGGAAAGAACGCGCAGCGTCTCCAGGGTCTCTTCGGTCAGCTCCGCCCCGCGCTCCTTCAGAAACGGCTGCGCCAACGCGGAGAGCCCGCTCCCATCGAACGGCTCGAGCACTCGTCGCGCCGCCCGAGTAAATATTGAAGAGCCAAGAACGGTCTTCAAGGACAATAGACCGAGGCCGCCAGCCGCAAGAATCGCCAACCGTCCATTCAACTTCTTGCGGGAGTCCTCCAGGGCGTCGAAGAATGCGCGCCCGACGGTAGCGGGCTTGGCATACGCATCGAGTTCATCGTAGATGAGGACGAGACGGTCGACTTGGCCTTCGAATTCGTTGAGAAAGACCTGGAACAGCTCCAGTAGGACCCGTCGCTTCGCAATAGCTTGAAGCGCTGGCGCCAGTGCCTTGCGCCGGTCATCTCCGCCTCGCCGATCCGCTGCCGCAAGTAGCGCATCGACGAGGGCCCCCAGGAGATCGTCCACAACGCGCTCGGGGCCGGCCGGAAGGGGCGGGATCGAAAAGACGACCACTTCCATATCGGGACGAGCGCGGAGCAGTTCCTCGATGTGGGAGAGGAACACGCTCTTCCCCATCCCTCGCGCACCCAGCAGTACGACAACCCCCTCCTTCTCCGTCAGCGCCTCCGTCGTCGTGCGCAGCAAAGTCTCTCGCCGCACGGCGTGCTTGGGGCGCTCGCTCGTCCAGTCGTATGGGTTCGCCGCTTGCGTGGGCAACGACGCCACTAGACTGCCCCTTTCTCGACGGTGATAGAAGGATAGCGTCGCCGAAAGTAATTTTGGAACACACGCGCGAGGTGCTGCTCCTCACCCACGGTTCGCAGAATACCGAATTGCGCTAACACGCGCGTCCCATCAACGTTGTCGCCACCGGACGCGCCGCTCTGGCGGAAGGCCTCCGGCTCGGTGGCGATCCGACACAGCAACGAGTGGGCCGCCGGAAAGCGCGTGAGGAGCAGGGTCTCTATTTCCCCGCAGATCGTGTGAACCGCGTCGCGTCCCAGAAATAGGTCTAGTGCCCTCATTCGGACCGTGGCTACCTCTCGCGGTATTGCGCCCCGCGTCGGTCCGGCTGCCTCCCACAGTGAGGAACCGTACTCGCGCAGAAGCGATGGGTGGCCGCCCGTCCAAGACAGCGCCTCTTCCATTGTAATATCGTCCACGTCGAGACATACGCGCCTCGATAGGCGCCGGAGGACCATCGCCGCATCAACCGACGAGAAGGGCCCGACGTAGAACGGCTCCACCCAGCCCAGAAGCGGATTCGTGAAGCCGTTTAGGTGCGGCTGAGCCACAAATAGAGGGTCGCGACCAATTAGAACTATCGCAATTCGACCGGTTGTTTGAGCAAGGCTCCTTAGGAGGCCAAAGATCTGCTCTACACCCGGCATGCTGGCCTCGCCCCCGTAGCCTTCGAAGAGCAGGTCATACTCGTCGAACACGATGCAGAGCGAGCGCGATCGGCGCAGCACGAGCTCCTCTAGTAGATTGCGAAAGATGTCGAGGGGATCGGTTGGCCCTTGTCCCGGTGTCGTGACGCGCGTCGAGGGGGTCGGAGACTGTGGCTCCAGGACGGATGTGCCGGGCGGGAGTTCTCGGAGTCGCTGTGCCAGTGTCGCAGCAAGGCGCTCCGCAAGAGCCTCGCGCGTTCGCACCATGATTCCCTGGACATCGATCCACATCGCGACCATGTCGGTGCCCGGTGTTGCGCCAATCTTCTGGCTACTACCATCGGCATCCGTCGCAACGGGATCCATGGCTCGAATGACTGCCTCCACCAGCGAGCTCTTGCCGACCTTTCGCAGCCCAAAGACGCCCGTCGCCTGTCCCCGTGCGATCCTCTCGTTCAGCCGTTCCACCTCCGCAGTCCGACCTAGGAATGCTCTCCCTCGCACGGGGTCCCGATAGGAGAAGACATCGAAGGACGGCAGACTCCGGCCGAGGGCATCATTCATGGGGGCGAAGTCGCCCCCGACCATTGCCCACGGAACTCGCTGCCCCCACGGTCCAGCGAGACCGCGAAGTTCTTCCGATACTGCAGGACCGTCCCGGGCCACGAGGAGCAGGTCAGGATCAACCTCGGACGCTCCCTCGAGATATTCGGATGCACGTCTAAGGTCTTGGCTACGAACGCGTACACGCGTTGCGAGAATGCGGACCTCTGGCGCCAGCCCGTAAGAGTCACGCGTGCCTGGTGGCAGCGTCGTCTGCACGACCCACGCGCTACCTGAAGGGTCGAGCGGCATCGTCCTGGTGTGCGCGCAGCCGTCGGCTTCGAGCCGGCGTAGGAGCGACGTGCCCCAAGGAACCATCGCCGAGAACTCGGCGCGCTCGCCGGGACGCTGGTATGCAGGCGCTTTCGCGAATACGTCGCCGGTATTGATCCCGAGCTCCGTTGCAAGCGTCCGCAGTTGTTCGGGGAAATCCCGATCAAGCCCTGTCAGAGAAGACCAAGCGTGAGCATCGCGAATGGCCTCCTCAAGGCTCTCCCCAGCGTTCGCCATCGCGCGCGCGAGCCGATCGTGAAGAACGCCGTTCGCCCGGAGACTCGCAGCCGCACTCGCAACTAGTCTTGGATCTTTTCCAAGGCACGGGATTGTTCGTTTCAGGGCTGCTTCCAGTTGATCGCCGAAGAGGAACGGCATGAAGGCGAAGCACGCAATGACAAGGTGTTCCTTCGTTGCCTCGGTGTCCAAGACGGCGGTGAGCCACAATGTTCGAGCCGCGTCGAACGCCCAAAAAAAATTCGATCGAGCCATCTCCACGAGCGTCGCTTCGAACCGATGGCGGTCGAACGAGTTCGCAGCCGCGTTCATTGCGACTCTCAAGAGCAGAACGCTTTCGCTATCGGGATAGAGCTCGTCGTAGCGATGGGCGTAGAGTGCCCGACGGCGCTGTGGTTCGAGGCTTCGGTAGGCTGTACGGAGAAGTTGTTCCGGTGACTCGAGATGGGCGATGAGAAAGCCCATTCGCTGCGGAACGTCCCCGAGTGCAGTGCCGTGACGGAGCAGGCTGAGGCCGGGGTCTCGGTGAACGAGAAGTTCCTCGAACCAGGTCCAAAGTTCCAGAATCTCGTCTCTAGACTCTGGTTTCTCGCCAAGCAGCAAAGCGCCGCCGAAGAGGAACGGAAGCCCCTCTCCGTATAGAGTGCGCGCTCCCTCCCCTTCCCGATCCGTTCGTCGGTTGTCCGTCGGCCGACGTGCAACCGCTCGCCGCGCCGTGCGCTCGGCGCTCAGAGCTTGTGCATGACCTTCGGCCTCGAGCCACGAGCGACGGACGGCGGCAATCGTAACCCGCTCAGCCCGCAGGACCTCGGTGAGCGCGCGAGCCGCTAGGGAGTGTGGCGTCCACGGCCGCTCCGGCCCTGCCGGGACTGCCGCTTGACGGGGGACGCCTTCGCCGAGGAGAACACCACGAGCCAAGCGCGCGAGATATGCGCAGGCGATTTGGTGCCCGTCGCTCCGACGTACGAGCGCACCGAAGGTATCGGCCATCCACTGTGGAAGCTCGTTCCGAGTAACGGTGTCGCGTACGTGCGCCGCTCCAGCACGCTCGTCCGTGCGTTCCGCATACGCCAGCGCGTCGAGAAGGACCCTTGCGTGGCGAACGATCAGATCGGTCGCGAAGAGCGCCGCAACGCTACGTTCACAGCGCCAGGCGCCGGCGGCGTCAAAAACCGGCGGTGACAACTCTACAAATTCGCGGATCAGGTCCCGATCGTCGGACAGGTAGAGGGACAAGATATCCGACATGAGCGACGGATACGGCAAGCGATCGAGGGCAACGAGACCCCGCGCGGGGTTGATGCGGGCGAGCAACGGAAGCCAATAGAACAGGTCGCCGTCTTGAAAGAGATGGACCTGCGGAAGGTGACCCCACACTACATATGGATTGCGTTCCTTCTTCCATTCGTCGATGACGCCGCGCAATTGGTCTTTGTCGCGAGGTAGCATCGCGGCAGCCTCGATCGCAGTGCCAGAGGAGCCCAACTCCTTCTCGATTGCGTCGGTCCATCGAGTCCTTGCATCGTTTGAACCGCGCACGGCGTCGACGAACGCGTCGTGGAAAGCTTGCCACAATCCGTGCGGACCCGAGAGGGCGTCCGCGGCGGCACGCAGTCCCTTCGGATCCGGCGAATCGCCAGCTAGGGCCAGTCCCTGCGCGCGCGACGCTTCCAGCAGCGAAGGCGCGATGCCGTTGGGCTCCTCCCAGCGACGCCCGGCCGTGATCCGTGGATCTCTCATTGGCCGCTCGCTCCCTCTTTTCGCTTTGCCTCTTCGCGGTTCTCGACCCAGGTCTCCAGCGGGACCGCGTCATTCCAGGCCTTGAGAAGATCGTCCCGAACGGGATCCGGGTCTGGGAGCATGACCATCATGGTCCCACGAGCACCAAACTCGTTTAGAGAGGAGCCGAGAAGCCAAATGCGCGTGTCGATCACCAAGAACCGATCGTGAATAGACGGGCGTGCGCCGGTCATTACCCGGATTTCTATTGGATTCATGCCGGGGTCCGACGCGATCTGACGGAGAGTATCCAGGAGTTGTTGGCCGCGCTCGCGAGGTGGCGCTGTCGCGGCTTCGGTCCGCAAGACCTCAGCGGAGGTCAGTATTCGAATCGGAACGTCCGAACGACCCACAGCGAGTGCAAAATTGGCCATCTCTTCGGCCGCGAAATACGAATCTACGACGAGCAATTCATTGCTCGCTTCTGTAAGGACACTTCGGAGTAGGTCCTTGGCCTCTTCACGTTGCTCACGAAACCACTTCTGACCGTGAGTAACGGCGACTTGAGACTGTTTCCTCGCGTAGTGTGCGGTGAGCAATCGGGCTCGAGCTGGCGGAGGCTGGTGATCCTTGCCTCCTATGATCGTCTGCTCCGGCTTTCCGGTTCGCATAACCTCGTACTTCTCGGACGGCGTTTGCACAACGAGGCGGTGCGCGAACCCAAAGCTCATCCGGATGCTCTTTAGGAATGCGTGCGCTTGCTTCGCGTGTTCAAGCACGCCGCGCGACGCGTCCGAGACGTCGCTAGCGACGCTCGTTACCTCGCGCGCAAAGTTCACACGAATGACGTCTCGATCGACATGAATGGCCCTCGATGCTGTGATGCCCCAAGGATCTTCCTCGCGAAACGCGACCATAAGTCCGCGCGCTGAGTGTCCCATTCGTGGCGTGAACCGAATGAGAACCGATTCCGCTCCGGCCCCCCGCGGCTGCAGACGACTGTCCATGGACCGATACACCGGGTTAGGGGCGACCAAATGAACCGAGCCCCAGTACTCTATGTAGTGCGCGATATCGAAGTGAAGATGGTCAAGCAGCCAGGACTCTGCCTCCGCTCGCTCCTGCGGGGACCAAAGAGATTCGAGGTCGAACGCCGACGCCGGCACGAGATGGTGCGTTCGCGGGCAGTGGATCCATTGGGGGACGAACGGGTGGATCGTGCTCGTATCGGAAGCCGATACGAGCGTTGGCCAACGTGGGTCTTCTCCCAGTGCAGCCAGGCGAAGTACTTTGCGTTCGGCGCTCGGCTCATCGGGCGGAAGCGCGGCGTTCCCTGCTCGGCAACTCAGATACCAGGTCAAGCCCTCCCGAGGCGTCGTGACGGCGTGGCGGATGTGGACGTAGTGGTCGCTTCGACCGCCCAGACGATGGCTGGTGTCGGGCGACCTAGGATCGTAATCGTCGACGGGCGGGGGAATCTCCGCCGGAAGGAGCTCCACGAAGGCGAAGAGGAGCGTCCGTTCGTTCGAGCCTGAGACTCGGTCCCAAGCGACGTGGATAACGGCGGAGCCGTAGTCCTCCTCGGAATGTTCGAGGGGGTCAAGCGGGAGGGGCGCGGTCTCCTGGAGCTCCATCGTCGGCGGACGGATGTTACACGCTCGGTGGCGGGAGAGCGCGGTTCCAGGCCGAGGCGCGAGAGTCCGGGGACGGCAGGCTCGCGGAGGCGATGACCGCACCCGGCCGAGCGTCTCGTCGCGCTTCATGCGGGCAGGGCGCAGCTCCGGGTCGCGTTGGCGTGCCTTGCGCGCGTAGTAGGTCGCCGGGGCGATCGGCAACACCTCGCAGATCGGCTCGACCCCGTGCTCCTCTCGGTGCTTGTCGATGAAGTCGATCATCACTTCGGTCGGCGGTCGAGCTCCGCCTGGGCAAAAACGCCGACGCTTTCCGAAGGATCTCGTTGGCGCGTTTCAGCTCCCGATTCTCGCGCTCCAGATCCTTCAGGCACTCTCGCTCACCCGTCGTGAGCCCGGGGCGCTGGCCCGCGTCACGCTGCGTCCGCCGTACCCACTTCCGAAGCGTCTCGGCGGTGCAGCCTACCTTCTCCGCGATCGACGTGAGCGCCTCCCACTCCGACTCGTGCGACGTCTGCTGCTCGAACGCCAGCCTCACCGCTCGCTCCCGAACCTCCGCCGGGTATTTGCTCTTCCTTCCCATGGCTCCATCCTCTCAACATTGGGAGCCTCCGGGAAATCCGGGCCGCTTCAGGCGCGTCCTTGCGACTACTGACTAGGCCCGAGGAACGTTCGCGCAGGGAATTGCTGAGAAGTGACCGGTGGCGCGCGCAACGGGTAGCTGAGACGGAGTTCCACATACGACTCGCGCGCTATCTCAGTCTTCGTCGCGTCTCGCCCACGTTTCCCCTAGCGCCGCGGTATCCGCCTCCGATACCCCAGATGTTCCGGACCACTGCGGGGAAGCTCTGTCGCGCGCCGAGCCCGCTCTCGCGCCTTCCGCATACTCCAGAGACCGCGCAGCCCAGAGTACACTACCTCGGGAGCACCATGAACAGGACCCGCGCCATTGCTTGTTACGGCAGCCTGGTCTCTTCTCTTCTCCTCCTCATCTCCGCGAGCTGCGACGCGCCGGCTCCAACATACGACGTCCCTGCCGTCAACCTCCAGCTCATTCCGGACGTTTCCACCATTTCTACGACGGGGGGCCCCGTATTCATTCTCGCCGAGGTCGCCACATCCAACAATGACCGCAACGTCATTATCCTCTTCGAGACTGACACTGGCACACTCACGCTGCTTCCGGGAACCGCAGGGTGTTACGAAGATGGCGGAGCCCTACCCGTCCTTGCTGATGCCGCAGCCGACGCAGGAGGAGGCGCAAGGATCGCCTCGTTCGGCGTCGGGGTGCCCGCGAGCGCTCTCGTCTACGATCCGATTCACAATGCGCTCACGACCGGCGCCTTGTTGAACATTCCCGCGGGCAATGATGACGTCGAAGTCCTTGCAGCCGCATATGAACAGCCCGAGGCGGCCTCCTGCGGTCCCGTTGAGGGTGCCGCCATCGCGTTTACCGCGCTTCGCATACCGCGGACCGAGGCCGACGCGGCGCCTGCCGAGGACGGCGGCACCGAGAGCGACGGTCCGAGCGACGAGATGCCCGATTCCACTGCACCGCCGGAGAGGGGGCTCGACGCGAGCCCGGACACGGGCATCGATGCCTCCACTTTCGACGCAGATTGAGCACGAGGCCTACATGCGACATTTCGTTCAATGGATCACCGCACTGACGCTCCTCCTGGTCGTCGAACGCTCGTCCCTGGCAGTCGCCGACCCGATCCCTATCGTTACGGACCCGAACGCCATCCTTACAGTGGACGCAGTCGACGGGGCAACCGCTGGCTGCCTCTCGAGTCAGCCACACGTGCTCGTTCCCGCAGGCGTCGTCCCGCAGATCAAGAGCATCACATGCTCCGGGTACACCCTCGCGCCGCCGACGGCTTGTGGGGGGGACCAATGTTACGCGATCACCCCCGTGACGGGTTCCTTTGGAACTCCGCCCCTCACCCTCATATGTACGGTGATTCCCTCAGCCTCCGCATCGACACCGAGTACCCTCACAATCCCGGCCATCAAGGCGTGCGCTCCGCCCCCTACGCCCAAGACGCCTGGACCTGGCGCGCAAGCCACCAATGGCAAGGGAACCACGACCGCAGTGGCCGCGATCTCCGGCCAATGCTTACAGTGGCCTTCACCAGCCACGACGGATGACATCTTGCAATGCGCTCGCGCAGTGAGCGGGCTTGACACGAATCCCAAAGGCCTCACTGCCGATGCCGGCTTTCCGAAACTGGAAAGCCGTAGCGAGGACAAGGCCGTACTATTCTACAATACCGACGGGACGCCTCTAGGGCAGAATCCGCAGGTAGACGAAGACGACGACATCTATGTGATTATCGTGGGGGCGTCTGACAATCCCATCAAGAGCACACAGATCACTACGTGTGACGCTCCTCAGCAGGTACGTGTCTCCTCGAGCCCAAACCCGCTCGAGAAAATTGCCGCACAACAGCAACAGTCGCTCTTTCAATACGCGGTCGTTCACGCGTCCCATTGCAGCGCCGACAACGGTCTCAAGATCACGGTAAACGCGAAAGACAGCAAGCAGATATCCATCCCCACGCTCGCTCTGTACAGAATACAAGTTCTTGTTGCGCTCATTTTTGATTTCGCGCAAACAACCCAATACAGCGCTGCGGCCGTGAAGGGTGAGCCGTTGCCCGTGATTGCCGCTAACACTCAAGAGGGTGGGCTTGGCGCAGTGCCATTCGTCAGTCTCTCCTGGGTCCCCGCGGACACCGTCCGCGTGCGTACTTTTTGGCAAGCGTGGGGGCCCGCCGTTGGCATTTCTTTAGCAGCCCCCACTAGCCACATCTATGCGGGGTTGAATATCGAGCCGTGGCCCGGACTCGGGCTTGTGGCAGGCTGGCACTTCCAGCAAATCCAGGTTCTCGCGAATGGATATCAAGTTGGAGACTACGTGCCGTCGGGATCTGTTCCGACCGTGGGCCGGTGGAAGAACCCCGATATCAGCGATGTCTTTGCCGGTATCGCGCTGGACGGCAACGTCCTGGGTGAGATCCTCAAGGGCCTGCGCAAGTGAGGTGCGTTGGCGGCTTTTCTGTCCTCCTGTTAGTGCTCACCCTGCGCGACCCTCGATCCGCGAGTGCAGCGGACGAAGACCGGGCACGCGCAATGATCGCACTTCAGGCCCGGGTCGTCCGAGTCTCCAACTTCATCGACGATGGATCGTTGTGGGGATATGGCACCGGAGTGCTCGTCACGTCGAGCGCAGATTACGCCGTTGTTGCAACGTGCTTTCACGTGGTGATGGGCGCGCACAAGGTGACGATCTGGAAACGCGGAATGCAACAGGAAACCGAGGTCCTCGGTTTCGCTGACTATCCGGATCACGACGTCACATTTCTGAAGGTCGCCGCGGGTACGTGGCCTCAATCCATTGGGTATTGGGACGTGCGTTTCGTGGATGGGACGCCGTCCTCGTCTTACGCTTCGCTCGCGCTCGGCAAGGGATTTGCAGAGGGGTGGAGCCTCGGGAATGCCTCCAGCCTCAAGGAAATTTTCTTCTCGGACGCGCCGTTAGCGACGTTGCAGGACCTGCTGAAGGTTCTGCCTGGCAATGTGGGGCAAGGCAACCTCACTCATCTCATAGATCTCTCCGTTCAGTCTCAGCTAGCGGCCGGCGACAGTGGTGGTCCCATCGTAGCAAGCGGCAAGCTCGTTGGGCTCGCCGGAGGCATTGTCTGGGACACCCGACAGACCCGGGTCGTGCCGCTGCGCTACTACGGGGTACCGTTCCAGGCGACGGACACTATCCCTCAAGTATTTTCGTCCGCTCCGAAGGCTGGAGTGCCCCCCTATGGGAGCGGACCGCAGGCAGTTGCGGCGAGACTCTCCGCGCGTGATGCCTTCATTGGTCCCCTCGTATCTGATTCCACGGCGAGCGTCTGCATTCAGGCAGTAACGGATGCCGTGAACGCTGTACCGGGCGAGCGCGAACTTCTTCCGACAGCGTTGGATGGGGTCCCCGATGCGTGCAACACCTTCTACAAGAAGCTCAGACCCCAGCTGATCGCCGAGGGCGAGGCGCACCGCGCAGAGGTCGCCGCGGAAGCAACGGCGATGTTGGCAAGTGCGGTGCAGGATGTCGCTGCGAGTTCTGTGCAAAAGGCTGCGGAAGTGCTTGAGCAAGACGACAAAGCGACGCGCGCTCGGCGCGCGAGTAGCTACAAGCTTGCTTGCGAGCAAATGAATCGCTTGCGCGTGGGGCTGCTCGACACCGCGGCCCCAAACTGCGCGGCGGAAGCGCAGAAATATGCCGTCAAGCCTACCGACATACTCCAAGACAGAGACGTCATACGGGCGAACGTCGCAACCAATTGGACTGCCGGCAATACGCTCGACGATGCACGGGCGGTTGGACTCTTCCAGGGAATGAAGCCCGTACTGGCAGAGTTGGATCAGCGGAGGAACACCGTTTCCGTGCCCATCGGCGCGGCGGTTGCCGACAGGAATGCCGCACTGAACGAGGTCTTCGCCGGCGCGCCAACGGACCCTGCCGGGTTTGCGCGCGCAGTCGGCGCAGCTACGATCTTGCGCCCGACAGCGAAAGTTTCCGAGGCTCTGACAACCGCTGTGCTGGCGGAGCGCAAGATCGCCGCATCGGCGAAGGCTCAGCAGGATGCATTGTGGCGTGACTATCTCGCCTCGGTGCCTGTCGAGCACCCGTGAGGAGATTCGCCAGTGCACGACGTCGCATTCTGGGCGGAGCTAAAGGTCCGGACGTGGTATCTCCGCCGACCTCGACACTGCTCCGCCCGAAACGTCCGCGTTCTCCGTCCCCTCGACGAGGGCGGCATGGGCGCGCCGTACCTCGTCGAGCAGCTCAGCACGGGCAACGAGCTGACGCTCCCGTAGCTCGTCGCTGACGAGAGCCGAGGCAGCGACGACTCGGGTTTCGAGCACGACGAGGCCGACGTCGCGGTGGGGATGCGGACGCGAGCGCCGAGACGTGGGGACGCTTGAGCGCAACGCCGGGGCGGGGACTGAATCAGGCGACAGGGGTTGGCGCTGTTCGGGCCGTCTCAGGTGTCGCGTGATGACGAACTCATAGGCCATGGATCTGGCCGCCAAACAGATTGGCCGCGTCGATCGCGGAGCGCTGAGCACGCCACTCCGCGAGGTGAGGGTAGATCGCGAGGATCGCCGCAACGGACGCGGGAGCGGGATCCCACCACTGTCCCCAGTGCGGTCTCCCATTGTGCGCGAGCGCGACGGGCTGAAGGTCAGCAAAGACGTTCTGGGCCGACGTGACCCCAGCAACCGTGAGGATCTCGACGAAGAATCGATCTTGTCCTTCGGTCATGGACAGGTGCGCTTCGTCCCCTCCTACGAAACGGATCGATGCCGTGCCCAGCACTGTCCTCCTCCGATCGGCCAGCGCCGTCATCGTCGAGAACAGGGCGTCGGGCGCCGATGGTAACTCGCTCACGGGAAACGCATACTCTACGGAGTACCCCCTCGGCAGATTGCCCGAATTGGCTAGGATCGCATCGCTGCGTCCCCACACGAGGCGATGCGGGTTTGACAACGCAACGACGATATCGAGGAGCATTGGCGCAAGCCTCGTCGCGTTGGCGACGTAGTCGAGCAGGGGTGTCAGGATACCGGGCAGATTCGCCGGCCCCTCATCCGCCGCCCCCGTGGGACGTGTGCTTGAAATCCAGGCGCGCGACATGACCGCGTGCTGCGCCCCGTGCCCCGACGAGTCACGACTGTGGAGCGGCCACGGATAGGGAGAGAGGAGCACCCCCGCGCTGTACGTGTCCTTGAGATATAAGGGTCGGCCTCCTGCGGGATCGCGCGGCGCAAGCAGCTCCTTGGCCTTCGCCCAATCCATATGGATGTGCTCCTCCCTCAGCGAAAACGCCGACACAGTGGCGACGATCACGGAAGTGACGATGCCGAAGGCACCGAGCCCGACAAGAACCGCGCGGAAGGCCTCATCGTTTTGGATGAGCTCAACGCTCGGATTGTCCGCCATATAGAGCGCTCTGTTGGTGATGCCTTGACCCGGCTCGATGCGGTACTCCTTCGACCGGCCGCCCGCCGCACCTACGAGCTGCACCGAGCGTACGAAGGTGTGCAACGGGCCGAAGGAGAAACCGGAGCCATGCGTGCCGGTGCAGATCGCGCCCACGAGCGTCTGGCCCGTGTACGCACCGAGCATAGCGAGAGCGCGCCCAGTCCCGCAAAGAGCGGCGTTGACATCGCGAACGCGCGCACCTGCGCCGACGACAACATGATTCTCGCAGTCGACGGAACGATTGTACCAATCCTTTCTGAGCTCGAAGACTCGGTGCAACTCGACGAGTGCATGGTTCTCCGGGTCGATTGCATTCCACTGCGGTTGCTCGAGCCAACCTGTCTCGACGAGCACGCCCCGAGGCACGACGATGGCGGAGGACGAATGGGCCACGCCTAGTGCCAGGATGGCTCTCGCGGGTCCGGGCGGTAAGGCGAGCACATCTTCGACAACTCGAAGAGCATCGGCGCGCGAACGGATGCGGAACGCTACCCCATGTGCTCCATCCGTTCGCTCGTTGCCCGCCCAGTTCGTTGAAGGCTTCGGTACCGTCTGGACGCTGCCCGAAGGGGCCGGCCCTCGCGGCGCGGGAGGCTCAGTCGCAAGGGATACCTGCGGACATGGGCGAGGCGCCGCGACCAGCGGAGCCACTGAGGCGCGCTCGGCGAGCGTTGCGACGAGGTGGGGGACGAATGCTGAGAGCGCGGCGTCAATCTCCGCGCGAGTATGTTGGCTTAGCTCAGCTTCGAAAGCGGCATACGCGAGTTCGTCGTCGGGCCGGGCAAAGACTGCGCGTGCAAGTGCTTCCAAGTCCGAGAGGGCCATCGGCTTCTCCTTGCGCGCACGCCCGTGCGCCGAGACGGCGATGGTAGACGAACAACGCAAGACCGACCGTCGTTGGCGTCGGCATCAGGCGCTTCTCCGCGCGACTACTAACTTCTCCCGAGGACACATTGTCCCGATCGAGTCGTCCCGAAGACTTCCCGTCTCCGCCATGGCGTGCACGCGTGAAGGAGCAAGCCGACGTCTACTTACCGGAACGACTGAACGTCCCGGAGTGATCGGCGTTCCGGGCGACCATTCCGTTCTCCACGCCTTGTGGTGGCTGAAAACGCATTCCGAGGTCTTCCGCCGGGTCGTTCGTAGGACGACGGCGCCGGAGCGTACTCGATCCGCGGCGACGATTCGCCGGTGACGACCAGCGCCCTACGCGTCACGCTCGTC
>JBKQKP010000044.1:0-7071 GCA_052147435.1 Polyangiaceae bacterium | reverse complement strand
CACCGTGCCGCCGCAGCCGTTCGAGATCGTCCCGCAGTTGTCCCCCGTCGGGCACGTCGTGAGCGCGGTGCAGCCGCAGTGGTTCGGCGTCCCGCCGCCGCCGCACGTATCGGGCGACGTGCAGGCTGACCCGCAGCTCACCGTGCCGCCGCACCCGTTCGAGATCGTCCCGCAGTTGTCCCCCGTCGGGCACGTCGTGATCGCGGTGCAGCTGCACGTGTTCGCGCTGCTGCACGTCGCCGGTGACGTGCACTCGCTGTTCGTCGTGCACTGAACGCAGTAGCCGAAGTTCGTCGTGGCCGAGGTGGTGTCGCACCACGGGGTCGCCCCGTCGCAGCCGAGCGTCGTCGTGGGCCCCTTGTAGTTGCTGTCAGAGCACTCGCACGTCCGGCATCCGGCCGGCGTGTTAGCCCCGGTACAGACGGGAGGCGGCGAGCCGGTGACCGTGCAGTCGTTGACCTTGTTGCTCCACAGCTGCTGGACGGTCCACGAGGTGCCGTTGAGGCTCGTCGACTGCTCCTGGAAGTTGCAGATGTCGCCGACCTCGCCGCAGACCTCGTCGCCCCAGGCGGAGGGGCGCACATACCCGCTCGTCGTGATCGTGACCTCGGTGTCGGTCACGGCCTCGGCGACCTCGTGCGAGTGCACGGACGTCACGTCGTTGAAGTTCGCGTCGGCCGTCTCCGAACAGGCCGACTGGCACGGCCCCGACTCGAGGTCGGGGATGACGCCGTACGGGACGACCTTCCCGCCGATCGTCGTGTTCTCGTGGTACCCGCAGAACGCCGAGCACGAGGCCGACGTCGATCCGTCCACGGTGAGCGTGATCGTGACGTTCGCGGGGAACTCGAACATGTAGAGAGAGCTCACCTGTCCGTCGCAGCCGGTCACGACCTCGGGCAAGTGCCCCGCCGCGATCTGCGCCGCGAGCTCCGACGCGATCTGCGCGTCTGTGACCGTGCACGCCGCGGTCCCCGCGCACACCGACGGCGTGATCGTGTACTGGCCGACGTACTTGCCGCGCGTGATCCCCTGCGTCGTGCCGGGGTTCCCGTCCGTGGCGGCGACGCCGGCGGTGCTGTACTCGCCGAGCATGTCGAAATACGTGCTCGCCATGAGGTCGGTGTAAAAGCTCCCGATCTGCGAGGTGACGCTCGGGTCGACGTTGGCGGTCCAGAGGACGGAGACGATGTTCGGGCTCTGGATGACGGGGCCGCCCAGGTACTGCAGATCGGGCGTGCCGCCGACACAGGCGTTCGACGTGACGCCGACCTGCCGCTTCTTGTAGATGGGCATCACGTTCATCGGGAGCCCCGTCGAGGCGACGATCCGGGGCCTCGGCCCCGTCGTTGCGCGGGCGCTCTCCGAATGCGGTGCCGCCGTCGCCGAGGGCGACGCGGTCGCCTCGTCGGGGGCCGCGGTCCCCGACTGGGACGAGCACGCCGCGAGGACGGCGAGCGAGAAAAGAGCCCCGGACAAAACGGCGCTTACGGGGCGCTTTCCCGACGTTTTCGTGAGCATGGCCGATACGTATACGCGGGCCCCCCTCATTTACTACCTTCGCCCTCCGAAAAACCGCCCTAAGGTCCCCGCCGTGCCCCCCCCCACCCCCACCCCCCCCATCAAGCTCGCCTTCTCCCCCGACAGCGACGACCTCTTCATGTTCTGGCCGCTGCTCCACGGGAAGGTGGACACGGGGGGGCTCGCCTTCACCCACGAGCGCGCCGATACCGAGGCGCTGAACGCGCGGGCCGAGCGCGGCGACGTGGACGTGATCGCCGTGTCGATCGCGCGGTACGCGACGATCGCGAAGGACTGGCTGCTCCTGCCGCACGGCGCGTCGATCGGTCGCGGGTATGGCCCGGTCGTCGTCGCGAAGCGAGAGTCGCCGCTCGAGGCGCTCCGCGGGAAGCGGATCGGCGTCCCCGGGCTTCGCACGACGGCGTACGTGACCTTGCGCCTCCTGCTCCCCGAGTTCGAGGCGGTGGTCGTCCCGATCCAGCCGTACGCCCGCGTGTTCGAGGCGCTCCGCGCGCACGAGGTCGACGCCGCGCTCCTCATCCACGAAGGGCGCCTCACGTTCGAGCGCGAAGGGTTCGCGAAGATCTGCGACGTGGGGGAGGCGTGGATGAAGCTCACCGGCCTCCCGCTCCCGCTGGGGGGGAACGCGATCCGTCGCGGGCTCGGCGCAGAGCTCATCGCGCGCGTGTCTGCCGCGTGCGCGCGATCGATCGCCTGGGCGCTCGCCCACCGCGACGAAGTGATGGACGCGCTCCTCGCCGAGGAGACGCGCGCCGACGTGAAGCTCGATCGCGCGATGCTCGACCGCTACCTGACGATGTACGCGAACGAGGACACCCGCGCGACGCCGGACGACGCGCGCCGCGCGGTGGGGGAGCTGTTTCGAAGGGCGCGGGCGGCGAAGATCATCGACGGGAGCGCGGAGCCGGAGTTCGCGCCGTAGGGGCTTCTCAGCTCTTCGTGCAGACGTAGCTCACGCCGTCGATGCTCGCCGACACGGTTGTCCCCTGCGAGCTCCAGGTTTCCGTCGTCCCGCCGTCGTCGCCCAGATCGAGGATCCCGCCGCCGCAGAGGAGGACGATGTCCACCCCATCGACGAGGCACGACCCCGTAGGGTTGATCGGAGTGAGCACGTACGTGGTGGTGCTCGTGCCCCCTTGAGAGGTCACCGTGCAGCTGTACGTACCGCAGACGGGACAGTCGGAGCTGCCACCGCCAGGAGTGCCGGATCCCGACGAGGACCCCGAAGACGACGCGCTCCCCGAAGAGGAGCCGGACGAGCTCCCCCCCGGAGGCTGGTACGTGCTGCCGGGCGCTTGGTATCCCCCGCCCGGTGACTGAGTCCCCGCCGCGGCAGGCTGTTGCCCGCCGACGCCGGGCGGCTGGTACGTGGAGCCCGGCGACTGCTCGGTCCCCCCGGTCGCCACCGGCGGCGGATCGCCCGGTCCCGCGTTGGCGCATGCGCCCGCGACGGTCGCGAGCGCAAGCACCGTGAGAAGCGTGCGGGTGCGGTTCCTGGTGCTCATGTTCTCAGAAGTAATATAGCGCGGAGATCGTGTCGGCGAAGATGGCCCAGGGATCGCCCGAAACCGTCGTCGAGAAGCCGGTCAGGTTCGACGTGATCGAGTTGTTCGCGATGCTCGCGCTCGACTGACCGTAGGCGAGGTAGACGCCGATCGACGCCTGGAGCGCGAGCTCCGGCACGCCGATGAACCCGAAGTGAAGCTCGGCGCCGACGCGCGCGCCGATGTTGAACAGCAAGCCGTTCACGCTGGTATCCGGTCCGGCACCCGCGCCCGGAGCGCCGGGGGCCCCTTTCACGGTGCCGGTCGAGAAGCCGAGCGTCGTCTCGGGGACGAACTCGAAGACGTAGTGATGCCCCTCGGCGAGCGCGAACGGCACGCCGGCGTGCAGCGCGAAGGCGAAGGCGTTGTTGTTGTTGGCGACGGTCGTCGTGGTGCCGCCGTTGACGGTCGTGGTCCCGCCGGACTGGTAGCCGATGCCGATGCCCGCATCGATGCCCATCCCGCGCTTGAGCCAGTAGCGGATGCCGATGATCGGCGAAGTGACGGTCCCGGGTGCGCCCGCGGCGGGCTCGTTGGCGCCGGTGCCGGCCGGCGTGGCCGTGCCGATCGGGATCTGCGAGATGCCGAAGTACCCCACCGCAAAGTGTCCGATGAAGCGCTCGTGGTCCGGAGAGTCGTCCTCGACCTTGGCGGCGATCGGCGTCGCCGTCGTGGAAGACGCGGGCGGCGCGCCTACCTTCGTCGTGTCCTGGGCCTGCTGCGCCTGCGCGCGCGCCGTGTACGTCGAAGCGCCCAGAACCAACGCACCCACCGTGAGAATCGTCCTCTTCATGAAGGCCTCCCAGGTCCGGACCGGTACCGCGCCCCGCCAAAGAGGGCAATCTTCGTATGCGGTTGGCCCTGGACCAGGCCCCGGTTTCCCCCCCCCCGACCGTCGTCGATCCCGACGCAATTGTCGTAAATCCGACAGGTTCCACCCCCCGAAATCGCGAAAAAGCCGTGGTTTCACGCGATTCGTGCTTGCGCACGGTCGTTGCTGCATCATGCAAATGCCAGGATGTCGGCTGCACCCACCTTCGCCCCCCGCCAGCGTGCCCGCTTCGACGCGCTGAAGCGGCAGATGTTCGCCGAGATGGGCTGCGCCGTGGCTCGTTTCCGGCTCGCCTGGATCATCCCGTTCAACCTGATGGTCATCGCGGTCCTGGCGCTGACCGGCATGTCGTCCGTCCGGCTCGGCATCGAGATCGTCGCCCTCTTCGGCTCGGCGATCGTGTTCAAGATGCGCCTGCACTCGATCCAGCGCGTGGACCCCGAGGCCGCAAAGGCGAACCACCTCTTCGCGGCGTCCCTGTTCTACTTCCTGGGTGTCGCGAACACCGGCGGCATCTCGAGCCCGCTCCTCGTGAGCTGCATCCCGATGCTCATGTCGGCGTCGCTCCACCCGATCGAGGGGCGCGCGCGTGCGTCGTTCTTCGGGCTCTTCACGGCCGGCATGGTCGGCCTCGCGCTCGCGGCGCACACGACGATCGGCGTCCTGCCGGTCCCGCTCGTCGCGGCGACCGTGTACCCCACGGCGGAGTACGTGCTCATCGCGACCGCGGCGTTCCTCCTCACCATCGCGTCGATCTACTTCATGGGCTCGGGCGTCACGTACGTCTACGAGCGAGTCGGCTTCGAGCTCGCCGAGCGTCGCGAAGAGATTTGCACCGAGACCGAGGACCGCACGCGCGCGCTCGAGGGGATCGCCGCCCGCCTCGCGCACGAGGTGAAGAACCCGCTCGCCGCGATCAAGGGGCTCTCGACGCACATGGCACGCAACGCCGACGATCCGAAGGTCGCCGAGCGGCTCGCGATCGTGGCCGCGGAGGCCGATCGGCTGCAGGGGATCGTCGATGGGTTCCTCTCGTTCTCGCGCGGGCTCGACGACTTGCAGCTCGGTCCGGTCGTCCCGCATGCGCTCGCGCGCGAGCTCGCGTTGCTCCTCGAGACGCGCGCGGCCGACGTCGGCGTGACGCTCGAAGTGAAGGGGAGCGAGGAGCTGGTCCTCAACGCCGACGGGCGCAAGATCCGTCAGGCGCTCTTGAACCTGGTCCTGAACGCGATGCAGGCGTCCCCCTCGGGTCAGAAGGTGACGATCGACATCTCGAAGTGCTGCGGCGGATCGGCGTGCATCAAGGTCATCGACCGCGGCCAGGGGATGACCGCCGACGTGCTCGAGCGGATTCGCAAGCCGTACTACACGACGCGTGAAGGGGGGACGGGGCTCGGCGTCGCCGTCGCGCGCGGGCTCATCGATCAGCACGGCGGGCAGCTCCGCTACGAGAGCTCGCCCGGGAAGGGGACGACCGTGACGATCGACCTCCCCGCCTGCGCGAAGGCCGCCGCCGCGAAGGCCAAGCTGCCGAACCCCGTCCGGGAGCCCGAGACGGTCACGTCGTGACGAGGTAGGTTGTCGTCGATGCCGCCTCGCGTGCTCGTAGTCGACGACGACGCCTCCTTGCGCTTCACGCTCGAGGCGGTGCTCAGCGACGCCGGGCTCACCGTGGAAGTGACGGACGGTGGGGCGAGCGGGATCGCGGCGTTCGAGGCGCGCGGTGCCGACGTGGTGCTCACCGATCTGGCGATGCCCGACGTGGACGGGATGCAGGTGCTCGCGCGGATTCGCGCGCAGGACCCGAGCGTGCCGGTGCTGATGCTGACGGCGCACGGGTCGGAGCGGGTCGCCGTCGCGGCGATGAAGGCCGGGGCGTACGACTATCTGCCGAAGCCGTTCGACCCCGACGAGCTGGTGCTCGCGGTGAAGCGCGGGATCGAGACGCGCGAGCTGCGGCTGCAGAACGCGCGGCTCCGGACGGAAGCGCAGCTCGGGCGGGCGATCGTGGCGGAGAGTCCGGCGATGCGTCGCGTGCTCGACATGATCACGCGCGTGGCGCCGAAGGACGTGACGGTGCTGATCACCGGGGAGAGCGGCTCCGGGAAGGACGTGATGGCGACGGCGCTCCACGCGCACTCGCGCCGCGCGGACAAGCCGTTCGTCCGGTTCAACGCGGCGGCGATTCCGAGCGAGCTCGCGGAGGCGGAGCTGTTCGGGCACACGAAGGGGGCGTTCACGGGGGCGACGCAGGCGCGGCAGGGGTACTTCCAGCAGGCCGACAAGGGGACGCTGTTCATCGACGAGATCGGGGAGCTGCCGCTGGCGATCCAGGCGAAGATCCTGCGCGCGCTGCAGTCGGGCGAGGTGCAGCAGGTCGGCGGGCGGGCGGAGACGGTGGACGTGCGGCTCGTCGCGGCGACGAACCGGGATCTGGCCGCCGACGTGAAGGCGGGGCGCTTCCGCGAGGATCTGTTCTACCGGCTGAACGTGGTGCCGATTCGGATCCCGCCGCTGCGCGAGCGGCTCGAGGACGTGGAGCCGTTCATCCGGACGTTCGTGCGGCAGTACGCCGACCGGTACGGGATGGGGCAGGTCGAGGTGGAGCCGGCGCTGGTGGACGCGATGAAGGCGCATGCGTGGCCGGGGAACGTGCGCGATCTGGAGAACACGGTGGCGCGGCTCCTGGCGCTCGCGCCGGACGAACGGCTGACGCTCGCGCTGTGGCGATCGCTGGCGGAGCCGCGACCGACGCCCGCGAGCGGGTCGCCCGCGGCGGGGGATCCGGGGCCGAGCCATCCGCTGCGGGCGCGCGTGGAGGCGTTCGAGCGGGCGATCATCGCGGAGCAGTTCGAGGCCGCGACGCGGAATCAGAGCGAGACGGCGCGGAGGCTGGGGGTGTCGCGGCCGGCGCTGATCGAGAAGCTGCACAAGTATGGGTTGATCGAGCGGTGATTGGGATCAGCGGCAACGCTGCCCGTGTCGCCCGCGATCGGGAGCCCCCCACCCGGCCTCCCCCCGAATCGGGGGGAGGAGAACGCTCGGCCAGATCGAGAGGACGGAGCGCATCGCTCGCTGCCACAATCGAGAGTCCGAGACACGGACGCGCGCCTGACGTTTCTCGATGACGCGCACGGGCACGTCCTCGGCGTG
>JBKQKP010000043.1:0-4097 GCA_052147435.1 Polyangiaceae bacterium | reverse complement strand
GCCCCGCCGGGCAGGGCGGGGGGAGCGTGACGGCGTGTTCTCTCTTCACGTTCCCTCCGCCCCGCCAGCGGGGCGGGGGGCCAGGGGGGTGGGGTTGCGTTGGGGCCGGGGCGATGGGGTTGCGTTGGGGCCGGGGCGATGGGGTTGCGTTGGGGCCGAGCGATGGCGTCGCGATGCGGCCGGGGCCCTCGCGTGACCCCCCCCAGCGGAGGTGCTACGCACAGCTCGGTGTCGCCGGCCGTAGACGCACGGGATTCGATCATCGAGCTGCGCGGCGTCGCAAAGGACTACGTCAGCGGGGCGGGGACGGTCCATGCGCTGCGCGACGTGGACCTCACGATCCTCCGCGGGGAGTTCGTCGCCATCGTCGGAGCGAGCGGGTCGGGGAAGTCGACGCTGATGAACATCCTCGGGTGCCTCGACCGGCCGACCCGCGGGACCTACGAGCTCGCGGGGCTCGACGTCGGCTCTCGCACGAACGACGGGCGCGCCATCGTCCGCAACCGGCTCATCGGCTTCATCTTCCAGGGGTTCAACCTCCTCTCGCGGACGACGGCGCTCGAGAACGTCGAGCTGCCGCTCCAGTACCGCGGCTTCGGCGCGCGCGAGCGGCGCAAGCGCGCGATGCAGTCGCTCGAGAAAGTCGGGCTCGCCGATCGCGTGCACCACACCCCGAGCCAGCTCTCCGGCGGGCAGCAGCAGCGCGTCGCGATCGCGCGGGCGCTCGTGAGCGACCCGCCGCTGCTTCTTGCCGACGAGCCGACCGGGAACCTCGATACGCGCACGAGCCTCGAGGTGCTCGGGCTGCTTCAGGACCTGAACAAGAAGAACGGGATCACGATCTGCCTCGTGACGCACGAGCACGACATCGCGCTCTGCGCGTCGCGCGTGATCACGGTGAGGGACGGTCGCGTCGTCAGCGACATCGTCCAGGCGACCCCGCTGGACGCGTGGGCGAAGCTCGCGGAGCTCCCGCCGCCGCAGGAGTACGCCCCCCCTCCCGATTCGACCAACGAGGATCCCGTCGCCGCGGCGCGCGCGCGGCTCGGCGGTCCGGTACCTCTGCTCGTCTACTTCGCCATGATCGCCGGCGGGCTCGCCGGCCTCCTCGCGGGGACCGTGTACGACGCCATCCTCGGCGGGATGTACGCCTGGGTGCTGTTCACGTTCGCCGCGCTTGGGGCGACGTTCGTCGGCGCGCGCTACGGCAAGCGGCGCGTGGGCCACCCGCTCAAGGTCGATCAGCGGGTGCGCGTCGCGCTCGGGTACACGCTGGCGCTCGCGCTCGTCGCGGGGCCGATCGCGATGGCGTGGCCGCGCGTCTTACCGAAGTGGGTGCTCGAGCGGATCGAAGGGCTCTCCTCGTCGGCGCAGGTGGGGGCGCTCGTCCTCGCCGTCCTCTCGTTCGGCGCCGTGACGCTCCTGCATTACCTCCTCCTTTCGCTCTTCACTCCGGGGAACGGGCGCGCCGCCTCGCTCAAGTCGCACGCCTAGCGCCCACACCAACCGATGTCGCTTTTCCTCACCGCAGTTCGCCTCGCCTTCGGCGCCATCGGTCGAAACAAGATGCGCGCGAGCCTCACGGTCCTCGGCATCCTCATCGGCGTCGCCGCGGTCATGGCGGTGATGGCGCTCGCAAACGGCGCGACGGTTCTGATCGGCGGCACGCTCGACGGCTTCGCCGCCAACCTCATCTCGATCTACCCGAAGACGACGCAGCAGTCGGGCGCCCGCAGCAAGACGACCGGGCGCCTCACCGAGGCCGACGGACGCGCCATCGCGCGCGAGGCGGTCAGCGTGGCCGGGGTTGGGTACTTCCTGCAGACGATGGGGCAGGTGATCTACGGCGATCAGAACGTCTCGACGACGATCATCGGCGCGAACCTCGGCTACTTCCCGATTCGAAAGTTCGAGATCGCGAAGGGGACGCTCTGGGACGAAAACGACGAGCTCCTGAAGACGAAGGTCTGCGTCGTCGGGAACACCGTGAGCGAGAAGCTCTTCGGCAAAGGGGCAGATCCGGTCGGGCAGACGATTCGAATCGGCTCGTTCCCGTACCGCGTCCTCGGGCTCCTGAAGGAGCGCGGCGCCGCGACGATCGGGCAGGACCAGGACGACCGCATCCTCATGCCGACGGGGAGCTACCGCGGCCGGATCCAGCACACGGCGCCCGGGCGCCTCGACGCCCTCATGGCGTCTGCCTCCTCGGCGGACACCACGGACCGCGCGAAGGCCCAGATCATCTCGATCCTGCGCCAGCGCCACCACATCCCCGACGGGGGGGAGCCCGACTTCGACATCCGGACCCAGGCGCAGATCCAGGAGACCGTCGGCGGCATCCTGAAGATCATGTCGCTCCTCCTCCTCGGGGTGGCGGCGATCAGCCTGCTCGTCGGCGGGATCGGCGTCATGAACATCATGCTCGTGAGCGTCGCCGAGCGGACGCGGGAGATCGGCACGCGGATGTCGATCGGCGCCCGCGAGCGGGACATCCTCCTTCAGTTCCTCGTCGAGGCGGTCGTCCTGAGCCTCCTCGGCGGCATCATGGGGATCCTCCTCGGGTCGATCGCGACGGCGGGGCTCGGCTTCGCGCTCGACTGGCAGATCCGGCCGTCGCTCGCGTCGATCGTGCTCGCGGTCGGGACGAGCGCGGGGATCGGCCTCGTCTTCGGCTACCTGCCGGCGCGGCGCGCGGCGAAGCTGGATCCAATTGAAGCGCTGCGGGTCGAGTGATGAAGGCTGTCCTCGTCGGAATTCGCCTCGCGCTCCGGTCCATACAGCGCAACGTCCTGCGCGCCGCGCTCACCGTGCTCGGGATCCTCATCGGCGTCGCATCGGTCGTCACGATCACGGCGCTCGGGGCCGGGGCGCGCGACTCGATGAGCAACAAGATCCAGTCGCTCGGGTCGAACTTCATCGTCGTGTTTCCGCAGAGCGGCCAGGTGTCGGGCGCTCGCAGCGCGCAGGGGAGCGGCAAGCGGCTCACCGACGAGGACGCGCGCGTCATCGCGCGTGAGGCCGTGAGCGTGAAGGCGGTCGCGCCGATGCTCGGGATCGGCGCGCAGGTCGTCGCCGGAGACCGCAACTGGGCGACCGGGATCAACGGGACGACGACCGCGATCCTCGAGGTAGGCAACTGGGCCATCGAGCGCGGCGAGATGTGGACGGAGCACGACGAGGCCACGAAAGCCAAAGTGTGCGTCCTCGGCGCCACGGTCGCCAAGAACCTCTTCGGTAGCTCGGATCCCGTCGGAGAGACGATCCGAATCGGGCGGTATCCGTACAGCGTCGTCGGCGTCTACAAAAAGAAGGGGGAGGCCCCCTTCGGCGGCGACCAGGACGACGTCGTGATGATGCCGATCGGCAGCATGCGCGCGCGAATTCTAAAGGCGCCTCCCGGCTTCGTCGGTGTCTTGCTCGTCTCGGCGACGACCGCGGAGACGTCGGTGCGGGCGATGGCGCAGATCGACGCGATCCTCCGGCAGCGCCACAACATCACGGGGGACAAGAAGCCCGACTTCGACATGTTCTCGCAGAAGGACATCCAGGAGAAACAGTCGTTCATGTACAACGTGCTCACGGCGCTCCTCGTGACGATCGCGGCGATCAGCCTCATCGTCGGCGGCATCGGCGTCATGAACATCATGCTCGTGAGCGTGACCGAGCGGACGCGCGAGATCGGGATCCGGATGGCGATCGGGGCGCGCGAGGGGGACATCCTGACGCAGTTTCTCGTCGAGGCGGTCGTCCTCGCGGTGATCGGCGGGATCGTCGGCGCCGCGCTCGGGACGGTCCTCGTGTGGGTGGCCGCGAGGGAGCTCGAGTGGTCGATGAGCGTGAACCCCGCGGCGCTGGCGGTGAGCCTCGTCGTGAGCGGGATCACGGGGGTGACGTTCGGGTTCTTTCCGGCGCGGAGGGCGGCGCAGCTGGATCCGATATTGGCGTTACATCACGAGTGACGGAGGGAAGCGGCACCCCCGCGGCTCGCCGCCCTTCGCGTAACCCCACGCCCCCCGGCTCGCCGCCCTTCGCGTAACCCCACGCCCGCGGCTCGCCGCCCTTCGCGTAACCCCACCCCCCCGGCCCCCCGCCCCGCA
>JBKQKP010000042.1:0-135801 GCA_052147435.1 Polyangiaceae bacterium | reverse complement strand
TTCGCGTCGGGCTTGGTCTCCGCTGCGGCAGCAGGCTTGGCTTCGGCCCTCGCGTCGGGTTTCGCTTCCGGCGCTGGGGGCTTGGCGTCGTCTTTCGCGTCGGGCTTGGCATCTGCTGCGGCAGCCGGCTTGGCTTCGGCCTTCGCGTCGGGTTTGGCCTCCGGCGCTGCGGCAGGCTTGGCGTCGCTCTTCGCGTCGGGCTTGGTCTCCGCTGCGGCAGCAGGCTTGGCTTCGGCCTTCGCGTCGGGTTTCGCCTCCGGCGCTGCGGGCTTGGCGTCGTCTTTCGCGTCCGCCTTGGCGTCTGCTGCGGCAGGCTTGGCGTCGCCTTTTGCGTCGGGCATGGTCTCCGCTGCCGCAGCAGGCTTGGCCTCGGCCTTCGCGTCGGGCTTGGCCTTCGCCGCAGCGCCCGGCTCCGCTTCCGCTTTCGCGTCGGGCTTGGTCTCGCCCTCCGCCGCCGCGACGGGCTTGGCTTCTACCGCCGCGCCGGGCTTGGTCTCCATCTTCGCATCGGCCTTGGCCTTTAGCTGCCGCTCCGCGGCACTCCCCTTCTCAGTGCGGTCGAGAACCCAGTACGCCGCGAGTTTCACGCGGTCGTTCACGAGAGCCCAAGCGACGGCATACCCCCACACGACTCCTGCCCAGCGCCAACCCAGAGGTGTCATGAAGACGCCATAGACCGCGATCAGCGTCGCAAGGGTCTGCGTGCCGAGGACCGCGATCCAGAGGACCTTCGCCGGGCGTATCGACCAGAACGGGCCCCGCGTGCGGGTCAAGAAAATCGTGAGGTGGCCTGCTATCGAGAGCTTCAGGTACATCAGCGTCTGGATCCGGGCGTGGTCCAGATGAAAGATCCGCTCGGCCAGGAAGAAGAGGAGAAACACCGCGACGACGCCAACGACGCCGAGGACAGTGGATATCCCCAGCACAACGCGCATGTTCCACGCCTCGGGCTTATTCCTGTACTGAACGTTGTCGTACGCGATCGACAGAATCGCCCCATCGTTCAGCAGGGCGAGTATGACGATCATGACAGCTGTAACTGGATAGAAATTGAACACAAGTATCGCAAGCGACATGAAAAGCAGCACGCGGATCGTCTCCGCGATGCGGTAGATCGCGTAGCTGTTCATCCGCTGGAAGATGCGCCGGCTCTCCTTGATGGCATCGATGATCACCGAGAGTCCCGGCGCCAGCAGGACGATGGATGCCGCCGCCTGAGCCGCATCGGTCGCGCCCGACACCGCGATGCCGCAGTCCGCCTTCTTGAGCGCCGGAGCGTCGTTCACTCCGTCGCCGGTCATCCCGACGATGTGACCTCGCTTCTGGAGAACGTCTACGATGTGAAACTTATGCTCCGGAAACACCTGGGCGAAGCCGTCTGCCTTCTCGATCGCCGCCGCGGAGTCCGCGCTCTCTTCATGCTTCGAGTCCCCCAATCCTGCCGCATCGAGAATGTTTGTGCCTAGTCCGAGTTCCTTGGCTGTCTCGCGGGCGATGGCGATCTGATCGCCTGTCACCATCTTGACGCTCACGCCCATCTCACGAGCGCTGGCGATGGTGGCCTTCGCCTGTCCGCGCGGCGGATCGAGCAGCGGCAGGATGCCGAGGAACTGCCACTGGCCCTCCTCGGCGGCTCGAGCTACTCCGAGTGAGCGGAACCCTTTCGCTGCGAAGTCCCTGATCGCATTCTCGGTCGCGGACTTGATGGGTCCGGCATTGGTCGCCATCCCGAGGATGATCTGCGGCGCGCCCTTGGTCACCCAGAATTGCTTCCCGTCCGATTCCTTCACCGTGGCTTCCGTTCGCTTGTGCACCGGGTCGAAGGGCTGGAAGTGCTGCACCTGGTAACCCTTCAACGCCTGACCGTCTTTCACACCGCTGAGTACCGCCAGGTCGATCGTGTCTTTGTCCTCGGCACGCGACGCGAGCGCGCCGGCGAGGACGACCTGATCGGCGGCGACCCCCTTCACGCAGAAAGGAGGGCCTAGAGTCAGCTTGTTCTGGGTCAAGGTCCCGGTCTTGTCCGAGCAGAGGATATCGACGCCGGCCAGCTCCTCGATCGACGGCAATCGAGTCACGATCGCCTTCTTCTTTGCGAGCAGCCGCGCGCCCACCGCCATCGTCACGGACAGTACGGTGGGCATCGCCACTGGGATCGCGGCCACCAGGAGGACGAGGGCGAACTGGAGCGTGGTGAGAATCTTGTCGCCGCGCAGGATCGCGACCGTAACGATCGCCGCGACCAAGACCGCTGCCAGAACGATGAGATAGTTGCCGATTTTCAGGACGGCTTTCCGGAAATGGCTGGCGGTGTGCGCGCCCTGGACGAGCTCCGCCGTCTTTCCGAAGTACGTGGCCGTACCCGTCGCATAGACGAGCGCGTCGCTCTCGCCACGCCGAATGATCGACCCGGAAAAGATCGCTTCCCCGGTCTTTCGCGTCGTCGGCAGAGACTCCCCGGTGAGCGCAGACTGGTCCACTTGCATCGGATCGCCCGAGAGGAGCCGCGCGTCGGCCGGCACGACGTCGCCGAGCCGCGCGCGTATGACGTCACCGGGAACGAGCTCACGCGCGGGCAGTGTGATCCACTTGCCGTCTCGCTTCGCCTTGGCCTTGAGCGCGAGCTTCGCCTTTAGCGCCTCGATCTCGTTACCGGCCTGGTGCTCCTCCCAGAATCCGACGACGGCGTTCGAGCACAGCAGGGCGAGGATGACACCGAAATCCATCCAGTGTCGGACGACTCCTGAGAGGATGACGGCACCTTCGATCATCCAGGGGATGGGGCCCCAGAAGTAGCTCAAGAACTTCAAGACCACGTTGGTCTTCTTGGCCACAATCTCGTTCGGCCCGAATTTGGTCAGACGCGTTGCCGCCTCCGCTTGACTCAAGCCGTTCGGCGTCGCTCCTAGCTTCTTCTCGACCTCGGGCAACGGAAGGGTCTTCAGGTCGTCCTTCGGTTCAGGCTTTGCGCCCTTCTTCGGGTCCGCCTTGGGGCCGATTGCTTTGGCGCCCGGAGCTGCGGGATTCATTGCTGGCCCCACTTCCAGTTGCGGATCTCAGGCAGGTCTTGTCCGTGCTCGTCGATGTACCGCTTGTGCTCGACGAGCTTGTCCCGCACCATCTGCTTCAGGTAGGCGCCCTTGGCGCTGAGCTCCGGAATGCGATCGACCACGTCTTGCACCAGGTGAAAGCGGTCCAGGTCGTTCTGGACGCGCATGTCGAAGGCGGTCGTGATGGTGCCTTCTTCCTTGTAGCCGCGGACGTGCAAGTTGCGGTTCGTTCGGCGGTAGGTCAGTCGGTGGATCAGCCACGGATATCCGTGGAAGCCGAAGATGATGTGCTTGTCCTTCGTGAACAGTGAGTCGTAGTCCGTCTCGCTGAGGCCGTGCGGATGCTCACTCGCGGACTGCAACTTCATCAGGTCGACGACATTGACGACGCGTATCTTCAGGTCCGGGAGGTGCTCTCGGAGAATCGAGACGGCAGCGAGCACCTCGAGCGTGGGCGTATCTCCGCAGCACGCCATCACGACGTCCGGCTGGCCGCCCTGGTCGTTGCTGGCCCATTGCCAGATGCCAATGCCCTCCGTGCAATGGACGATGGCGGCGTCCATGTTCAGCCACTGCGGCAGGGCATGTTTGCCTGCCACGACCACGTTCACGTAGTGCCGCGATCGCAGGCAATGGTCCATGACCGAGAGCAGGCAATTGGCGTCGGGAGGCAGGTACACGCGGACGATGTCCGCCTTCTTGTTGATGACGTGGTCGAGGAACCCCGGGTCTTGATGGGTGAACCCGTTGTGGTCCTGCTGCCAGACGTGAGACGCAAGCAAATAGTTGAGTGACGCGATCTTGCGCCGCCACGGGAGCTCCGATGTCACCTTCAGCCACTTCGCATGCTGGCTGAACATCGAGTCGACGATACGAACGAAGGCTTCGTAGCAATTGAAGACACCGTGCCGCCCGGTCAGGAGATACCCCTCCAGCCATCCCTCGCACTGATGCTCGCTCAGCATCGAGTCGAGGACGAGTCCCGCGGGCGCGAGGAATTCATCGTTCTCGGCCTCCCGGGCGTCCCACTGACGGCTCGTGACTTCGAAGACGGCCCCGAGCAGATTGCTCACCGTTTCGTCCGGGCCGAACACGCGAAAGTTACGTTGTTCCTTGTTCAGCGCGGTCACATCGCGCAGAAACTCTCCCAGCACGAGCGTGTCTTGTCCGTCCACGGCCCCCGGCGACGGGATGTTCACAGCGTGTGCGCGGAAGTCCGGCATCCGCAAGTCGCGAAGAAGAATGCCGCCGTTGGCGTGCAGGTTCGCACCCATTCGGCGCGTGCCTGTCGGCGCGAGCGCCGCCAATTCCGGCATGAGCTTCCCCTTGTCGTCGAAGAGCTCTCCCGCCTTGTAGCTCTTCATCCAGGCCTCGAGCTGCGCGACGTGCTCCGGATGCGCCGGGTCCACGAGGAGCGGAACTTGGTGAGCGCGAAACGTACCCTCGATCTGCAGGCCATCCACGACCTTCGGCCCGGTCCACCCCTTCGGGGACCGGAGAACGATCATCGGCCAGCGGGGCCGAGCCGCGTCGTTCTTCGATCGCGCGCTACTCTGTATGCTCCGAATGTCCTGGATGGCCCGGTCGAGGGCCGCTGCCATGAGCTGGTGCATGGGCTCCGGCTCGTGACCTTCGACGAAATACGGCGTCCACCCGCAGCCGCGCAGGAACTGCTCCAGCTCCTCCGGCTCGATGCGCGCGAGAATCGTCGGGTTGCTGATCTTGTAGCCGTTGAGGTGAAGGATCGGCAGCACGGCTCCGTCGGTCACGGGGTCGAGCAGCTTGTTGGACTGCCACGCCGTGGCCAAGGGTCCGGTCTCGGCCTCGCCGTCGCCGATGATGCAAGCCACGACCAGCTCCGGATTGTCGAACACGGCGCCGAAGGCGTGGCTGAGCGAGTACCCGAGCTCGCCGCCCTCGTGAATCGATCCCGGCGTCGTCGGCGCGACGTGGCTCGAGATCCCGCCGGGGAACGAGAACTGCTTGAACAGTCTCTTCAGACCAATCTCGTCCTGGCCGATGTGGGGGTACAGCTCGGTGTACGAGCCTTCCAGGTAGGTGTTCGCGACCAGCGCGGGACCTCCGTGACCGGGACCCGCGATATAGATCATGTCGAGGTCATACTTCTTGATGACCCTGTTCAAGTGCACGTAGATGAAATTCTGTCCCGGCGTCGTGCCCCAGTGCCCGACCACCAGGGGCTTTACGTGGGAGAGCTTCAGCGGCTCCCTTAACAGCGGATTGTCGTAGAGATAGATTTGGCCTACGGAGAGATAGTTCGCTGCGCGCCAATAGGCATTCATCTTGTGGAGCAGGTCCGCCGACAGAGAATCTGTGCTCATGTTCCTTCTCTCCCTATTTCGCCCCGGTCGAGCACCATGCGCACCGACTGGGCGATCATTCTTTCCTCATCAGTGCGCATGACCCGGACAGTTACCCGACTGCCTCGTGCCGAAACCACGGCCTCACTCGAAGCGTTGCGCCCTTCGTCGAGCGCCACGCCGAGGCATTCGAGGCCGCGCGAAATCCGGGAGCGCACGGCGACCGCGTTCTCGCCGACGCCTCCCGCAAAAATGAGCGTGTCCAACCCGCCGAGCGCGGCCGTGAAGGCGCCCACCCACTTCTTCACCTGGTAGCAGAAGACTGCGACTGCCTCGGCTGCTCGCACGTCCGCGTCTTCCCGGTCGAGCAGGTCGCGCATGTCGGAGCTGGTCTCGGACATTCCCAGGAGCCCGGACTCGGCACGCGCCATCTCGCTGAACTGCGCCGCGGTCATCCCCTCCGTTCGCGCGAGGTATCCCGCCAGCCCGGGGTCGAGATCGCCCGAGCGAGTGCTCATGGGTACACCGGCCGTCGGGGTGAAGCTCATGCTCGTATCGACAGGCTTGCCTTCATGCACGGCGGCCAGGCTTGCGCCACTACCCAGGTGGGCGAGAATGATCCGACCTCGCGCCGCGTCAGGCCCTGCGACCCGCGCGAGCTCCTCCATGAGGAAGGCGTACGAGAGCCCGTGAAAGCCGTAGCGCCGCACCCCCGCGGCTTCGTAGCGACGCGGAATCGGCAGGAGGCGCGCGACTCGCGGAAGGTCGTGGTGAAACGCCGTGTCGAAGCACGCCACCTGGGGCAGTTCCGGGAAGCGCTGGTGAAACGCCTCCACGAGCAAGATCTCCTCGGGGAGGTGCTCCGGGTCGAAAGCACTGAGCCGGTGAAGCTCCGCAACCAGCTCCGTGCTGATTCGCTGCGGCTGAAAATACTTCGGGCCGCCATGCACCACCCGGTGCCCGACGGCGGTGACCGCGTCGGCCCCCTTACGCTGTCCGAGCCAGTCCATCAGTGCGCCCACCGCGGCGGTCTGATCCGGCGCCGTCAGGGGCCGCACGAAGCTTTCCCCCGGTCTCACGCCCTCCACGTGGAAGCTGGCTTCTCGAAGACCGATCCGCTCGACGGCGCCGCTCGCGAGGCGCTTGGGTGACTCGCCGGCGTCGAACACGGCGAACTTGATGCTCGACGAGCCGCCGTTGATCGTGAGGATCCGCGCATCAACGGGGTTCACGGCCGGCCCCTTTCTCGTCCACCAGGCCGAGCGTCGCCAATTGCGCCCAGGTGGACCGGTAATCCGTGTGAACAATGCCGCGTATGCCCAACTGGCCCGCGACCTCGACGAACATGGGCGTGTTGTCGATGTACAGAACGTTCCGGGCTTCCACCTGAGCCATGTCCAATGCCAACCGGAACACGTCGGCGTCGGGCTTGCGCATCTGGACGAAGCAGGACGAGACGAAGAAGTCGGCGAGGTCGGCGAGCTTGAACCGACGGATCCGGTACGCGTTGAGCTCGCGCGCTTCGTTGCTGACTACCGCGATCCTCAGGCCGCGCGTGGCCTTCACCTGAGCGACGAGCTCGATCATCTTCGGATGAGGCTTCGACTGAGCGAACATGAAGCGACGGAACTGAGCGCGCGAAAACGGACGTGCTTGGTGAAAGACCACGAGTTCCAAGTACTCGTCGAGCGTGAGCTTTCCCTGCTCGTACGTTTCGAAGGTCAGCCCATGTCGCGCCTCCATCTCCGGCCACTCGAGCTGGAAGTGCGTGGCGGCGCGCCTACGGGCATGATGGTCCCATCCGTCGGTGAGAACGACGCCGCCGATGTCTAGGAACATCGTCGTGATGCGGGCGGCGCGCTTCATGGGGGTGCTGCTTTCCCAGTGGGCCGAGCCGGCGAGTCTGCTGTCCGACTCACGAGTATGACGCTCGTGCGGGAGCCCAGACGGTAACCACTCTCCCCGTCCCAAGGCCGCTCTTCGCCAGCGGGGAACATGTCTTGGGGAGATTCCCGGGACGTATCCACGACCAGATACCACCGAGTCCCTCGCAGGGGGGCAGGTACGTGGCACTCGACGGCCTCTGCCCCGGCGTTGAACATCAGGTACAGGGCGCGCTGTCCCTCCTCGCGGACCAGACAGCCGAAGACCCGTTCCTGAGGAGCGTTCCAGTCAGGCCGTCCACCTTTGGCCGCAAACCATGCGATTTCGGCGTCGGTGTAAAACCGCTCCTCGCTCAGAACCGGGTGCGCGCGGCGAAACGCCATCATACCGCGGGCGAAGCGAAGCACCTCGCCGTGCTTCGCCTCGTTGCTCCAGTCGTACCAACTCGTTTCGTTGTCTTGGCAGTATGGGTTGTTGTTTCCGCGTTGCGTGCGCCGGAACTCATCCCCGCCGAGCAGCATCGGCACGCCGCGCGAGACGAATAGCGTCAGCAGGAAATTCTTGATCTGCCGTTTGCGTATGGCCTCGATGGCGATGTCCCGCGTATCGCCCTCTTCCCCGTAGTTCTCGCTGTAGTTCGCGCCGGTGCCGTCGACGTTGCCGTGGCCATTGGCTTCGTTGTGCCTGTCGCGAAAGCTCACCAGGTCGTTCAGCGTGAACCCGTCGTGACACGTGACAAAGTTGATGCTGCCCTCCGGCCCCTTCCCCGACGTCGCATACACGTCTTCGCTCCCGCAAATCCGCTTCGCAAACGTGGCGAGCATCCCGTCGTCGCCACGCCAGAATCGACGAACATCGTCTCGGTACCTGCCGTTCCACTCTGCCCAACGCCGCTCCGAGAAACTACCTACCTCGTAGGCGCCCGCAGCATCCCACGCTTCGGCAATGATCTTCACGTCTCTCAAGATCGGGTCTTCCGCGATCCGCTCGAGAAGAGGGGCATCGGCCAGAAGCTTCCCGGTGACGTCGCGCCCAAGGACCGACGCGAGGTCGAACCGGAAGCCATCCACGTGCATCTCGACTGTCCAATGGCGTAGCGCAGCCAAAATGTGGTCTCGAACGACGGGGTGATTGGAGTTGATGGTGTTCCCGCAGCCCGTATAGTCTTTGTAGGAACGCTTGTCGTCCGCGAGCATGTAATAGATGTCGTTTGCGATTCCGCGAAGAGAGAGAGTAGGCCCCTTCTCGTCCCCTTCGGCCGTATGGTTGAAAACGACGTCGAGGATCACCTCGATGCCGGCCTGGTGGCAGGCTCGGACCATCTCCTTGAATTCGATTGTTTGCTGACCCACTCCACCGGCGCTGCTGTAGGAGGCTTTCGGGGCGAAGAAGGCCACTGGGGCATACCCCCAGTAATCGCCGAGAGCGCTGGCCGTGCGCGGATCGGTCGTCGTCATCTGGCGGTCGTTGAACTCCTGCACGGGCATGAGTTCGATAGCCGTGACGCCGAGCTCCCTGAGATACAGAAGCTTGGCCATGAGGCCGCGGTAGGTGCCAGGTCGGTCTACGCCCGAGCTAGGATGTATGGTGAAGCCGCGCACGTGTGTTTCGTAGATGACGGTCTCCGACCAGGGGCGCCGGGGGGGACGGACCGTCCCCCAATCGAAGTCCTCGTGGGTGAAGACGCACTTCGGCATGGCGCCGGCGTCGTCAGCCGTCGAGCGCTTCGGGCCTCCGTCGCGAGCTAGGTCGAAGTCCCACGGAGGCAGGCGCGAGATCGCGGTCGCGAAGGGGTCCAGGAGAAGCCGGCTGAAGTTGAACCGCTGACCGTCTTTTGGCTCGTAGGGCCCGTCTACGCGGTAGGCGTAGAGCTGCCCCGGCTGAACCCCTTTGATCCAGACGTGCCACACGTCGCCGGTTCGGTTGCGCGCTGGCTCTAGATCGACCTCCCTCGCGGGCCTGCGATCTTCGGGATGGTCAAACAATTCTAGGCGAACGCGGGTTGCGCGTCGGCTGAAGAAGGCGAAATTGACGCCGTCCCCACGCACCTGGGGCCCCAGCGGCAACGGCACACCGACGCGAATGTCGCTCCGCTCCGATACTTCCTCGACGTAGTCGTGGAGAGGCCGCTCGTTCGCAGGCGGGCCGGCCTTCGCGCCATCACCCTTGGCGGACGGAGATGACAGAGGCGGAGCTGGACGTGTCGGCTGTCGAGTCTCTCTCATGGGCCTACGGGCTCGCTCGTACATCACCGCTGCCAGAGGATGCGACTGCACTCGAGCGGGACCGCGAGGCCGTCGCACCTCGGTATGATGCGGACCGTGTAGTCCGCCGCTGGGCGGACCGCGGCCACCGTGGCGCTGTAGACGAAACGACCCGAAGCGTCATCCGTTGAGCGAGCCCGCTTCATCTCCTGGCGCACGGGCTCCTTGCCCGCGATTCCGTCGGCATAGAGTTCGATCCGGACCGCCGCCGGGTCGAGGTCACCGAGAAGCACCGAAACCTCGAGCAGGTGCTCGTTGCCGCGACTCTGCGCCCGCACCTCGCCGAGACCGAGCGCGGACCAGTTCTCGTTCGCCGCCTCCTTCCAGCGCACGATGTCGCGGCCGCCGGCGCCCTTGTCAGCGGCCCGCTTGCGGTACGCGGCTGCAGCGGGGAGGTACTCCCTCTCGGTGTATTCGCGCACGGTGCGGTTCGTCGAGAAGAGAGGCGTCAATTTCGCCATGCTCTCGCGCATGCGCTTGACCCACGCCCGAGGCATGCCGCTCGGGTCGCGAGCATAGAATTCAGGGATCACCTGTCGCTCGAGCAACTCGTAGAGCGCATTCGCTTCGACACCGTCCACCGCGGGATCGTCGCCATGCTCCTGGCCGTCGCCTAGAGCCCACCCGACCTCGGGGGCGTAGGCCTCGGCCCACCAGCCGTCCAATTCTGAAAGGTTGATACCTCCGTTCACGAGCACCTTCATGCCGCTCGTTCCGCACGCCTCCCACGGTCGTCGCGGCGTGTTGATCCAGACGTCGACGCCCTGGACCAAGTGCGCCGTCAGGAGCATGTCGTAGTCGCTCAAGAAAATGACGTGGGGACGCACCTCTGGCCGTCGGATGAACGTGATCCATTCGCGAATCAGCGCCTGCCCGGCCTCGTCCTCCGGGTGGGCCTTGCCGGCAATGATCAGTTGGACCGGGCGCTCGCGGTCCGCGAGAAGACGCAGAAGCCGGGCAGGATCGCGCAGGAGCAAGTCCGGTCTCTTGTAGGTCGCAAAGCGTCGCGCAAAGCCGAGGGTCAACGCTTTCGGGTCGAAGAGGTGCTTCGCCGTCTCGATGGCTTCGGGCGACGCGCCTGAGGCAGTCAGTTGGCGGGACAATCGACCGCGAGCGTAGGTCACGAGCGACTCGCGGGCGGCCGTACGGAGCTGCCACAGGCCCTCGTCGGGGACGCTCCGGATTCCCTCCGCCAAAGTCTCTGTCGTCCCGAGCCAGCGATGCTTTCCGCACGCCTTCGTCCACAGGTCGTCCGCGGCGGCGGAGTCCCACGTCGGCATGTGGACTCCGTTGGTCACGTGACCGATCGGAACCTCGTCCTGCGGCCACCTCGGAAACAGTGGCGCGAAAATCTGCCGGCTCACTTCGCCGTGGAGGCGACTCACGCCGTTGACGGACCCGCTCCCGCGGACGGCGAGGTAGGCCATGTTGAATGCCTCGGCCGAGTCGTTCGGATCGCGACGCCCGAGAGCAAGCAGATCCTGGATCTTGATGCCGAGCTTCTGCGCGGCGTAGGCGCCGAGGTATCGGTGAACGAGGTCCGGCGCAAACCGGTCGAACCCGGCGGCCACAGCCGTGTGGGTCGTGAACACGTTTCCCGGCCGAGTGACGGTCATCGCAACGTCGAAGGGCTGCCCGGCCTCTCGCATGAAACCGAGGGCGCGTTCGAGCACGGCGAGCGCGGCATGGCCTTCGTTCAGATGACAAACCTCAGGTTTCAGGCCCATCGCAGCCAGAAGCCTCCAGCCGCCAATCCCGAGGACGATCTCCTGCTGCAAGCGCAGCTCAGGCCCACCGCCGTAAAGTTCGCTCGTGATCGCTCGGTGCGCAGGAAGATTCGCGGCGTCGTTGCTGTCGAGGAGATAGAGCTTCACCCTGCCGACTTGCACCTGCCAGGCGCGCAGCCAGACCGCATAGCCCGGGAGGTCGACTGGGAACCGCAACCACTCGCCGTTCGAGAGACGTAACGGTGTGATCGGCAACTGGCCCGGGTCGTTGTACGGGAAGAGAGCTTGCTGAGAGCCATCCTGGCCGATCACCTGACGGAAGTAGCCTTGCTGCCAAAGGAGGCCGATGCCCACGACGGGAACGCCCAGGTCGCTGGTGGCCTTGAGCTGGTCGCCCGCGACGTTTCCGAGCCCCCCCGAGTAGATCGGCAGGGCCTCGCTCAACATGAATTCCATGCTGAAGTACGCAGCGCACGTGAGGGCGCTGTGCGGGTGGGCCTTCTGAAACCACGCCGGCGACTCCGCCTCCCGCCGCCTCTTCTCGAGCATGTCGGCCACGCGCTTGCGAAAGGGGGGATCGGCCCACACGCGCTGGATTTGATCGCGCGAGACCGTCTGCAGGACGACCCACGGGTTCTGCGTGGTCTCCCACAGGTGGGAGTCGAGCTGCCGCCACACCTCGTCAGTCGCATGATTCCACGACCAGCGCATGTCTAAGGCAAGCTGGGCCAGTGAATCGAATCCATCGACTTGCTCGCGCGGAAAGTTACTCTTGCTCATTCTTCGCCCTTCACCTTCGTCTCGGTCGTGCGCGTCCACTCACCCCGGTCCTGCATCGAGTGTCTTCGTAACGAGGCTCTGGGCCTCTTCCAGGACGCGAGCCAAATGGCCCGGTCCTCGGAAGCTCTCCGCGTAGATCTTGTAGATGGCCTCGGTCCCCGAGGGACGTGCCGCGAACCATGCGCTCTCCGCGACCACCTTCAATCCGCCAATGGGCGCGTCGTTGCCTGGCGCGCTCGTGAGGATCGTCTGGATCCGCTCCCCTGCCAGGTCCTTGACGCGAACTTGCGCCGAAGAGAGCTTCGCGAGCGACTCTTTCTGCGCTGGGGTGGCCGGGGCCTCGACGCGGTCATAGGCCGGCTCCCCAACCTCTCGGGTGAGATCGCGGTAGAGCTCCCCGGGATCGCGCCCCATCCGCGCCGTGATCTCTGCTGCGAGCAGCGCGGGGACGATTCCGTCCTTGTCCGTCGTCCAGACGCTGCCATCGCGACGGACGAAACACGCGCCAGCACTCTCCTCGCCGCCGAAGCAAAGGGAGCCGTCGAGCAGACCTTCGACAAACCACTTGAAGCCCACGGGGACTTCGTAGAGCTTGCGCCCGAGCTTTGCCGTGACGCGATCGAGGATCTGGCTGGTCACTACGGTCTTCCCGATCGCCGCTTCCTTGTGCCATTGCGGCCGGTGTTCGAGGAGGTACCGGATTGCGACGGCAAGATAGTGATTCGGCGGGAGCAACCCGGCACTCTTGGTGACGACTCCGTGCCGATCGTGGTCGGTGTCGCAGGCGAACGCGATCTGGAAGCGGTCCTTCAGCGCGATGAGCCTCTGCATGGCGTAGGGTGAAGAAGGGTCCATGCGGATCTGTCCGTCCCAATCCACGGTCATGAACCGGAACGTGGGATCGACCGCGTCGTTCACGACCGTCAGGTTCAGTTTGTAGCGCTCGGCGATTCGTCCCCAGTAGTGGACCCCGGCTCCGCCGAGCGGATCAACTCCCATGTGAATGCCGGCTGCGCGAATGGCGTCCACGTCGAGGACGTTGGCGAGATCGGTAATGTAAGCGTCGAGATAGTCGTGCCGATGCGTTGTGGCTGCGTGTAGAGCCTTCTCGAACGGAACCCTCTTCAGATCTCTGAGGTCGTTCTTGAGACACTCGTTGGCCCTCGTCTCGATCCAGGTCGTCACGCCGGATTCCGCCGGCCCGCCGTTGGGAGGGTTGTACTTGAAGCCGCCGTCATGGGGTGGGTTGTGGGAGGGCGTGATGACGATCCCGTCCGCGAGCCCCGTCTTACGCTTTCGATTGTACGCTAGGATCGCGTGCGAGACGGCCGGGGTTGGGGTGTACTCGTCCGCTTGCGCGAGCATGACATCGACCTCGTTGGCCGCGAGCACCTCGAGCGCGGTGGTCAAGGCCGGCACCGAGAGCGCGTGCGTGTCCATCCCGAGAAACAGGGGCCCATCGATCTGCTTCTGCTTGCGGTAGAGGCAAATGGCCTGAGTGATCGCCAGGATGTGCCGTTCGTTGAACGTCCTCGTGAACGAGGACCCGCGATGGCCCGAGGTACCGAACGCCACTCGCTGTTCCGGCTCGGAGGAGTCCGGTATCTCCGCGTAGTAGGCCGTGACGAGCCGGGGTACGCTTACCAAGCTCGTTATGTCGGCTGGTTTCCCTGCGCTGGGCATGACCTTCATGACGCTGTTTTCTTGCGAGTGTTAATCTCGAGTCTCATCAAGGCCTCCGAGGTTTCGCGCGTACGTTCGCCTTGCTGAACCACCACCGACGTTCGCATCGCGAAAGGCGCACTCTGCGCGACGGCGATTGTCAGTCCGGAGGTGGCTCGATCGGCCCCTCCGCCGGCTCCTCGCCATCACTGTCGCCGGAGCCCGCGGACGAGCCCGAGTAGGCGCCCACCCTGGCCGGAGGATGATGGAGGTTCGGTGCGCCAAGCTCGCCTCCGCTCACTCCGATCTCGGCGTCGAGCTTTGCATCCTCTGCCCGTGTCGCCGCGGAGTGTCTCTCGATCGCGGCGTCCCCTATCGCGCCCGCCGCGGCGCCAATGACCGCGCCCACAAGCATGCCCGGGGGACCGCCGACAATGCCGACGCCTGCTCCAGCGAGCGCCCCCGCGGCACCGACTTCTGCTTCACGCTCCCGACGTTCTCTTGTCGTTTTTCTCTTGGCAGTGTCGCTCTTCGTCTTGGCTTCGCTTTTCATCACGGCCTCCGGATCTGTGGCGCCGTCTGGTCGTCGGCGCAGCTTCACGAGGTGCAGCGTGCAACTACATCACCATCTCCGTCCGTCTTCTTTACGGGGCCGCCGCGCGCGCGATGGCGCCGAAGGAACCGGCGCTCAAACTGGCTCCCCCGATCAGCGCGCCGTCGACGTTTGCACAAGCGAGGAGTGACGCGGCGTTGTCGGGCTTCACCGAGCCTCCGTAGAGAATGCGCGCAACCCCCGCGAGCTTCGCGTCGCGCTCGCCCAGCCACTCGCGGATAGCAAGATGGACCTCCTCCACATTCTCGGCGGTCGCACTCTTGCCGGTGCCGATGGCCCAGATGGGCTCGTAGGCAATTGCGACCGGGATGCTCGCTCCGGCAAGGACCGGCGACACCGCGTCTATCTGCAGACGCACGACGCGAAACGTCTGCCCGGCGTCGCGCTGCGCTAGCGTCTCTCCGACGCACACGATCGGCATCAGCCCGGCCTCCAGAGCCGCGGCCACTTTCTCGGCGACCAGCTCGTCGGTCTCGGCAAGGATGTGCCGGCGCTCGCTGTGTCCGACGATGACCCACGTGCACCCTGTGTCCTTGATCGTCATCGCGCTGATCTCGCCGGTGCATACCCCCTGGTCCTTCGTGTGGACGTTCTGCGCCGCCAGACCGAGCGGACTCTCGTGGCACTCGGCTGCGCATGCCGCGAGCGCCGTATACGGAGGAGCGATGACGAGCTCTACCTCGAGCGTCGCGCGCGCAATCTTCGCGCACTCCGCCGCGAGTATCGCCCCGGAGCCGTCGCCGTGGAACATCTTCCAATTCCCCGCGATGAGCGGCTTCCTGGATGGGTTCATGAGACACTCGCTCCCGCTCGGGCTGCCCTGCTGGGCGGCCCACTCAGTGCCGTCCTGTCGACTGACCGCCGTTTCCCGGACGCTTCCAGTACCTGTGGCGCTCGTGCCGACGCGTCCGCCCGGTCGAGGCGCATTTGTAGTCGAGAAGAGGCACCGTTTGCGGGCGCACCCGCAGCTCGGATCAGCGAAACCACAGCGGCGACCAGAAGAGCGCGACGACCACCCATAGCAGACCGAAGAAGAAGACCATCCAGAGGAGGTCGCCCCCAAACCCCCAAGACTCATGGCTGTACGGGCCGTTAGCACCGCTGGCGGCCAGCTGCTGGCTGCGGCGTCGCTGGAGATACGTTGGGTATGGCGGACCCCATCCGCGGTATCCCCAGCCATAACCGACCGGAGACACGAGCAGGAAGAACATGAAAACCATCCACAGCAGCCACCATGAGCTCATCATCAAATCCTCCTGGCGGCCCTCGGCTTCACTCGGCTGAAGCGTCTACACGGCGGCGCGCCGACGCTTCGGGTCGTGTGCAAGTTTGCGACCGAAGGCTGCCCGCGGGACGAACGGGCGCCCGAGGCCGGACGCGGAGACACGTCGCGACGCCGTAATCGTCTCGCGCGAAGACCCCACCGCCCGCCACGAACAGTCGCGCCAGTGCGGGCGAGCTTTTGCTCGCGCCCTGGCTTGGCGATTGCTTCGGGGAACGCATGCTCCTGCCGATCGAAATCGGGATGTCCGAGAACGCGCGAGTCCTTGCGGTTGCGTCGCGGACACCGGTCGCGGGAGAGAGCGCGGCCGACGTCAAGCAACGCGCCGAGGGCGAGTTCTTGCGCAAAATGGTCGCGGCGCTGCAGCCCATGCTTCGCGAGTCGATGAGGTCGCGTCGCATTTTTCTAGCGTCCGACGCTTATGGGGCCGTTACGCTGAAGTCGGACGGCATCTTCGTGCACGTCGACGTCGCCGACCAAGAGGACGCGCTCGACCCCTTGCAAGTGTTGGGCGCCGAGCCAAGCCTGCTCACGATCCTGGATCGCATCGAGGCACAGCTGCTTGCTGCGGACGACCCGCGGGCGACGAGCGCCGCGAATGTTGTTCGCCTCGCCCGCTGCTCACTGGGGGTAGTCGGAGCGAGGTAACCGTGTCGGCGGCGCGGTCGCCCGCGTGAGGAGGAGCCGCTCGTCAGGTGCTCTCGTCTGCGCGACCATCTGCCGCAGCGTATGGACGCCGATCAGGATCTTGGCGGTCCACTCGCCCATGTCGGGTTCGGCGTGCTCTCGCCGAGCGAGTGTGTTTTCGTTCGACCCAGCGTTGGTGGTCATGGTCTGCGTCTCCTTGATTCTCCGATGCGACGATTTCACGATTTCAGCCGTCTGCTGGGCTGCGCGCAGCCACGATCCGAACGGCGCGCTCCTTCGGCGCCTCGCTAAACCACAGCGAGACGGTTGCCGTCGTTTCTCGCAGCTCCTCGGTCAGCGCCGCCGCAAGCACCAGCAGTTCCCGGCGAAGCGGACGGGATGCCTCGGCGCTGGTGCACAGAATCAGCCGTCCGCAGGGCCTGCTCTTCACGGCACCGAGCAAGATGTGAGCGAGCTGCGCGCGGCGCCCGACGTCCGGGCCACTCGCCGCAGCGTTGCACACTAGAACGGCCACGCGGAGGGCCTGCCTGGCGCGATGGAGGACTTCGAGCTTCTCTCGCGTTCTGCGCAGCAGATCGTCGGCACACTCGCAGAGAGCCACCACATTCGTGCAGTTGTCGATCCGACCGGGCCACTCGCCACCAGGCTCCATCACGATGATCGCCGTCGTTGCCATTCTTGCCTCGCTTTGGGTCAGGGCCTAGGCGTGCTGCCGTTGCAACTTCGCGAGGCGCGCCGTCCAATCCGAGCGGCCGACCATCCGACGCCTCCGGGCCAGAGCGTCGAACGCCTCGGGATCGACCGGCAGCTCGACGCAAAGGTTGGGCACCCGCGCGAGGAACGCCGTGGTCTCGGCCCTCAACGGAGCCGAGGCAACGAACACGACCCTCCCCGCAGCGCTCTTGCGGCTAAGCGACAAGTACGACCACAGCTCGGGACCAGGCACGTCCCCGCGACCCAAATCGCAGAAGATGAGGTCGTGAGGATGAGCTGCGCAATCGATGCGGTAGATCGCATCAAAGGCGTCCCGCGCAGATTCGACATCGTGACGATCCAGTGCGTGCTCGAGCGTGAGCGACAGCGCGCCTCGCGGGTGGTCGACGATGAGGATGCGGGCACGGCGCTGGTTCATGGCTCGAGGCGCGCTGCACGTCCCGTACCCGGGCGGAGCGAAGCCCCGTCCTCGTTTTGACGAGCGCCTGACGGAGCTTTCAGGTCTGGATCGAGGCGCAAGCCTTCCGTGAGGCTTCCGTGAGGCTCGGGCAGGCTGGGCGTGACGCCCGGTTCATCGTGTTGGCGCATCGCTTGCGTACCGGCGTGCCGTCCAACCCTTGAAGGAGCCAGCCATGAAAGTTTCGGACCTGATGACCTCTGACGTGAAGTCGTGCGACGTGAACGACGACCTTCGGCGCGCCGCGCAGATCATGTGGGAAAACGACTGCGGCGCAGTCCCTGTCGTCGATGGCGACGGACGGGTCGTCGGCGTCATCACGGATCGAGACATCTGCATGGCGGCGTATACGCAGGGGCAGCCGCTCTCGCAGATCCCCGTATCCAATGCCATGGCGAAGCACGTCCACGGCATCCATGAGCACGACTCGCTCGACGCTGTGGAGGCGTTGATGCGACGAGCTCGGGTACGCCGAGTGCCCGTGCTCGACGGAGACGGCCACCTCAAGGGCATCCTCTCGATGAACGACCTCACCCGTCACGCTCACCGCTCCGCCGGGCGTAGGGCGGACGGCCTCAGTGCGGGCAGCATCGTGCAGACCATGGCCGCGATCTGCGAGCCGCAGACCCCTCCGCGCGCGGGGGAACCCAAGCTCAACGGTCGGTCGGCTCAGCCTTCGGCCTGACGAAGCGGCATTCAAGTAGCGCGGCTTGGTAGGACGCAGCCGACGCAAAGCTTCGCGACGCAGAAGGCGTACGTCACGATGCTCCGCAACGGGAACGGTTGCGTTCCCGGCGCGGAGGTCCTCGGCCGGTCGCCGGAAGGAAGCGGAAGCAATGTGCCGCGGCTCGCCCACGGTCACATACCGCTCGTCCCGGGCAGGCCGGACCCGCGTGAAGACGGCGCGGCTGAGTCTCGGCAGAAATCGTGATGCACCGCAGGAGACAGGCCGCTCGCCTGGCGAGTTCCTGCCCGAGGAGCGCTGCGTGCAGCGCCTCGGCCACGGAGCTCTCCGAGCATGAGCTGAGAGGCGCGAACGAGGAGGTGGCGCCGTTCGTGCACGCGCCCGTTGCTTGGCCCGCAGTCCTACGACGATGATTGTCCTTCCCAAGACACCGCGAGTACGCCTGCGTTTCCGGCAGCATCCCATGGAATTCCTCCTGGGCGCGTTTGGGGAGGTGCGGCCTGGGGAGGCGCCCACGGTCCTCCTTCTCGCTCTGAACATCTTCCTGATTCTCACTGCTTACTACCTGCTGAAGGTCGCGCGCGAGCCGCTCATCCTGCTCGGCAGTGGCGCTGCGATAAAGAGCTACGCATCGGCCGGTCAGGCCGTGTTGCTCATTTTCGTGGCGAGCTTCTATGGGTGGCTCGCGGCACGCGTCGGCCGCATCGCACTCATCGCGTTCGTGACCCTCTTCTTCGCGATGAATCTCGGCGTGTTTTGGGCTCTCGGGGTACGCGGAGTTGCGCTGGGCGTTCCGTTCTTCTTGTGGGTCGGGGTCTTCAACACCGTGACCGTCGCGCAGTTCTGGAGCTTCGCGGCAGAGACGTACACCGACGAACAAGGCAAACGTCTCTTTCCCATCGTCGGCATCGGGAGCTCTATTGGTGCAGTCGGGGGCGCTACCCTCGCGGGGCCTCTCATCCGGCACGGCTCGCCGTTTCGGCTCATGATCATCGCGGCGCCGATCCTCGTCGCGAGTCTGGCGCTTACGTACCTGGTGCATCAACGCGAGGTAGTGCCGCGGGCCATCGCCGCGTCGAAGCCGGCGGATGCACCCCTGGGGCCCGACAACGCTTTCGGGCTCATCGCCCGCGACCGCTATCTGCTGGTGTTTGCCATTCTCGTCCTCGTACTCAACTTCGTCACTAAGACGGGCGACTATGTGCTCGACCGCATGCTGGTCGCCGGCGCCCCGACCGCGGCACATGCGCTCGGCGTCGCCCCGGCTGTCTACATCGGCGAGTTCAAGGCGCGTTACTTCGAGTGGATCAACGGGCTCGGCGTCGTCATGCAGCTTTTCGTGGTGTCGCGAGTGATCAAGTACGCGGGCCTGCGCGTCGCGCTCGTTCTCGTTCCGCTCGCCTCGGTCGCCGGGTACGGCGCATCGCTCGCTGCGCCTCTCATCGGCGTGCTCATGGTCGCCCGAATCGCGGAGAGCACGCTCGACTACTCGCTCTCGAACACGACGCGGCAGGCCTTGTGGCTCGTGACGTCGCCGGAAGCCAAGTACAAGGCGAAGCAGGTCATCGACACATTCGTCATGCGCGCAGGCGACTCGATCTCGGCGGCAGTCGTCTGGGTCGGAGCTCGCACCGCCATGAGCACGCGAGACTTCCTCGTCATCAACCTGGCGCTCACGTTAGCGTGGGTAGTGCTCGCCTTCCTCCTCGGACGGAAGTACGCAAGTCGCTCCGCGGCGCCGGGCCTCGTCGAGCCACACGCCGCGCCGGTGATGGCCTGACGATGGCCAGCGCGACGACGCCAAGGCTTCCGGCCGCTGCACGCGTCGCCGCCGCGTCTGCGATGATGATCGCGCAAGAAGTGGCCGGGAAGGCCACGAGGGACGCCTCTTCATTTCGGAATTTCCGCGCGCCGAGGCTCCTCCAATGATGGGCATGTCGCCCGTGGGAATGTTCGTCGAGCGCTCCCCGGTCCGCGCCCGCTCGCGGAGTAGCCGAGGGGAGGCCGCGAGCAGGCAGCCGGCCTCTCCGACGGTGGCCGTGGCGTTCGTCTCCGGCAAATAGGCGTCGTTCACGGCGATCTTGCCGTCGATGCGGGCTGCGGCTTGTGCCAGCCACCAGGTTGATCGACGAGGCGGTCGGCTTCGGCCGGCCCCCAGGTCCCCGGTTCGTATTCGTGGGGCGCAGTTCCGCTGCTCAGGATCGGGCCCACGATCCGCCACTCCGCCTCCACGGCGTCCTCGCGCGCGAACATGGTCGGGTCGCCCCTCATGGCGTCGCCGAGAAGCCGCTCGTACGCTTCCATCTCATCGCGAATGCCGTGCGTGGCGAGGAGCTCTACTTCCTGTCCGGCCATGGCTTCGCCCGGCGTCTTCGAGCGGACACCCAGCGCGATAGCTACATCGGGGCCGAGCCGGAAGCGCACGTAGTTCGGTCGCTCCCATTTCTCACCGAACGCCGAGGACGGCGGTGCCTTGAACGCCACGAAGACTTCGGTGCAGGTTACCGGGAGGCACTTGCCCGCGCGGATGTAAAACGGCACCCCCGCCCAGCGCCAGTTGTCGATCTCGAGCCGCACAGCAGCGAACGTCTCGACCTGGGAATGGGGAGCGACCCCCGGCTCGTCGCGATAGCCCCGAAATTGCCCGCGTACGACGTTCTTCGGATCCACTGGCGCGATTGCCTCGAACACGCGCGCCTTTTTGTCACGGATCGTCTCGGGATGACCGCCCGACGGTGCGTCCATCGCCAGAGAGGCCGTGACTTGGAGTAGGTGGTTTTCGATGACGTCCCGGACAGCGCCGACTTGGTCGTAGAAGCTCCCACGCCCTTCGACACCGAAGCTCTCGGCCATGGTGATCTGCACGCTGTCGATGTAGTTGCGGTTCCAAACCGGCTCGAACAGCGAGTTGCTGAACCGGAAGTAGAGCAGGTTCTGCACCGGCTCCTTGCCGAGGTAGTGGTCGATGCGAAAGATCGCCGCCTCGGGGAACACCGCCAAGAGCGACCGGTTGAGAGCCTGAGCGGATGCTAGATCGCGGCCGAACGGCTTCTCGGCGATCACGCGTCCGTCTCTCGCGCATCCAGAGCGGCCAAGCTGGCCGACGACGGTCGAGAACAGACTCGTGGGAATGGCTAGATAGTGCAGGGGCCGCTGCGCGGAGCCCAGCGCAGCACGCAGCAGGTCGAAAGTCGCTGGATCCTCGTAGTCGCCGTCGACGTAGCGGAGCAGCGACAGGAGCTTGTCGAAGGCAGCCGCATCGACTCCACCTCCGTGGGTCGCCAGGCTGTCCCTCGCTCGTGCTCGCAGCTGATCGAGGTTCCAGCCCGCCTTTGCGACTCCGATCACGGGGACGCTCAGATGGCCGCGCTTCGCCATCGCCTGCAGCGCAGGAAAGACTTTCTTGTGCGCGAGGTCTCCGGTGGCGCCGAAGAACACGAGCGCATCAGACGACGCTGGCGTCATGATCTTGAGCCTTCGTTTCTCACCGCCACCAAAGCGCCAAAGTGGCCCGAAAGACCCCGATGAGGAGGATGACCCACACGAAGTCGCCGACCCATCCCCACGACTTGTGGTCAAAGGCCGTCGATGCACCGGTGGTAACGGCAAGCTGCCCTCGGCGCCGCTGGATGTACCTCGGGTAGGGCGGCCCCCATCCGCGGTATCCCCACCCGTAACCCATGGGGGTCGCGAGAAACAGAACCATGAATACCGTCCACAAGACCAACGATCCGCTCATCACCGGGCTCCCGCTTTCTGACGGCCGTGTTGCCGATCGCCGCGGAGCGCGGAGAAATGACGAGGCGACGCGATCGTCCCGGAGCGCGCGTGTCGTTGACGCCGTCAGGCGATCGCGACGCGCACGCGATCACCGCTGGGCGCACAGAGCGTTGACGAGGTAGACCGCCTCGTCATGGTGGTGAGAGAGCGGCACCTTGTGTGGCCGCAAGGACCGCGTCAGGCCGGAGCCGACCGTCGGTCTTCGTGGCCGCTGCCCGCTTGCGAATCGCGGCGTCGTACGCGGCTCCCGCGCCTCCCCGAACGCCAGTTCCTGAGCGCTGGGTAGGACGGGCAGGGACGGAAGAACCCTGACGATGCGGTCTTACACCGCGCGCAGCGTCCAAGATCCGGCCTGACCGACATCGAGACCGCCACCGGGAGCTGGCGCAGGGGCTCGTTCGGGATGACGTCGGGCGCATGCGTCACTCGCGCACGTTGCCGCGCGCGATACCGGCGCTGCCGCTCGGCGTGCTTGTTGGCACCACGAGGAGTCGCTTGGTAGCGCCGCCCCGCTTCCCGTCGGTGACGCCTTCGGCGCTCCCGAGCGCACGCGTCCGAACAGGCAACGCGGCCGGAGTCGCAACGTTCGCAGATCGCCACAAGTCGACGGCACTCGGGACAGCGGAGAAATCGGAGTGCGAGGTCGATCACGGTCAGTGTCGCTATCAGAGTCCGCTGCTCGACCCCGATGCTTTCGCCGCCGGTGAGCGAGTGGGCGACATCGATCTTGCCGGTGGCCCTGCTGCCCCACGCGAGGCGCCCACGTCTCCTACACATCCGCGTTTTGATTCGTCACTGCCGGGAAGGGCGATGACGATGAAGAGTGATCGGATCGGGGCGGGCTCGTCAGATTCAAGCGCTGCGACGCCATCGTCGACAGGCCGGCGTCGTCGTTCGCCCAGGCTCGAGTCAAACGCAGCGACTGACGCGCTGGGGAGCCCATCGTCCCGACGCAGTCGAGCACCCGGTAACCCGGCCGTGAAAGCTCCTCCTCGATGAGCTGTCCTCCGATGGCGATTTCCCCACTTCCACCGGTAAAGGGCACGATGCGCTCCAGCTCCTCGAGGCGCGCGCGAACCGTCGCGACGCGACTGCGAAGCCGGAGCAAGTCCGGCGTGTGCTCGAAACGCGGAACAGTGGGAACCGCGGTGCTTGTGGTCATGGCCTTCGGTCGCGAGCCGCCTAGAGCTGAGGGGGAGAGCGCTCGCCTGACACAGCAAGCCGTGCACCAACGACTCTCCGTCGAGTTTCGACGGCACAGCACCCCGAAACTCGCGAACTCGCGAGCTCCGCGCGCGCGGAGCTCGCTGTGGCGTTCGTGCAGGCAAGGGCGCCGGGTGATCCTTCTTGGAGAGCCAAGCGAGAAGCTCTTCGTCCGACCGCCACGTCGCTGTTCGCGTCTCCTGCGGAGCCGCGTCGGCCACTGGCGGCTCGCAGGCCGCGAGAGCGGTCTCCTTGCTGCGCATGTTGATCTTGGCGTAGCGGCTCACCGGCTGGGGTCTGTACGTGCCCGCGAGCAGTTGCTCGCGCAGCGCCGGCCTGGTCTCCCGCAGGTGGTCACGCGGCGCTTCCACCGTCCTCCCGTCGGTGCCGGGACTTCCCTTGTTTTTCTGCACACGCTTCGTGCCGCGCGCTCCCGCCACAGTGAGGCGCTTTCGAACTTGCGGGACGAGTCGACGGGACGCGCGAGATCGGTTGTATCCCGCCCTCCGGCGAAGACCGCGGCCCCCTCTTCAGCCGGAAGGGGTCTTGCATGCACGCCGTCGAACCGTCGTTCTCAAGCCGACCCCCCGGCACAGACGCCAGCGCACCAGCCAGAAGAGAAAAGACCCGATGTTGCGAAGCCTGAAGGATCTCGAACGTTACACTGTCACCGCGACCGACGGCGACCTCGGCTCCGTCTCGAACTTCCTCCTCGACGACGAGCGCTGGACGGTCCGCTATCTCGTCGTCGAGCCCGGCCTCTTCCACGATGGGCGCCGGGTCCTCGTCTCGCCGATATTTTTCCGTCAGCCTGAGTGGGCGACTCGCTGCTTCCACCTGGCGCTCACGAAGGACAAGATCAGGAATAGCCCGAGCGTCGACGTGGACAAGCCCGTCTCCCGCCAGCACGAGCGGGACTACTTTCGCTATTATGGTTATCCATACTACTGGGGGTATTCGGGGCTCTGGGGTATGGGCAACTATCCCGGCCTGCTCGCGCCCCGGAATGAGCCGCCCGCGGACCGCAAGGAAGTGTCGGGCGATGTCCACCTGCGGAGCGCCAAGGAGGTCGTTGGATATGACGTCCATGGAAGCGACGGGGCGATCGGTTCCATCGCGGATTTCGTCGTCGACGACGAGACATGGCGAATTCAATACATGGTGATCGACACCAGCCACTGGTGGTTCGGGAAGAAGGTGCTGATCGCGCCGGAATGGGCAACTCGCATCAGTTGGGAGGAAAGAAAGGTCTACGTCGACCTCTCTCGACAAGCGATCAAGAAGAGCCCCGAGTGGCACCCGGACGCAGCCGTCAATCGTGAGTACGAAGAGCGCCTGTACGACTTTTATGGGCGCCCGGTGTATTGGGGCGAAGGTGGCCGGCGCGAGGAGCCGACGGCGCGGCAACATCCGGAAACCCATCCGGGGCTCCGGTGACCAATCTCGCGTGGAACCGCCCTCTCTCACCACTTGCGGTTCGCACCGAGCTCGCATGCGCGCGCGCATTGCTCGACGAGCTCGAGGCGCGGCTCGCGTCAGGGAACGCGAAGGGTGGTTCTCGTGAGGTGGCAGCGCAGGCCGCCGAGGAGCTCATGCGCGTCGCTCGTACGATGAAGCAGTGGGCTGCGCTTGCAGAAGCGGATGCCCTTCTGGAATCTGCGCGATGACGGTTGCAGATGACACCACCCGAGGAGCCAGATGAAATTCCCCCAGTCTCGCTATATGCACATCATGCCCCTCTCGCTCGCGCTGGGCGGCCTCGCGACGGCACTCTTCGCTTGTGACAAGAGCAAAGAGTCGGTGCAGGTCGTCTCGACCGCGGCCTCCGTGTCGGCGCCCGAAGCGAAGAGGCCTACGCTCCCCGATGCGGACATCGCCAAGGCCATCCAGCGCCACTTCCAGGACGAACGCCTGCTCCGGCCCGCGCACGTCCAGGTCGCCGTTGCACAGGGCATCGCTAGCCTCTCGGGCTCGGTGGGCAACCTCCTGGCAAAGGACCGCGCACTCGCCGTCACGGAATCGATCAGGGGCGTGCGCTCGGTCATTGACGCCGTCACCGTGACGCCCGTCGCACGCACGGACGGTCAGCTCAAGGTCGACGTGATCAGCGCGCTTCAGCACGACATCGCGACCAGCCCGCATGCGATCGGCGTCGCAGCGACGGACGGCACCGTCACGCTGTCGGGCAAGGCGGACTCATGGGAAGAGCGGCACCTCTTCGAGGATGTGGCGGAGCGCGTACCTGGGGTGAAGGCACTCGTCAATGACGTAGCCGTTCACTACTCTATGGCTCGCTCCGATGCGGAGATCCTCGCGGACGTGAAGCATCGCATCGGCAACGACGTGTGGTTGGACGGGGACGCGCTCAGCGTGACCGTCGCCGGGCACGCGGCGCACCTGAGCGGCGTCGTCGGAAGCGTCGCGGAGAGGCTTCGCGCGCGCTCCGACGCCTTCGTCGCGGGGGTGGAGGCGGTCGACGATGCTGGGGTCATCGTGGACTGGTCGGCGCGCGAGGACCGGAGACGCATCGTCGACTTCCCAGTGAGATCCGACGCCGAGATAGCGCAGGCTGTGCGAGACGCACTCGGGCTCGACCCCCGCTTGAGCATCCTGATGCCGCAGGTGGCGGTCCAGAACGGGACGGTCACGCTGACCGGAGCGGTCGATAGTGCCTCGGCGCGCCGGGCAGCAGAGGGCGACGCCAGGGATACGTGGGGTGTTTGGGGCGTTCGCGACAGGGTGCTCGTTCAGCAGTCCTCGAAGCCGACGGACTCCGATATCGAGCGCGAGGTCACGCGCGTGCTCAAGGACGACCTCCTTCTCCCCGACCAGCAGGCCATCCGCGTGTCGAGCGCGAAAGGAAAGGTCACCCTCGCGGGGACGGTCGGCTCAGGTGTCGATCGCTTCGATGCCGTCATGGATGTGGCAACCCTGCCGGGCGTGACCGAGATCGACGACGGGTTGGTCGTCAAGAGGCCGCCTCTGGAGGTCAAGGCCGCCATCGAGGATCGGTTGTTCTGGGACCCGACGCTCGAGCCCGACCGCGTCAGCGTCGCCGTTGCGCCGGACGGCGTCGTAACTCTCACGGGGACCCTTGATTCGTGGGGTGAGATCAAGGCGGCCACGGATGACGCCGTGTGGGGCGGAGCCCCTCGCGTCATCAACTTGATCAAGCTCAAGAATCACCCCGATGTTGTCGCCCCTTGATCGCGGAGCACCGCATCCACATGCGGAATCCATCGACGGCAGCGGGCAAGCCCTTCAGCCTCGCGAGCATGCTGACTTTCACGGCTGCGGGATCTCTCGCGTGAGAGGAAGCCTGCTCGCAGTCGGTCCCGTGGTGTTTCGCTAATTTCTCGTCGGACGAGACGGTGCCCCATCGATGATGCCTATGAAGCCGCGACGTCCTCCGCGACCCAGAAGAGCATCACGGCCCCGTTGAGGTCTCGCACGACCTTCTCAATATCCGTGCGAAAGAATGACTCTCTCTGCCGCGCGCCAAGGAGGACGAGTGTGGCGCCGATTTCTTTCGCGATGCGCTCGATCCCGTGCACCACGTCTACGCCCATGCGCGCGTGGACCGTGACTTCGCGGGAGTGGCCCGGAAAGACGTTGTCGACGAAGCGCAGTAGGCGCGCCTTCGTGTCTTCGACGAGCTCCTCAGGTGTGACCGGATTGGCGCCGGTTCCTGCCAGATACTCGTCGTTCCCCCCCAGCTCGGCGAGGTTGAAGAGGTGGACCTCCGACCCCAAGCTCCGCCGCAGCACGAGTGCCGCCCCAAGGGCTCGCCTCGAACCGGCGGAGAAGTCGACTGGAACGAGGAGGCGCGTGAACGTCGTCTCGGCCGCGCGGATCGGGGACTCAGTCGTGAGGCACGGTTCCATGGCGGCGAAAGATGCACGCGGCGCGCCGGCGCGAAGCTATCGGCCGCGGCGTCGCGACGAGCCTCTGCGAGCCGGGGCGCTCGTCCTCGTGATCGGTGACCTCGTCGAGCACGACTATGGAGGAGACATGCCGGGAGCGCGCGCCACCAAATTGGCCGGCGTTTCACTCTGACAGTACGGCCTCAAGCGAAGGCTCATAGCTCCGCGAGAGCGTTCATCCGAAGAACCAAGCTCGCACGCGCTTCGCTCGGCGCTGTGAGGGCCGCAACACGAAGTTCAGCGATCGCGCAGCAAGCGCGCGCTGCTACGTGGGCGGCCCGTGCCCTCTCATCCGAGGAGACGGAACCTGGTTTGGCGTCGAGGGTGCGCGCCGCTGCGACGTCTGACTCGCAACGCGTGACCGCTGTCGTGGCGCCGGCGAGGTCGACTGGCGCACCGGTCCACCTCAGCCGGACGCCCGGCAGGAGCGGAGCGAACGCAGCGTCGGTGTCCCCGAATCCTGCAGCCTGACCCTGAGTGAGCTCGGCCGTCGTCTGCGACGTCGCAACGGCAATCATGAGTGCGGCGCTCTCGTACCGAACGACGGAGAACGGGGTGACGATCCACTCCTCGGCTCGGGGGCCATGCCTCAGGGCGACAGCGCTTTCGAAACGCCCGATCAGGAGCGACGCACGCTCCTCCCCGCGCGTGCACGGCTCGACGATCGCGGGACCGAGGAAGACGAGCTCACGGTCGGAGCGAAGCACCTCGACCTGAAGACGACCGTGCGTCCCGATGTCGATCCAGGCCGGCCAAGGAATGGGATCGCCGCTGGCGACGGCCAGCGGCTGGTTTTCCGTGCTCGCATGCACGTCACCGAAGACTGCGGTGGCGGTGCAGGGGGCCACGATCCGCGGAGCCTGTGCGGGAAGAGCGGAAGAAGATAGGCCGACGCCCGAGGGGGGAGCAGGGGCGCCCGCCCCGCCCGTCCCCGCGTCCGACGTGGCGCTCCCCGGTGAGCGCGCACAACCAGTGCCCAGGCCCAAGGCCACCATGAAGGCTACCCTCATCATAGCTGGCGGCTGCGTGGCGCGGTCGCGGTAGAGCGACCCAATCGGATGCACTAGAAACTCGGCATGAAGAGGACCCACAGGAACCACCATGAGCTCATGACTGTGTTTCTCTCTCTCGAGCCTCTCGCGTCGGGCCTGCCTGGTGCAACGTTGGTGCCGCCGGTCGCGCCCACCGGGCGCACGCGGCACGAGAGTTGATTCTCGAGTACCGGCGAGCGCCTTGCGGCGTGACATGACCCACGGCGAATCGGAAGGCGCGAGATTCTCTCGCATAGCAGCAGGCGCCTGCATCACTGTGGCGCGCACGCTCGCTATGCGCCCGGGTGTGGCGCAAGAGCGCGTCCAGGTAGCGCGATCTTCCATGGTCTCCGCCGCAGTGCGCGCCCCTCCGGGAGGACGGCTCGTATCTTGCGAGCCCCGGCGCAATCAGGTTCTTGCGTGCGAGCGCGTTTCGCTTCGCGTCCTGCAGGAGAGACGTAGATGACCATCTTCAGTGGAGCTATCGGCGTGATCTCGTGCTTCTTCGTGCTCGCCCTCGCCGCCTCGACGATCAAGATCGCCAAGGAATACGAGAGAGGTGTCGTCTTCCGGCTCGGGCGGCTGATGACGCTCCGGGGGCCGGGGATCTTCTTCATCATTCCGTTCGGCATCGATCACGTGAGAATGGTCGATCTGAGAGTCATCACTCTGGAGGTCCCTCAGCAAGAGGTGATCACGTCCGACAACGTGACCGTCAAGGTCAACGCCGTCATCTTCTTCCAGGTCATCGATCCGCAGGCCGCGATCGTGCGCGTCTACAACTTCAGGGAGGCCACCTCCCAGATCGCGCAGACGACCCTGCGCGCGGTGCTCGGTCAATCGAGCCTCGACGAGCTCCTCGGCGCCCGGGACAAGATCAACGAGAAGCTGCAGGCGATCATCGATCGCCAGACGGAGCCGTGGGGAGTCAAGGTGGGGACGGTCGAGCTGAAGGACGCGCAGCTCGCCGAGTCGATGGTTCGAGCTCTAGCCAGGCAGGCCGAAGCCGAGCGGGAGAAGCGGGCGAAGATCATCGCCACCGAGGGGGAGTTCCAGGCTGCGCAGGTCCTTGCCAACGCCGCGCAGATCATCTCCACGCAGCCCGCCGCTCTCGCTCTCCGCTACATGCAGACCTTGCTCGACATGGGCTCCAACCAGAACTCGACGATCGTGTTTCCGATCCCGATTGAACTGATACGGCCCCTCCTGGCGGCGCCAGTCCCCATGCCGATCGCGGTCGGCGCGAATGGCGCGGTCGTAGTCAACAAGGCAGCCGAGCCCGTCGCGCACTGATTCGAGAGGAAAAGGCGATGACCATGTCTCCGTCTCGGGTTCTGGTGGCAACCGATCTCGAGGATCCCAGCGCGGAAGCGCTCCTGCAGGCGCACGATCGTGCCCGGGCCAATGGCGCCTTGTTGGGCGTTTGCCACGTCCTGCCGAGCGCGGGGGTTCACATGCTCTTCCCACAGCGCTACGCACGCGAAGCCGCGGAGGAAGTTTCGCTCGACGAGCGCGCGCGCGCCGCAGTCACCCGAAGGGTGACTGCGATGACGGGACGTTCTCCGGACACATTCGAGGTCTTCGTCGAGCACGGGACGGCATACGCCGAGATCGTCAGGCGCGCGGAGAGCTGGCACGCCACACTCGCCTTCGTCGGTGGTCAGGGGGACACGGACGCCGCACACGTTCTCTCCGGCAGCGCCGAGAGAGTCGCCCGCTACGCCCACTGTCCCGTGCTTGTCGCGCGCCACTCCGCAGCGCGTGGGCTCGTGCTCTGTGCGACCGATCTCTCGACGCCGTCTCTGCCGGCGGTCGCAGCGGCCGTGGCCGAGGCGCGCTTTCGGAACGCGAAGCTGGTCGTGCTGCACATCGTCGATCAGGGGCTCCCGCTCGCCACCGTGACATCGACGGAGGGGCTCACGCCGCTGGTCTTGTGCCCGGAGATGTTGCACGACCTCCGGACATCCGCGCACACCGAGATCGCGGCAGTCCTCGGGAGACTCGAGGCGCAGGCGGAGGAGGTCATCGTCGAGGGTCACGCAGCGTCGACCATCCTCAAGTACGTCGAGGACTTGCGGCCGGAGCTCGTCGTGGTCGGGGCGCACGGACGCACCGGACTCGGGAGGATTCTCCTCGGGAGTGTCGCGGAGCACGTGGTTCGCGCCGCGAAGACATCGGTGCTCGTCGTCCGGCTTGCGTCCTGAAGCTTGCCCCTCCGGTGTTGAAGGGTCGAGTGGTGCTGGAGACGCATCGGCACCGCCGTTGCACGGACGCGCAACGCGATCGACCACGAGAGGTCGGCCGCTCGAGCTCGGAGGAAGAACCAATGCTCATCCACAAGTCGACGATCCTGTTGGCCGCCGTTGCGGTCGCGCTCTGCGCAGTCGGGTGCGAGAAGGAGGGCGAGAACCCGAGCGCGCCCGCGCCGAAGCCCGCGAGCAGCGCCCCCACGGTCACCGCGGCCGAAATCCCGGTGGATGCGCTCGCGAACGTCGAGAACAAGGCCCAGGTGAAGCAGTACCCGGACGAGACGAAGATCACCCCGTCGAAGCAAGCGCAGCTCATCGATGGCTTCACCGTCGACATGCGGGAGTCGCCGCGCGGGGACGTGCTCACGACGACCATGGTTACGCAGACGGTCACCGAGGTCGCGCGCGACGCCCACGGCGATTACTACCTCGTCACGTACGCCGACCCCAAGAACGCGGGGAAGCAGCTCGCGGGCTGGGTCTACAAGGACGCGCTCGAGAACACGGCGTGGTCGACCGGCGCCACCGGGGGCCCGAGCGGGACGGCGAGCTCGGCGAAGCTCGTCTGCGGCCACGGAGAGGCGCACCTCCGAACGACCAAGGACTTCTGCGCGAAGACGTGCAAGGACGACACGAACTGCGACAAGCGCGCGGGCGAGATCTGCGACGGGCTCGGGTTCCTGGTCCCGAAGGGCGCCGGAAAGGTCACGAACGCAAACTTTTGCATCTCGAGTTCGTCTCCGACTGCGAACGGCGACCACAGTTCGCAGCACGGGTCGAGCGTGCCGCTCGAGCAGATGAACAAGCCCGGCAAGTAGGCGGCAGGGCAGACTTGAGGAGCAAAACTCAAAGAGGGAGCGCCGAGATCGCTTCCGGCGCCAAATCTCAAACCAAGGTCGACCATGCGTCATTCGATCTCGTTCTTTTTCTCCGCGGCTGCTCTGACCTCGCTTTCCGCGTCCCCCGCATGCCAGGCGCATGACCCCAATCGCTCGGCGAGCCCGTCGGCGACGGTCGCAGTCGTTCCCCCCGCAGCTCCGAGCCAGACCGAGGCGCCGGAAGCCGCCGCGCCGATCCCCGACGCGAAGCTCGCGGCCGCGATCGAGGGGGCCATCGCTGGCGATCCGGTGCTGCACGCGCAGGCGCTCCACCTGTCCGTCGTTGGCGGCGAGGTCACGCTCCGCGGCACGGTGTCGACGCTGGCCGCAGAGCGACGGGCGGGCCGGCTCGTGGCCGGCTTCAAGGGAGCTACCTCCCTCATCAACGCCGTCGTCGCAGGCGGGCCCGCGCGCCCCGACGCGGAGATCGCCAGGGCGGCGAACGCTGCGATCAAGCGCGACCCGGCGACGCGCACGTCGAACGCACAGGCGACTGCGAGCGCCGGGACCGTCACACTGCGCGGGACCGTGGACTCGGTCATGCAGCGCGAGCTCCTCGCCGAGGACGTATCGCGCGTGCCGGGCGTTCGTGCGGTGAACCTGGCGCTGGCCTCCGCCACCTCCCACCGGGGCGACGCGGAGATCACAGCCGACGTCACCGACCGGTTTCGCGACGACGCGCGGCTCGACGGGACGAAGGTCACGGTCGTGCTGCGGAACGGAAGCGCCATCGTCTCGGGGATGGTCGGGAGTATCGCGCAGTGGAACGCCGCCGTGGATGACACATGGATCTCGGGGGTGAACGACGTCGACGCACACGCGGTCCGCATCGACTGGCGCGAGAACGAACAGGCGCGCGCGAGTGCGCAGGTGCCCCTCCCATCCGACGCGCACATCGCGGACGTCCTGCGCCGGAGACTCTCTGACGACGCGCGCGTCGGCGCCCAAGTGCCCACGGTCCGCGTCGACAACGGCGTCGCCACACTCTCCGGCAGCGTCATGGATTTTCGGGCCGGGAGGGCGGCGACTGGCGACGCGAACGGCGTGCGCGGCGTGTGGCGGGTCGACGATCGGATGACGGTCGCTCCGGCCACGCGCCAGAGCGACGCGGCGATCGAGGACGAGGTGCAGCAGACGCTGTACGACGATCCAACGACGCCCGACGCGCGCAACCTTCAGATCACGACGCTCGGTGCGAAAGTGACGCTGAGCGGAGTCGTGGCGTCCCCGGAGGAGAAGACGGTGATCGAGGGGGACGTCGAAGAGGCACCTGGAGTGGTGGCCGTCGAGAACGACCTGCACGTGAAGGGGTATGACTCGGCGACGCACGTGCTCCCCGTCGGGTCGATGCGCGATCGCGTGCGCGAGGGCATCTTCTGGGATCCTCGGATCGGTGGCGGCGAGGTCACCACGGACGCGACGCCGAGCGGGGACGTGACCCTGACGGGCCTCGTCTACTCCTGGAGCGAGGCTCGCGCGGCCGGCGAGGACGCTCTTCGAGCGGGAGCGGCACACGTCGTCAATCGCATCCATCTGGCGGGTGCGCCGGGGTTTTCTCCTCCGCCAGAATCCGGCCACTAGATGCAGGCCGGCACGCCTGTGACCAACAAGTGGCTCGTCACGGTGTCGGTCAGCTTCGGGACGCTCATGGGCGCCATCGACTCGTCGATCGTGAACGTGGCCCTCCCGCACATTCAGGGAGCGCTCGGCGCGACCATCCAGGAGATCACCTGGGTGAGCACGGGTTACGCGGTGGCGCTTGTCCTGCTCATGCCGCTCACAGCGTTCCTCGGGCGCATGTTCGGGCAGAAGCGCGTGTACATGCTCTGCCTCCTGCTCTTCCTCCTCGGCTCTGCGCTCTGCGGCACGGCGAAGACGCTGCCGCAGCTCGTCGCGTACCGTGCGCTCCAGGGGCTGGGCGCCGGCGCCCTCCAGCCCACCGAGCAGGCCATCCTGCGGCAGACGTTCCCGCAGCGCGAGCAAGGGATGGCGATGGCCGTCTTCGGCATGGTCGTCATGCTGGGGCCGGCGATCGGGCCGACGCTCGGCGGAACCATCGTCGACCACTGGCACTGGTCGTGGATCTTCTTCATCAACCTCCCCGTCGGCGCGATCGGCCTGTTCATGGTCGCCTCGTTCGTGCAGGAGGACGAAGGCATCCGCAAGCAGAACCGCGCCCTCGCCGAGCGCGAGCGGCAAAACGTCGACTGGCTCGGCATGGTGCTTATGGCGATCGGCCTGTCGACGCTCGAGTACTTCCTCGAGGAGGGGGACCGGAACGACTGGTTCGACTCGGCCACGATCACCGCGTGCTTCCTCGTATCGGTCATCTCCCTGCTCGCCTTCGTCGTGCGGGAGCTCACGGCGCCCGCGCCCGTGGTGAACTTGCGTCTGTTCCGCGATCCGGTCTTCGCGTCCGGGACGCTCATCGGGGGGCTCATGTTCGCGCTCCTGATGGCGAACATGTTCCTCCTGCCGCTCTTCATGCAGGACCTCCTCGGCTTCACCGCGACGCAGTCCGGCGTGTCGCTCATGCCGCGGGTCCTTGTGATGATGGTGGCCACGCCGATCGTCGGCCGGCTCTACAACCACCTCTCACCGCGCGTGCTCGTCGGCGCCGGCATCGTTGCGTTCGCCATCGGCTCCTACCAGATGAGCCACCTCACGCTCGACAGCGGAGAGGGGAACGTCATCGCGTCGATCATGATCCAGGGGGTAGGGTTCGGCCTCCTCTTCGTGCCGCTCACCACGGTGGCGCTCGCGAAGGTGCCGCGCGAGGTGATGGCCGACGCGACCGGGATGAACTCGCTTGTGCGCCAGCTCGGCGGCGCGATCGGTCTAGCGATCTTCGCGACCCTCCTCGATCGGTACACCGCCCAGGCCCGCGTGGCCCTCGTCGCGCAACTCGGCGCCACGAACCCCGTCGCCGAGCGGACCGTCTCGAGCTTCGAGCGTACGGTGCAGGCCTCCGGCGTGGTCGCCCCACCCCAGGCGCACGAGGCAGCGCTCCGCGTCCTCGACGGCGCCGTCCGGGCCCAGGCCAGCGTGCTCGCGTTCGAGCGCGTGTTCCTCCTTGCGGGGCTCGTCTTCCTGTTCGTTCTGCCGCTTCTCTACTTCCTCCGGACCGACCGCGACGCCCGGAGCGTGAAACCCAGGGTCAACCTCGAGGTTTGAACCGATGACCACCAGCGTAGCAGCGGCACCCGTCGACCTTCCGGCACCCACCGCGACCGCGCCGGCGAAGCCCCGCACCCGAAAGGCGTTCATCGCCTTGGCGGTCGTCGTGTCCCTGATGCTCGTAGGGGTCCTCGTCTACTTCCTCGCGACGCGGGGCAAGGAGAGCACTGACGACGCGCAGGTCCAGGCGGACACCGTCGCACTCGCGCCGCGCGTGGGCGGCACCGTTCAGCGCGTGCTCGTCGAAGAGAACAGCCCAGTGACGGCCGGGCAGCCGCTCCTGCAGCTCGACGACGCAGAGTACGCGGCACGCGTGCAGCAGGCGGAGGGGGAGCTCACGCAAGCTCGGGCGCAGGAGCGACAGGCGGAGGCGCAGGAGCAGATCGTGGAGGCGAGCGCGCATGGCGGCTTCACGAGCGCCGGGGCGCAGCTCGTCGGATCGTCGGCACGTGTGGCGGGCACCGAGGCGCAGGTCGCCGCCGCTCTAGCGGGAGAGCAGCGCGCCGAAGCGCAGGCGACGAACGCCGACACCGAGCTCCAGCGCGCAACCTCCCTCCTCGCTGCGGGCGCGATCACGCGGGAGGCGTTCGACACGACGAAGCTCGCGAGCGACACGGCGCAGGCCGCCCTGCAACAGGGCCACGCGGATCTGGCCGCAGCCAAAGACAACGAGCGTGCGGCGAACCTCGGCGTGGTCGAGGCGCAGGGGAAGCTCTCGCAGACGCGCCCCGTCGACGCCCAGATCGCGGTGGCGCATGCGGCGGCGGCGCTGGCGCGCGGGAAGGTCACGGCCGCGCAGGCGGCGCTCGATCTGGCCCGGCTTCAGCTCTCGTACACTCGCGTGGCGGCGCCGGCCGACGGACGAGTCGCCGCTCTCACGGCGCGCGTGGCCCAGACTCTGTCCGCCGGCCAGCCCTTCGCCGAGCTCATGCCCAACCATGCGTACGTGACGGCGAACTTCAAGGAGACGCAGACCGGCGCGATGCGCGCGGGGCAGCGCGCGAAGATCACGATCAGCGCCTACGGGGGCCACACGTTCGAGGGGCGCGTGGAGAGCCTCTCGCCAGGAACGGGCGCCGTCTTCTCGCTGCTGCCGCCGAACGACGCGACGGGCAACTTCGTCAAGGTCGTGCAGCGGGTGCCGGTGCGCATCGCATTCGTCGCCCTGCCGACCGACGTAACGCTGCGCGCGGGGCTCTCGGTGGACGTGACGGTCTACCTGCGATGAGCGCGCTGGGCTGCGCTCGCCGCGCGGCGCAGGCGGCAGCGCGAGCTGCGATCGGCCGATAGCCTCGCTCTGCTCCGTGCCTAGGTCCAACAGTGGGCAGCTGCTAGGGTCGAGGGCACTGTGAACGCGGAAACGACGACCATCCTGCTGTTTGCCGTCGCGATGGCAGTCGCGCTCGTCGCCCGCTCGCTCAAGGTACCGTACACGGTCGCGCTCGTTCTCGGTGGCATCTCATTAGGCGCGACCAGGGTCCTGCCGGCCCCCCACCTGACCAGGGAGCTCCTCTACGCCGTCTTCCTTCCCGGGCTCATCTTCGAAGCTGCGTTTCACTTGACCCTGGAGCAGCTCCGGCGGAACCAGCGGCTGATCCTGACACTGGCTTTTCCGGGCGTGCTCCTCGCCGTTACGCTGACGACGGGGCTCCTCGTGACGCTCGGCGCAGGCTGGTTCAGGTCGGGAGCGCCGTGGTCCGTCCCGCTGGTCTTCGCGGCGCTGATCACGGCGACGGACCCGATCGCCGTCGTGGGTCTGTTCAAGAGCCTCGGAGCGCCGAAGCGCCTCGGCGTCATCATCGAAGCCGAGAGCCTGGTGAACGACGGCACCTCCGTCGTCGTCTACACGTTGGCCGTGCTCTTTGCCACGGGTGGCGGGGTCACGTTCCTTCACGCGTCGCTGGACTTCGTGAAGGTCGTCGGCCTCGGTCTGCTCATCGGCGCGACGGTCGGCTTCGCGGCATCGAAGATCATCGAGCGCATCGACGACCCGCTCATCGAGATCACGCTCACGACGATCGCGGCGTACGGATCGTTCGCGGTGGCGGAGCAGTTGCACTACTCCGGTATCATCGCCACGGTGACCGCGGGGATCATCTGCGGGAGCCTCGGCGCTCCGCGGGGCATGAGACCATCGACTCGCCTCGCGGTCGAATCGTTCTGGGAGTACATCGCCTTCGCTCTCAACTCGCTCGTTTTCCTGCTCATGGGTCTGGAGGTGAGCCTCAACAGCCTGGTCGCCTACTGGGAGCCGATCGTCGTGGCGTTTCTCATCGTGACCTCGGCCCGCGCCGTTGTCGTGTTCGTCGCCTCCGCGGCGCTCCGACGGACCACGGAACGGCTGCCCTGGCGCTGGGGGGTCGTTCTGACGTGGGGCGGGCTTCGCGGGGCGCTCTCCATGGTCCTTGCTCTGGCGCTCCCCACCGACTTTCCGGAGCGAGAGCTCGTGATCTCCACGACGTTCGGCGTGGTGATCCTGTCCATCATCGCCAACGGTCTCACGAGCGGACCATTGCTGCGACGCCTTGGACTGACAGCCGGGGAGTCGGATCGCGAGGCCTACGAAGCGGCCCGTGGGAAGCTCCTGGCCTCGCGCGCGGCGCTCGCGGCGCTGGATCACCTCGAGGCCGACCATGCGGCGGATACCGGCGTGGTGGAGGGGTTGCGCCAAGAGTACATCGCTCGGAGGTCAGCGGCAGAGCAGAGCCTCATGCGCCAACGTGGCGAGAAGGATCTGCTGCGGGACGCGGAGGCCCACGCCGCACGAAGGCACCTCCTGGAGGTCGAGAAGGATCAGGTGCAGCACGCCTACCGCAACGGGCTGATCGGCGAGCACGTCCACGAGCAACTTGCGCGCGACGTGGACTCCCGGCTCATCGCCCTGAACTCCACGGGGGACGATGGAACCGAGGTACCGGGCGGAACCCGGTGATAGCTTCGTCGCCGTGTCCCTCGTGTTTCTGCACCTGACGAGCCGCGGTGACCAATGGAACGGCTCCGGGCCTGGAACTCGACGACGCGAAGGTCGCGACCGTCGAAGAGTCCATTTCGGGTGGGAGTCGCGACCGACGATCTCGGTTTCCGTGAGCGCCGGTTCCCTCGTCGCGAGGCGGCTTGATGTTAGGGCTATAGTCGCGGCATGCGCCGCCGGGTTCGTCTCCTCGTCGCCGTCGTCATGGCGCTCCTCGCCGCAATCGCTCTCGGGGTCGTGATGACGGGGCTCACGGTCTTCGCTACCTCCGGCCTTACCCGGGCGGCGCCGAGCGACAAGGCGCTCGTGCTCGCCAAGACGATCAGCGAAGCGATGAATTGTGCCGCAATGTTCCCCGTGTTTACGCTTCCCGTGGCGATTTTCCTGGCCTTGAAGGGCGCCAATGGGAAGGCGGCGACCCGAGTTGCGCTCGCCGCGCTCGCGGGGCTTTTCGTGGCGTTTGCGTCCTCGGTCGCGTGGGGCGTCCTCACTTCGCGCGCTCCATCTGGGGCCAGCGATGCGCAGCGCGCGAGCGCCGCGGCGGGGGCGGTCGCGGCGGCGCTCTACAATGGCGCGCTCCTCGCGATGCTCACCGTCCCAGGAGCGGCTGCGATCGCGTGGAGAGCGCGGCACCGCCGGGACCTCCCTGAGTAGGCTTCGCCGTCGGGCTCGCGCCGGTTCCCCCGCTCGACACTCAACATTGCCTTCACAACGTCTTCGCCTGCCGCTTCAGGCGCTGGACGTGCGTGGCAACTTGCTAAGCGGGACCACCTTCGGTCAACGGTGACGATGCGAGGTCATGTCGCCTCGTGGTCTCCGCTATGTTCGCCATCTCTCCGCGCCCGAGCGCGAGTAGGTACGGATCCACGACTTGCTCGTCGCTGCGACACAACGTCGAGACCTCGCGAAGAGCGGCGCCGTTCGACTCCCAGGAAGCGAGAACATCCTCGACCTCGGGCGCTCCCATCCGTGTCCCCGAGTGGCGTAGCTCTTGCTTCGAGTCTCCACATGCAGGCAAGGACCGCCGTCGCAAAGGTCATCCAATCGTGCCTCGACGACGAAAGGACCCTCGTTGAGGGGTGCAAGCGGGTCGATTCGCAGAAGAGCGCCGTGCTCACCCGGCTCGCCGACGAGCGCCGCCGCCTCGCCGAGGACCTCGAGCGTGTCAACGGGCAAGGCTCGCGAGAGTCTTGGGGGTCTCTCGCTCGCGAGCTCGAGAGCGAACTTTGGACGCGCATGGCCGGACCCAACGCAAGCGACGTCGTCGCGACGTGCCGGGCGTCGCAGCAGCGCACGGAGGCACGCTACGACAAGGCTCTGGCGCTGGATCTACCCGACGAGGTCAAGGCCATGCTGATGACGCAGCTCGAGCGCGTGCACGCCGCGCGCGATGACCTCGCCGAGATGGAATAGCGACACGAATGCTCCGCAAACGACTCGCCCTCGTCGCCATCGCGAGCGTGCTGCCGCTCGGGTGCGGGCCGAGCGAACGGCCGTGGCCTTCGCTAAGCGTCGCCCCGGCGGCCTCCAGAACGAGTCCTGGGCTGGCGTTCGACGACTCGGCGATCGCGACCGTCGCCGAGACGATCGCGGACGGGCAAGCGGCACGTGCGCGCGTCGCTCAATCACGTTGTTCATGAAAACCTCCTTGAGGCCGCCGCGCCGCAAGAGAGCCTCATGCGAGGCGCTCACGCCCGATGGGTCTCCGAGCGATCTCGTGACGATGCCGGCTTCTCTGTTGCGTCTCCTGCCCAGTACACCGGACGCCCGTAGTAGTCGTAGAGATGCGACTCATACGCGCGGTTGACAGCCTCGGTTCCGTCCCAGGCTGGGCTCGCCTTGATCTCTGCTCGAGAGACGTTCATCGACACGCGCTTCTGCGCCCAGCTCACCCGGCTGGCGCACTGACGCGCCAGAAGCACTCTCCTCCCCCACCAGCGATTGGTATCGAGCACCAGGTACCGAACCTCCCAGGTTTCGTCCTCGACGACGAGGTCGGCCACGTGCCCGAGTGACCCGTCGGTACCCTGGATGTCGTACCCGAGGATCTCCCTAACGCTGCGAAGATGGGCGTCGCCAGTAGGCGTGCTGGGGCTCGTAGGGCGTGGCTCGCTGGCCTTGTTCGGCGCGAGGAGGCCCGGAGATGCCCCTGCTCCCCACAGCCCCGAGTACCCCCAGTAGTACGGGTAGCCATAGTAACCGTAGTAGTCCTGCTCGTGCTGGCGCGACACGGGCTTGTCGACGTCGACGTCTGGGCTGCCCTTTATCTTCTCGCGCGTCAGACCGATGTGAAATCGGCGCGTGGCCCAGTCTGCATGGCGGAAGAAGATGGGCGAGATGAGCACCCTATGTCCATTGAGAAAGTGCCCCGTCTCGACGACGAGGTAGCGGACCGTCCATCGCTCGTCGTCCACCAGGAAATCCACGGCGCTGCCGAGGTCGCCGTCCGTGGCGACCACGGAATACCGCTCGAGCTCCTTCAGACTTCTCAGCATGAGATGAGTCGACCCCTTCCTAGCCTCGGCTATGCATTCCGTGGTGCGAGCCCCATGCCTGGGGTCTTCCCGAATCCTCTCGTGAGCACCGGCAGCCGCGCCGACGCCCGGGGTCCGACGTCGCGTGCAGGTGTGCCCGCACGGCATCGGGCGCTTGGTGAGCGCACCGCCGAGACGCCCCATGGGCGCCCTTTCCGCCCCAGTACCTTTCGGCTCCAGACCTCACTGCAAGTCGAGATCGACCCGGCGATCCAGCTGCCATGTCGTTTCGCCCGTTCCCGTCGCATCGAGCTTGCCGCGCGACGTCGTCGTCATGTTTGCGATGTTCGCTCTGTCGCTCGTTCCGATGGTGCCGGACGGTCCACCTCCACGAACGGCGAGCTGAGCCACGCTGCGTGCAAAGCCGAGCTGGCGCGGAAGACGGACCGGTTTCACGCGCCGGTTCGACGCAGGACGGGAGGGTCTGGACCACCAGGTGAGCCTCGGGCACGCACCACGGGTGCACGCGCTCACGCATCAGGGCGCGTGACCTATGAGCCTCAGGGCGTCGTAGGGATGGCTACCAGCTCGTTGATGTTCGGCTCCAGGGTGATCTCGGTCCGCCGGTTCTTCGCTCGCCCGTCCGGCGTGTCATTGGATGCGACCGGGTCGAATTCACCGTAGCCCGCCGCGGAGAGAACCTCGGGGTGCATTCCCTGCGCGATGAGAAAGTGGACGACTTCATCAGCCCGCCGCGTCGAGAGCTCCCAGTTCGACGGGAAGTGCCCCGTCTGAATCGGAATGTTGTCAGTGTCCCCGGCCACCTGGAAATGCCGATCGGTGATGGTCGTCAGAATTGCGGCCACTTGAGCCAGCGCGTCCTTCCCCGCGGGCTTGATGTCCGTCTTGCCCGAGTCGAAGAGGACGTCGTTCGCCAGCTGGAGGACCATTCGGCCATTTCGCAGCACGACCTTCAGCTGGCCCGAGTCGATCATCTTGTGAAACTTGAGCGCGAGCTGCTTGAAGAGTGCCGCCCGCGCCTCCGCGGCGGCCTGAGCCTTCCGCAGCTCCTCGAGACGGGCCTTGGCGTCGGCGAGCGCGCCCGCCAGTGAGCCCTTTTCTGCCAGCAGCGCGTCGGCGTTCTTCCCGAGGCGCGTAAGCTCCTTCCGAAGCTGCTCGTTCTCGGCGGTTGCACCGTCCAGCTTCGCCTGCATGTCGTGAAGAGCCGCCTGAGCGTCCGAGAGTGCCCGGTCGCGCTCGGCGGCGCGCGCTTGAGCTTCGGCGATCGCTGCGTTCAGCTGGTCGACCTGGACGTGCAGCGCGGCGACGTCGGCCGCACAACGCTGGGAGTCCGAGTGCGCCGTTTGCGCATCCTTCAAAGCCGCGTCGTACTTTCCCTGCGGGACGCAGGCGCCGCTCAAGAGGGCCATCAAGGGGAGCGCGGTCCAGATGCCGTAGGTCATGATGTCTCCTCTCACGTTGCCGATCGCGTCGCAACGCCCGGGCCTCGACCCGCGGCTCATGCGTGCGCGGGTCGGGGCTCGTCACGCAAGGACACCGGAAGACTCGAGAGGATCCCGATCGGAATCAAATAAGCCGGACCATTGCGTGGTGCTGTGGTGGGGCGTATGACGGGCGGCCAAAGAAGCGCGCGAAATCTGGCGCTAACGCTGAAGCGGAGGAATCTCATGGCCGAATCGAATGCCGTCGTCGCGATTTACGAGACGCACACCGATGCCGAGGCCGCGATCAAGGCGCTCCGCGAGTCGAAGTTTCGCACGGGCGTCTGGACGACAGTCCTCGCCGCTGCTTTCGTCACGCTTTGCTGCGCGACCGGCTGCAGCCACTCGCAGGCCCAGCCCGCTGCGGTGCCGACGACGTCATCCGTCGCGCCGGTCGCTCTTGCTCCGGCGTCGCCCGGCAAGGCCAGCTCCACGATCTATCTGTCCGACCGGCTGCGCCAGGCTTGCGGCATCGCGACGATCGAGAGCGTCAAGGAGGCGCCGAAGTTCGACTTCGACAAGAACTCCATCCTTCCCGAGGACCGTGATGTCCTCGCTCAGGTCGCCCAGTGCCTGACGACCGGGCCGCTGAAGGGGCGTTCGGTCAGGCTGGTGGGGCGCGCGGATCCGCGAGGCACTCAGGAATACAACATGGCCCTCGGCGAGCGCCGCTCGAACGCCGTTATGAAGTATCTGGCCGGGCTCGGGGTTGGTCCCTCGCAGCTGAGCGAGACCTCGCGCGGAGCGCTGGACGCGAGCGGGAGCGGGAGCGGGAGCGACGAAGCGGCGTGGCGCCAGGATCGCCGCGTCGATATCGACCTCCTCGACGCCAAGCCGTAGCCCGATTCTCTCGGATGAACCGCGGGCTCGTCTGGCTTCAGCGCCTGCCGAGCGCTGCGGCGCTCTGACCGTCGAGCGCGCCCGCGAGGCGTTACCATCCGCCGTCATGAGCATCACAAACACGTGCGGACGATGACCTGGCGAGCCGCGCGGGCCTCGAAGGAGAAGGGCGACCGGGACCTCGTCGCGCGCGGGGGGCTTGGTCGGTTCCCGCTCGCACTTCTCGCGGTCGTACTCGGCGTCGTAGCCGGCGTCGGCGCCCTCGTCTTTCGCGCGCTGATCGCGCTGTGTCACAATCTTCTCTTTCTCGGAATCGTATCGAGCGACTACGACACGAACCAGCACACGCCCCCCGGTCCCTGGGGCCGGGCCGTGTTGTTTGTACCCGCGCTCGCGGCACTGCTCGTCGTGTTCCTCGTCAAGAACTTCGCTCCCGAGGCGAAAGGGCACGGCGTCCCGGAGGTGATGGACGCCATCTACTACAAGAAGGGCGTGATCCGGCCCGTCGTCGCGGTCGTCAAGTCACTCGCCTCTGCCATCTCGATCGGTAGCGGCGGTTCCGTTGGGCGTGAGGGACCGATCATCCAAATCGGCGCGGCGTTCGGCTCCTGGGTAGGCCGCTCTGCGCGCGTCTCTCGCTGGCAGCTCGCCACCCTCGTCGCAGCGGGTGGCGGCGCCGGAATCGCCGCGACGTTCAACACGCCGATCGGTGGAGTCCTCTTCGCGGTCGAGATTCTGATGCTCGAAGTCAGCGTGCGGACGCTCGTTCCCGTGGCGCTGGCAACTGCGACCGCGACGTACGCCGGGCACTTTCTCTTCGGGGACCACCCCGCTTTCTCGGTACCCGCGCTGCACATGCCCGAGGCCACGACGGCTGCTCTGCTACCCGCCTATCTGGGGCTCGGCGTCGTGACGGCGCTCGTCTCCGTCCTCTTCATTCGCGCGATGTACGGCGCCGAAGATTTCTTCGAGAAGTGGATTCCAAAACGAGACTACCTGCGCCACGTCTCCGGAATGTTGGTAGTAGGCGCGCTCGCCGAGTCAATGATGCTCCTCAGAGGACACTACTACGTCCAGGGCGTGGGCTACGCCACGGTCATGGACATCCTATCGGGCACGCTCACCGGCGTTGGCTTTCTACTCGCTCTCTTCGCGGCGAAGCTCCTCGCGACGTGCATGACGCTCGGCTCCGGAGCGTCCGGAGGTGTCTTCTCGCCGGCGCTTTTCATGGGGGCCACGTTAGGCGGCGCCTACGGCATCCTGTTTCGCGCTCTCTTCCCGAGTCTGCACATCGACCCCGTACCGCTTGCTCTCGCCGGAATGGCCGGGCTCGTCGCGGGCACCACGGGGGCAGCGCTGACAGCCATCGTGATGATCTTCGAGATGACGCTCGACTATTCCGTCGTGCTCCCGATGACCCTCACCGTGGCGGTGAGCTACGGGCTCCGGCGCGCCCTTCTCTCCGAGAGCATCTACACGATGAAGCTCGCGCGACGCGGTCACCCGATGCCATGGGCGCTCCAGGCCAACGCCCATCTGGTCCATCACGTGACCGACATCGTCATCGACGATGCAAGGATCCTCCCGGAAGATACCCCGGGAAGTGATCTTGCCCTCGGCGACTGCGATCCCCCACGCGAGATCGTGCTGATGCACGGCGGGCGTGTGACGGGCATCGTTTCGGAGCTCTGGGCGCTGGGCCACCGCGATGCCGTTCGCAACGCCAGGGCCCTTCTCGACGTGGCGAGGCACGACTACGTGACGATCCCATCCCACGCGGCGATCTTCGAGGTGCTGGCCCGACTGCACGCGGCGCGCGCCTCCGTAGCCATCGTGCTTCACCCGGTGCAGGGAAAGGGCGACGAAAACGCCGTCCTCGGTATCGTTACCAAGGCTCATCTTGCGGAAGCGGTGGCCGAGGGGATGGAGCTCTTCGGGGACTGATCAGCGCGTCACGTCGGGGGCTGGATCGGTCCTTCCGCGGGCCCTTCCTCGTCGTCTTCGTCATCGACGTCTCCCCAGCACGCTTCGGCTTGGCCGGTCGCGCGCGCGCAAGTTCATTCGAACGTGATGCCGGTCGGGATGACCTCCGAGTCGTGCGAAGCGAATGGGAGCTCGCGCTGATATGAGAAGGTGTGCGCCCGCTTTGCGTGATGCGCATGGCGCTCGCACCACCATTCGGCCCCGCGGCTCGTCGCGCGAACCCTGAGGCAGTCTGGGCAGGGCGCCTCGATAGCGGGCTCGTGCGGCGCGACGGCCTTCAACTTGGGCGGCGCGACGAGGACGGGACAGGGGGCCGCGGCGAGCAGATGCTCGGCCGTCGAGCCTACAATCCAGCTCTTCATGTGCGGACCTTTGTGCGAGCCGATGACGATCAGATCGGCGGAGAGGTCAGTGGCTAGCTGCACGATCTCTCGCACCGGCTTGCCGGTTCGCAGGTGGATGCCGACGGTCATCGCCTTGAAGCCACCGGCGGCTGCGGCCTTCTCGTTCACGTAGAGACGGAGATGATCGACGAGCTCGCGTGAGCGTGCTTTGGATGGCTCTTCGCCAAAAACGTGGACGACATGAAGCTCGCTCCGGGGGACTCGCCTCGCGATGCGTACGGCCTGGTCGAACGCGACGCCGTCGGCGTCGGTGAATGCGAGTCCCACGACGATGGCTAGCGTCGGTCCCTTGTCCTTCGATTCGTCGGTCATCGTGCTCTCCTTCGAGTGGGCCGAGAGAGTGGCCCCCGGCAGGAGGCGTGTCGAGGCACAAAGCGACGGCGTGTGGCCGCGGCGCGGATGGGCTACGCGTGCCGGAGACGCCCTGCCTTTCGCGAAGCTTTCGCGTTCATGACAACCCGGAAAGGGAGCCGTTTGAAGCGTACCCGCCCCTTGTGAGGGGGATCGGGGTCCTTAGTTTCAGAGCGTGAATGGAGATCGAAGCAAGAGAACCCCCCGCGACCCGAATACGGTCGCGGTATCGCGCGAGGAGAAAGTCATGTCTGACAGGGAGGACGGAACGAGTGGCCCTAGTCTGTTTGGAGCGGCCGAGACCTTCTCGGGTCGTGCCGTAGCCAGCGCTCGTGCGAAGCGAGGATTCGCCGCGATGGACCCGAAACGCCAGAGCGAGATCGCCAGCAAGGGCGGGCGCGCGGCGCACGCCAAAGGTACGGCTCATCAGTTCTCGTCCGAAGAGGCGAGAGAAGCCGGCCGCCGCGGCGGGCGAGCCGTGAGTCAGGACCGGGCTCACATGGCAGACATCGGACGCGCAGGCGGGAAGGCGCGCTCTCGGGGCCTCGACTCCGACGGTGAAGAGCGAGCCGAGGTGGTCTCACCGGCAGCGACGGAGGTCGAGCCTCCGGAGTGACGCTGATCTCTGACGCACCGACGACGGCGTCAACTCCGCGCGTTGCCGCTCAAGGGTGACGTTTCGGGCGTGCGCGGCAGCCGGACCTCGAAGGTCGAGCCAACGCCGACCTCGCTCTGCAAACACACCTCACCTCCGTGTGCTTCGGCCACAGCCTTCACGAGCGAGAGGCCGAGCCCGAGGCCGCGTTCGGTCCGGCTGCGGTCTCCCCGAAAGAGGCGGTCCCAGACGCGTGGGCGCTCCTCGGGCGGGATCCCCCTTCCGGTGTCGGCGATGGAGACGACACCCCACGCCTCCTCGCCCGAGACGGTCACCTCAACGCGCCCGCCGGGCGCCGTGTACTTGATGGCGTTGTCGATCAGATTCGCACAGACCTGCCGAATGCGCGCTCGGTCCACGAGCACGAGGACCCCAGGTGCGAGCCGTGTGACGATGTGTACTCCGCGTTCGTTCGAGACGAGGTCGTAGAGCTCCACCGCTTCACGAGCGATGTCGGCGAGGTCCGCGGGCTGCCTGTCGAGGCGCATCGCCCCCACTTCGGCCTCGCTGATGTCCATCAGTGTGCTGAGCATCCCGAGGACGCGGTCCGACTCCTCGATGGCCTCCGCAAGGGCTTCGCGAGCACTGGCAGGATCCGTCGGTTCGCGCAGCGCCAGCTCGGCGCCGGCACGGAGCCTCGCGAGCGGCGTGCGGAGATCGTGGGCGACGTTGTCGAGCGACTCCTTCATCGCCCGGACGAGCGCCTCGTTTCGACCGAGCATTCGATTGAAGAGCGCGGCGAGCTGATCGAGATCGTCCGCCGTGCCCCGCGTTCGCACCCGCAACGCGAGGTCTCCGGACGCCAGGATATCCTGGGTGGCGCGCGCGAGGTCCCCGACGGGGCGAAGCGCGCGGCGGGTGATCACGAACGCGCCGAGGACCGCCGACGCGAGCCCGCACCCTAGAATCAAGAGCGACGCCTCCCGCGCGCGGCTCCACAGGCGCGGGGCCGCGTCGTCATGCAGTACGAGCTCGAGCCGTCGCCCCTCGGACACCGAGACGGAAGCGAAGTGCCACCCCGCTGGCGTCTTTCTTAGCCCGACATGACCCGCGCCCCCTTCGCCGAGCGCAGTCGCCACACGACTGGACGCGTCGTCCGAGGACGCGCGGTAGACCTCGATGTGCTGCTGGTCTCTCAATCGAATGGCGACGCTCGGGGCAGGGGCGGCCCCACAGGCGAACATGGCGCGGAGCGCGTCCGTGCCCCCGAGCTCCAGAACGTCCTTGTACCTCTCGAGCAGACTCTCGGCCGACCTCTGGCCGTCGCGCTCGGTCCAGACGTGCATGCCGAGCGGCAGGATCGTTGCGAGCGTGAGGAACGAGCCCAGCGTCACGGTCACGTACCAGATGGCGAGGTGCGTCCCGAGCGAACGCCAGGCGCGCGTCCCGGCGCCGCTGGTTCGACTAGTCGGCCCGGAGGACATACCCGACACCGCGGATCGTGTGGATGAGCTTTTGAGGGAACTCCTTGTCGACCTTCGATCGCAGCCTGCTCACGAGGACGTCGACCACGTTCGTCTGCGGGTCGAAGTGATAGTCCCAGACGTGCTGTAGGATCATGGTCTTCGAGAGGACGCGACCTGGATTTCGCATCAGGTACTCGAGAAGTACGAACTCCTTCGCCTGCAGATCGATCGTCCGCCCTGCGCGCTGCGCGCGCCGCGCGACGACATCGAGCGTGAGGTCGCCGAGCTCGAGGCGGAGAGCCTCTGCCCGAGGCGAGGCGCGGCGCATCAGAGCGCCGACGCGCGCGATGAGCTCGGCGAACGAGAACGGCTTCGTGAGGTAGTCGTCTGCGCCGGCTTCGAGACCTCGAACCCGATCGTCCACGTCCGCGCGGGCGCTCAGGACGATGACGGGGATGGCGCTCTTCTTTTCGCGGAGAGAGCGGATGATCGTGAGCCCGTCCTTGCCGGGAAGCATCACATCGACGATGGCCATGTCGGCGCCCGCCTCGAGGGCGAGGGCCAGCCCCTCGTCGCCGGTGCGCGCCCACGAGACCACGTGCCCCTCCTGCTTGAGGCCCTGGCTTACGAAGCCACCTATCTTCTCGTCGTCTTCGATGAGCACCACGTGCATCGGCGTCCTCAGCTCTCGGAGCGGGCGAATTCATTCGCCTCCGCGACGCCCGGCATGCGTAGCACGGAGGCGCACCCCGCCGCGAGGGCGAGCCCTAGCGCACAACACAGCCCATCCGTCGGCGATCGTGGCGCTCGCGCCTTTCGACAGGCTGGTCAATCGCATCCTCCACCTGTTCGGTGCAACTGGATGCCTCTACGCTTCCCCTGGCAGCCGCCGCGATGATCGCCCCACAGATGGAGGTCTCCACCCCGAAGCCCCTTCCGGGATCGATCGTGGTCGGCGCACACCGCCTCCGCTTTCTCCGCGACGGCGCGGTCGCCTTCCCGGCGATGCTCGCGGCAATCGAGAGCGCGAAGCGCGAGGTGCTGCTCGAGATCTACTGGCTGGGGGCTGATCGTATCGGGGCGCGGTTCCGTTCGGCCCTCATCGAGCGTGCTCGGGCCGGGGTGCGCGTGGCGCTGGTGTTCGACGCTCTCGGGAGCTTCGAGATGCCCCGGAGGTTTCTAGCGCCGCTCGTCGAGGCCGGGGCGGAGGTCCATGAGTTCGCGCCGCTCTCTCCGTTCCAGCCGCGCTTTCGCGTAGGGCGGATCCGGTTCCGCGACCATCGAAAGATCCTCGTCGTCGACGGGGAAGTCGGCTTCGCGGGGGGCATCAACATCGGCGAGCGCTGGGCCCCGCCTGACGAACCGTGGCGCGCGTTCCGTGACGACGCGATCGAGATACGCGGTCCCGCGGTATGCCTGCTCCGCGCGACTTGCCTCGCCACCTTGCGCCATTGTTCGGGCCTTCCTGCGACCGACGCGCCGGACCCGAATGCCGTCGATTCGCTCGTCCGTGTTCTGACGAACCGTCTTGATCTTCACGCGAACCGCTCGATCCGTCGCACCTACCTCATCAGGCTGCGCGATGCGAGACGGAGCATCGATATCTCGAGCGCATATCTCCTTCCGGGGCCACTCTTTCTCCACGCAATGCGGGCGGCGGTGCGGCGGGGTGTGCGCGTGCGAGTCCTCGTCCCGGAGCACTCCGACGTCCCCCTCGTCGGCCTGGCGATGCAATCGATCCTCGGGCGACTCCTCGTCGCCGGCGTCGAGGTCTACGCTTACGTGCCGCGCGTCCTCCACACCAAGACCGCGGTCTTCGATGGCCGGTTCACGTTCATCGGTAGCCACAACCTGGACTCGCTCTCTCTTTCGCACAATCTCGAGTGCAACGTCGCCGTGGATTCGAAAGAGTTCGCGCGGGTCGTCCTCGACGCCTTCGAGGACGATCTCACCCAGGCGCGGCGCATGGACCTCGCGTCGTGGCAGCGGCGCTCGCTCCCGCTCCGCGTCCTCGCGTGGATCGCCGCGCTCTTCCGCGCACTCTTGTGATGCACCTGGCTCACTGTGCCTGGACGCCTCGCTGCTCGAGATTCCGAGGCAGGCAACGCGCTCGCAGGGGAACCCGGAGCTTCTGCAGCGCTTCCCCTTCAATCTGACGAATCCGCTCGCGCGTCAGGGAGAGTCCCTTCCCGATCGCCGCGAGCGTGAACTCCTCCTCGCCATCGAGACCGAACCGCTTCGTGAGCACGTCTCGCTCCCGCGAGGTGAGCGTCGCCAACGAAGAACGCACCTCACGTGCCGAGCGCGCTCGCGCGAGACTCTCGAGTGGATCTTCGGCCCGGCCGTCTTCGATCCGATCGCCGAGACGCTGGTCTCCTCCGATCCCTACGGGCGTCTCCAGGCTCACCGGCTCGCGCCAGGTGTACAGCGCGGTACCGACCCTTTCGGGGGTCAGACCAGTAGCCTCGGCGAGCTCTTCTATCGTCGCGTCGCGTGCGTGGAAGTGCTGGAGCCTGATCCGCGTTCTTGCAACCTGTCGCGCGAGCGCCTGCATGTCGACGGGGACTCGAATCGTCAGGCCCTCATCCGCGACTGATCGGGTGACCGCCTGCCGGATCCACCACGTCGCGTAGGTGCTGAACCTGTACCCACGCTGGTAGTCGAACTTGTCGACCGCCCTCATGAGGCCGATGTTGCCCTCTTGAATCAGGTCGAGCAGGGGGATTCCCCGATGCTGGTACTTCCTCGCTATCGAGACGACGAGGCGGAGGTTCGCCTGCACCAGCCGGGCGCGGGCGCGTGCGGCCGCGCGCTCGCGCGTGTGGACAGCCCCGAGCGTCGCGCGGAGCAACGCAATCTCCTTGTCGTCGAGCAGCGATGATTTGTCCTGCGAATGCGCCGGCAGCAGCGCCCGCAATATCCGGAGGACGCGTTCGAGAAGCGCACGGCTGGGGCGAAGTAGTTGGAGCGCGCGCTCCGCATCCGCTCGCAACGGCGTCTGCATTCTCGGCGATTGCCGATTGGCGACGACTTCGAGCTCGAAGATCACGTCTCGAAGAGCGCCGAGCCACGCTCGCTGGGCTTCCGCGTCTCCGGCGCACCCCAGACGACGAGAGAGCTCGCGCACCTTGATCCGTCCGTCGCGTACTTCATCCCCGATCTGCGCCAGCGCTCGCAGCGCCGCCGGAGAGAAGAAGAGGGCTCGCGCGACGGCGAGCTCGGCCTCCTCGATGCGCAGCGCCAGCTCCTTCTCTGCGCCTCGCGTCAGGAGCGGCACGTCTCCGAGCCGCGCCATGTACGCATCGTGGGCATCTCCGCGCGAACCGGGACCGTGAAGCACTTGGGTCATTTGTCTCTCCGCTCGTCAAAACCGCGCGCGGGCGTGGGCGATTCCTACTGCTGAGCGAACAGGTAGGGCGGAATGCTCGAATGCTTCTCCCGCCTCTCACGGCTGTCATCTGCGGGTAAGGGCGCGGCAAGGCCGTACGCCCCTCACGCCTGAGCCAGGTGAAGCGGGCACCGGAACTTGCACGCCGTTCCAGAACCCGCCCCGCGTTCCCGCGACGCGTCCTTCCTTCCCACGATGGGAGCGTAGCGATTCGACTCTGCCGTGCAGGAACGCCACAGGTCGTGGATGATCCTTGCCGCGGAATGATGGGGAAATGCGTCGCGGAAAAGCTGGCGCGCGCTCTGCTAGGGCGCGCCGTGAGACGGGGTCTCCGAGACCACCGGCATGCGCTGGAGAGATTACTCGACGCACCGGCACCCCGCGGAGGAGCCAGACCCATGATGAACGAAGACAATGAGCAGAACGCGGCGCGGAACCAGGCCACGATGACGGAAGGGGCGCGCAAGCCACGCGGATTCGCGGCAATGGACCCGAACCTAGTGAGCGAGCTTGCAAAGCGTGGCGGGAAGGCCGCACACCGAGCAGGCACGGCGCATCAATTCACGAGCGATGAGGCTCGCGTCGCCGGGCGCAAAGGCGGCATGGCGTCGCACGCGAAGCGCACGGCTATCGGCACGCAGTTGAAATCGAGCTGACGCCACGACATCTTCGCCCAAGTCGCGGTGAGGGGCGAGACGACCATCCGATCGTGTCCGTGCGACGGTCTCGTCGTCCGCCTCACGATGGAAGCCGTCTCGCCCCTCACCGCGACGGCCGACTACGGGGCTTGGCCACCGCTCTTCTTCCACTTCTTCCGCCGCGGCCAGAGCGCTCGCCGAATCCACGCTGCCACTGTAGGCGTTTTGAACACGAGGCCCGCGATGCTTGAAGAACTGAAAGATATGCCTCAAGGGATCGATGGCCTGAAAGCCGTCGGGAGACTCTCGAAAGAGGACTACGAGAAGGTGATGGTGCCGCTTCTCGACGGGGCGCGGCGAGAGGGCCGGCGGCTGCGGCTCCTCTATCAGCTCGGCCCGGAGTTCGATGGCTTCACCGCGGGCGCGGCGTGGGAGGACGCGCGAGTGGGAATCCACTACATGAGGCTCTTCGACGCCTGCGCCGTCGTCACCGACCTCGGTTGGATCCGAGAGGCGACGAAGCTCGCTCGGTTTCTGATGCCGTGCCCGGTCGGCGTGTTCGCCAATCAGGACCGCGACAAGGCGATCGACTGGCTCCGTTCGCTGCCCGAGGGCGCCGCCGTCACCTTTCGGCTTCTCCCCGGTGCTGGTGTGATCGTGGTGGAGCTGAAGAAGGCACTGCGCGCGCAGGACTTCGACGCCCTGGCGCTGACCGCGGACACTTGGATCGACGCGCACGGAAGTCTTGGGGGCCTCGTGATCCACGCGCGCAAGTTCCCCGGCTGGGAAAATCTCGGAGGTCTTCTCCAACATGTCCGGTTCGTGCGCGACCACCACCGGAAGGTCGAGCGGGTCGCCCTAGCGGTGGACGGAGAGCTGGCGGCGCTGGCGCCTCGCATTGGCGAGCATTTCGTCAAGGCCGAGGTGAAGAGCTTCGGCTACAGCGAGCTCGATGCCGCGATCGCGTGGGCGAGCGGCCCGGCCGGCCGCACTACCTCTCCTCGCACCTCATGATGCGCTCCGCACTCCTACTTGCCCATCGGAGCCGGCGATCGGCTCGATGCTGCCGCGCGGAACCCAGCCCGCCTGTCCGTCGGCGTCCTTGACGTGAACGAAGGCGTCGTAGCGCGAGCCGACGAGCACCATCGTGCCGGTGGGGAGCGTTCGCTCGGCGTCTGCGTTCCGGTACGGCGCGACGAGCAGAGGCGCGTCGGCGCTCGTCACGATGGCGGGAGACGAGACGTTCGACTCAGCGACGCCCGTTATGCCTATCACCGAGGCACACCCGGCGGTGAGGGCGATCCAGAGCGCGCCCCGCCTTTGCCATCGCACGACGGCAAACGCGATTCCGAGCGCAGAGACCCAGCCGAAGAGAGTCGCCATCGCCGACCACTCGCGGGCGGTCACGAAGCGAAGAGCGCGAGGTAGGGGCGGCTCGGGGTCTTTCACGCTGGCGCTCGCGATGGCGAATCGCACGAACTGCGCGCGTGGAGCGAGCCATCGGGCGCGCTCGAAGGAGAGAACGGCGGCCGTTCGCTCGTTGCGCGAGAGCGCGCGCTGCCCATCGGCCACGAACGCGCGGGCCTGTGCGGTCTCGTCCGCGAGCGTATTGCGACCGGCCAAGCCCCCGCCGAGAAGCGCGATACACACACCCACGGCGATCGCAACGCCGGTCAGTCCACGCCGATGAGCCTTCTTCGCAGTCATGACATACCTCCGAGCGCGCGTTCAATCGATGAGCACAAGGGCACGAGATCAGGATTTTCGAGACTCGCACGCCCGAAGCGAAGCGCCTCGTCCGCCGCGAGCGCTTCCGCGAGCGGGTCGCCCTCCCGACCGAGGCGCTGGCGAATGACGTCGACGCTCACGGCATCGGAAGGAAGCTTCCACCGCGTGGACAGCCGCGTCTCGATGAGGGCGTGCGCGGCACGGTAGAACGGAACGACGTCCCTACGCGTCGCTGCGCGCCTCATGGTCCGGCGCAGGGCGCGCTCCGTCCGCCTTCGCCGCAGGCCCGCGAAGAGCGCTGCAGCAAGCACGAGGAGCAGCGCCGGCGCGATGCGAAGGGCAACCGCCCGGGGGCGCACTACGGCGGGGATCACGAGGGGGCCCGCGTCGAGGACGGGTTCGTCGATCGCGGGAGCGGGCGCGCTCGGCGCGGAGGCGCTCACCTGTGCGACGTCCGCGCTGACCGCGGTGCCCTCTACGGACAGGGCGAGTGGGGACGTCTCCCGGGTGACGTACCGGCCCGAAACCGGATCGAAGGCCACCAAGGAAACCGAAGGGACCGTCAGGTCGCCGCCGCGGAGCGGCACGAGGACTTGCTGGAACACTTTCCGACGGGGTCGCTTGCCAGGCGGCGCCGCCTCCGTCGTAACGCTCGGCGGGTAGGCCTTCCAGTCGCCGGACGTCGCGACGCCCGACACGTCGACGCGATCGAAGTCGCCTTCGCCGCTGACGGCGATCGTGAGCGTCACGGGCTCCGATACGTGGGCGTGCGCCGAGGAGACCGACGCTCTCACGTCGAATCGGCCGACGGCGCCCGTGAATGTCGCGGGCTGACCGGCGACCGGCAAGGCCAGCGCTTCGATGGCCTGCGCCGACGCCCGGAGCGCGACCGACTCGTCCCGAACGCGCCCGCTCGATTGTTCCATGAAGTGACGGAAGAACGACGAGTCGAACGGGTTGCCGCCGAAGGCCGCGAAGGGATCGTCCTGGGACGGATCTGGGAGCGTGGGCATCGTCACCTTGGGTGCCGCCTCGCGATAGCGAACGCGGACAGGCAGCTCCGCGGCCACCGGGAGCGACCCAGGGGAAGAGGGGGTCACGGTGCCGGTCCAGGTGGCGACGAGCACCGGCTCCCCGCCGATCATCTCGGTGTCCTGGCGCGGCTCCCGCGCGAGCTCGGAGGTGAAGATGCCTGGGGACGTGAGCTGCGGAGCGCCTTCGAGCGTCACCCCCTCGGCCCCGCGAAAGTAGGCCCTGAGGGTCACAGGAAGCGCCTGACCGACCCAGGCCTTCGCGTGACCGATGTCGAGCTGAAGCGAAGCATGGGCGCTCCGCACGTTAGCCGGCGCGACCCGCGGCGATGTCGCCGGGGCGGACGTCGAGGGTGCGGCGAAGGCAGTCGTCTGCACGGCCCCAGTCAAGGCGACGACGCCGAGCGCTCCCGCAAGAATTCGTTTGAGGCTCACTGGTTCACCAGTCCTTTCGTGGCGAGTCATCGGCGGACGCACCCGCGTCGGTGCCGTGGGTCACGCCTCGTCGCTCCTCACCGCGGAGCGCTCCGACGAGCGCGCGGGCATCCCGAGCAGAGAGACCTCCGGGCTGAGCGCCCTTTCCGTCGGTCTTGGGGCCCTCGCTGCCATCCCGCCCTTCACCGGGAGGAGAGCCGGCAGCCCGACCCGGTGCGCGTCCGTTCGGCGGAGCGGCCGAAGGGGAAGGCTTCGGGCCCTGGCCGGGCGCCGAACCGTTCGAGGCATCCGCGGGCTTCGGCTGGTCACCCGCCCCCGAGCTGCCCGGCGTCGGCTTCGACCCGGACGAGTCGTCCTTTGGGTCGTTTCCGCCCTTCGAATCGGCGCTCTTGTCCTTGCCGTTCTCGCCGCCCTTCGAGTCCTTCTTGTCCTTGTCCCCGGAGCCGCTCTTGTCGTCCTTCTTCGACTCGTCCTTCTTCGGCTCGTCCTTCTGCTTCTGCTCGAGCGCGTCGAGCTTTCGCTTCACGAAGTCGCGATTGAAGCGCGCGTCGGCGTCCTTCGCGTCGAGCGCGATGGCGCCGTCGTAGGCCTTGATCGCTGCCTTCCACTGCGCGATCGTCTCCTCGCGCTGCTCTGGCTTCTTGGACTCTCCCAGCCGGTAGAGGACATCCCCCTCGTTGTAGAGAACCTGCTGCTGGAGCTTCGGTTCGGCCGCGGCCACGGCCCGCCTGAAGGCGGCATCGGCCGCGTCGTACTGCCCGGCGCGGTACGCCGCATCGCCCGCGTTGAAGGCAAGACGCGCATCCTTCGGCTTGCGCGCGCTCTCCGCTTCGAACTGCTTCGCTGCATCGTCGAAGTGACGCGCCGCGTAGGCTTTCGCCCCGTCCTCGACCGATGCGTGCGCCTGCGTGGGTACCGTCATCAAGAGAAGCCCCGCCGCTGCGGCGACCATCGCGGGCGCGGTCGCAAGCGCTCTCCTCGAGCGGCTCCGCGCCCGGCGCCACCTTCGCCCGAGGAGCGCGTCGAACACGATCCCGAACAGTGCCAGCGCGAGCGGGATCTCGAACCACTCCAAGTACACCTGGCGCGTCCGCGACGAGGCGTCGACTTGGGTCAGCCCGGCGAGCGATCCGTCGTAGAGACGATCGAGCCCTCGGCCGTCCGGACCGAGCGGGCGATACGCACCGTGAGCCGCCGCGGCGATCGCCTGGAGCCCGGTTTCGTCGAGCCGCGACCGCACCGGGTTTCCGGCTTCGTCACGCGTGACGCCGATCGTCGCCCCGCGCGCATCCTTCGCCGGGACGAGCTCACCCGCGAGAGTCCCCACGCCGACGGTATCGATCGTGACACCCGCCGCCGACGCCCGCTTGGCTTCGTCGAGCCCCTGGCCTTCCAGGTCCTCCCCATCCGTGAGGAGCACCATGATCTTCTGATGACCGGGTTCCGTTGCCAGGGCTTCGGTCGCCACGTCGATTCCGCGGCCGATGTTCGTCCCGCCGCGGGCGATGACCGACGTGTCGAGCGCGTCCAGCGATTCGAGGAGAGCATCGTGGTCGAGCGTCATCGGGCTTTGCACGAAAGCGTCGCCGGCGAAGGCCACCAGCCCGATTCTGTCCCCGGGGAATCTGTCGACCAGATCGCGAATCGCGAGCTTCGAGCGCTCGAGCCGCGTCGGCTTCACGTCGTCAGTGTCCATGCTCTTGGACGTGTCGACGACGAGCATGAGGTCTGTCCCCTTTCTCTCGACGGTCTCCCAGTGCATCCCCTTCTGCGGCCGCGCGAGCGCGACGAAGCCCATCGCAACCGCGAGGGTGCAGACCGCGACGCGGAGCCATCGCCGCAAACCCGACGCGGTAGCTCCCGAGCGGAGCCGCGCGCCTTCGAGCAGAGCGAGCGCCCGTGACCGAAGCCGCTCCGAGCGGACGAGGAGCACGACGAGGAACGTCACGGCGACGAGACCTGCCAGGAGCCAGTTTGGTTCAGCGAATCGCATGGTCATTCTCCAGGGAATCAACAGGGCACCCGACGGAAGCGCGTGGCGGAAAGACCGAGCTCGGTGAGCACGAGGAAGAGACCCGGCACCGCGAACCACGCGAACCGTTCGTCGTGCTCCGTGAAGCCCTTGATCGTGCGCGTCGTCTTCTCGAGCCGATCGATGTCGGCGTAGACGTCGCGCAGGGACTGCGTATCGGTCGCGCGGTAGAACGTCCCGCCGGTCGCCTCCGCCACCGCCTTCATCCCCGCCTCGTCGACGTCCACGCGAGCGGCAACGAGCTGCTGGCGACCGTGATCGTCGGTCACCGGAACGAGCGCCTCGCCCGCCGAGCCGATGCCGATGGTGTAGATCTTCACGCCAAGCGCCTTCGCAGCTTCGGCGGCGACGCGCGGCTGGATCTTCCCGGCGTTGTTCTGGCCGTCGGTGAGGACGATGAGGATCTTCGACTTTGCGCCCTGGGCGTCGAGGCGCCGCACGCCAGACGCGATCGCAGAGCCGATCGCCGTGCCGTCGCTCAGCTGCCCGGAGTCGAGTCGGGCGAGGTTCTGAAGGACCCAATCGTGATCGAGTGTGAGCGGGCTTGCGAGGAAGGGCTCGCCCGCGAAGGCGATCAACCCGATCCGATCGTTCGGCCGATCTTGGACGAAACGACCGACGACGTCCTTCGCCGCCTCGAGTCGACTCATCGGCACGGACGCCCCGGCTGCCCCGGCCATGTCACGTGCTTGCATTGAGCCGCTCACGTCCATGCCCAGCATGATGTCGACGCCCGAAGCCTGCACCTGCGCGTTGTGATGCTCGATGTTGGGGCGAGCGAGCGCGACGATCAGTAGCGCGGCACCGAGCCATCGCAGCGCTGGCACGAATCGACCCCAGCGCGTGCGCCGCGGGTCCGCGATTGCGCGAACGAGGTCCGTGCTCGAATAGGCGACGGCAAGCGCTCTGCCGGGGCGAGCGAGCCAGAAGGCGACGAGCGCCAAGGGCAGGAGGAGGAGGAGCGCGGCGGGGTGCTGGAAGTGGATCATGAGGGCACCGTTTCGGCGGGGGCAGCGGCGTTGACAACGTGTCGCTCGGGTGGCGCGAAGAGTCGCTCGGTGAGCTGACGCGCGACCGCAGTCTCTGCGAGAAGCGCGTCGGTATCGAGACGAGCTTTCGCAAATCGCGCGAGATCACACGTCCCGAGGAGTGCGAGGAGGCGCGGCGCCTCGATCTGGTCGGAGGTGGGGGGCTTCGTCCAGGGTGCTTGCGACAGCTCGGCGGTCGTCTGCGGCAAGACGTCGGTTCCAAGTCGCGCCGCGAGGGCGCCGCGGGTCGTCTCCGCCACGATCTCTGCCCACTCGCGCGACCGACCGTCGCGCGCATGCGCCTCTGCCGTGGTGAGCGCTTGCCGGGCGCGCTCGAGCGGCGAGAGCGCCCGGGGCAATCGCGCTCGCCACCAGCGGACAAGGAGAACGATGCCGGTCGCGACGACTGCCGCGAGGGCGATCGCGAGCGGCCAATGCCACCAAGGGGGAATCGCGATAGGTCCCCGGATGTCGCGAATGTCATCGGACGACACGGGCGCCGCAAGCGCAAGACACGGCAGGGCGGCCGCCGCGACGAAGGCGACGACCGCCGATGCTCGCCGCCGCACCGAGGAGGTCATGACCGGACTCCTCGCGACTTGAAGAAGCCAATGAGCGGCCCGAGGTACGGCTTCAACGTGTCGACCTCCAGGAGGTCCACGTGGGAGTTTCGCGCGAGCGCCCGGATGCTCGCCTCCGTCTTCTCGACCGCCTCGGCGAGGCGGGCACGCTGGCGGGCGCTCCCCGTGTCGATCTCGACAATCTCGCCCGTCTCCGCGTCCTCCAGCGTCAGCAGGCCGACCGACGGGAGCTCGCGATCGTGCTTGTCCCCCGTCCGGATACCGATGACGTCGTGCATCCGCGCGAGCACTCCGAGCTCGGCGTGGGCCTCCGGCGTACCTTTGGCGCTCATCAGGAAGTCTGAAAGAACGACGACGACGGCTCGCCGACGCACGCGCTCGCGAACAGTTCGCAGTACGAGCGCGAGATCTGTCCCTCGCCCCGCCGGCTCGAAGGAGACGAGGTCGCGCACCAGCCGAGACGTGTGCGCTCGCCCACGCGCCGGCGGCACGAACTTCTCCACTGTGTCCGTGAAGAGCAGGAGCCCGACTCGGTGATCGCTGCGAAGCGCCGCGAGCGCCAGCACCCCTGCGATCTCGACGGCCTGCTCGCGCTTCGTCGCCTCGCCCGCGCCGAGAGAGCCCGATGCGCTCATGTCCACGACGAAGACGACGGTGAGCTGCCGCTCTTCGCGGTACTTCTTCACGAACGTGCGGCCCGTGCGCGCCGACGCGTTCCAGTCGATCGCCCGAACGTCGTCGCCGGGCTCGTATTCACGGAGCTCGTCGAAGTCCATGCCCCGACCACGGAAGCGAGATTGCACTCCTCCCTGGAAAGCGTCGCTGGCCAGGCGCCGTGAGCAGATCTCGATACGATGGGCCTTCTCCGAGATCCGCTGAGTTGCTGAGGCGGATGCGCTGGCGCTCACGGCGACACCACCATCGTCAGGATCCGCCGGACGATCTCGTCTCCGTCGATCCCTTGCGCCTCGGCCTCGAAGCTCAATGTGATTCGATGACGGAGCACGTCGGGCGCGAGCGCCTTCACGTCTTCCGGGACCACGTACCCGCGACCTTGAAGGAACGCCCAGGCGCGCGCCGCGAGCATCAGCGCGATCGTCCCGCGAGGCGAGGCGCCTGCGCGTACGAGTCCATTGATCGACTTGTCGGAGCGCCCTTGGTCGCGTGTCGCCGCGACGATCCGCACGACGTAGTCGCGGATGGCGTCGTCGACGTACACCTCGTCCACGACGCGCCGCGAGTCAACGATCGTGTCGAGCGTGACGACGGGGGAAACGGTGAGCTGCGGCCTGCTCACGGCCATCGTATCGAGGATCACGCGCTCTTCGGCGACGCTCGGATACCTGACCAGCACCTTCATCATGAAGCGATCGATCTGCGCTTCGGGCAGCGGATACGTACCCTCCTGCTCGAGCGGATTCTGCGTCGCCAGGACGAGAAACGGATCCGGAAGCGGGAAGGACGAGTCTCCGAGCGTGACCTGCCTCTCCTGCATCGCCTCAAGGAGCGCGCTCTGCACCTTGGCCGGCGCTCGGTTGATTTCGTCGGCGAGGACGAGGTTCGCGAAGATGGGGCCGTGCTTGATCTGAAACGTGGCCGAAGGGCCGTGGTAAATCGTCGTCCCCGTGATGTCCGACGGCAGCATGTCGGGGGTGAACTGAACGCGGCCGAAGCGCGCCCCTTGGATGCAGCCCGCGAGCGTCTTGAGCGCGAGGGTCTTGGCGAGCCCGGGCACGCCCTCGAGCAAGATGTGTCCGTTTGTGAGCAAGCCGAGCAGGAGGCGATCGACCAGCGGCTTCTGACCAATGATGACCTTTCCCATCTCGCGGTGAAGTGGCGCAATCCATCGGGATGCGTCCCCCATCCGCTGCTCGAGCTCGCGGATCTCCCGTGCGACGACGGGCCGGACGGTGGTCGGGACGCCGTTCGTCGTTTCGATGCTCTGGCTGCGTGACATGGACATGATTTTCGCTCCGTTGGTGGGCTCGAACACCGAGCTGGAAAACAGCGTGAGCCGTCTCCCTTGCGGAGTGCTTTCGCGATCGTGACAACCGTGAAGGCCGCCATCGAATGCGCCCACCCCCGATCTCTCAAGGAGCAAGCGGGCGATGGGACGTCGCCAGCGCTAGAAGAGAGCTCCGTCCTCAGCGCGCTGCGGGGTCCTGCCTGTAGAACGCCGCGAGCTCCTCGTAGAGCTCGGTGTGGCGCTGCTTCATCGTGCGGGGCTTCTCGAAGAACATCTCCGTGACCACCGCGAAGAACTCGGCGGGGTTCGTGGCGCCGTAGGGGTCGATGTCGCTGCGGAGTCCCTCATGGATCTTCCTGGAGAGCTCGCCGAACTCGTCGCCGAGGACATGGGCCCATGAGGTGTACCGCGCGCGCGCCCCGAGATCGGGGGCGCCGTCCATCGATCCGTCCTCGCCGTCGAGCTGGTGCGCGAACTCGTGGAGCACGACGTTTTGGCCGTCGGCGGGCTGCACCGCGCCGGACCTCACGTGGTCCCATGCGAGCACGACGACCCCGCGGGTCCACGACTCGCCGAGGCGCGCCTGGCCGCCCTCGACGACGACGCCCCCTGCGCTCCTCTCGGTCGGCGCCCGGTATGCGCCCGGATAGACGAGGATCGCGTCGACGCCCGGATACATGTCGTTCTCGCGATGAAGAAGGAGAAGACACGCCTGCGCCGCGATCGTCACCCTGATCTCTTCGGTGAGCTCCAGCCCGCCGCACCCCTCGAACGACTTCTCCGCGAGGAACACCCGCACGAGGCCTTCGAGCTCCTTGCGATCGGCCTCGTCGAGCTTGGCCACGTAGGGCACACTCTTCGCGACGATGGCGCGCTCGACCGCCGTGAGGGGTTCCTTGCGCAGGGCGGCGCGGCGGTGGCTCTTGAAGAGATCGAACATCGTCCGCGGGATCGGTATCCGTTCCTTACGCTCTTGTAATCCCGGGGCAATGCGCTCGCAATCGACGACGCCCAGTGTGTCTCCGGAAGGCGTGGATGCAGGCGAGCCTCCCGCCGCCGCCGTCCTGCGCCGACCCCTGAGGGCCCATGAGATTTCCCGACAAGAGAATCGCGTTTCCCTTCCTCGCCATCGGACTCGCCCTAGCGGTCTCGACGACCGGGTCGAGCGCATGCGCGGCCGCCGCGCCGTCGAGCCCGCCCACGACGGACGCCAACGTCACGCGGCTCACGACGCACCTGCTCGAGAGCTCTCAATTTGCTCATCGTCCGTTCGACGATCGACTGGCCAGCATCTTCCTGGATCGCTATCTCGATTCGATCGACGGCGCGCGGTCGCTCTTCCTGAAGACGGACGTGGACGAATTCGCGGCATACCGCGCCACCCTCGCCCGGGCCACGCGCGACGATGGTGACACGAGCGCCGCGCAGGCGATCTTCCGCAGGTACCTGGAGCGCCTGCAGCAGCGCGCTGCCTACGCTACCGACACCCTTCGAACGGCGCGGTTCGACTTCTCGGGACACGACGTCTACTCCCTTGATCGGGAGCATGCGCAGCGGCCACGCGACCTGTCGACGGCCAAAGACCTCTGGCGGCAGGAGCTAAAGTCGGAATACTTGCAGGAAAAACTGACTGACAAGCGGCAGGAGCAGATCGTATCGACGCTCACTCACCGATACGAGCAGCAGCTGAAGACGATGAAGGCTTTCACGAGCAGCGAAGTGCTCGAGGTCTACCTGAACGCGCTCGCCCACGTCTACGACCCTCACTCGGACTACCTCGGCCACGAGGAGATGGACAGCTTTGCCTCGGCGATGAGCCTCTCCCTCGTCGGCATCGGCGCGTCGCTGGAGGCCACTGAGGGTTCTTGCAAGATCCGCGAGCTGATCCCCGGCGGGCCTGCGGCGCGAGCCGGGCTCCTGAAGCCGGGCGACCGGATCGTGGCCGTCGCCCAGGCCGGCAAGGAGCCCGTCGACGTCACGAACGTGCCGCTCTCGCGGGCGGTCGAGTTGATTCGCGGCCCCAAGGGCTCGACGGTGACGCTCACGGTCGTCCCGGTAGGCGCCGCCGATGGCTCTCCGCCCGAGACCACCTCGCTGGTGCGAGACGAGGTGAAGCTCGCGGACCAGGAAGCGAAAGCGCGGATCGTGGACTTGCCGAACGGCAACGGCGCGATGGTTCGGCTCGGTGTGATCGACTTACCCGCGTTCTACGCCGACATGGGCGAGCACGACGGGGCGCGGCACCGCAGCGCGACCGCCGACGTCGCGCGACTGCTCGGCAAGTTGAAGGCCGAGAATGTCCGCGGTGTAGTCCTGGATTTGCGACGCAACGGCGGCGGGTCTTTGCAAGAGGCGGTCTCGCTTACCGGTCTGTTCATCCGCAAGGGGCCCGTTGTGCAAACGCGCGACCAGAGCGGCGACGTCGAGGTGGACGCCGACGATGATCCCGCCGTCGCCTACGGCGGGCCGCTCGTCGTGCTGACGAGCCGATTCACCGCGTCGGCATCCGAGATTGTGGCCGGCGCTCTACAGGACTACGGGCGCGCGCTCGTCGTCGGCGACTCCTCGACCTTCGGAAAGGGCACCGTGCAGAACGTCCTCCCGCTCGCGCGTCTGATGGACAAAGTCGGTCTGACGCACGCGTACGACCCTGGCGCACTCAAGATCACGATAAGCAAGTTCTACCGGCCGAGCGGCGCTTCGACGCAGCTCCGTGGCGTCGCGGCCGACATCGTTCTTCCGTCCACGAGCGACCTTGGTGAGGTGAGCGAGTCGGCCCTGAAGGACCCGTTGCCGTGGGACGTCGTGCCATCGAAGCCCCACGAGACTCTGGACCTCGTGGCCCCCTATGTCGCATCACTACGAGAGGGCTCTGCGCGCAGGGTCGCCGAGGAGAGAGGTTTTCACGAGCTGGAAGGCGAGGTCGTTCGACTCCGGAAGGCCTTGGCCACGAAATCGCTTTCCCTGAACGAGCCGGAGCGGCGAGCAGAGTTGGCGCAAGCCAATGCGCGTCGCCTGGAGCGCGAGCGGGAGAACGAAAGCCTCCGGGCTGCGAGGGCGACCACGTACGAGATCACGCTCGAGAACGCGTCCTCACCAGGCCTGCCCGCGCCGATCGCGACCGCGCATCCGGCGAAGAGCGCGTCCCCCAGGGGGGCCTCGTCCGCGCGAGACTCGGTGGACGATGCGTCAGAGGGCACATCCTTTGGAGAGGGCATCATTTTGGACGAGAGCGAGCGGATCCTCGCCGAGTACGTGGACCTTCTCAGCCGGAAGAGCGCCGCTTCCGCCGAGCAGGCGGCAGCGTCGACCTTGTGATGCGTGATCGCGACGCTCCAATGACGGCGCCTCTCATCGCCGTCGACGGCTCGGTTCGCGCTGTCGGCATGGTCAAGGCTGCGACCGTGCGCTGACCGCGAACCAACGTGTCGCCGTGCGCGGCGGCGGACGTGACAGTATGCGTGCGATGACCGCCGCCCTTTCGAGGCAGGAACGACGGCTCGTCGTACTTCTCGGCATTCCCAGCGCGGGCCTGTCATCGTGCCTGACGGTCCTCTCCACATACCTCCCGCTTCTCGCCCGACGGTTCACCTCGTCGACCGCGATCATCGGCCTGCTCGTCGGCGGAGAGGGGCTCATCGCGGTGCTCATCCCCGTCTGGATCGGCAGCTTCTCCGATCGTACTGACACCCGGCTGGGTCGCCGCCTCCCGTTTCTGATCGCGACCGCGCCGGTCGCCGCGCTCGCGCTCAGCCTCGTCCCGTTCGCACCCTCGCTTCCGATCATGGCGGTGGAGGTGTTCTTCTTCTATCTCGCCTACTTCACCTACTTCGCGCCGTACCAAGCGCTCTACCCCGATCTCGTCTCCACGGGGGCGAGCGGTCGCGCGCAGGGGATCCAGGGCGTCTTCAGCAACGCGGGCCTTGGCTGCGCGCTCGTCGGTGGAGGGCTCCTCCTCGCCCTCTGGCGGCCGCTCCCCTACCTCATCGCGGCGGCGATGCTGCTCATCGGGACCGCGGTCGTCGTGCTCGGGCTCGGCGGGAGCGCCAGGGCGCGTGCGACGCCGGGCGGCGATCGACGCTCCCCTTCGACGGAGATCTGGTCGCTCCTCCGCGGCCACCCCGACATCCGCAACTTCGTCCTCGGCAACGCGCTCCTGATGCTCGCGCTCGGCGGCCTCAAGAGCTTCGTTGTGCTGTGGCTGACCGAGGGGCTCGGCAAGAGCATGAACTTCACCGCAGGCGCGATGACCGTCGTCGCGCTCGGAACCGTCATCGGCGCGCTCGTGTCCGGCAAGCTCGCGGACCGATTTGGAACGGCCCATGTCCTCTCGATCGCGCTCACCGTCTTCGGCATCGGGGTCGCTCTCGGTACGTTCTCCCATTCCGTCGTCCTTCTCGGCGCCGCGTTTCCGCTCATCGCGCTCTCGGGCGGGGCGGCGATCGCCTTGCCGTACGCGCTACTCATGAAGCTGATGCCCTCCGGGAGCCACGGCACCGTGGCGGGTCTCTACGACGTGAGCAGCGGCGTCGGCACGCTCCTCGGGCCGGCGATCACCGGCATCACCATCGATCTCCTGCATCCCCTCTTCGCGTCCACCCACGGATATGCGGCGATGTGGCCGGTGCTCAGCGTGTCGGTGCTCGCGAGCACCGTACTCTTGCGGCGTGCCGGTGCGATCGCGCCGCCCGAACAACGTCAAGTGGCAGCACATCCGTAGCGTTTGGAGCCGCCCCCCGAACGAGGAGCGGATCAGATCGATGCCTAGGGCGCGCCGTGGAGCGCGGCCTCGCACGGCAGCGCCGGGAGGCTCAAGAGCGCCTCACGCACGCAAGAACGCCACGCCTTTAGAGCGGTCGCTTTTCCGCGCCGACGGGCTCCCTGCGCTGTCCCGCGCGCAGGTCGCGGGCGACCACCACGAGGAAAGCGAGGAGGGAAACGGTACCGATGACCTGTCCAACCGACATGGCCAGGATTACCGGGATCGGGCGCGGGTCGAAGAGTGACCAGACGAACAGCCCGAGCGCGACGAGGGCGAGAACGCACGCGCTCTGCAGGACGCGCTGCGAAGTCAGGAGCTGTCGGGTCTTCACTTGGTTGCGACTCCGGGGGGCCTGGCGTTCGGGTGGGCGTAGCCGTGGCACCCGACGCTCGCGCAGCTCACGCGGTCTGCCCGCACGGCGGCGAGAGATGCTTTGTGGTCGGGCAAGGCGTTCCACAGCTCATCGGTCGTAGAGTGGCAGTGGATGCAGGTGGCGTTCGGGAAGGGCTCGTAGAGGGCGATGGTCTTCTTCGCGTCCTCCGCCGAGACGTGCCGGTATTGCGTGTAGTACATCCAGACGTGCTTCATTCCGCCGATCTTGGTGAGCACCGTCCCATACATCCCGTAGTCGGCGTGGCACACGTAGCAATCGTCCGCACCGAAGAGCGCGTTGCGCGCGTGCCGCGACGAGAGGGACGTTCCGTGGGGATCGTCCGAGTCGGACGTCTCCGGCGACATGACATGGCATGAGGCGCAAAAGGCCCTCTTCTCGGTGGTCTGGTAGCCCTGAATGTTGCCCGCGATCGCCGAGCCAATCGGGAAGACGCCGAGCCCCAAGAGAAGCCACACCTTCACGACCCCGCTAAGAGGGGGGCGCTTCACGAGGTAAGCGACCAGGATCGCTGCGGCAATCGCCGCGCACGAGAGCGAGGCATACGAGAAGAGGTTCGCGATCAAGACGCTCCTTTCGCGCCGCTCGCGCCGCGCGCGGGAATTGCAGACGCGCACGCGCGATGCGGTGCAAGAGGGTGGCCAGATCGCGAAGCCCCACACGCTTCGGCGGTGGGTGGGTGCTCGCGGCACTCGGCGCGTCGCTCTGGGGCTCGCGCTCCCAGGCGGACCCGCTCCGGCTACGTGGCGACGCTCTCGTTGACACGCAGGCGGAGACGCAGTCGCCGACGGGGCTCGTGGTCCTGCAGGGCGAGGACAAGCTGCGCCCCTGGCTCGGCGTGGAAGGGCTCGTGTGGGCGGGGTCCAAGGCCGGCCCGACCGGGGACGTCCTCGTGCTCGCGCTGCACGTGCGCGAGCCGCATGGCTACGGAGAGGTGCGCGTCGGGAGGTTCGTCGTCGCAACGGGTGCGATCTTCCCTGTCCTTATCGACGGCGCCGAGGTCTTGGGTCGTGCCCCGTGGGGCTCGACGCTCGAGGCGTTCGGCGGCGCGCCCGCGGTGCCCCGCTTCGGCGCACGTGCATACGACTGGCTCGCCGGAGCGAGGCTCGCGCAGCACGTCGCGACCTTCGCCACGGTTGGGGTCTCGTACATGCAACGCCGCGAAGACGGCGACGTCTCGAACGAGGAGGTTGGAGCCGACTTCGCAGCAGCGCCGGCTCCCTGGCTCGACCTCGCGGCGAAGGGGGCCTACGATCTCACGTCGCCTGGGATCGCCGACGGACGAATCTCGGCGACAGCGCGCGCCGCTGCGTTTCGCTTCGAAGTTTTCGGCTCGGAGCAATCGCCCGGGAGGCTGCTCCCCGCCACGTCGCTCTTCTCGGTGCTCGGCGACTTCCCCTCCGAGATGATCGGCGGAACCGTCCGCTGGGCGGCGGCGCCGCGGCTCGATGTCCTCGCGAGCGGCGCCGGCCAGCTCGTCGGGGCCGAGCTGGGGATGAACGCCTGGATCCGGTCCACGCTTCGCCTCGACGAGAAAGGCAAGGCGAGCATCGGCATCGAGCTCCGGCGGGTCGATGTGTCGCTCGCGCGGTGGACGGGTTTCCGCGCGGTCGGCACCCAGCCCCTCGGCGGCGGCTTCCGGCTCTCGTCGGAGATCGAGATCGCGGTCCCGGACGATCCGAACGGTCGCGGGATCGCCTGGCCGTGGGGGCTCCTGGCGCTCGCGTGGCGATCGAATGGATGGGAGGTGGCGGCTGCCATGGAGGCCGCGTCCACCCCAGAGTACCGCTACGAAGTGAACGCGCTCGCGCGCCTGTCGCGCACCCTGGAGATCCGGTGAGCGTGAAGCGCCTCATCGGGGTCGCGATCGCGCTGCCACTCGCGCTGGCGCTCGCCGCCTGCGTGAGCGTCCTCGGGTTTCCTAGAGCGGGCACCTCGCATCCGTTCGAACACCGCGCGCACGTGGACAAGGGGATCAACTGCGTCGTCTGCCACGAAGGGGTCGAGCGCGCGGGGGACACCGGCCCGATCCATCTCCCCTCCGACGCCCAGTGCCGCGGCTGTCACACGAAGCCGCACGACGAAGGCTCGTGCCGCGGATGCCACGGGGAGGCCTCGATGCGCGAGGGGGCAGGGCTGGCGCGCGAGCACCTTCGCTTCGAGCACGCAAAGCACGACCCCGTCGTCCACGGAGACTGCGTTCGCTGCCACAGTGCGGTCGCCGAGTCGCGCCCCCAGACGCTCCTCCCGAAGATGGCGACGTGCTTCGGCTGTCACGAGCACCAGGAATCGTGGAACTCGCGCAGCTGTGACTCGTGCCACGTCGACCTGGCGGCCGAGGACACTCCGCCCGCGGGCCACCTGGTCCACGATGGCGACTGGATCCGCGAGCACGGCGTCCGCGCCGGCAGCGAGCGGGATCTCTGTTCGAGCTGCCATAGCGAGCGCTCGTGCGCGAAGTGCCACGGCGTCGGGATGGTGCCGACGCTCCCGGCGAAGATGGCGTTCGACGACGTGCCTCTCGCCGGACTGCACCGCGCGGGCTTCCGATCGCGGCACGCGCTCGAGGCGCGCGCCGATCCGGGCCTGTGCACGACATGTCACAGCGAGAGCTCGTGCGTGGAATGCCACACGGCGTCGAACGTGTCGCCGGAGGGCACGACCCGCAGTCCGCACCGCGTCGGCTGGGTGAGCACGGGGCGCGGAGGGGGTGAGCATGGGGTCCAGGCGCGGATCGATCCCATGTCGTGCGCAGGGTGCCACGGCGGCGCGGGCGAGCAGCTCTGCATCGGTTGCCACAGCGTGGGCGGCCCTGGCGGCAGCCCTCATGGACCAGGCTTCACGAGCACCAAGGCCAAGAGGCACGACCTCCCCTGCCGTCTCTGCCACGGGACGGGGTCATGAGTGCCAAGCGATGGGCGCTCGCGGTCACGCTTCTCCTCGCGGTGTGCGCCGCCGGTTTCGGCGTGTATCGCTTCGTCGCCCATCGAATGCAGACACCTGCGGGGGTCCCGCCCGAGGTGGTGCCGGCGTCCTGGGTCGAGTACCGGACTAGCCTCGGGCACACCCAGCACGTGGGCAAACCGGGCGTGACTTGCAAGAGCTGCCACGACTACGGGCGCGACGGCTTCAAGAACCCCGGTCCGACCCCGTGCGTCGCTTGCCACGCCAAGGAGGGGGTGAAGCTTCACGCGGGCGGGGTTACCAAGATGACCGACTGCCTGACGTGCCACGCCTTCGCGCCGGAGCAGAAGATCCCGACGTGCATCAGCTGTCACACAAAGCCCGAGGGGGACTTCGCGGCCATCACCACCACACACGCGACCACGGATTGCGTCACGTGCCACAGCCCTCACGGCGATTCGTCGGTCATCGCCAAGGCGTGCGAGGGGTGCCACACCGAGCGAGCTCCAGAGCACGCGGCCCACGCGGGGTCAGCGGGGTGTGGCGATTGCCACAAGCCGCACGCAGGCGCGAAGGTGGCGCTCGAAGAGTGCGGCACCTGCCACAAGGAGCCCTCTGGACCCAAGCCTGCAGGCCACGACTCGTGCATCGATTGCCACAAGCCGCACGCCTTCGTTGCTACCGCGAACGTGTGCATCGGCTGTCACGGAGCAAAGGAGACGCTCGTGGCGGCGAGCGTCCCGGCCCACGCGATCTGCACGAGCTGCCACGAGCATCACGACCCCGGTGCCGCGGCCGCCTCCTGCACCGGCTGCCACTCGTCGGTCAAGGTAAGCCACGACGACAAGACGGCCTGCATCACCTGCCATGAGCCGCACGCCGGGAATGTGAACGCCGTGGCAAACCAATGTACGAGCTGCCACGGGAAGATCGCCCATACCGACACGAGTGGGCACGCCGGCGCCGTCCCGTGCACGAGCTGCCACAAGCCGCACGACTTCGAGCCTCCTCAGAACAAGCTGGTGCTCTGCACGAGCTGCCACGCGCGCGAGAGCGCGCTGGTATCGACGAACAGGGGGCACACCGATTGCGCGTCATGTCACGGCGCCTCGGCGCACACGCCGAAGATGGCGCCGACCTGCGGAACCTGTCACGCGAAGGAAGAGGCGAGCGCGCCCAAGGGACATCAGGCCTGCCTCGGTTGCCACGAGCCCCACAGCGGAAACCACCTTCCGAAGGCGACGTGCGCGTCGTGCCACGTAGACAAGACCGGCGGACCCCACGACGCATTGAAAGACGGCTGCCTCACGTGCCATCGACCACACGGCCCGGGGGGCATCCCGAAGCCTCCGGCGTGCGCCACGTGCCACGCCTCGAGCGGGCCACTCCCGGCGCTACACACGGTCCCCGCCCACAAGGACTGCGCGAGCTGCCACTCCCCCCACGCGTCAAAGGCGCCGGATCGCGAGACCTGCACCGGCACCTGTCACGCCGACCGGAAGACGCACCAGCCGCAGGCCCAGGTCTGCACTGGATGTCACGCCTTCGTGAAGTGACGCGACCCGAAGCGCCCTCAGGGCTCGATGATGCCGTCGATGTGAAGAGTCTCGCCGCTCGCGGAGATCGAGGGGACCCCCTGCGCGCTGATCGCCACCTCGGAGCCGTGGCAGACGCTCAGGTTGCACGACATGGACGTCGTGTGCTGCGCGGGGGGAATCCCGTGGCACGCCCCGCACGCCGCGGCTGCGCCCGACGGGTCCGCCCATACGGGGACGCCGGCCGGGTCGGCGAGGTTCGCGCCGTGGCACGCCACTGACGTGCACGAGGTCCCGTTCCAGACAGGCGAGGCGCCCCGCGCGACCGCGAGCCCCGTGAAGGTCACCTCGACGATCCCGTCGAGGTGCGTCGGATCCGTGATCGACGACGGCACGGGGTGACAGCTCGAGCAGGGCATGGGGAGCGCGATCGTCGGATTCTCGTGCCCGGGGTGCGCCGCCGTGGTGGGCCAGGGGCTTGCGCCCGTGCCGTGGCACGCGCCGCACAGGCCGCTGCCGTTTCCGAGGACGACCGCGCCGTTCAAGTGGAGCGAGCCAGTCAGCGCGGTCCCCGCCGCGTTGGCGTCGGCGTGGCAGTTCGTGCACGAGCCCGGGTAGTGCCCCGCGGGGGGAGAGAGGTGGCAGCTGTTGCAGGTGATCGCGATCGTCTCGGTCCAGGTGGGGCGGGGGGTCTGGCCGCCGAGGTCATGGCAGGTGACGGCGCACCCGCCGGTCGCGCGGTCGTAGCTCGCCTCGGGGCCGATCTTCGTCGTGTCGAAGATCACCTCGACGTGCCCGTCGCCGTGGAGCCCGATCATCTCGCTGGCCGCGTTGGCGCTGGGCACCGGATGGCAGGTCGAGCACGCAAGGCCCGTCGCGCTCGCGGTCGAAGGCTGCACGTGAGCCGCGTGGGCTCCCGCCGTGGGGGCATCACCCGGGAAGAAGCAGAGGTCGCGCGGCGGATAAATTCGCGTACCCGAGCCATGGCAGGTGCTGCAGGCGAGTGGCCCGCCGGGCTCCGAGTGACACGTCGTGCAGGCCGTGGCATTCGGCGCGAAGGAGATCACGCCGGGGACGGACGCAGGCGTTCCCGCGTGGCACTGACCGCACGCGTTCGGGTCTGCGGGGTCGAGCATCTGGGACCACCGCTGGCCGCGGAGGAGCGTCCCGTGGAACGCGCTCGACCTCGGGTCGACGATGCCGGGCGCGTGAACGGTCCCCATGAAGGCCGGCGCGCCGCCGGACACCCAGGCCGCGAGGGTGCTCTGGTCGCTCGCGCCGAGCAACCCCTGGTGAGGGGGCGTGGCGAGCGCGGCGAGGATCGGCGCCGTCGAGGGCGGGAGCGTCGCGGGAGCTCCCGACGGTTCCACGCACGCGATCGTCGAGAGGAACGACGTCACCGACCACCCCGCCGCCGGCGAGGTCGCCCCGTGGCACGAAACGCAGTGCGCCTGGAGGATCGGAGCGACGTCGGTGTCGAACACGGGCGAGGCCGGTGGTGGCGGACGCTCCGCGGAGCACCCCATGAAGGGCGAGGCGCACAGGAGCGCCCGGACGAGTGACGCCCGTCTGTTGGGCCGAGGCGCGTCGTTGCGTGGCATCACGCTCGGCGCCTCTATGGCCGCGCAAAGCCTGGGAGCGTGGAGCCCGAGACCGCGAGGTACGAGTCGTAGAGGAGCTCACCGATGTACTTCGGGTTGTGGACGCCGGAGGCGCCGCCGCGCGCGATGAGGATGTAGTTGTAGATGGCGCCTGCCTGATCCTGTGTGAGGAGCCCCCCTTCGAGCGACCCTCCGGGGACGGGATTGTCCTTGCTCCAGTTCCCGTCGCCCAGCTCTGCGAACGTGAGCGGTGTGTACGGGGCCGCCGAAGCGCGCGTCAGGAGCCCTTCGTTGTTGAGGAACGTCTCCATCGCAGTGAGCGCGGACTCGACGTCGGTCTGGAACCCGTTCACGTCGAAGCTCGTGGCTCCGGCATGGCAGCCAAGGCAGGCCGAGAGCTGCGGGGCGAACGAGTGGTCGGGGACGTTGCTGTTTTCCGCGACGGGAACCATATGGCAATCGACGCACGAGAGCTTCTGCTCGTGGGTCGCCTCTCCGTACGTCATCCCGGCGTACTGATACCCGCCGACTCCCGTGAAGAGATCCGCCTGCGGGCCTTCGTGCGGGCCCCAGTGGGCGCTCGTGATCACGTTGCCCGTGGCCGTCAGGTAGTTCGTCACGTCGACGCGCGACCGGTGGCACCACATGCAGGTGGCGCCAGGGCCGAAGTTGCCTCCGTTCGGACCGCTCGCCTGGGTTCCCGTCACCGCTGCCGTCGAGGGACTGCGCTCGATGTTGATGGCGCCGCCGTCCTCGGAGATCATCAGCGGGAAGGAGCCCGGGGTCCACGGGATGCCCGTCCTGTGAGGGTCGTTCGCGTCGGTGACCGCGTGGCACGTCGTGCAATAGACCTCGGCGACCGTGGCGGTGCCGAGGTAGTTCGAGGTCGAGAGGGCACCTGTCGTCGTGTCGCGGTACTGCAGCTCTCCGCTCGCGAGGTTGACCACGGATCCGCCGTCGGTGGTCCCGACGTTTCCGGCGACGCGCTGCTGGAGACCATCAATGGCGTGGCAGTTGCCGCACGCCGCGCCGGTCGTGGTCCACTCGGCCTCGGGCGTCGCGGAGGCGACGTTGGCCAGATACTCCGTGTAGTGCACGCTCGTCTGGAACTGCGCGACGACGCCGTTGAACCCGTGGCACGGCGAGAGGCAGGAGACCGGAATGCTCACGACGCTTCCGTCGAGCGATCCGGTGCCCGTCGGCCCGATCGGCCCAAGGGGGCCCATCGGGCCTGCGGTGCCCTGTGCACCCGCCTCTCCGTTGGATCCTGCAGCCCCCGCGGGGCCGTTGGGGCCCGTGCACGCGGAGACGGCGGAGAGAACAGCCATCGCGGTAACGAGCCTTAGGCCGTTCATCGACAATCCTCACTCTCGCGTTTCGAAGACCCCGCCGCGCCCCGACGCCACGTTCGCGAAGGCCTTCAGCGACCCGCAACGCCAGCAGCCGGCTCCGGAAGCCGAGTCAGGATCGCGCTCCATGTGGCTTTGCGGACGGCCTTCCTCGGCAAGACACGGCCCATCGGGGTCGCCGTCGGTCCGCGCAGCACTCCGCGGTCGAGCTGCTCCAGGTCGAGATACTCGTCTCCTGCCGCGACCCGCGGCGCCGTCTCTGCCGTGCTCACGCTCGCGATCTCCTCGTCGGAGAGGAGCTTCATCACGGCATCCCGGGTGAGGTAGTCGCTTCGCCTCTTGCTCGTCATGGCCGCCTCCGCTGACGGAACGCGACCAGTGCAAGTCGGCGTCCATGCGAATATCAGCGCGAGGCTCGAGCCAACGACGCGCTTGCACGCGCGGAAACGCCTCACTGAGTCAAGAACGCCTCCCGCGCGGAAGAAGCGGAAGAAGAAGAGAGGAGGGCCTTGTTGGAACTCTCCGATGCGATCACTCTCGCAGATACGTGCACGGGCGAAGCAGACCCGATTGCAGAATCGCGTCCGACGTGATCGGTCGTGGCGTCTCCCCGCTGTTCCTGGATCACGATGCCGGGCTTGGAGCTCAGCCGATTCTTGATCATTGGCCCCAGCAAGACCGTCAGCGTCGCGCCCGACAAGAGTCCGATCGCAAACCCACCGATTTCCGGCATCGCGTGCCTAGCTCAATGCCAGGGCCTCCGCGGCGTGGCCCTGAGAGGCGGGCGTCGCCGCGTTGAGCTGACCTCCAAGGCTCCCCCCGGGCAAGCGTGACGGCGCTCTCCGAACTCCTTCGAAGGCCTGTCCCATACGGTCCTACGCGGGGGCCTCCGGCAAGCGATGCCCCTTCCAGATCGCGAAGATCGCGGGATAGACGGTCAGTTCGAGGAGGAACGACGTCACAAGTCCGCCAATCATCGGCGCGGCGATCCGCTTCATCACGTCCGCCCCGGTTCCTGTGCTCCAGAGGACGGGCACGAGGCCGATGATCATCGCCGCGACGGTCATGAGCTTCGGTCGCAGCCGCCTGGCGGCGCCCTCGACGATCGCCTCGCGCAGATCGACTCGCGATCGCATGCGCCCCTCGCGCGCGAATTGGTCGTGCGCGAGCGTGAGGTAGAGCAGCATCACCACGCCCGTCTCCGCGTCGAGCCCCGCGAGGGCGATGATTCCTACCCACACCGCGACGCTGACGTTGTAGTGGAGCAGATACAAGAGCCACACGGCGCCCACGAGGGAGAATGGCACGGCGAGCATGACGATCGCCGTCTCCGTGATCGACTTGGTGTTGAAGTAGAGGAGCACGAGGACCAAGCCGAGGGTCAGCGGCACGACCCACTTGAGCCGCTCCTTTGCCCGCTCGAAGTACTTGAACTGCCCCACCCAGGCGAGGCGCGTGCCGGGTGGCAGCGTGACCTCGCTCGCGACGGCCCGCTTCGCTTCTGCGACGTAGTCGGCGATCGGGCGGTCGGTGTCGACGAACACGAAGCCGACGAGTCGCCCCCCTTCGCTCCGAATCATCGGCGGCCCGAGCACGGTGCGAGTCTTCGCCACCTGCGAGAGCGGCACCTGCGTACCCATGGCAGTACCGATGAGCGTCCGATCCAGCAACTCCGGATCGTCACGAAACTCGCGCGCGTAGCGGACGTCGATCGGGTAACGCTCGCGCCCCTCTACGGTCTCGGAGACGTTTTTTCCGCCGATCGCGCTGGCGACGATCGCGTTCACGTCGGCGACGGTGAGCCCTTGTCTCGCCGCCTCTTCGCGCTTCACGTCGAAGTCGATGTAGAAGCCGCCGGTCGAGCGCTCGGCAAACGCGCTCCGGGTGCCTGGGATCTTCGCGACCGCATGCTCGATGTCGATCGCAGTCTTTTCGATCGTCGCGAGGTCGTCGCCGAAGACCTCGATGCCCAGCGGGGTGCGTACGCCGGTCGCGAGCATCTCGGTGCGCGTCTGGATCGGCATCCACCAGACGTTTGGCATGCCGGGGAAATGCAGCTTCGCATCCATCTCTTTGAGCAGCGCATCCCACGTGACTCCCGGACGCCACTTCTCACGTGGCTTGAGTGCGATGATGACCTCCGCCATGCCGAGCGGCGCGGGATCGGTGGCCGAGCGCGAGCGCCCCATCTTGCCGAAGACGCTCTCCACCTCGGGAAACTTCTTCAGCTCGCGATCCATCGCCTGGAGGACGACCGCCGACTCGTTCTCCGACATGCCCGGCGGCGCGGTCGGCATGTAGAGAATGACGCCCTCGTTGAGCGGTGGCATGAACTCGCTCCCGAGGCGCATCAGTGCAGGCACGGTGAGCGCGATCGAGAGCGCTGCCATCACGATCACCTTCCACCGATGGTCGACGACGAAGCGTACGACGGGTGTGTAGAGCGCCATGAGAACGCGATTGATCGGGTTCTTGTGCTCGTCGTGCACCTTGCCTCGGATGAGCAAGACCGCGAGCGCCGGCGTGAGGGTCACCGCGAGGATCGAGGCGAAGCCGATCGAGTACGTCTTCGTGAACGCGAGCGGCTTGAAGAGGCGCCCCTCGGTCGCTTCGAGTGTGAAGACGGGCAGGAAGGAAATCGTGATGACGAGGAGCGAGAAGAAGACCGAGGGGCCGACCTCCTGCATCGCGTGGATGATCACCTCCGTGCGCGACTCGCGCTGACCTCCCGTCTCCCACTCGCTCAGCTTCTTGTGGATGTTCTCGATGATGATGATCGACGCGTCGACCATGGCGCCGATGGCCACCGCGATGCCGCCGAGCGACATGATGTTCGCAGTGAGGTGCTGGTAGAACATCGGAATGAACGCGAGCAAGACCCCGATCGGGAGCGTGAGGATCGGGATGAGCGCGCTCCGCGCGTGAAGCAGGAAGATGAAGATCACGATGCTCACGACCACCATCTCCTCGATGAGGGTGTGCTTGAGCGTGTGCACCGAGTCCTCGATGAGGCCGGAGCGGTCGTAGGTCGTCACGATGTGGACGCCCGGAGGAAGGCTCGACTTGATCTCTGCGAGCCTCTCCTTCACGGCTTCGATCACGGTGAGTGCGTTTTCGCCGTAGCGCATGACGACGATGCCGCCGGTCGTCTCGCCCTCCCCGTTCAGCTCCGCGAGGCCGCGGCGCATGTCCGGCCCGATGGAGACGTGCGCCACGTCACGGACGCGAATCGGCGTGCCGTTCACGACCTTCACCGGGCTCGAGCCGATGTCGTCGGGCGACTTCACGTAGCCGCGACCGCGGATCACCTGCTCGTGCCCCGCGATCTCGATCACGCGCCCGCCAACTTCGTCGTTCGACGCGCGGACCGCGTGGGCCACTTCCTCCATCGTGACGCCGAAGCCGAGGAGCTTGGTCGGATCGACGTTCACTTGGTACTGCTTCACGAACCCGCCGACGCTGGCGACCTCGGCGACGCCGGGCACGCTCTCGAGCGCGTAGCGGACGTTCCAGTCCTGGATCGAGCGGAGCTCCTGGAGGTCGTGCTTGCCGGTCGTGTCGACGATCGCGTACTCGAAGACCCAACCGACGCCGGTCGCGTCGGGGCCGAGGGTCGGGTTGATGCCGCTCGGCAGCTTGTCGCGGACGGAGCTCAGGTACTCGAGCACGCGGCTGCGCGCCCAGTAGATGTCGGTGCCGTCCTCGAAGATGACGTTCACGAACGACATCCCGAACATCGATTGCCCGCGCACGGCCTGGACCTTCGGCGCGGAGATGAGCGCGGCGGAGACCGGGTACGTGATCTGATCTTCGACGAGGTCGGGGCTCTGTCCTTCCCACTCCGTGAAGACGATCACCTGGACGTCCGACAGATCGGGGATGGCGTCGAGCGGCGCGCTACTGAGTGAGATCCAGCCCCACACGGCGAACGCCGCGACGAGCAGCACGGTGACGACCGGCCGGTGCGCGCAGGCCGAGATGACCCGCGCGACGATCCCCGGAGGCGGAGATGCGGGGGGCGCGGGCGAGCTCATCGCGCGCCGCCCTTCGGCGCGCTCATGTCCATGCCCGGCATCGAGGCGGGCATCGGCGCGGACGGCCCCGCGACCGCCGGCGTGCCTCCGTCGTCCGCCCCCTCCCAATACTTCGCTGCGGTGCTCAGGCGCGCCTCGGCGGCGATGAGAAACACGCCGGACGTGGCCACGACGTCGCCGGCTCGGAGCCCGGACAGCACTTCGTACATCCCGTCCGACTCCGTGCCGACGGTCACTTCCTGGACGCGGAAACGCCCCTGCTCCAGATCGACGAACACCAGTCGACGCGGGCCCGTGTACACGACGGCGCCGGCCGGCACTTGAACGTGCACGCCGAGATCGGCGGCGAGCGCCACGGTCGCGTACATCCCCGGGCGGAGGTCGAGCTTCGCGTTCGCGAGCTCGACGCGGACCCGACCGGTGCGTGAGGCAGGATCGAGGTACGGGTAGACGTACGCGACCTTCGCCTCGTACGAGCGCCCCGGCAGGTAGTCGAGCGTCACGTCGGCGCGCTGGCCGGTCTTCACGTGCGCGAGATCGGCCTCGTAGACCTCGGCCTCGACCCAGACGCGATCGAGCGCAGCGATGCGATAGAGGCGCATGCCCGCGTCGACGGCGGCGCCCTCGACGACGTTCTTCTCGATGATGAACCCGCTTGCGGGTGCGCCGAACGTCACGCTCTCGCCGGGTGTTCCGTCCTTGGCGATGCGATCGATCTGCGGGTCGTCGAGGCCGAGGAGACGCAGGCGCTGGCGCGCGGCCGTCACCAGGTATCCGCCGCGGCTCGGTCCGGCGTCGAGCGCGGCGCTGCTCGCGGCTCCGCGCGTGGCCAGGAGGAGGTCCTGCTCCGCGTTGTAGAGTTCGGGGCTGTAGACGGAGAAGAGCGGCTGGCCGCGCGCGACGCGCTGGCCCGTTTCGTTGACGTAGAGCTTCGTGATCCAGCCACGGACCTTAAGACTCACGTCCGCGAGCTTCGTCTCGTCGTAGGCGACGCGCCCGACGGCGCGGAAGGAGTCGTGCATCGGCGCTTCGACGACCTTCGCGGTGCGGACGCCGATGAGCTGTCGTCGCGCCTCGTCGATGCGCACGACCGGCGCGTCGTTCTCGTTGTTCGCCCACGACGCCGGCTGGGACGCCACGGCGCTCCCAGTGGGCGCCGCCCACGGCTGAGGGGTGCCACACGCAACCATCTGCGTGCCGAGGTATGGATTCTCCGGTGTCGGACCGCGCTGCATCCATCGGGGGTGCGTCGCGATCATCGGGCACTCGAACAAGTGTGCCGCGCTGGTGAGACGCACATCCGCGGCGACGACCGACAGGAAGTCGCGACTCGCGTCGGCGAAAGCGCGGCGCGCATCGTCGAGCGTCGTGGCCTTGGCGACGCGGTCGGCGCCGTCGGCCGCCCTGGTCGCAGCGTCGCGCGCGTCCTTCCTTTTCGCCGGCATCGCGGCGACCGCCGCGCGAAGCCCCTCTGCGAGCGCTCGCGCGTCGTCGCCGACGCCTTTGGTCTCGTCCTTCGCCAGCCGTTCCTGCGCGCGCTCGTACGCGTCGATCGCGCCTCGGAGCGCATCGGCGACCGGCCCGGGATAGTCACTCGTCTTCACCTTCGCCGACGTGACTTCTGTATTGGCGTCCCCCGTGAGCGTGAGCCCCTTGCTCCCTACCGTCAGCGTGAAGTCCTGCGTCGTACGGCCTGCGGGCGAGGCGAGGGACGTCTTGAGCGTCCAGCTCCCGCCCATCGGAAGGTCGAACTCGGCGCGGTAGCGGCCGCCTGTCTCGTGCGAGACCTTCGCGGCACCTTTCATCTCGGCCATCGCGCCCATGGCGGGCATGTCCCAGACGGCGTCGACGGAGGCGTCCTCGACGGGCTTGCCGCTTGCGTCGGTCACCCGCAGGACGATTGCATTGCCCGTGGTGCCGGGTGGATCCGGATCGAGGGTCGCGACGAGCGTGAACGGGCCCGCCTGAGCGGTGATCGCGGCGCCTTCGCGTCCACCCATGCTCTTGCCCGTGAACCAGGCGGTGAGCGGCCGGTGAAAGACCAGCGCGAGCGCGATCAGCGCCGCTGCGAAGGCGAGCGAGGCGAGGAGCGAGCGCCGTGATTTCGGTTGCGTGCTCATCGCGACGCCTCTGTCCCGTGCAGACCCGGGATTCGACCGAGCGCGCGATCGAGCTCCGCGCTCCGTCGATCGACGTCAGCGCGCGCGACCAGGTAGCCGAGCTCCACGTCGCGGAGGTTCCTCTCGGCGGCGATGACCGCGACGAAGTCGTTGCGGGAGGCGACGAACCCGGCGCGCGCGGCGTCGATGGTGTCGCGGGCGATCGGGATCAAACGCTCGCCGTAGAGAGCAACAACGTGCCGCGCTTCATGCAGTCTCGCGGCGGCCACGGCGACCTCCGTGCGCGCCTTGTCACCGAGCGCCGTCGCCTGCTGCTCGAAGCGCACGCGTGAGGCGTCGGCCTCGTCGCGCGCGCCGTCGCGATGGCCGCTCTGGACGGGGAGATTGAACGCGACGCCGACCATCCAGCGCATCTCGGGCATCGCCCACATCGAGCTGTACGACGTCGACAGCGTGAGATCGGGGAACCACTCGCGCTGGGCGCGCTTGGAGCGCGCGGCCTCGGCAGCCGCGCGATCGCGCGCGGCTCGGACTTCCGGGCGTTGCTGCGCGGCCTCGGCACCGAGGGCGCTCATCGCGCGATCACGCGTGGGAGGGAGCGCGATCTCGCCCGGTGGTGGAGGCAGTGGCGCGTCTGGATCGCGATGGAGGAGCTCGTTCATCTGCGCGATGGCTACGTCGCGATCTGTCGCGAGGACGACGGCGTGGTGCTCGAGGTGCGTGAGCTCGGTCTCCGCTTGAAGCGAGTCTTGCGCCGAGCCACGCCCGCTCTCGAACTGAGCGACCGACGCGGCCTTTAGCTCGCGAAGGAGCGCCTGGTGCTGGGCGTTGATGTCGAGCGAGCGGACATCGACGAAGTATTCGTCGTAGAGAAGTGCCGCGGCCAGCGCGAGCTCGCGGCGTGTCCCCTCGAAGTCGCTCTTCGCGGCGGAGGCCTCGGCTCGCGCGACGGACTCGTCGAGCGACAGCTTCCCGGGCCAGGGGACGCGCTGGCTGATCATCCCCTCGTAGCCGAGGGGAACGCCGGACGCGGCGATCGAAAGCGGCGCGATCGAGAGCGACACCATGGGGTCGTCGAACGTTCCCGACGAGCGAATGCGCGCGATCGCTGCTCGCCAGCCTGCCCGCGCGGACTCAATCGTCGGATTCCGATGCAGGACGGCCGTGATGAAGGACGCTCGGTCGAGGGCCGTGGCGCGGAGAGCACCGTCGTCGGCGGCGCGCGCGGGCTCTTCAACGACGCCGGTGTTCTCCGCAGCGACACGGAGGGTGTCATAGGAGAGTCCGCCGCTCGTGGCGCATCCGGTGAGAGACAACCACAGCACGCACGAAGCGCTAGAGATGCGGGAGACCATTGGCACGGGTCCTTCCTCATGGCGCTCCCGCGGCAAGGCGGGGCACCGATCGACATTGGAGCGAACGCTCTGCGAGCGAAGCGGCGTTCAGCCGTCTCGCGAGCCGCTCACGTGAGGAAGACCATCAATCGAGCACGCCGTTCCGATGCCAAGAGTGGCGGCGCCGACGACGCAATGAGCACCGCGCGAAGGGGGGGTGAGAGGAAGCGCTCCTGGCTGTCGTGCTTCGGCGACGGAACGGTCGCGAGGAGCGGAGCCGCATGCACGGCCGGCGCGTCGCCAGACGTCGCTTGCGGGAGCGCCGGCAGCGCCTCCGCGTGACAGCACTCGGGTGTGGTCACTATCGGCGCCTCGGTCGCGCCGCTCGCGCGCGCGTCGTCCGACGCCGATGGGCAGCACGGCGCCGCGAGCAGCTCACTCATCGCGTTGCAATAGAAGTAGCGCGCGCCGGCATGAGCGATCCCGGACGCGAACACGCACGCGAACAGAACGCAGAGCGCCCCCATCACGCGCCTCGCGGCGGCGACTCGCCTGGGTGAGCTTGCGCGTCTCCTCGTCACGAGACCTCGGTGTACCACGCTATGGGCCCTCCGGCCGGCTGGACGTAGCGCCGCCTAGGCTCGCGCGTCGCAAGCGGAGCGCATTGCCGATCACGAACACCGAGCTGAGGCTCATCGCCGCGCTCGCAATCATCGGGCTGAGAAGCAGGCCGAGCACCGGGTAGAGCGCCCCGCCCGCGATCGGAATGCCCACGCCGTTGTAGACGAACGCGAGGAACAGGTTCTGCCGGATGTTTCGCATCGTGGCTCGGCTGAGCTCGCGCGCACGGGCAATGCCAGCGAGGTCGCCGCGGACGAGGACGACGCCCGCGCTCTGCATCGCGACGTCCGTCCCCGTGCCCATCGCGATCCCCACGTTCGCTTCGGCCAGCGCCGGTGCGTCGTTAATTCCGTCTCCGGCCATCGCGACGATCCGTCCCTTGGCCTTCAGCTTTCGCACGACCTCGCCCTTCTGTTGGGGGAGGACTTCGGCTTCCACTTCGTCGATACCGAGCGCGCGGGCGACGACGTCGGCGTTCGTACGGTTGTCGCCCGTCAGCATCACGACGTGGACCTTCTCCGCGCGGAGCGCACGAACGGCTTCGGCGGCGCCCGCCTTGATGGGGTCGGCGACCCCGATGAGGCCTGCGAGCTTCCCCCCCATCGTGACGAAGACGACCGTCTGTCCCTTGGAGCGAAGCTCCTCCGCCCTTGCCGCCAGGGGCTGCTCATCCGCTCCGAGCTCGACAACCAGGGCGCGATTGCCTACGCCCGTCTGACGGCCGTTCACTCGCCCCGTGATCCCCTTCCCAGTGACTGACCGAAAGTCCTCTGCGGCGACGAGCGTCAGCCCTTTCTCCTTCGCCGCCGCGAGGAACGCAGCGGCGAGAGGATGCTCGCTCCCGCGCTCGAGGCTCGCCGCCGCGAGGAGAACCTCGCCTTCCGTGCGACCCGAAGCGGCGACGATGGCCACGACACGGGGCTTTCCCTCGGTGAGGGTTCCCGTCTTGTCGACGACGATCGTGTCGACGTTCCGGAGCGTCTCCAGCGCGCTCGCGTCCTTGAAGAGCACACCCATCGTCGCGCCGCGGCCGATACCGACCATGATCGACATCGGCGTCGCGAGCCCCAGCGCGCAGGGGCAAGCGATGATGAGGACCGCGACGGCGTTGATGAGCGCATGCGCCAGCCGAGGCTCGGGGCCGACCAGCGCCCAGACCGCGAACGTCACGATCGCCGCGAGCAAGACGGCCGGAACGAAGTAGGCCGCTACGCGATCGGCGATGCGCTGGATCGGCGGCTGACTGCGCTGCGCGTCCGCGACGAGCTTGACGATCTGGGCGAGGAGCGTCTCGCTCCCGACGCGTTCCGCGCGCATGACGAAGCCCCCCGTCCCGTTCACCGTGCCGCCGGTGCAACGAGCTCCGACGGCCTTCTCGACCGGCATGGCCTCACCGCTGATCATCGATTCGTCGACCGTGCTCGAGCCTTCGAGGACGGTCCCGTCGACGGGCACTCGCTCGCCGGGGCGCACGCGAAGCCGGTCACCGGCCCTCACTTGTTCGAGGGGGACGTCTTCCTCGGTCCCATCGTCACGAAGCCGACGGGCGCTCTTCGGCGCGAGCCCGAGCAGGGAGCGGATCGCGCTTCCCGTCCGGCTGCGCGCCCGCAGCTCGAGTACCTGGCCGAGGAGCACGAGCACCGTGATGGTCGCGGCGGCCTCGAAGTAGACGCCGACCGTCCCATTTGCCTCGCGGAACGACGGGGGAAACGCGCCGGGCGCGAGGGTGGCGACGACGCTGTAGACGTACGCGGCGCCCGTTCCGAGGGCGATGAGCGTGAACATGTTCAGGCTGCGGTGCGCGATCGAGGCGACTCCTCGCTGGAAGAACGGGAAGCCTCCCCAGAGAACGACGGGTGTGGCAAGCGCGAGTTCGATCCACGGACCCGCTTTTCCCGCGAGACCTGACATCCCGAGGAAGACGACGACGACGGTCGGCGCGATGGACCACCAGAAGCGGCGTGACATCGCGACGAGATCGGGATTCGCCGGTTCGTCGCTCGTGGTGGTCTTGGGTTTGAGAGCCATGCCGCAGATCGGACACGCTCCGGGCGCGTCGCGGACGATCTGCGGGTGCATCGGGCAGACGTACGTGGTCTTGGTCGCCGGAGCCGTCATGACGACACGTTCGAGCGCCATCCCACACTTCGGGCACGCGCCTGGCTTGTCCGAGTGCACCTCGGGGTGCATCGGGCAGGTGTAGCCATCCGCCGCGACGGGAGAACCTAGCCGTGGGTCCGGGACGTTTGGGCGAGCGACGACGGGGTCCGATGTAGCGTGCCCAAGCGAGGCCGCGCCGTCCGCGGCGTGGCAGCAGGGAGGGCTCCCGGATGTGGGGCGTTCCTGCGATTTGGATGTGCTTGGAGTCATCTTTGCGCGTCCCTCGATGGGGTTCCCGGCGTAGGGCGCGCTGCGTACGCCGAGTACTGCGCCGGTGTCGTCGACAACCGCCGATCCCAGGCACGAAGGGGGCCACGCCGTCGAGCCCGCGCGAGCGCATGAACTGCGCGAAGCGGTCTCGTGGGCAAGGATGCCTTTCGCTTCAACGCGAAGCGGTGTCGGATGGCATAGCGCGTCGGCCGCGTTGGCTCCGATGAGGTGGGCCGAGCGGCGAGCGACCGCCTCGGATCGCGCCCCGGCTCGCGCGGCTCGCAAGGACGTCCGCAGCGCGTTGATCGCGGGAGGGCGCGCACGGCCACTTTTCACTGAAGGCGGCCTTTCGACAATGATTCCTTTCGAGGGGTTGCGGCCTCCCACTGAACAACGACGACGACACGGCCGTCGATGGAGGAGCGCGGGCGGTCACCGACGCGATGTCCGGTCCGAGCATGGGCGATCGGGTGTACAGAATCTCCCCCGTGACCACCCGCCGTCTTTCACTCCACGCTACCCTCGTGCGGCTCGCGCAGGGCCTTGCTGAGGCCGTGCTCGACGCGGTGCGCGCAGCCTCCATGAGCGAGCTCGCCGAGGTGATCCGTCCCCGGGATGATCGCGGCGCGCAGGGTCGGCCCCATCGCCCAACCTCAGCCACGGCCCGATCGATTGCCGCACGGAGCGATACCGTGCCGACACCCCGTGCGCGAAGAGCGACCCCCATTCGGCCCGGCGAGCCGGTGTCGCTCGCGGAGGCCGTCGATCTAACCGAAGCGTATCCGAACGTCGCGATCGTCGATCCAGCGTCCGTTCTCGCCGCGGTGGAGCGGTTCACCCGTCGGCCCGAGATCGTGAGCCCCCGGACGGACGACGCCGTGGTGGCGCCCGCACCCGAAGAAGCGCGTGCTCCGGCAGCGCGCCGCGGAGAGGACGTGCTCCGCTCGGCGGGCGGCGAAGCTGTCCTTCGGCGGCGCCGCTCCCCACGTACGTCCGATGTTCCAGGAGGGGCTACACCGTGAGCGCCAGTCCTCGCGCCGAGGGAAATGGAAAGGTTCGCCTCGCTCCCGAGCGCCGCGAACGATTGCGCCGCCTCGTGGCCACCCTCGGGCGTCACCAGGCGGCGCGCGCGCTCGGCGTCGGAGTGGTCACGCTCGAATGCGCGACCGATCCGTATGCGCTTCTACCCGAGAGAACGGTCAGCCGGATCGCCGCGGCGATCGACCGAGTCTGCGCTGCAGATTGAGGATCCTGTCGGAGCGCGGCGACGGCAATCGTGCAGACGCTGGCCTGCACATTCGTGGGTACGCCGGGACGCCGCCGCGGCCCCCAACGCCCACGTGGACGGCGCCGGTCCCGCGGCGGCGCGAGGTTCACCATCTTCGGCGCTTCCGCTCGGCTCCCCGGGTCCCGCCGCGCACGCCCGTGGCTCTGTCGCTCCCCGCCAACCCGCGCGGCGCGCGCTGCGCGTAGAGCTCGTGGAGCTTCCTCTGAAGCGTCGCCTTGGGTGGCAGCGCGGTCTGTACTCGGCGACGAGGGCGGGGGACAGGGTGCGGGGGGCGATCTCTCGATCACATGTTGCGTACGCGCTCGAAGGCCGCAGTCCCTCCACGATCGGATTTCAAGACGAGCTCGTCTTCCTTGAAGGACACGATCGTGCTCGATGCCGTATTGTTCTCCAGACGCTCATTTTTCTCACCGGTGATATCGAGCGTGATCGCGGTGCCAGTGACCTTCCACGTTCCCCGAATCGAGCCCCCCTTCGTGGGGAAAATCATGGTGGAAATGAATCCCGTCGGCTGAAGCTGGCAAACGAAGGTCCCATTCTTGTCGAGTGACATGGTCTCCTTCGATGAGCCCACCGTGCCTTGCCAGAGCCCGACGACTTTCGTCGCATAGTCGGACTCCGCGACAGGCGGTGCAGTCTTCGCGCATGCCGTCAGACAAGCCATCAGGACGACTGCGACGATTCCTCCGACCCAAGACCTGTCATTGAATTTCATGCGGCCAGGAGAACCAAGCGGATCGGCGCGGTCAAGCGGGACTGCGCCCGGATGACCGATCGCGCGTCGTGCGCGCCCCGTTAGCGGTTGGAGCGGCCCTCGAACGGTAGTGCTCCGGAAGGCCGAAATCAGCAGGCCGGGCATTGCCGGCGCACGGTCCGTAACCGCCGCGCGGCAGGCTTCAGAGAAAGGGCGCTCCGGAGAGGAGACTACCCGAACAGAGCCCCGAGCCTCCCCTTGAGCAGCTCCGAGACCTTGCGCTCGACGATGCGCTCGATCTCCGCTGCGAGGCCCCCGCTCGATCCTCCCCAGCCCGTCGCGGCGGGGCTGTTCCCGTTCACGATGGCCACCCCGGGCGGGCGACCGGGGCCGCGCTTCGCCGTAGGGGTCGAGCCCTTCCTCCGCGTCGCATTGCTCTTGGCTCGGATTGAGTAGACGTACCCGATCGTGATCTTGATCCCGGCCTCCTTCGCCTTCTTGACAACCTGCACTCCGGGCATCGTCCTCGGGAGCGACCGGACGAACTTCGACTTGTTCACGGGCTTCTTCGAGGGGGTCTTCTTGGCGGCCATGCTGACGTGCAGCATACATCAGGAGCGCCACGAGGTCGTTGAGCCAACAGTGGGCGGCCTGGGCGGCGGCGGCGGAGTACACCGGCGTGGGCGATGGCTTGGTCATGGGTCGGCACCGTTGGTGCGCAGTGCGAAATCGAGCGCCTCGCAAATCCTGGGGTCGAGCACGATGCGCTCCTGTTCGAGCCAGAGCCCACGCCCAGCAAGCTCCCGCACGAGCGCCGGAGCCGCGCTGAGGTTGAGGTCCGCCGGCCAGGGCGCGCGCAAGGCGTGGCTCTCGACGAACTCGCCCCAGAAGGCAGGAACAAACCAGCGCAGACCCGGGCGGCGTTCGCGCAAGTGCAAGTAGATCCGGACGCCGTTCGGATCTAGGTCGCCGAAGTGAACGACGGGCACATCCGCGACGTGGTCGAGGAGGCGCGCGACAGTCGCCGTGTCCCAACCGGGGACATGCGCGAGCAGAAAGCCCGCGGGCGCGGGCATGTCTCGCCACGCACCGAGGTTCTCGACAAGAAGGACGGCACGCAGGTCGCCCTCGAGCTGTAGGTCGTCGAGGAAGGCGCGTTCCGGTATCGCGACCTCGCCAAGAACATCGGCGACGGCCGAGAGATCGACGACACCCCGGTTGGTGCGCGCGACCATTCCGGGCGGAGGGCGCAAGCGCACGGTGCCGTCATGGGTTGCCTCCGTGTCGCCGAGGGCGGCTCGTCTCCCCTCCGTGAGGGTCGCCTTGGAGTGAGGCGCGGCGAGCGCCGCCGCCGTACGCCGATTGATCCGGTCCGGGAGCTCAGGGATGCCCGCCGCCCGGCGGGTGTCGAGCAGGCGCGCCCGGCCCTCGGGGGTGGGTGGAAGACCTTGCGCGGTGAGATCTGCGAGCTCTTCTCTCCAGGCGGGCCAGACACGCTCGAGGAGCGCGACGAGTTCGTGGCGTCGGTCTTCCACGAGGCCCAGCTCATCCCGGCGTCCGGTCGCGCGCGTCCACGGAAGCTCGGACAGGGCTTCGAATGCTCCCTCCTGTACGCGTCGCCGCTTCAGGGTGCCGCGTGAGAGCAGCTCGAGCAGCGCCAAGTACTCGTCTGCAGTTTCCCACATTACGCTTCCGCCCTCGTGCGCCGCCCGCTCACAACGACCTCTTCACGTCCGTCCTCGCTCGTCCGGCGCACGAGGCGATACGTCGTGTTCCCCTCCCCGCGCGCGACCTCCGGTGACGCGATGAGGAGCTGAAGGTCGAGCGTCTGGCAGAGATCGAAGAGAACCCCGAGGTTGTCGTGCGAGAGCCGGTTCGCCTCGTCGAGAAACAGAAACCGAAGCGATCCAGACGACTTCTTGCCCCGAAGCAGATTCGCGTCCCGCTCCCACTCCGTGAGCACGACCATCATCAACGCGGCGCCGACGCCGATCGCCTCGCCCGTCGAGAGCCGCGTCGGGTTTGCGATCTCCCAATCCGCTCCCGCGCTACGCCGTATCTCGACCTGCAGGTGCACGTACTCGCGGTAATCGAGCAGTCGCTGCCCGCCCGTGCGGCCACCGCCGTAGCGACGGAAGATCTCGTCGAGAGCCTCCTCGATGGGGAGATCCGTCTGGAAGAGCAGGCTCTGCGCAGCGCCCTCGCGCAGCGCGCGGAGGACCTGCTCCATCTTCTCGACGGGTTGTAATCGAACACGAATTCCATGGATGCTTCCGAAGCGGACGCCGTCGAGGTTCTTGTTCAGACGATTCACTTGGCCGCGCGCCTTGCGAATCTGCACATCGATGCCGCGCGCGACGTCCTCGCTCGCGCCCCGCAGATCGCCTTCCTGCCGTGTGAGGCGCTCGTCGAGGCTCGCGAGCTGGTCACGCAGGCGCAGCAGCGCCTCCCGCGGATCGTCCACCTCGGCGACCTGCGCCGGGAGTCGCTGCCTCAGCCAGTCTCGAACCGCGAGCCACAGTTCGAGGTAGGTGTCCGCGAACGCGAGGTCCGAAGTGTCCGGCCCCTTCTCCACTCCGGCGAGCAGTGCTTGCCCGCCCTGCGCGGAGCGCAGTCGCTCGACGAGAACCGCCTTCTGCTTGTGGGCCTCCTGGACGAGGTTCACGTGACCGCGGATCCCGCTCACGTCGCTCTTGCCCGGCGCGAGGACACTCGAGAGGAGCTTGTGCTGTCCGGCGAGTGCGCGCAGACGCGCCCAACGTTCGATCGCGGGCTCCGCCTCGCGGCGCTCGCTCGCGACCTTGTCTTCCGCTTCCTTCTGCTTGGACGCCGCCTGCGTGCATTCCGTTTCTCGGCGGCCGCAGTCCGTGGCGAGTTCGGCGAGTCGTTGCGACAGGGCTCGCAGCTCCCTCTCGAGCTTGTCCACCTCCGTCTGCGCCTCGTGAACAGCCTCTGGCGTGGGCTCGCCGATTCCAGTTTGCTGAAAGCGAGCTTCCGCCGCAGTCAGCTGTTCGAGGGCCGCGCGGCGATGGCCGTCGGCGTCCTGCCAAGTGGAGGTGGACTTGTCGTAAGTGTCCTCGGCCACGCCCGCGGCCCGCTCCGCGTGCTCGACGGCGGTCTCGGCCTGAAGAAGCTGATCCTCCAGTGCCGGGACCAACGCCTGGTTCTGCTGCAGCTTCGCGGACGCGTCTCCCCAACCGAGAGCCTCGACGTTCTTGGCGATGTAGTCGATAGCATCGATGGCACCCTCCAACCGATCGCGTTGTTCCCGAAGCTCCTCGACGCGCCGTCGCAGGGCGGCAATGTCCGCCTCGGACAGCGGCGATCGGCGCAACACCTCGAGCCGGTCCTCCACGATGCGAGCGGCCCCTCCGCTCCGCGCGATCTCGCTCTGCGCCGCGATGGACGCCCGTTGCTCGTCGTCCAGCGCCGCGGCTCGTGCAGCATGGTCCGGTGGGTCGAGCAAGAGAGCATCGCCAAGGAGCCCCCGGAGTCCGTCGATGCGTGGACGCAGCGCGCGAGCTGCCTCGGCGTTGCGGGTTGCGGCACCTCCGTGGATCCCCGCCTGCGCTTCGCCTTCGACGATGCGCCGCCGGAGCTCGGCAAGCCCGGGACCGGGATCACCGGCGAGCCAGACGACGTGCCCCGCGAGCAGCGCGTCCCCGTCAGCCGCGAGGCGCTCGAGCGCACGCCGGCGCGTCCACTCTTCCTCGAGCTCCTTCTCGCGCAGGGCGGCTTCCGCTCGCAGGTCGGCGGCTCGCTGCTCGCGAGCCGTTCGTCCGAGGCGAGGCCGATCCGGAATGCGTGACACGCGCAGCGCGGGGCCCTCCTCGACAAGCACGTCCCGTGACCCCGGACGCTGGCTCGTGTCGAGCGCCAATGCGGACACGTTCTGATCACGCGCCACGAGCCAAACCGACGCCAGGCTACTCTGACGGGTCGCGATCGCCTCGGCCGCGGATACCGGGTCGTCGACGATGAGGGCCTGCGCGAGCGGTCCGAGACGCGCCTCGAGCGCACCCGCTTCGTCGAGCCCCACATCCTCGAAGCTCGCCGCGAACAGATCCGCCGCAAGCTGATCCTTCAACCGCAGAAGCTCGGGGTCGAACGGCCCTCCGGCGGCGAGCAGCTCGCGCGCTTCCGCATGGAGCTGCTCCCTCGCGCGCGTGAGCTCGTCCTCTCGCTTTCGCGCCGCGTCGAGCTGCTCGCCGACGAAGGCGCGGGCGCGGTCGAGCGCCGCGCGATCCACGAGCGGGAGCGACGCGGCATCCCCGAGACGTCCAGCCCGTTCGGCGAGGTCGCGCCACTGGGGCTCCTTCTCTGCCAGCTCACGGCGGCGCCCGTGGGCATCCTTGAGCAGTCGTTCTACGTCGGCCAGGCTCGCTCGCGCGGTGCGTTCCGCCTCTTCGAGCTGAGCCCGGTCGGACTCCGCGTCCTCGAGCAGGCCCCGAAGCTGCTCACCCGCTGGCCCTTCACCGAGAGCCACGCCAAGCTTTTGTGCGCGCTCGCGGACGCTGGCCTGCCGGCCAGCAAGCCTGCGCGCGGCGTCGAGTTCTTTCGAGATGGAAGGCGCACGGTCGGCAACGGCGCGCAGCTCCCGTAGCCGACGGAGCTGGTCGAGCGCTGACGCGTGCGCCGTCTCCGCATCCACGTCCTTGTTCCCAAGCGTTTGCAGAGCGTTCAGCACCTTGGCGTGCTCATCGCGATGAGCGGCGGCATCGGCGAGCCGCTGCGCCCCATCGCGCCGCTCGCGATCCGCCTCGGCCAGGTTCGAGCGGCACTCCGTGAGTCTCGTATCGAGCGCGGTGCTCGGCAGCTGGGTTTCGCCGAGAAGCTTCTCGGCTTCGGTTCGTCGCCGGAGGACCTGATGATAGGCCCCGGCGCGACGATGGAGCTCTTCGAGCCCCCGCTGAAGGTCTGCGAGGCCGCCCGCTGCTCTCTTGTGATTCTGTTGGGCGCGCTTGCGCTCCGCGCGTCGCGCCTCGCGAGCCTCATCCGCGATGGCCCTCTCACGGGCCGCCGCGCGCTCGACCTTCTCCGCAGCTTCGAGCTCTTCAGTGCGTCGTGCGACGTCCTGGGCCGCCGCAAGCGCGGCCCGGACGCGCGTGAGCCAGTCCCTTGCGCCCGTGAGCGTCGCGTCACCTTCCACGCGTCGAGCCTCGGCGGAATCGAGATCCCGGCGCACGCCTTCGAGCGCCTTCTGCGCCTCGAGATGCGCCGCGCTCGCGGTAACGCGCACGGCTTCCGCCTCGGTGACACGCCGCTGCAGCTCGTCGGCTCGCTCTCTCGTGGCTAGGAACACCGCCGCGAACATCGTCTGCCCCGCGTCGAACACGCCGCCGATCTCCCGCTCGAGACGCTGCGACTCGTGCACCTCGGTTCGGGTGCGCCGACACGCGTCGAGGTTCGCCTTCATCCGCTGGAGCGTGTCGGCGAGGCCGCCTTCTTCCTTGAGAAGAAAGGAACGCAGCTCCGACGTCAGCGCGCGGGAGATGCCGCCGGTCATGCTCGTCCGCAGCATCTCGTTGAGCTTGTTACGCTCCTCGTCGGTGCCGAGCCGCAACGGAGTCACGCCCTCGTCGAACAGCGCCGCGAAGTAGTCGCGCGCGGACGTGAACACCTGCAGACGTCCGCCGAGCCGAGCAGCGCTCTCGCGCAGCTCGGTGAGCTCCGGGACGACCTCTGTGTCTCCCTGCGCGACCAGCATGAGGTCCTGGAGGCGAACGTCGGCTCCGAGTCCGGTGACGATGAAGGGCGTCGGCTCGACCGAGGGCTCGCCCTTGCGCTCGAGGTGAACGCCGGCGATCAACCGGCGCGCGCCGGATAGCGCGAAGTCGAGCGCCGCGTATGCGGGACGACCGGCCTCGCCGAGACGCCCCCAGATGCCCTTGTCGCCGCCCGTCGCTCCCGTTTCGCCGAGATTGGTGAAACGCAGACGCGACATGTCTGGCAAGAGCACGACGTACGCCGCGATCATCACGGTCGTCTTGCCCGCTCCGTTTGCGCCCTCGAGAGCCGTGACGTGCCGATCGAGCAGATACCGCTCGTAGAACACGCCCTTCCAGTTCACGAGGACGAGGGCCTCGGCGCGCGCGCGGCTCATCGCGTGGGCTCCTCGTCTTCTGGCTCGGGCCCGGTATCGTCACCGTCGGGCGCTTCGGCGAGGATCACTTCGCCGCGCGCGACGAGTCGCTCGAGTGCGCTGGCTTGGTCCTGGATGCCGCGAACGGGCTCGGCGAAACGAAGAAGCGCGGGGCGGAGGCGCAGCCGCGGTTCGTCGATCAGATCCACGAAGCCGAGATCGGAGAGCTTGCGGAGCGCGTCGCCCACCTGCGTGCGGACCGTCTCGGCGGCGATTCGCTCGTCGAATCTCTTGCGCCGCGGGTTGAGTGTGCGCACCAGCGACTCCGTTCCGATGAGGCCGGCGAGGCGCTGGAGGAGGACCTCCCGCTCGACAACGCCGCCGTGCTGCAGCGTCGATGGATCGAGGTACAGCAGTGCGAGCGTTTGCCCAACCAACATCTCGCCAGCGGAAAGCTGCCGCCGGCCGAGCCTGTCGCCGGAGGGGAGCAGGTAGAAGTAGCCGTCGCTGCGCTGCACCAGCTCGCAGCCGAAGCGCCGGTAGAAGGGCTCGAGGTGGTCGGCAGCATCGACGAGGAAGTCGTAGGCCGTGCCGTCATCCCGGCCGATATGTCGACCACGGCGAAGGGCGAGGTCGGTGTCTGGAAAATGCTCGTCGCGGATCACCTCTTCGAGCGACTGAAAGGTCGCGCTCGTCATCCCCCACCTCGCTCGGGCGGGATCGACCAGTCCTCAATCTCGAGCCGTTCGATGACGGCTCGCCAGGGTCGCTCATGTTCGGACCGCACTCGGGCGATCCGTGCCAGTGCATCTGCGATCCGCCCAGCGGCGGCGTAGTAGGTCTCGGGCGGCAACGCGGGGAGCACCCGAGCCGTCACGTCGACGAGCCCGACGGCACCTTCGGCGAGGGCGGCGCGCACCAGCGCCTCGAGTTGGGCGAGCGCATCTTCCGCAGTCACGAGGCTCGGCGCCATCTCCCGGTCGGCACGCGGCCTTGCTACGGCAGGGCGTTCAACGCGGGCCTCCAGCGGGCGCAGCAGCCGGATGGACGGGGCGTGGGCCACGAGCGTGAAGAAGGGACGTCCCGTCCAGCCTGCGAGCTGGTCGCGGAGGCGTTGGCTGAGGGCGCGGTCGGGATCGAGGCGCACGACGTCGCGGAGGTAGCGATGAACGTACTGGTAGTAGTCCGACCACGCACGCTGCCGCGCGGCGCCCCACGCCGCGATGCGGTCCACGTGTTCGATGACGCGCTGGACGGTCTCCTCAGCTTCGGTGTTCCCCGCGGCGCTCGCGTTGCTCTGGATCTCCTGGAGCAGCGCGACGATGTGGTGCGTATCGCGCAGCAGCACCTCGTTCAGCTCGCGGAGCGTGTTGGTTGTCGTGTCGAGAAGCGATTGGCACCGCTCGACCGCTCCGAACCAGTCGGCCTGGAGGAGCGTGGCGATCTCGGCCTGGACCTCTTCCTGCTGCGAATCGAGTCCCCGCTGACGACGCTCTATGCCCTGAACGAGATCGCCCACAGTCACGCGCAGAGGCCCGACGACATCCTGCCTCCACGCCTCGTCGGTGCCGGCCCGCTTGGCGGCGGCGAGGACCTCGGCGAGCTGCGCGCGCAGGGTGCCGGTCAGCAGGGTGAGGCTCTCGCGCGTGAGCGCCTCGTCGGCGAGGAAGTACTCGACGACGGCCGCCGCGAGCCGCGTCAGCGCGTACTCGCCGGCACGAACGATCCCCGCTCCATCGACTCGTGCGAGCATTCGCTGCTCGCGTAGGCGCTGGATCGCGTGCGTCGCACGCTTGCGCGGGTTTTCGGCGCCCGGGTCGACCACGTCGCAGACCTGCTCGAACATGTCGACGAGCACGTCCTCCTCGAATGAGGTCAGCGCCGCCCGATCGGCCCGGAGGTAGAGCCCGGCGAGGAAGCAGAGGTCGACGGTCTTCAGATCGAGGTTGATCTGGTCGCGGGCCAGCGCGGCGATGAGGCGGCTGGGATCAGAGGAGGTCATGACGCGCCTACCTGCGGGGGGCGCGCTGTACGAGGCCGGCGTATCACGGGGCCCCCACCGCCCATCGCCACGCGGCTCGGCGCGCCCTCGTTCTCAACGCAGGGGTCCCCGGCGCGGCATGCGACGGCGGAGACGGGTGCGCTGAGCAGGAGCCGAGCATGTTCCCATGGTCGCACGGCGGAAGGGCCGCGGGTTGCTAGCGCGCGCCGGCCATCCTTGCGCGTCACGTCGGCGGTCCGCGCAAAGATCTGGTCGGCGCCGCCCCCTCTGGCCACGGCAGCGACCTCCGACGGCTCGCGCGCTGCCGTGATCACGACGCGACATCCGGCGCCGACTGATGTCGCGTGCGTGCCTCGCGGTCCAACGCGCCTTCGCCCGGCGGGTAGCGGAGCGGAGGCGGACTGGTCTAGGTGCGTCTGTGTCGTTTACAGTTGCTTTTAGGACGTCTACGGTTACGCTTGGGTCTAAGGAGTTCCCGATGACCGCGATGTCCCACTCGATGGAGGATCTCATCCGCCGGATGACGCCGGTCTCGGCACCGCCCGAGCAGCAGGCGCAGGTCGCGGCCTTGTCGCGCGCCCTGGAGGGCATGGTGCACCCGCCGCAGCGACGAGCGCCGAGGTGCCAGCTCGTCGGTCCGAAGGCGGAGACGATTCCGATTCCGGCGTCCGTGTTCTACGTCCTCGAGCGCGTTGCAGAGGTTCTGGCACGCGGTGACTCGATCACGATCGTGCCCGTGGGCAAGGAGGTCACGACGCAGCAAGCTGCCGATCTGTTGAACGTGTCGCGACAATACCTCGTCCGGCTCCTCGACGAGGGGCGCATCCCGTTCCGAAAGACGGGAAAGCACCGCCGGCTCCGCGTCGAGGACGTGCTCGCGTTCAAGGAAAAGCGGGACAAGGACCGACGTGCCGGGCTTCGCGAGCTCTCGCAGCTGACGCAGGAGTTCGGGGGCTACGACGCTGAGGTGAAAGAGTAGCGTCGAGCTCAGACTCATGGTCCCCGCGCCTTTCGTCGTCGTACTCGACGCCAACGTCCTCTTCCCCTTCACGCTTCGAGACACGCTCCTGCGCGCGGCAGCGGCAGGTCTCTATCAGGCACGGTGGTCGTCGCAGATCCTCGACGAGATGACGCGGAATCTGATCTCCACCGAGACGATGAGCGAAGACAGGGCGCAGAAGCTTCGCGCGATCATGGAGCGCGAGTTCCCCGAGGCTGACGTCAAGGGATACGAGCCACTCGTCGCCGGCATGCAGAATCACGAGAAGGACCGCCACGTCGTAGCGGCCGCGGTGAAGGCCGGCGCCCAGGTCATCGCGACGTCGAACCTCCGGGACTTCGCCAGCCTGCCGGAGGGGGTCGAGGCGCAGTCCCCGGACGAGTTCCTGTGCAACCTGTTTGACCTGGACCCCGACGAGTTCGTCGGATTGCTCCGCGATCAAGCGGCGGATCTCGTGAAGCCACCGATGACCTTCGCCGAGCTGCTCGAGCGGCTCGCGCGCGTCGTGCCGGACGTTGTCGGGGCCGTCCGCGAGCACGTCGCGGGTGGATCGGAAAGACGATGACTGAGGAGACGGGCCCGCCGTGGGGGCTCCGGCGGCTGCAGACGCGCGTCTTAAGACGCGCCGGCGGCGCCGCCGTTGCGTCGCGCCTCGTCTTAAGATCGCCCGTCGCAGGGCTCCTCCCTCGCACCGCGCGACCTTAAGACGCGGTTTGCGTAGCCGCAGGAGTGGGGAGCCAGAAGCGCGGCGCTTGCCGCCGATACCGGCGCGATCCCGTCGTCGGGAATCGTCGCCGTACAGGAGTACGGCTCCTCATCCGCTCCTAGGGCTCGCTTGGTCTCGACGGCAATCGCCGCACTTCTGGGGTGCGGTGGTTGGGGCGGGGCGCCGGCTTCGAGAAGAGGGAAAGACTGGGAAGGCGGCAGGCCTCACCTCTTCCACTCCGCCAACCACGCCTCCCCCTCTTTCTCTTGCGCCTCCGCCCCCGTCACCCCCTTCAGCCCCGCAACCCCCTCCTCCGCGAGGCTTCGCGCCCTCTCGATATCCCTGTTCGCCGCGCGCAGCGCCTTCGCGAGGTCGATCTCGGCGATCGGCAGCCCCCCCTTCCAGTCCCTCTTGGTCAGCGCCACGCTCCGCTCGAGGTGGGAGATCGCGTCGTCGAGCTTCCGCGCGGCGAGCTCCGATTCGCCGAGGCACGTTATGGCGTCGTCCGTGTAGATCTTGTCCGGTCCGATCACCCCCTGCTCCTCCTGGAGCTTCACCCCCTGGGCGCACGCGGCGACGGCACCCGCCGCGTCGTGCCGCGCGAGGAGCGCGCGACCGCGCTGCTCGTAGAGGCACGGGAGGAAGCGCGCACCGTTGTCGCCGGTCTCCCGCACGATCGCCATCGCCTGCTCGACATCGTCCATCGCCGCGTCCGGGCGCCCCGCGCGGTTGTCGACGACCGCCATCGACGCCCATAGGACGATCGCGTTCGCGGTCTTCGGGCCGAGCGGCTTCACGAGGACGAGGGCGTGCGCGAGCGCCTCGCGCGCGTCGTCGTACCGGCCGAGCTGCGTGTAAGCGACGCCGATGTTGTTGTAGTCGATATGGAGCATCGGGTCGTTCGGGCCATAGACCGCCTCGTTGATCGCGACCCCCTTCCGGAGCGCCGCGAGCCCCTCCTCCTGGCGGCCGACGTCGTTCAGATCGGTCGCGTAGTTGTTGTAGGCCGCCGCGACCGTAGGGTGCGCGGGGCCGTAGACGCGCGTGAGGAGCTCGATGTCGCGCTCGTGGAGGGGGATCGTCCGCTCCCCGTACCCCTCGAACGAGAGGACCTCGACCTCGGCGTTGAGGAGCTCGGCCTCGGCGCGGTCGTCGCGCCCTTCGCGCTCGACGATTCCCTTGCCGATCGCGAGCCACTGCTCGGCCTCGTTCGCCTTCGCGACCCGGTCCGCGTAGTCGAATGCGATCTTCGATGTCACCACGGCGGCGAGCGAGTCGTCCCCCGCGGCGAGCGCCGCGACGAACGCCGCCTGCTCCGACACGACCGAGGCGCTCACGTCGCCCGAGTCCCACTCGCACCCGGCGCGGAGCATCAGGAACTCGGCCTCCGAGGCGCGGTGCGGGATCGCGCGCGCCTCCTCGATCCCCCGGTTCGCCGCGGCGATCACCCCATCGCAGCTCCCGGTCATCGTGAGCGCGGACGCCTGGGCGAGCTCCTTCTGAAGCGCCACGACCCGCGCGCGCGGCCCCGGCGCGTCGGGGAGCGCGGCGGAGCGAGCGGCGTTCGGTTCCCAGCACCCCTTCGGCGGTGGCAGCTCGTACGCGGCGGCGAGCGCGCGGTGCGCGGCGGCCTTGTCGGCGTGCGCGAGGCGGTCGGAGAGCGCGGCGAGCGCCTCCCGCTGGCGCTCGAGGCACGCGAGCCGCGCGGTCATCGTCGTCGTGCTCTCGACGCCGCGCAGGAGGGTCGCCTCGGACGCGTCGCGGAACGCCGCCGCCCACGTCCTCGACCAGTCGTCGAGGACCCGCTGCGTGCGGTCGGCGGTGTCGTCGGCGTGCGGCACCCCCGTCCCCCGGATGGCGGCGCCGACTGCGTCTCGGAGGCCCGGGTTCCAGGCTTCGGCGATGAGCGCGTCCCCCGCGGCGCAGCGGGCGTGGATTGCGCTCCGCTCGTGCGCCGAGACCAGGAGCGCCGCACCTGCGACCAGAACGACGGCCACGCCGATCGCCCAGGCGACGCGCGGCCGCGTCGGATCGCGGTCGAGCGCCGCGAGCAGATCGTCCATCGACGCGAACCGGTCGTCTGGTTCACGGGCGAGGCCGCGCGCGATCGCCGCCTGGACCCACGCCGGAACGCGCGACCCCGCCGGAGGGGGCTGCGGCGCCGACAGCAGCGACGTCATGTACGTGGAGACGTCCGAGTACGCGAAGGGGGGGCGACCATAAAGGACGCGGTACGCCGTCACGGCGAAGCTGAACTGATCGCTCCGCGCGTCGTCGCGCGCCTCGAACGCGCGCTCCGGCGACATGTACCCCGCCGTCCCCATGAGCGCGCCCGTCTCGGTGAGCGGCGTCTCGAGCACCGAGGGGCCCGTTCGCGACGAGACCGGCGCGCCCGTGTCCCCCGTGCGCCCCGTGCGCAGCGTCGCCGTAACGTCGCTCTCGACCGGCGGGCGCGCGGGGATCGTCCGCTCCGAAGGGGTCTCGTCCGCGCCTTGCGCCCGCGCGATGCCGAAGTCGGCGACCACGACGCGGCCGTCCCCGCCGATGAGCACGTTCTCCGGTTTGAAGTCGCGGTGTACGAGCCCCGCGGCGTGCGCCGCCGCGAGCCCCCTCCCCGCCGCCTTGAGCACCGCGAGCGCTTCGCGCCACCCGTGGCTTTCCTGCATCCACGCCTTGAGCGTGCGCCCCTCGATGTACTCCAGCGCGATGAAGACGTCGTCCCCGTAGGTCCCCACGTCGTGCACCGCGAGGACGTTGGGGTGCGCGAGGCGCGCCATCGCCTGCGCCTCGCGCAGGAGGCGCGCGCGCCCGTCGGTGCCGCGCGCGTCCGGGCGGAGCACCTTGATCGCGACGCGCCGCTCGAGTTGCGTGTCGTAGGCCGCGTAGACGCTCCCCATCCCGCCGGAGCCGAGGTGCCCCACGACGACGTACCGCCCGATCGTCGTCCCCGTCGCGATGACCGCGACGGGCGCTTGGTCCATCGCTTCCGTCAGACTGACGGTCGCTGCCGCGGAGAGGAGCTCGGCCATCGTGCCTTCGTACATCGTACAGCCCGCGGTGCGAGGCGACGAGCCGCGCGCGCACCGTCGGCGCCGGCGGAAAGGGAGCACGCCGGGCTCGACGTGAACGCGGTGCCCTGACCGCTCGGACGAGATTGCTCCACGCTCGATTGTGCGCGAGACTCCTCGCAAGGGGGTGATCGTGGACGAGACGGCAGGCCTCACCCCGAGCCGGGCCGATCGCGCGCCCGCTGCGCCTGACCATCGCCTGGCCTCGCAGCGCGGCGAGGGTGACGAGCGGGACGAGCGGGACGACGAGGACCTCGAAGGCGTGGCGATTCACTGGCTCGAAGCCGGCGAGCCGAATCGGGCCGCGGCGGCCTTCATGCACGCAGGCAGGGCGCAACTGCGGCGCGCGGGCGCGGACGCAGCCGCTCGATGTGCGGTGCGTGCCCTTCTCGTCGGCGATGCGCATCGTGAGAAGCCGGAGACCCTCGCAGCACGCATTCGACTGCTCGCCGACGCGCTTCAGTCTTCGCGTCGGATCGTCGAGCGCGACGTGCTGGCCGGCTTCGAGCGCCACGTGACGCTCCCCACGGGCGTAGCCGGCTCGAGCTCCGACCGTACCCTCGCGCATGTCGCGCTCGACCGTTGCCTCGAAGCGCTGCGAGCGTCCAAGAAGGCGAACATCGTCGCGGCGGGGCTCGCGTGCGGAGCCCGCGCGCTCGCGTCCCTCTCGGACTTCGTCGCCGCCAAGGACCTACTCGCCGAGGCCGCCGCCATCGCCGACGACAAGGTGCGCCTGCGCGACGTGTCCTACGAGTCGGCGAAGGTCGCCCAGCTGGCCGACGAACGCGGCTCCGTCATCGACATCCTCACGACGACGATCCTCCCCGCGGACAGGCATGAGCGCTTCGAGCTCCTCACCCTCCTCGCCCGCGCGACGGTGATCGTCGGTGGCCGCGAGGCGAACGCGCGCACTCTCGCCCTGATCGTGCGCACGGAGGCGCTCGCCGCCGAGCTCGGGGGAGACCCGGTACTGCTCGCCCGCTGCGCCAAGTCGCGCGCCATGAGCTTTCTCTTCGCGGGTGACTGCGCAGAAGCCGCCGAGATCACCGAGGCGGCGGTCGCATTCGCGCGTCGGGCTGGTCTTCGCGACGAGGAGTGCACGAACTTGCACAACGTCGGCGACGCGTGCGTGCGCCGGGGCGAGGTCGATCGCGCGCGCTCCGCGCTCGCGGAGTCGAGCGCCATCGCCGGCGAAATCGGTGCCGAGCACCTCCGCATGCACAACGAGGTGCTCCTGGCTTACCTCGACGCGAAGCCCGCCCGCATCGAGGAGCTGGTCGGGGACCTCGAGGCGAAGGGCGACGCCTGGTTCGCGCTGCACTCTCGCTATTGGCTTGGACGACTTCTGGCCGACGGCCGTGACACCCGCGCACCACGAGAGCTCGTCCGCGTTCAGGATATGGCGCGCAAGCTCAGAGTGCAGCTCGTCGCCGAGGAGTGCGAGCGCGCGCTGGCCAAGCTGTCGTTCCGCCCGGCATGAGGAGCGGATGAGAAGCGGCGGTTCGGTCGCTACATCATCAGCGCCACGTCCCCGTTCCGACGTGAAGATACCGAAGAGCTTCGTCGCCACGCGCCGTCCGTTGTGAGCGCCCGCGTGCCGGAGTGGGAGGCGGTGTACGCGCGGTTGGGGTGGCGGATGGCGCCGACGATTCACCGCGTCTACGACAATGCGCGCGCGCGTGCGGAGCTCGGCTGGCTGCCGAGTCACGATTTCGCGACCGTGCTCGCGCGCGTGGGAGGAGGCGGCGACATCGCGAGCCCACTGGCGCGCGCGAAGGAGGCAAAGGGGGGGAGTCCTCTCCCGGCGCCGCCAGCGAAAGCGCTACCCTAGCTTTCGTATGTCGTCCTCCACCGCTCCGATCCAGTTCGCGTGCACCAACTGCGGCGCGCACGTGTCGGTCGATGGCTCCACGCAGACGCCGACGTGCACCTACTGCAAGACGGAGATGCTCCTGCCGGAGGCGATCTGGCGGCGCTTTCATCCGGCCCCGGAGCCCTCGGTACCCCAGAGCCCACCGACCGTCCTCGGAACGCGCGGCATCGTCGTGATGGCCCTCGCCATCGCCGGCGTCGTCCTCGTCGGCGTCTGCATCGCGGTGGTCGGCATCTTTGCGAGGTCCGGCGTGGCTGTCACCACGCCGCCGCCATTCAACCCCCTTGCGGCCCTGAGCGGCTTGAACCTCACCCCGCCCCCGCCGCTCAACCCCGTCGCGGCGGCCGGGGAGCCTTGCACCGGCCGCCGCGCTGCGTGCTCGCAGGACGGCAAAGGAGAGCTGACGTGCGGTCCGGACGGCAAGATGACGGTCACTCAGTCCTGCAAGGGGCCGAACGCTTGCCGGGCGACCGCCAGCGGCAAGAGCGTGACCTGCGACACGACGCTCGCGGACCTGAACGACCCGTGCGACATCACCGACGATGCATGCTCGACCGATCACAAGGTCGAGCTGCGCTGCGAGGCGGGCCATTTCGCCGTCATCGCCACCTGCAAGGGGGCGGACGGATGCACGCTCACGCCGGCGGAGAGCGGCTCGGGCTACACCCTGTCGTGCGACGACCACGTCGCCGACGTCGGGGATCCGTGCTTCGACACGGAGCGCACGGCGTGCTCGTCCGACAGGAAGGCGTTCCTCACGTGCACGGCGCAGCACTTCGTCGTCCACCGCGCTTGCAAGAGAGGGTGCAAGGTCAAGAAGATCGTCGGGACGGCCAACACGGAGATGGACTGCGACTAGCTACTCGCCGCCGCCCCCCGGCAGCCTCGCCATGAGGAGCTCCCCATCCTCGACCGCGGCGGGGGGCGAGACGCCACCCACGCTCGTCCAGCTCACTCCGTCGAAGGTCCACGTGTCGGCGAGCTCCGTCGGATCGGACGACGTAGGGGTCGCGTCGGTGACCCCGCCGAAGAGCACGATGCGATCGCCGAGCGTCGCCATCGCGTGCTCGCTTCGCGCTCCCGGCCCAAGCGCATTCACTTGAGACCACGTCGATCCATCGAAGCTCCACGTATCGCCGAACGACGTGACCTCGAATCCCCCGTCCTCCGAGTATCCCTGGCTTCGGCCTCCGAAGAGGAAGACCTTGTCGCCGAGCGTCGCCATCGCGTGCGCTTCGCGCGGCGCGGGGCCAGGAACGTTCACTTGCGTCCAGCTCGTTCCGTCGAACGTCCATGTGTCGCCGAGGTTGTTCTCTTGAGCGTCCAGGCCCCCGAAGAGGACGACGGTGTTTCCCAACGACGCCATCGCGTGACCCCACCGCGCGGAAGGGCCGGCGGCGCTGACCTGGCCCCACCCTTTCCCGTCGAAGGACCAGGTGTCCCCCAGGATCGGCGAGCCCGCGCCGCCTACCCCCCCGAAAAGGACGAGCTCGGATCCGAGCGTCGCCATCGCCATCCCGCCGCGCGCGCCCGGTCCCGCGATGGCGAGCGGCGTCCACGCCGTACCCTCGAAGGTCAGCGTGGTGTCGTTGTCGACATTTTGCGCGAGAGGAGACCACCCGCCGAAGAGAACGAGCTGGTCTCCGAGGGGAGCGAGACTCGCTGTCACGAGCTCGGGCGGATTGGCTGCAGTCGGCTCGGCGGTCCACTGTGTCCCGTCGAACCTCCAGGCAGTGCCGAGCTCGAGGAGGACGACACCGCCGTTGGAGGCGGAGGCGTCGGGTGGCACGCCCGAATCGTCGGCCGGGGGCGCGGTGGCGGCGCCGCTGTCTTTGCCGCCGCACGCGGTGAGCGACGCAAGCGCGACAAGCGCGAGAAGAGCGAGGCTGGCCGCGCCGAGCGCGTGAGGATGCGTCGTCGTCACGCGGGGATCGTTGCACTGCGGGCGCGAGTCGGCACTCTGCCAAAGTGGTGACGGGGCCGATTGCCCCCCCCGGCGTGGTCATTTGCGCGCCTACGGCGACCGCGCTGAGCATCTCACGATCCACCCGCGCACGATGCGGTAGCGGCCCGCGCTCTTCACGAGCCATCCGAGCGGCGCCACATAGAAGAGCATCACCCCAACACGGCCGCCGAGGAAGACGTTGAGCCCGACCATTGCGGCCACCCCCGCCAGCCCGAGCGCCATCGAGCGCCTGAGCGCGGAGAGCTCGCGGCGAAGCGCTTCCAGGTCCGCAGGCTCGTGGAGCGGCTGCGAGCAGCTGTCGCAGTGGGTCGCGCTGGAGCGATGGGGGACATCGCACACAGGGCAATGCACGATGTCCGCGTCGGCGGTGCGGTACATCCTCGGGGCTTAGCACTTTCGCCAGTCCCTGCAGAGCTTGAGCGCAACAGACGCGCCACGGACCGCATCCCCATTGCGTGTGGGCATGGCCTCAACGTAAGACGCCCGCCTCATGAGCTCCGCTCTCACCTGCTCCGTCGCCTCGCTGCTCGTCTGTTCGTCGCTTGCCGTTGTGGGTGGCTGCGGTGGTACCAACGCCCCGCCACCCCGCGCGACGGCTGCCCCGGCGTCGAGCCCGCCCCCAGAAACGACGGTCGCCGCGGCCCCGAGCGCCGCCCCATCCATCCCATCTCCGCCGGCCACGCGGCGCGACGACTTCCACGAAGTGCTCCATGGCGTCGACATCGTCGATCCGTATCGCTGGCTCGAGGACCAGGAGAGCCAGGAGACGCGAGCCTGGATCGACGCGGAGAACAGCTACACGCACGCCCTGCTCGACGCGCGACCCGAGCGGGCCTCCATCAGGGCCAGGCTCGAAGCGCTCAGCCGCGTCGACTCGATGGGCCCCCCGGCGCACGTCGGCGAGCGCTATTTCCTCTGGCGAAAGCGCGCCTCTGACGACCTCTGGACGCTGTACATGCGAAAGCGCCTCGACGGCCCCGAAGAGGTCCTTCTCGATGGCCATCCACTCTCCCCCGATCACACGACGAGCGTTGGCCTCGAGTCCGTCTCGAAGGACGGAACGCTGCTCGTGTACAGCATTCGGCGCGGCGGCGAAGACGAGACCGAGCTCCGCGTGAAGAACGTGGTCACCGGCGCCGATCTCGGCGACCAGCTACCGCGCGGTCTCTATCGCGACGTCGCGCTCAGGATCGACAAGAGCGGCTTCTATTATGTGCTCCAGGATCGGGCGACCGGAGTCCGCGTCCGATTCCACAAGCTCGGGACGCCCATCGATCGTGACACGGTGGTCTTCGGTGAAGGACTCGGGACAGGGGATTGGCTCGGAGTAACCCCATCCAGAAACGGCCGTCACGTTCTCTTCCAGACGCAGCACGGCTGGGCAAGCAACGAGGTCTTCGTGCAGGACCTCGCCCGCCCAGGTTCGATCACCTCGGTTACCAAGGGACTCGACGCACATTTCGAGGCGGCGTTCGCCGACGACCACCTTCTCATGCAGACCGATCTGAACGCGCCCAACGGGCGCATCGTCGAAGTAGACCGAGCCCACCCGTCACCGGAGCACTGGCGCGAGATCGTGCCCACCGGTCCCGACGCGATCGGCGACTACTCGCTCATCGGCGGAAAGCTCCTCGTGAGCTACCTGCACAACGCCACGTCCAGAGTCGTCGTCTACGAGCTCAACGGAAAATCCGTAGGCGAGGTCGCGCTCCCGGGTTTGGGGACGGCCAGTCGCTTCTCCGGCAAGTGGGACAGCGACGAGTTCTTCTTCTCGTTCACGTCGTACACGCTCCCCTACTCCGTTCTCCGCTCGACCGTGACCACGCGGAAGGTCGAGTCGTGGTGGCAACCGTCCGTTCCGTTTGCGAGCGATGATTACGAGACCCAGCAAGTCTGGTTTGCCTCGAAGGACGGCACCCGTGTCCCCATGTTCGTCGTCGCGAAGAAGGGACTGTCGCTCGACGGGGACCGCCCCACCCTCATGACCGGGTACGGTGGATTCGACATCAGCCAGACGCCGGAATTCGACCCCTTCGCCGCGTGGTTCGTGGAGCACGGGGGGGTCTTCGCGATGCCGAACATCCGCGGTGGCGGCGAGTTCGGTGAACCGTGGCACCGAGCAGGGATGCTCGAAAAGAAGCAGAACGTCTTCGACGATTTCATCGCCGCGGCGCAGTGGCTCGTCGCGAACCGGTATACGAGACCCGAACGTCTCTCGATCCTCGGAGGGAGCAACGGCGGCCTCCTCGTGAGCGCAGCCCTGACGCAGCGCCCTGACCTTTTCCGCGCGGTCGTGTGCCTCTACCCCGACCTCGACATGATTGGCTACCACCGCTTCAAGAACATCAACCCTCCGGCCCTCCTCGAGTACGGCGACGCGTCGAAGCCCGACGAGTTCAAGTTCCTGTACGCATACTCCCCGTATCAAAAGGTCACGCCCGGGACGCACTACCCCGCTGTCTTTCTGATGACCGGGGACGAGGACACGCGGGTGCCGCCGCTCCAGGCGCGAAAGATGACGGCGCGACTACAGTCGACGGTGTCGGACCGTCCCGTCGTTCTTCTCTACAATACGAAGTCGGGGCACGCGGGCGGAGAGCCGGTAGGCAAATGGCTCGACGACGCTTCGCTTCAACTGTCGTTCCTCGCGTGGCAGCTCGGAATCCACGAGGAACCGGCCCATGACGAAGCGGCTCACGGTACGGTCTCGCGATGAATCGCTCGCGAGTCGTGGCGCTCCTGGCGCTCAGCCTCTCACAGTCACCATCACGTTGCTCCAAGTCGGAGGGACAGCCCACGCTCGCCCGCGAGTCGCCGCCACCAGCGCCGGGAGCAACGCCGCCCCCCGACGCTTCGGCGCCCGAGACCCCCTTCGAGCGAGAGCTCGACGCCCTGGATCAGTCGTCCAGCTTCAGCGAGGTCACCCTCTCGGGAGACGGCTCCAAGCTCGCCTGGGTCGAGTCGTTCGTCACGCGGGGCGCCGACACCTCCACTTCCGTGGTGCGAGCCCTCGACCGAAGCGACCCTGCGGCAAAGCCCCGGACGATTACGGCAGGCGCTTCCGCCAGAAGGGAGCGAGACGTTGCCTGGTCACCCGACGGAAAGACGCTGGCGTTCTTGTCGGACGCGCCCGGAAAGGACCGAACCGAGCTCTACATCGCCATGCCGGACGACGCGCATGCGTCCCCCCGGAAGCTCACCGACCTCGTTGGCGCGATCTCGGCTCCGCACTTTTCGCCAGACGGCAAGACGATCGCCGTCCTCTTCGCGGAGAACGCGACGAATCTCGGTCCCATCGAAGCCGTGGCGCCCGTTCGAGGCGAGGCGGAGGCGCACGTCCCCGTCCAGCGCCTGGCGCTCGTCGATGCGACCTCCGGCCAGGTGCGATCGCTCACGCGCGCGGACCTTTACGTCTACGAGTATGCGTGGTCGCCCGACGGCGCTCAGTTCGCCGTCATCGCTGCACCCCCACCCGGGGACCGGCACTGGTACGTCGCGAAGCTCTTCGTCGTCGATGGCCGCACCGGCCAGGAGCGGCTCCTCTTCGCGCCCCCTCGGCAGATCGCGCACCCCCGCTGGTCGCCGGATGGAAAGGAGATCGCCTTCATCGGAGGGTTGATGAGCGACGAGGGGTCCACCGGGGGCGACGTCTTCGTCGTCCCTTCCGACGGGAGCGCGGTCACCCACGCACGCGACTGGACGGAAGGCTTCCACGGATCGGCGCAATCGCTCGCCTGGCCCAAAGGCGATCGCATCGTGTTCCGCGCGATCGTCGACGGTGCGAACGCGATCGAGGCGGTCGACGGCGGAGGAAAGGTCGAGGCCCTGTGGTCGGGCGGTGACTCATCCCTTCACGATCTCGCCCTCTCCAACGACGGCACGGTCTCCGCCGTCGCGCGAGAGTCGTTCTCCACGCCGGAGGAGCTCTCGGCGGGACAGATCGGCAAGTGGCAACAAGTCACCCACGTGAACGAAGGGCTTCACGCCACGTGGGGCAAGGCACGCAGCCTTACGTGGAAGAGCGACGGGAGAGACGTGCAAGGGTGGCTCGTCGAGCCGAGCGTCGTCGATCCGAAGAACCGCGCACCGCTCGTCGTGTTCGTCCACGGCGGGCCCGCCTCGGCGGCTCGGCCGAGCTTCGGCGCCGCGCTCGCCGGCGAAGGGTACTTCCTCTTCTACCCAAACCCGCGCGGGAGCTTCGGACAGGGCGAAGCCTTCACGTCCGCCAACGTGAAGGACTTCGGGTATGGCGACATGCGCGACATCCTCTCCGGCGTCGACGAGGTGCTACGCACCGCGCCGGTCGATGGCAACCGGATGGGCGTGGTCGGCTGGAGCTACGGCGGCTTCATGGCGATGTGGATGGTGACTCAAACGACCCGCTTCCGCGCAGCGATCGCCGGCGCGGGCATCGCGAACTGGCAGAGCTACTGGGGCGAGAACGAGATCAGCGACTGGATGATCCCGTACTTCGGCGCGAGCGTGTACGACGATCCCAAGGTGTACGCCCGATCCTCGCCCATCGAGTTCATCAAGCAGGCGAAGACGCCAACGCTGATCCTCGTCGGCGAGAACGACGGAGAGTGCCCCGCCCCGCAGTCCTTCGAATTCTGGCGCGGCCTTCAGGCTCAAGGGGTCGAGACGCAGCTCGTCGTCTACCCCGGCGAGGGGCACGGCTTTCGAAAGGCCGAGCACCGGCGTGACCGGTCGGTGCGCATCCTGCACTGGTTCGATGCGCACCTCGGTACCGGGCGAGAGTGATCCGTCGTACGCTGCCGGCGTGCTCCCGCACCTCACCCCCCTCGTCGACGGCAATGAAGCCGGCGAAACCATCGTCTTCATCCAGGGCTGGCCGGACGACGCCTCGCTGTGGGACCCCGTCGTCGCCGCGCTGCGCGGGACGTACCGCTGCGTCCGGATGACGCTTCCGAACTTCGCCGGCGATAGAACCGCGCGTTGGGGGTACGCGACCGAAGAGATCGTCCTCGCGCTCGCCAACATGGTTCGCGAAGCCGGCCGAGGGAAGCGCGTGACGCTCGTCCTTCACGACTGGGGCTGCTACTGGGGGCATGTCGTCCACCATCGCTTCCCGGAGCTCGTCTCGCGTGTCGCGAGCATCGACGTCGCCCCTCACTTCAAGCCCTCGCGGCGCGGGACGCTCGGGATCATCGCGTACCAGTGGTGGCTCTTCGGAGCCTTCGTCGTCGGCGGCCCGATCGGCGACGGCATGACGCGCGCCTTCGCGAGGCGAGCGGGTGCCCCTCGAGCCCCCGTCCTCGATGCGTGGATGAACTACCCCTACCGCAATATCTGGGCGGACCTCTTCTCGGGGCGAGCGCGCGAGCTGACCCGCGGGTACTGGCCGAAGTGCCCGTTGCTGTTCGTCTACGGCGAGAAGAAACCCTTCCCCTTCCACAGCGCGGCGTGGGTCGAGCACGTGCTGAGCGTCGGCGGCGAGGTCGTCGGGCTCCCGTGCGGACACTGGGTGCCGCGAGAGCCTGAGTTCGTCGAGATCCTTCGAAGGTGGCTGAAGGCAACGGCGAGCGCCTCGACCGACGCTCCGCGGGGGGTGGCGTCGTAAGGGTCGAACCGCGTCGCGAGGGGTGGCACACTTGCGCGCGTGAGCACACAGAACCCGCCCCTCGCCGACGAGCAATACATCAACCTCGAGACGTTCAAGAAGGACGGCAACGGCGTCAAGACGCCGGTTTGGGCCGCCCCCCTCGACGGCAAGCTCGTCGTGATGAGCGCCGGCGACGCCTTCAAGGTGAAGCGCCTGCGGCGCGACGCGCATGCCCGCGTCGCCGCGTGCGACATGCGCGGGAACGTCCGAGGTCCCTGGCTCGAGGCGACGGGGCGCATCCTCGAGAGCGCCGAGGACGTGAAGCGCGCGCACGCAGCGCTGCGAGAGAAGTACGGCTGGCAGATGGCGATGGGGGACTTCTTCGCCCGGATCGCGGGGCGGATCAACAAGCGGGCGTGGTTGGAGATCACGGTCGCGGCGACGTGAGGGCGGGCGCACTTCCTCGATGACCTCCCCCACGATCCGCAGCGCCGCAACCGACGACGCCGCCGCCATCGCGTCGGTCCACATCGCGTCGTCCGACGATGCCTACGCCCCCCTGGCCGGTTCGTGGCCGCGCACCGACGCGGATGAGCGCGCAGCGACGTGGCTCGAGCGCTTGCGCAAAGGATCGAGCGTGCTCGTCGCAGAGCTCGACGGCTGCTGCTCGTTCTACGAGCGCCACGGCGGGCAGCTCACCGAGCGCAGGCCCATCGACTTCCATGGGGCGACGCGGACACACGTGACGTACCTCTGGCCGAGTGGCGCGTCGAGCGAGCGCGGCGGCTGATGGACGCGCTACACTCTCGTCGGCGACCACCATGCCGACGTACGTCTCCGACATTGCCCGCGACCGCGAGCTCGACGGAACCGAGACCTCCCTCGAGCGCTTCGACCGAATGGCCTTCGCCGAGCGCGCCGTCTCGCTCGTGAAGCCGGCGAACATGCGGGTCGCGATCGCCCCGAGCCGCTCGCGCGTGGTCGTCGAGTCGGGCAGGGCGTGGGGGCGACCGGGAGGGGCAACGTGGGCGATGATCTGCGTTCCCCCGATGGCGTCGCGACGGGCGATCGCGTCGGCGGTCGCTACCCTCGCGGGACCGACTCCGGAGCCCTACGCGCTGGACGTGCTCCTCGCTTCCGGCGTGAGCGTCGACGCCTGACTCCCCTTCCCTGCTTGCAGGGAAGGGGCCGGGGGATGGGTTGATCGTCGCGGGGCCGGGGGATGGGTTGATCGTCGCGGGGCCGGGGAATGGGTTGATCGTCGCTTGCGCGAGCGACGGATTGACCCGGCGCGAAGGAGAGAACGAGACCGAGACGTCGGATGCCTCCCTTCGCGCTTCGCCCCGGGGCGTCGTGGCCGCGTCCCGCTCGGATCGCGCGCCCCGCGATCGTCTGCCGCTCTTCATGCTCCGCGAAAATCGCGTCTTCACGCGCGCACCGAGGCTGAAAGTGAGAGTGGCAAGCCCCTTGCTCTAGGGTCCTGCATGCGCACGCTGGTAGCTGTCCTCGCCCTCCTCTCGGCGGCCGGATGCGGCGGCCAAGAGCAGCAGATCGTCCCGCTCCTCGCAGAAGCCGGAATGACGTCGCCGGCGACGGTTCCCCTCGAAGTGGTCACGCGATCGACGGCCGTACGCGATCCGCTGCCGCTCGGGGACTCCGGCGTGGTCTACAGCGACGTCGAAGCCGCGCTCGGCTACGCCATCTCCTCGGCCGCGGTCCCCTGGGCCGCCCGCCACCGTACGACGGACAAGGAGGGGACGAGCAAGGACGGCTGGCAGCTGTTCGTCGAGGTCATCAGCTCCGACGCTCAGTACAAGCGCGGGCGGGTCGTCTTCTCGGTCGGCGTTCGCGCCACGCTCCGCAGCCGCGCGGGGAACGTCTATCTCGCACAAACCCAAACCAGCTGCCGACAAGGAGGCATCGTTCCGCCATCCAAGGGGGCTCCCATCATGTACCGCTGCATGGCGGAGGTCGGCCGCGATCTGGCGGGGTGGCTGGAGGGGGTAGACCTCGGAGCTGTCGCGACGACGAAGTAGCGCAGCGCTCGTTCGGCCGGCGCGGTGCCGGCTTGCTTGATCATTAGGAAAGGAGGCGGCGGCTGAGACGCCGGCGCCAAGGGGTATTCTCATGCGAAAAATCTCATCGATAGGTCTCTCGCTCCTGGCCCTCGGCGCGCTCACCGTCGGAACGGGCTGCGCCGGCGCCGCGATTCAACCGGGCCATCGCGCCCTCTACTTCGACCCGCGGAGCGGAGGGATCCAGCACGAGGTGCTGCAACCCGGCTGGTACCGCACCGCGTGCCCCTTCTGGGAGCCGAGCAACAAGTGCGCGCGCGTCGACGACTTCGACGTCACCTTCTCCACCTCGAAGGAGAACATCCACACCCTCTCCGCCGAGGGGCTCCCGCTCGACATGACGATCGCCGTCGTGTACCGGCCGATCGTCGCCGAGCTTTACATGCTCGATACGGAGATCGGGCCCAACTACTTCGACGAGGTCGTCGGCCCCGAGTTCAAGAGCGCGGCCATCGGCGTGTTCGCGCATACCTCGTACCAGGACCTGCAGAAGAAGAACGGCTCCATCGAGGACGAGATCGAGCGCGCCCTCAGGGAGCGCCTGAACGGCAGGCACGTCGAGATCTCGAGCGTCCTCATTCAGAACGTCACTTACGCCCCGGAGATCATGCAATCGCAGCGAGAGAGAGTGGTTTCCCAGGAGGAGACCCTTCGTAATAAGCAGCTCCTCGAGAACGAAGCGGCCCGCAGGAAGCGCGAGCTCGAGCTGACGGCCCAGACGAAACAACTCGAGCTCGAGACGCAGTCCGCGCAGAAGAAGATGGAGCTCGCGGCGCAGACCGACCAGCGCAGGATGGAGCTTCAAGCCAAGGCGGAGCAGGACAAGCTCAACGCGACCACCCAGGTCGAGGTGAAGAAGATCCAGATCGCCTCGGAGGCCGAGGAGGAGAAGGCGCGCCTCGAGTCGGCCCTCCGGAACAAGCAGGCGGAGCGCAGGCTCACGGCGGAGCAGGGGCAGATCGACAGGATGAAGGCGGAAGCCGAAGCATCCACGCACGTCGTAGCGGCGCGCGGCGAGGCGTCGGCGAGGCTCGCGCTCGCGAAGGCGTCGGCCGAGGAGAAGCGCGCGGAAGCCGCCAACATCACGACCAACCAGGTCATGATGCACGCCTACGACGCCCTCGGGCAGCTCGGCGGCACGGGGACGAGCATCATGCTCGGCGACTGGTCGAAGCTCCCGAGCTGGCTGTTCCCCCGCGTGGCCGGGCTCCAGAGCGCGCTGCCCCTCTACACGATGCCGGCCCCCGCGACGGCCACCTCGGCCCCAGGTGCGGAGGCGAAGAACGACTCGACGCTGACGCAGACGAACCCCAACCCGTACCGGTAGACGGGAGCAGACGCCATGGTTCGCACCTTCCTACCGGTCCTGGTCTCGGTACCGCTGGTCGCGTTCGCGTGGGGGTGCGCGGCGCCGATGCAGCGCGCGGTCAACACGACGGAAGCGGCCACCGAGATGCAACAGGTGACGCGCTCCCGGACGAACGAGCTCGATCCGGCGATCTCGCCCGACGCGAAGTCGATCGCGTACGAGGTCGCCGATTCGCTCGATTCGACGCCGCACATCGAGGCGATGGATCTCCAGGGGGCCGTCTCCGGGCGCCCTGGACGCGTGGAGTACAGCTCGAAGAACGCGATGGGCCTCGAGCCGGCCTGGACCTCCGACGGCTCGAGGCTCGTCTTCGTCTCGAACGCGCTCGGCCCCTACAAGCTGGTGGAGACGATCGGGCCGAGCATCGACGAGACGCGCCTCCTCGGCAGCGTCGGCGACCCCACGCTCACCGGGGGGTGGCCCGCGATATCCCCCGGCGGAACGGTGGCGATGACCCTCGGCCCGCTCGACCTCTTCCTCCGATCGGGCTGGCGGTCGGCGAGACACCTCGACTCGGCCCTCGGTCTCTCCGATCTCGAAGGCTCCGCCACGACCGTGCTCGGCGAAGGGACCGATCCCGCGTGGAGCCCGGACGGTACGCACATCGCCTTCTCACGCGCGGTTCGCGGTCGTGCGCACGTCTTCGTCATGAAGGCCGACGGGACGGACGCCACGCAGATCACCGATGGCTCGGACGACGACATCCACCCCTCCTGGGCCCCCGACGGGAGCGCCATCGTCTTCTGCTCGGCGCACAGCGTGGAGAATCAGTGGACGCAGGCAAACCTCTTCTCCGTGCACCCTGACGGCTCTTGGCTCGTCCAGCTCACCGAGGGGGACCGCATCGCGTGCCGCCCCAACTGGGCGCAGGACGGCTACGTGTACTTTCACGCCAACGCGACCGACCGCTTCCACATTTGGCGCATTCGCCCCGTGCGGGGGGCGGCCGCAATGGCCGTCCGCGGGCGGCGAAAGCCGGCACGGTCATGAGCGCGCTAGAGGCCGTTTTTCTCGACGTCGACCTCGCCGTCGAGAGCGAGTCGCACTTCTTCGTCGACTTGACCGGAGACGTCGGTCACGCGGGCGTCTTCGTCGCCACGTGGCGCGACCTTCCGATCGGCAGCGCGATCGTCATCGGGTCCCGCTTCCCGGACGGACCGATCGTCATGACGGGGCGGGTCCGCTGGCTGCGGGACGCGTCCGGCGAGACCGGGCCGGGCATCGGCGTCGTGCTCGAGGGGCTCTCGGAGGAGGACGTCGCCCGGATCGCCCGCTTCTGCGACGCGCAGCCCCCCTACTATTACGAGGTCGAGGCGGCGTGAGTCAGAACTCCCCCCCCGCGACGAGACCCGTTCCCCCTCCCCCCACGTAGGGCCCCACGCGAATCCACCCCGACCGCTTCCCGGTCGGCGCCGTCGCCAGGAGCGTCGCCCCCGCCGCCAGCGCCACGCCACCCGCGATGAAACCAGCGGTCGACACGGCGGCGAGCATGTCCGCGTTCGAGCGATCGCTGTAGAACCGCGCCGAGCCGACGCTCGGATCGAGCGATTCGCTCTCGAGGGTCGACCTCTTCGCGAGCGCGAGCCCACCGAAGACCCCCCCGACGCCGAGCCCCGCGATTCCGACTGCGCCGAGCACGAAGCCCCACGTCTTCTGCGCCGACGATCGCGGAGGCGCTGCGCCTGACGACTCCTCGATTCGCGCGGAAGACGGCGGCGGCGCATCCTCGAGCGCGACGGTCAACGCGCGCGTCTCACCCGCCGCGCCAGTGAGCTCGACGGAGGTCGGCCTCTTCCCGGGGGCCGTCATCTCGAGGTGGTGACGCCCCGGCGCGAGCGCGAACGAACCGCGGGCGACGATCTCCTCGGCGACCGGATCTCCGTCGAGCTGCAGAGCCATTCCGGGGGGCCCCTTCCCCTCGAGCCTCACGACGAAGAGTCGCGCTTCGAGGCCGGCGGCCGACGAGCGGGCCATCGCCTGGCGCGCGTCCCCCCCCTTCCGCGCATACACCTCGGCGATGGTGTACTCGCGCCAGGCCGACGCGGGCGCGCCGATCTTCTCGTAGCAGTCGGCGAGATCGAGGCGCGCACCTACGCTCGCGGGCTCGCGTTGCAGGGCGTCGCGGAACGCGTCGACCGCCTCCTGCAGCTTCCCCGCTTCGACGAGCTCCGTTCCGCGGCGGAAGCTCTCCACGGCAGCCGCGTGGTTTGCCTCGGGGGTCGCGGCGAGACACGGGGTCGTGACGAGAAGGGTGAGCGCGAGGAGCCCGCGATGGAGATGACGACCCACGTCAGAACTCCGTCGTCTTCGGCACGAGGACCGGCGCGCTGGGCTTCGCCGACGCCGTCGGAGCGGGCGCAGCGAGTGGGCTCGGCGCGTGCCGAGTCGGAGCGCCTCGCGCGTGGCCGGACTTCACCGTCGGCGCGGCTGCCGCGCTGACCGCCGAGGGCGTCGCCGCCGTTGCCGCGGCGCTCGCAACGGGCACGGAAGACTCAACCGCGGTCGTCGCGGACGGCGGCGTGACGATCGGCGGCGACGTTGCGACGCCGACGGCGACCGGGTCGAGCGCGGTTCGAGACTCTGGCGGCGACGTTCTCCTCGCGGCGACTCCAAACGCGACACCGCCGACGATCACGAGCCCCACCGCACCGAGAGCCAGCGACCTCGCGCGACCCGCGGCGTGCTGTCGATTCTGAGCGCGTTGCGTCGTGTCGATCGACGCTGCCGTCTTCGTCTCCGCGTTCGGATCGTGCGACTCGCTCGCGTGCAGCGACTCGAGCTGCGGCCTCGGCGCGTCGAGGACGGCGCGAATGCGCGCCGCAGCTCCGGGTGCCGACGCGAACTCCTCGAGCGCGAGCGCGAGCTCCGCGACGTCGGCATAGCGACGCCTCGGATCCTTCTGGAGACACCGCACGATGACGCGGGTGAGCCCCCGCGGAATGTCGGAGGGCATCGGCGACGGCGGCTCGTTCAAGACCATCGAGCACAGCTCGGGATACGTCGCCCCTTCGAACGGCGTGCGCGCCGTCAAGAGCTCGTAGAGACACACCCCGAGCGACCAGGTGTCGGAGCGCGAATCGACCTGCCGCGACGCGCGCATCTGCTCCGGGCTCATGTAGGTTGGAGAGCCCATGACCGCCTTCGTGTGCGTGAGTGCGTGGATCTCCGGCGTCGATTTGATCGACTTCGCGAGACCGAAGTCGAGCACCTTCACGAGCGGCATTCCGTCGACGCCGCGCGTGACGAAGAGATTTTGCGGCTTGATGTCGCGGTGGATGATCCCGAGCGAGTGGGCCTCGGCGATCCCTTCGATGGCCTGAAGGATGTAGTCGACGGCCTCGGGGGGGCTCCGCGCGCCGCTCTCGGCGACGAGCTCTCCGAGGTCCTTCCCCACGAGGAGCTCCATGACCATGTAGGGCCCCCCCCCTTCGAGCTTGCCGACGTCGATGATCCGGACGCAGTGCTGGCTCTTCAGCTTCACCGCAGCGCGCGCCTCGCGGAGAAAGCGCTCGACCGACTCTTCGTCAGCCGCGGCCTCGCGGCGCAGCAGCTTCAGGGCAAAGCGCGTCTGGAGCTCGACGTGCCGCGCCGCGACGACGACCCCCATCCCCCCCATCCCAAGCACCCGCTCGACGCGGTACTTCCCGCCGAGCACGTGACCCGGTTGGACGGTCGATTCGGCGTCGAGGAGGGGGGGCATCGGACAATCGCGAGGGGGCGGGGAACGACGAGGCCGCGCAAGGCAGCCAGGCGTCTCGAGTGTCAACAATAGCAGGGTGGTAGGCTCTCTCTCGTGACGCACACGCGCACCGGGAGGATTCGGCCCCGCATAGGCGTCGGTGTAGGAGCGCTCTGCGTGGCCAGCGCAATCGGGGCCTGCGAGCAGGTGCTCGGGCTCGACGGAATCGAGTACGAGGGGCAGGAAGCGGGGGCAATCTCACCCCAGCCCGACGGGGCGACCGCAGTCGATGCGTCGCCCGATGTGTCCACGGACGAGGGGGTGGATGGCTCTACCGCGGACCAGTCTTCGACCGACGCGGCACCGAGCGCCGACGGCCCGGTGGCGATGCCCGACGCCCCGGTGACCCTCGCGCAAGCACCCGGCGGGGGCGCAGGGCAAGGGATCGCGCTCGACGACACGCGCGTCTACTGGGTCACGGCGGGATCGAACGGGTCGGTGCTCAGTGTCCTCAAAGACGGAGGCGGGATGACGACGATCGCCACCGGTCAGGCGTACCCGCTCGACGTCGCCGTCCTCGGGACGAGCGTGTACTGGTCGGTGACCCCCGCGGGGACCGGCCCGCAGTGCATGGCGATGATGGCGAGCACGCCGGGGAGCGCCCCCGACGGGGGAGACGCCGGGCCGAGCTGCGTGACCTCGTCGGTCGACGTGACGGTGCGCATGGCGCTCGGCGGGGCCGGCATCGTCCTTCTCGGACAGGGGACGGGCGGCCAGGCGAACAACGAGTTCGTCGGCGTCGCGACGCCCGGATCGCCCTTCACCAATGTGCAGACGGACGGTCCGTCGAAGGCCATCGCCGCAACGGCGCAGCAAGCGTTCCTCGGAAACGCGAACGGCGATCACGTGGACGAGATCGCGCTCCCCGCGTTGAGCTACGGAACGATGATCTGCACGACCGGCTGCGGCACCGCGCCGAGCGCAGACATCGTGCTCGACGTCTCGGTCGCGAACGTCCTCTGGATCACGCAGAACGGGGGGGTGTTCAAGGCCCCCATCGCGACGAGCGGCTCGACGGGCACCCAGCTCGCGCAGCTCGGGGGGAGCCTCACGCGGATGGCGCGCGATGCGTCGTACGTGTACGTCACCGGTCTCGGGACCTCGGTGCTCGCGGTACCGCTCGAACAGGCGGGAGACGCGGGGGCGTACCTGACGCTTGCGAACGAGGAAACCGAGCCGTTCGGGATCGCCGTTGACGAGGCCGCGGTGTACTGGGCGAATGCGAACGGAACGATTCGTACGACGCAGCTGCCGCCCTAGGCGACGACCCACACGACCAAGCGAGGACACGATGGACTACGTTCGACTCGGCAACACGGGCCTGAAGGTCTCCCGCATCTGTCTCGGATGCATGAGCTACGGCGACCCCGAACGAGCCGCCCCCGACGGCTCACGCCGCTGGCCGTGGGCGCTCCGCGAGGAAGAGGCGCGACCGTTCTTCAAGCGAGCGTTCGATCTGGGCATCAACTTCTTCGACACGGCGAACGTCTATTCGGCGGGGGCGAGCGAAGAGGTCGTCGGCCGGGCGATCAAGGCGCTCGCGCGGCGGGAGGACGTCGTCCTCGCCACGAAAGTCCACGGCGCGATGAGCCCAGGGCCCAACGACTACGGGTTGTCGCGCAGGGCCATCTTCCAGGAGATCGACGCGAGCCTGCGGCGCCTCGGGACCGACTACGTCGACCTGTACCAGATTCACCGCTGGGACCCTGAAACGCCCATCGAGGAGACCCTCGAGGCGCTGAACGACGTCGTGCGCGCCGGAAAGGCCCGCTACCTCGGGGCATCGTCGATGCACGCATGGCAGTTCACCAAGGCCCTGTACCTCGCCGACAAGCACGGCTGGGCGCGCTTCGTCTCGATGCAGAACCACTACAATCTGCTCTACCGCGAGGAGGAGCGCGAGATGGCGCCCGTATGCCGCGACCAGGGGGTCGGGATGATCCCCTGGAGCCCGCTCGCGCGCGGACGCCTCGCGCGGAGCGCGTCGTCCTCCGAGGCGACGTCGCGATCGCAGACCGACCGCTTCGGGAAGCTCCTCTATAAGAGCTCGGGCGACGCGGACATGCGCGTCCTCGAGCGGGTCGACGCCCTCGCGAAGGCGCGCGGAGTGTCGAACGCCGAGGTCGCGCTCGCCTGGCTCCTCCGACAACCTGGCGTCGCGGCGCCGATCGTCGGCGCGACGAAGATGAAGCACCTCGAAGACGCCGTCGCGGCGCTCGTGGTGAAGCTGTCCGACGAAGAGGCGAGGCAGCTCGAAGAGCCGTACGTCCCGCACGCGGTCGCCGGCTTCTGACTCACCCGAGCAGATCGAGGCGACGGTCAGGCTCGGCGTCGCGCCGCCGCTGTCTTCCGTCGTCCACTGCTAGCCCGGGCAACGGGGGTCTTCGTCGCCCCCACCGCGCGAAAGAGAATCTCGATCGAAAGGTCCGCGAGGCGATCGGCGTCAGGCAGCGCCGAGAACAACGAGAGCGCGCGTGACGCTCGACGCGCGATCTGCGGGAGCGGACCCAGCCCAAGGACGGCCAGAAAGAGGATCGGCGCGGGGATCGCCGGGTCGAACTCACCCGCTCGAATCCCATCGGCGATCGTCCCCATGACGAGCGGCACGTGTCCTCGCATGAACCGCGCGAGGATGCGCTGCAGTCGCTTCGAGGAGCTGAGCCCCTCGCGCGCCATCAGCTGCATCACCTCGAGCTCGAGATCGCTCGCCGTCCCGAGGCGGACGAACGCCCCCCGCAGTCGCTCGCGGGCGGTCTCACCGGCGCCGAGAATCTTCGCCAGGTCCCCCACGAGCTTCGCGTACACCTCTTCGATGACCGACAGGAACAGGTCGTCCTTCGTCGGGAAGTAGTAGGCGACCATCCCGATGTTGGTCCCGGCGTCGCGCGCGATCTCCCGTAGCGACGCGCCGTCGACCCCCTCCGCGAGGAAGCGCGCGCGAGCCGCTTCCACGATGCGAGGCTGGATGTCGCTGCGCGGGCGGGCCATCAGAGCAACTTCTTCCGGAAGCGGAGCGACGAGAGGACGACGAGCACCACGAGAATGGACGTGAGCCATGCGAGCTCCGTGGCCACCTCGTCGAAGTGGCTCCCTTTGAGAATCACGCCGCGCACGATCCGGAGGAAATGCGTGAGCGGCAGGGCCTGCGAGAGCCACTGCGCCGGCCGCGGCATGGCCTCGAAGGGGAACATGAAGCCGCTGAGAAGGATGTTCGGCAGGAGAAAGAAGAACGACATCTGCATCGCCTGCTGCTGCGTCTGCGCGATCGTCGAGAAAAACAGCCCGATGGCGAGGTTCGCCGCGATGAAGCACAGCGCGAGCGCGTAAAGGAGCAGCACCGAGCCCCGGATCGGGACGTCGAAGACGACCCGCGCGAACCCGAGGATCAGCGCCATCTGGACGTAGCCGATGGCGACGTACGGAATGATCTTCCCGATCACGAGCTCGAAGGGGCGCACGGGGGAGACGATCAGCTGCTCGAGCGTCCCCCGCTCGCGCTCCCGCGCCAGCGCCATCGCGGTGAGCATGACCATCGTCATCGTGAGGATGACGCCGATGAGCCCAGGCACGATGTACACGGCAGTGCGCTGGTCCGGGTTGTAGAGGATGTCCGGCGCGAGATCGATCGCCTCGGGAGCGATGTGCCCGCCGACCTTCGCGAGCCGTTCGACGCGCACCTCCGCCGACCGCGCATCGATCAGCCCCGCGGCGGTGTTCTGCGCGCTGCCGACGACCTCCGGGTCCGATCCGTCGACGACGAGCTGCACGTGCGCGGTCGTGCCGCTCGCGAGATCCGCGGCGTAGCGCGGCGGAATGACGAGCGCCACGCGCGCCCTGCCTGAGCGCAGCGCGCGCTCGATTTCGTCGTAGCCGCGCACCTCACCGACGAGATCGTAGAACCCGGTCGCCTCCATCCGGCGCGCGAGATCGCGCGAGGCCGCGCTCCGGTCTTGATCGTCGACGAGCGTGAGAATGTGCCGGACGTCGGTGTTGATCGCGTAACCGAAGAGCAGGAGAAGCACGACCGGCATCACGGCCATCATCGCGAGCGTGAGCCGGTCGCGGCGGAGCTGGAGGAGCTCCTTCCACGCGATGATCAGCGGCTTCAGGATCATGCGTCCGTCCGCACCATGGAGACGAATGCGTCCTCCACGGTCGCGCGTGTCTCGTGCGCCGTGCGCACCACGATGCCGCGGGCGCCGAGGACCTCGCGAGCAAGCGCGACCGGATCGGCGCCACCGCGCACGGCGAGCCGCAGGATGTGCCCGTAGTGAGCGACCTCCTCGACGCCAGCCGCCTCGCGCAGCGCCTCTGCGGCTTCGGGGGCGCGCTCGACCTCGAGCTCCGCGATTCGAAGCCCGCGGCGCTGCACGATCTGCTCGGGCGTGCCGACGTCGAGGAGCGAGCCACGGAAGATGAACGCGAGGCGATGGCAGCGCTCGGCTTCGTCCATGTAATGGGTCGTCAGCACGGCCGTCGTTCCGGTGGCCGAGATCGCGTAGATGCGCTCCCAGAACTCGCGGCGGCTCACCGGGTCGACGCCCGCCGTGGGCTCGTCCAGAAACAAGAGGGGCGGCTCGTGGATCGTCGCGCACGCAAGCGCGACGCGCTGCTTCCAGCCGCCCGACAGCGTGCCGGCCACCTGCTTGCGCCGATCGGTCAACCCCGTGCTCTCGAGCACCTCGTCGACGCGCCGGCGAAGACGGCGGAGCGGCACGCCGTAGATGCCGGCGTAGAACGTGAGGTTCTGGGCGACGGTGAGGTCCTCGTAGAGGCTAAACCGCTGGGTCATGTAGCCGATCTTCGTCTTGATGCGCTCGGCCTCGCGCACGATGTCGTAGCCGACGACGGTCCCGCGTCCGCCCGTGGGATCGAGGATTCCGCAGAGCATTCGGATGGTCGTCGACTTGCCAGCGCCGTTCGGACCGAGGATGCCGAAGATCTCGCCGCGCCGAACGTCGAGCGAGACGTCGCGCACGGCGACGAGGTGGCCGAACGACCGCGCCAGGTGCTCGGTGTGAATGATCGACGGCTCGCCCGCGGCGCTCATGGCGTGATCCGCGCGAAGGCGGGGACGCCGGAGTGCAGCCGCCGCGCGGGATCGGCGAGGCGCACGCGCACGCGGACGACGAGGTGCGGCCGCTCGCGGTCGCTGAAGAGGAACTTCGGCGTGAACTCCGTATCCGGGGACACCGACTCCACCGTCGCCGTGAACGGCGCGCTCGTGGCGTCTACACGCACCTCGGCCCGGGCGCCGGCCCGAACACCATCGAGCTCCCCTTGCGGGATGAAGACGTCGACATAGGGGTGCGTCGTGTCGGCGATCGTGGCGGCTGGGGTGCCCACGGCCGCGAGCTCTCCGGCCCTCGTCGCGATGTCGACGACCTCGCCCGCCTTTTCGGCGCGAAGGACGTGCCGCGCGAGGAGCTCCTCCTCGAGCGCCAGCTGCGCTTTGGACTGGTCGAGACGGGCCCGCGCGCGCGCGAGCTCCTCGGGGCGCGCCCCGTGACGGAGCGCGGTGAGACGCTGATCGAGCGACTCCCGCTCGAACGTCGCGTGGGAAAGGTCCGCCTCCGCTTTGTCGAGATCCGCCTTGGGGAGCGAGCCGTCGGCAAAGAGCTTCCGCGTCCGTTCGGCGATCGTCCGCATGAGGTCTTCGTTCGCCGCGGCGGCGTGCTGGTCGTCCGCGAGCGACGCGATGTCCTCACGCCGGCTCCCCGCTTCGAGCAGAGCCAGGTCGGCCTGCGAGGCGTTGGCTTCCTGGCGATGCGCGTCGACGGTGAGGCGCTCGACCGTGTCGTCGAGCTTGGCCACCGTCTGGTCGGCGGTGACCAGATCGCCCCGGTTCACGTCGACCCGCTCGACTCGCCCTGGCACTTCGAACGAGACGACGTGCTCGTCGTACTCGACCAGCCCTTGGTAGCCGGGGGGGACAGGGGGACCGCGGTGACAGCCGACGAGAGCGAGGAGAGCGACTGTCCGCCACGGCCGGCGGTTCTTTATCATTCGTACGATAATAGGTCCGCCTGCCGAGAACGCCAGCCGTGCGTCGAACAATCCGTCCGCATCCTTCGGCTGAGCCAGGTACTTTTCGGGACGTTGGACTCGCGTCGGCGCCAATCTCTCCTCGTGAACCGGCGTGCGCTCACGTTGGGCCTCGCTGCGGCGACCGCCCTCCCCCGCGCCCGGGCTGACTCCATCGGCGAAGAAGCGCTCGAGATCCGGCCTCTTCACCTGGAGCACGAAGTCGTCCTGGCGTTGCCTCCCGCTTCGATGAGCCCGGCGCCCCTCGTTGTCCTTCTTCACGGCCTCGCCGAGACGAGCGACGAGCACGCAGGGGCGCGCGCCTGGGTCGACCGCTATGGCCTCGCCGACAGCGTGCGCCGGCTCGTTCGGGCGCCGCTTGCGCGCATCTCCACGGCGCGAGACGACTGGGGAGACACGCTCGCGACGACGAACGCGGCGCTCGCCGCGCGTCCCTACCGTGGCCTCGGGTTCGCGTGCCCTTACGTGCCGAAGATGTCGGGGAGGGACCTCGACGGGTACGCGCGCTGGATCGACAGCGTCCTCGTCCCGCGTGTACGGAATGAAGCAGGGGGGCGGCTCGACGCGTCACCCGCGCGCATCGGGGGCTGCTCGTACGGCGGGTGGGTCTCGCTCGAAGTGTTCTTGCGCGTCCCCCACGGCTTCGGCGCGTGGGCGGGGGTGCAGACTGCGATCTCGCGCGAAGCGGCGCGGGGATACGCCGGTCGCCTCGCGCAGGGGGCCGGCGGGCGCCCGCTCTTGATCGAGACGAGCGCTCGCGATCCATTCCACGACGCGAGCGTCACGCTCGCCGGCGAGCTCCGCGCGCGCGGCGTTCCGCACGAGCTCGTTGTTCTGCCGGGGCCGCATGACCAGGCGTGGCTGAGGGAGGCGGGGACGCCGTGCGCGGTCGCGTGGATGGATCGGGGGTAGCGCGCGATGGATCCCGAGCACGTCCCCATCGGTTCCGTCCATGTCGGCATCGGCCACGGTGACGTCGGCATCCGTCAGGTGCACGTCGGCTTCGGCTGCGTCCACGTCCGCATCGGCTGCGTGCACGTCGGCTTCGGCTAGGAGCAGGTCCGCATCGGCTGCGTGCACGTCGGCATCGACGGAGAGCATGTCGACATGACGCGTTTCGACGCCGACGTCACAAGTTGTCACGTCCCCTGCGCTCGATGAGGGCGTATCCAGGCAATTTCCCCACGTCGAGTTGCCTCGAGTCGATCTCGTGTTGTCCAAAGGGGACGACGACGTCGCAAAATGTCATATGCGACGTACACAATGGGCTCGACGACGTCGCATCGTGTTACATCCGATGTGACAATGGCTCGCATCGACCAAGCTCGCTTCGCTCGCGCGCTCCTCGCCGCGCGCAGGCACCTGGGTGAATCGCAGAGCGATTTCGGCCGGCGCCTCGGCGTCGGCCGCCAATCGGTCGCCCGCTGGGAAGGCGGCGCCGCGGTCCCGACCGAGGACACTCGCGCCGTCATCGTCCCGTCTCTCGGCGACCTCCCCGAGGCGCTGCGTGTCGAGCTCGACGTCTCGCTCGGCGCGGATCCCCCTCCGCCGCTCGCCCCCGTGCCGCACGCGCCGTCGCTGATCGATGGGCGCGCGGTGATGGAAGCGATCGTCTTCCGCGCCGCGGAGGAGCTCGATCTCGGCCCGCGCGGCGTGAGAGCGGCGCTCGCGAACGCGCTCGCCGAGATGGACCGGCGGGGCGTGTCCGTGCAGGTCGGGTGCGAGGCGCTGCGCGGGAGGATCGCGAAGGGGAGCGAGTAGGCTCGCTACTTCGTCGGCGCCGGCCACGTCGGAAGCCCGCTCGGCACCGACCACGGCCACGCCGACGGAATCGCGGACGGCATCGGCCACGGAAACGTCGGCGCCGGCGCGGGCGACACGGGCGGAGCCGTCGGCGCAGGAGCCGTCGGCGCCGGCGCGGCGGGCCACCCGGGAATCGTCGGAAACCCAGGTATCGTCGGCCATCCGACGAGGCTCGGCAGCGGAAGCGGCTGCGGCGCGGGCGCGGGCCCCGCCGGGCACTGACCGTTCGCCGGCCGTGACTGATCCGGACAAACACCGACGCACTGGTTCGTCACCGTGTCGATCACTTGATCGCCGGGACAATCTTCATCGGTCGACGGCGGCGACGCGCCGTCCACGTCAGTGCGAACCTTGTACGCGAGCTGCAGCCACTTCTGCACCATCGCCTGGCTGATCCACGCGTACCCGCCGTCCCCCCAGCTCGCCCCCCAGCTGTTGTGGACGAGAAACTGCAGTCCGCCGCTCACCCGCCTGTACCCCGCGAGCGCGACCGCGTGCCCACCGTCCGGCTGCGACCAGTCGGGGATGACGAAGCTTTGCATTTGCCGATTGACCCAGACGCTCGAGTCGATGTTGAACGCGCTCCACACGTCGGCGCCGCTGGCGAGCGTCGCGACGATCTCGTCGATGTTGGGGGGGCTGACGTCGAGCTCTTCGAACCCGACCGCGCGGTGGCCATTCGACTGGTCCGCGATCCGGAGGCGCTGCTCGAGCGGAAGGTCCACGACCGCCGTGTTCGGCAGGACGCCGTACGTCTGACCGCAGTCGTCGGTCGCGTCGTGCGTGAGCTCGCACGCTTCCCGACCGCTGTACGGCAGGGCATCGAACGTCGTGAGCCCCTTGTTGAGATTGCCCGAGGCGGCGTCCTCCATCGTCGGGGTCGCGTAGTGCCCCCACACGTGCTCCGGCGAGGTCGTCACGTTCAGATTGGCTCGGCGGAGCGAGTTGTCGATCACCGAAGAGAGCGCGAACGCGGTGCACGCCCCCACGTCCCCCTGGTCTTTGACCGGCCCTTCGGTCCCGTTCAGCCGGTGATCGACCAGGTCGGGGAGCGGAGCCTGCGCCCCGGGGCTCGCGGGCGCCGGGGCCGACGTCGCCCCCGCGGGGGCCGTACCGCGCGCCTTGCCCGGGGCTGGTGCCAGCCGTTGCCACCGAAAGCGCCCGAGACGCATCAGGCCCAGCTTGAGCGCCGTCGCGTGCTGCACGGCGATCGACACGCGGCGATACGGGAAGCAGTCGATGTGCACGAAGACGCCGTCGGCGACCTCCTTCGGTATGTCGCAGCGTCGCAGCAGCGCGGCCGCGAGCTTGAGGTGCGCGAGGTTCCGCTGCTCGATGCGGCTGAGCGCGGGGGGCATCTGCACGCTGGGGGGGAGCGGCTGCGGCGCGCTGTAATAGATGTAGCCGGGATGGGAGAAGGCCGACGGGGCAGGAATGGCTTGGGCGGCGAGACCGCGCGTCGTCGCGCCGTGCCCGAACGCGATCGACGTCAATGTCGCGAGACCGAGGAACCCGAAGAGTGCCGGCTTTCGCATCGAATGACTCACTTGCCCGCGCGGATCGCGACTGGCGGTGCGTCCATCGGCGTTCGCCCCTCGGGCACGTGCTCCTCGTCGGCGATCTCCTGAAGCGCGATCCTCACCTGCGGCTCGGCGCAGTGCTCCGCCGCCACGCGCAACCTCGCGCGCTCGCCGTCGTCGCTCGATCGTACGAGCGCCTCCGCCGCCGCCTTTCGCGCGCTCGCCTCGATCTCCGGCCCCTCGACGAGCGCCCAGAGCTGCTCGCGCGTGAGCGTCGCCATTCGGTAGTCACCGCCGCCCTCGGCGACGCGCGCGAGAGCGTCCTTCGACGACGACGCGACGATCTGCGCAGCGACGGCCCCACGCCCCTCGCGGACGCGCGCGATGCTCTCGGTGATCCGCGCTAGGACCGCGTCCCTCCGCGCCGCGTCCTCCCCGTGGAGCTGGAGGCGCAGGACGACCTTGCCGCGACGAACGAGCTCGACGTCGCCCCCCTTCACCCGCGCCGAGTCGAGGTCGCGGTACGCGAAGAACCGCGCGCGCGACGTGCCGCGGATGTGGACTCCATCGACGCCGATAGCGACGCGCGAGGCCCTTCGAAAGGCGAACGCACCGAACCCCACGAAGGCCAGGTAGGCGACGAAGCCGAGGCTCGACCCGTCGTGGACCGAACCGCGATTCATCAGCAGGTAAAGGAGTCCGAACGCAGGAAGCCCGAGGGTGATCGCGGAGTAGAGCCCCACGGTGGCGAGCGTCTCGCGCGTGACCGCGACCGCATCGAAACCGATCTCCTCGGGACCGATCTCGAACCGGGCCGTCGCTTCATCGCCGCCCAACGTGGGGGCGAGCAGCTCGCGCACCCCTTTCTTCGTCATCGCGAACAGGCCCCATCCGGCGACGAGGAGCGCGGGCAGGATGCGCACGTAGGGGCCGGGGGCCGTATCCAGGATTGGTCCGTCGATGATGGACCCCGCGATCGAAGAGGGCCATCCGAGTCGAAGCATCCACGCGAGCGCGGGGGCAGCCAGGAGCGCGCGAGTCACCTTCGGATGCGCCGCCGTCCACCCACGGAGGCGATCGAGAAAGTCGGCGTGCCCCGCGCGAACGCGCGCCCGGGCGACCATCCGCGTCGCACCGCCCAGCACGGCGAGGCCCGTCCCGAAGACGAGCGTGACGAACGCCGTCATGAGGAAGATGAACGTGACGTCTTGGTAGAGGTTCTCCGTGTAGCGGGCAACGAGGGGGAAGTTGGCGAGCGCTTTCTGGGTCGCAGACCCGAGAGCGTCGGTCACGCGGTTCACGAGGAGGTCGTTGTTGGCGACCGCGATGAACGCCCCCCAGGCCGCCGCGAACTTCGCGACGGTCTTCGCCAAGGCGAGCGCGCGACGGGTCCTGGGCGCTTCGCCGGGCATCCTCGTCAGCGTAACGCGCGTCGGGAGCCGGCGCTCCCTTTCCGTCGCGCTTCAATCGCGCTCCGCCGCCCACGCGATCGGCTCGCGCATCGTCTTCTCGAAGTCTGCCGGCCACGCATGGCCAATCTTGCCCAGAGAGACGTACCTCGCCTCCATCCCGGCGCGGTGAAGCGCATCGACCGCGCCGACCATCATCGGGCGCGACATATCGTAGTCGCCCGCCGCCATCACGACACGCCGGATGCCCGCGGCGCGGAGCGTGGCGGCGTCGGGGGCGACCTGCGCCGCGATGAGCACGAGCCCCGTGAAGTGGCGCGAGACCAGATCGCGGCGGGCGACGACCATGTCGCGCGCGGCGAACGCACCTCGGGACCAACCGATGAGAACGCCCGGCGTGTCATCCACGAACGCACCCACGCGGTCCTCCACCCGCGCGATCGCGCGCTCGAGAAACGCAGCCTTCGCACGCCCGGATCCTTCCCAGTCCGGCTCGCCGGCGCACGTTCCGTTGCCCGAAGGGCAGACGAGCCATCCCGTATCCCGCCCGGCCTCCCCGAACCAGTTGCAGACGGAGGCGGGCTGCATGCAGGTCGCGTGGAGCATCACGACCAGCGGTGACCGGCTCGCGTCGCCCGTCGGCGGGTAGACCTCGATGGGGCGACCTTGCTCGTCGGCGATCGTGAACGGATCGATCGGACGCACCGGCTCGCTCTCGGGGGGAAGCGCCGCGAAGACCTCGGCCGGGCTCGCCGAGGAAGCGGTCGGAGTCGGAGGGGGGAGAGCCGTGATCGGCGGCGCCTTGCTGCAAGCGGCTACGGGGACGAGAACGGCGAGAATCAGCGTGAAAGTGGCGCGAAAGGGGGAGGGTCGATGCTCCATGGCTTCGACCTGACGTCGCGCGGCGGGGGCAAACTGTGACAATCGCCGGCCGTCGTGGCGAGATCACCGGCGCCCGGCGGCGTCGTCGCGTACGGTGCATGGAGCGTTCGTGAAACCCGGCGTCTTGGAAGGATGTGGCTGTGTCCGATGACCCCTGCGGAGTGTGTGGTGGAGATCGTCGCATCGGAAACTCGTTCGGACTGACCACGACGTGCCCGAGCTGTCACGGCAGCGGGAAGCGCGCCGAGGACACCGGCTTCCACGACGTGACGAAGACGAAAGCGGCCCATCACCGGCAGTCGAACAAAGCGGCCGTCGTCGTGAAGGCGCAGTGGCCGGTGACGCCCCACGGCGTCCAGCTCGCGACCGAGGTCCGCGACAATCCGTCGTGCACGAGCGAGGCGAAGGCCAGGCTCATCCAGGAGATCATGGAGCACGAAGACAGCCACGGTCTGTGCACGCAGACCTTCATCAAGAAGATCCGGAAGCAGGTTCGGCCGCGCGCGTAAATCGCGCGGTATCCTCGGCGCCGTGGGGTCTCTGTTCCCGTCGAACGTGGCGCTCACGCGCGGCATCATCTTTCACACGCTCGACCTCGCGGTGCGCGAGACGTGGGGGGGCGCCGCGCTCCGGGCGCTCGTCGCTCGTCTCCCCCCCGACGTCGCACGCGAGACGTGCGGGCCGGAGTTCGTGGCGATCCGGTGGTACCCCACGTCCCACCTCATGGCGTGGCAGACGACGATCTACGAAACGACCGCCGACGGGAACGCCGACACCTACGCCGAGTGCATCGATCGATCGCTCGACATCGCGATCGGAGGGGTCCGCCGTCTCTTCATGAAGGTCGTGACCCCGCGAGCGATCGGAGCGCGCGCGAGCGACATGTGGCGCCACTTCCACTCGCAAGGAAAGGTCGAGATCGACTGGCGCACGGAGACGAGCGGCCGCGTGACGCTCGCAGATCACCCGTACGTGCAGGACCCCGTGGGGCGGCGCACGTTCGCGGAGATGATCCGTTACATGCTTGCTCTCTCGCGTGCGAACGACGTTCGCGAGAGCCACGGGCTCGACGCGAGCGGACGGATCGCGGTGACGGTCAGTTGGCGGGCGTGATGACGGAGCGCGAATCTCGATCAACCCATCCCCCGGCCCCTTCCCTGCAAGCAGGGAAGGGGTGTGCTCCGCGTCGCGAGAGAGCTCCCCTCCCTGCTTGCAGGGAGGTGCCGGGGGTGGGTTTTCTCATGTGGGTAATCATGCTCGCGTGCCGGACGCTCACCCACGAGCACCGTTGGACATTTCGATCCACGCACCGAAACTGAATTCGCGAAAGCGGCTCCCGGAGCGCCCGAAGCGTCACGCCACTGGAATGGCGCGTATGTTGCTCAAGGGAGCCGCGTGCAACCTTTGCCACAACAAGTAACGCCCCCGCTCTTCGCGGTCGGGTTCATCGTCGCCGTCGGCGTGTTCGCTTGCAGCGGCTCGCCGGCCGGATCGAACGGAAGCGGCGACGGAGGCTCGTCCGCGAACACCGACGGCGGACCGAAGGGGAACCTAGGGAATCCAGGGACCGGGGACGACGGAGGCGGCACGCTAGGCGAAGACGGAGGCACGGCGGGGCCGACCGACTCGGGCACCGGGGAGAGCGCGGAGTCCGGGGGGACGACCGGGTTGCACGTCATCATGGGAGCGGACGGCGGGCTCGGTCACATCGTCGACGGGAACGGCAACGTCGTGCAGCTCCACGGCGTGGACCGCTCGGGGACCGAGTTCTCGTGCCTCTCGGGCGGCTTCTTCGACGGCCCCGCGGACCAGGCGGGCATCAACGCGATGAAGACCTGGAACATCAACGCCGTGCGCGTCCCGCTCAACGAAGACTGCTGGCTTGGGATCAACGGCGTCGCTGCAGCGTACGGCGGCACCAATTACCAGAACGCCATCTCGGGCTGGGTGAACCTGATCACCCAAAACGGCATGGTCGCGATCGTCGATCTGCACTGGACCGCGCCTGGAACCACGCTCTCGAACGCCCAGGAGCCGATGGCGGACGCCGATCACGCGCCCACGGTCTGGTCGCAGATCGCCAAGACGTTCGCGGGGAACGGCTCGGTCATCTTCGACCTGTTCAACGAGCCCTTCATCACGGACTGGTCCTGCTGGGTCAGCGGCGGCTCGTGCGCGCAGCTGAACGGCACCAACTACACCGTCGCGGGCATGGCCGCGCTCCTCCAGGCGGTGCGTAACGCCGGAGCGCAGAACGTCGTCATCCTCGGCGGTCTCTCGTACTCGAGCGACATGTCCCAGTGGGTCTCGTCGGTGAACGGCATTCCGACGCTCCCGTCGCCCCTGAACGGGATCAGTATCGCGAACGTCGCGGCGTCGTGGCACGCCTACGACTTCAACTCCGAGCAGTCGGGGTGCCCGAGTCAGTACAACGGCTACTCCACGTCGCTCACGTGCAACTCCGCGGAGGTGACCGCGACGAATACGTCAGCGACGAGCGTGCTCGCCGCCGGGTTCCCGCTGGTCATCGGAGAGTCGGGGATCTCGGCGTTCAGCGCGTCGACGGCCGCGCTCTTCACCCCCGCGCAAATCACCGACCTCGAGACCTGGTACGACAATCTCCTCACCTGGACGGAGACGGAAGGCCAGAGCTACCTCGCGTGGTCGTGGAACACGGACACGGACCCCGTCCTGATTACGGACTACGACGCCGGCACGCCGACCGAGGATTTCGGGCAGACGTACCAGGCGCACCTGGCGAAGTTCTGAGGACCAGGCGCGCCGCGTACCGGGGTCCCCTTTACTACTGAGCCCCCCCCATCACGCTCCCCTGCTTCTTTATCTCCGCGAGCACGAACGCATACCGATCCGCGTACTGCTCGACCCACGCGTGCATCAGGTCCGCGCCGCCGTGCCCCGAGTGCTTCTCGATGCGGATGAGGACAGGTCCTCCGGACGAATTCGCCTGAAGCGCCGCGGTCATCTTCCGGGCGTGCATCGGGTCGACCCGGTCGTCGCTGTCGGCCGACTCGACCAGGACCGACGGGTAGGCGACGCCGCGCGTGACGTGGTGGTACGGCGAATACGCGAAGAGCGCCTTGAAGTCGTCCTCCTTCTCCGCGGTGCCGTACTCCTCGCTCCACGTGCGACCGGACCCGAAGAGGTGGTAACGGACCATGTCGAGGAGCGGAACCCCGCAGAGGACGACGCGATAGAGCTCGGGCCGCTGCGTGAGCGCCGCGCCGACGAGGAGACCGCCGTTCGACGCTCCGTCGATCGCGAGTCGATCGCTCGACGTGATCTTCTCTTTGATCAAGTACTCGGCGGCGGCCTCGAAATCGTCGAAGACGTGCTGCTTCACGTGCTTCATGCCGTCTCGATGCCACGCCTCGCCGTACTCCCCTCCCCCGCGGAGGTTCGCCAGCGCGAAGACCCCTCCATGCTCGAGCCACGGATAGATCGACTTGTAGAACCCAGGCGTGAGCGAGATGCTGAACCCGCCGTAGCCGTTGAGCAGGACAGGCGAGCTCCCGTCGTGCGGCATCGTCTTCGCGTGAACCAGGAACATCGGCACGCGCGTCCCGTCCTTCGACGTGAAGAACACCTGATCGACGGTGTAAGGGCTCGGGTCGACCGGCACCTTCTGCTTGAACCACACCGTGTCGCCCCCTTTGGCGATCGACGTCTCGTGAATCTCGTAGGGGTAGTTGAACGTGCTGAACGAGAAGAAGGCGTCGTCCTGGTCGGCGTCGCCCGCGAGAAACGCCGTGCCCAGCGTCGGAAGCGCGACTTCGCGAACGAGCTTGCCGGACAGATCGTGGAGCTCGAGGTGCGACGTCACGTCCTTCAAGTAACGGAGCGACAGCTTCCCGCCGACGATGTCCGCCCCGTCGAGCGTCGCGTCGCTCCGCTCCGGGATGATCTCCTTCCACGCGCTCCGCTCGAAGTGCGCGGGGTCCGCGACGAAGACCCGAAACTTCGGCGCGCCGTCGTTCGTGAGGATGTAGAACTTCCCCTTGAACTCCTCGGCGCTGAACTTCGCGTCGAGCCCCTCGGCGAGCGGCGTCCAGGTCTTCGCCGGCTTCGTCAGGTCGCGGAAGTAGACGTCGTTCGAGCGGGTACCGCGTACGATGTCCGCGAAGAGCCACCGGCCGTCCTTCGAAACCCCGCCGCCGATGAACGTCGTCGGATCGCCGGTCTTCTCGTGGACGAGCTCGTCCTTCGCCGGGTCCGCGCCGACCTTGTGGAGATAGATGGCGGCATAACCCGGCATCTTGTCGGGCGGGATCGTCGCGTCGACCGGGAGGCGCGTGTAATAGAAGGCGTCCCCCTTCGGGGTCCACGAGGCATGCGCGTACCGCGCGCCGGGGATGACATCGACCGTGGAGACTTTCGCGCTGTCGACCTCCATGAGGTGCATCGTCGCCTGGTCGGAGTTGTTCTCCGAGACGTCGTAAGCCACGCGCTTCCCGTCCCAGGAGACGCTCCAGTCGTGGAGCGACGACGATCCGTCCTTCGACCATGTGTTCGGATCGAGGAGGACCTTCTCCTCCCCCTTCTTCCCCTGCCGCCAGTAAACCACCCACTTCTCCTGCGACCCCGAGCGCCGCTCGTAGAAGACGCGACCGCCGCGCGTGAACGGGATGGACTGGGAGTCGACGTAGAACAGCTCCTTCAGGCGTGCGGCGATCGCGTCACGCTCGGGGAGCGCGGCGAGCTTCTTGCGCGTCAGGTTGTCCTCGGCGGTCATCCACGCTTGCACTTCGGGCGCCTTGCCGTCCTCGAGCCACCGGTACGGGTCGCGAACCTCGGTGCCGAAGAGGACGTCTTTCGTGTCCTCGGTGCGGGTCGCCGGGTACTGGCTCACCCACGGCGAGACGGGCGCCGCCGGCGCGGGTGTTGCGACGGGGGGCGCGGCCGGCGTGGGGGCGGGCGGTGCGGGAGCGGCCGGGGGGGGCTCGCTTCCACCGCAGGCAGCCACGAGAACCAGGAGCGGGAGAGGACGGAGCTTCATGGGGCGCTCGTATACCGCAACGGGCTCCCGTTGGCAGCACGGGAGCGCTCCGGGACTGACGCGCCGTCGCGTCGCGTCGCTATCCCGCGAGCGCGCGAGCTTCGCGCGCCGCGTCGGGAAGCTTGATCTCGTCGTATTCCCTCGCCGCGCGCAGCGCCAGCTCTCGAGCGCGCGCAGCGTCTCCGTGCGACTTGAGCAGCGCTCGCGCCAGCGCGAAGTGAACGTCCGCGTGGAGCTCCGGCGAGCCTTCGGCGTTCTCGGCGACCGTCGAGGCGCGCTCGAGCACGCTCGCGGCCCTCGCGACGTCACCCGTGCTGAGTGCGGCCTCCCCCACCGCGAGCAGCGGCAGCACGAGCTCGCCCGGCGCGAGCTTCGGATCTTTCTCTTCCGTCGCGAGGATCGCCTCCGCGACGGGGAGCATCCCCTTGGCGCCCCCTCGTCGCGCGGCGCAGATCGTGCGGACGAGCCGCGCCTCGTCGAGCGTGCCCGGGTCGGGATTCGACGGCGCGAGCAGATCGATCGCGCGCGCGGCGGCGGCGTCTGCGTCGTCGAGGAGATGACGCCTCAGGAATGTCTCCGCGAGCTGCTCTCGCGCGGCGCCCGCGTGCCAGTCGCTCGCCCCGTACGCGGCCTCGTATTCGGCGATCGCGTCTCGGGCATCCTTTCGTCCGCGCTCGACATCGCCGCGTGCGATGAGCGCGCGCGCCGCGGTCAGCCGCCCGTGGATCCGCATCGTACCCGCCACGCCGGTCGCCAAGAGTCGGTTCGCGACGCGCAGGGCGCCGTCGGCATCCCCGAGGCGTAGGAGGTCGAACGCGAGGGAGTAGAGCGAGTTGCCGAGCAGGGGGCTCTCGCCATACTCCGCCGCCTGCTTCGCAACGCCGCTCTGCACGCGCGTGATGGCCTCGCGCAGGTTGCCAATGTCTGCCTCGGACTGCGCGAGATTGACCTCCTCGCGAGCCACGATCGCAGACTCGGGCCCCCACGCGCTGACGGCTCGGGCGAGGGCCTCCTCATAGAGCGGGATCGTGTCTCGGGCGTTCCCGTGGGCCCAGAGCACGTCCGCGCGCCGCTCAGCCAGCTCGGCCTTGAGCGCATCCGGTCCACCGGCACGCGTGATCGCGGCGTCGGCGAGCGACGCGTATCCCTCCGCGTCCTCGAGTCGACCGTCGCTCACTCCAACCGCCCAGACGAGCTTCATCCACGCCTCCGCTTCCGTCTGGTCGTCGCGCGCGACGTTCGCAGCGAGCGCAGCAGCATGCGCGAGCTTCAGCACCTCCTGCAGCTTTCCGCGCCAGCCAGCGACTTTTGCTTGCTCGAGAAGCGCTTCCCCTTCGAGCGCGCGGTTGCCGAGATCCCTGGCGTCGCGAAGCGCCTCGGAGGCGAGGTCGCCTGCCTCATCGAGCTTCTGCACGCGCACGAGCGCGGTGGCGCGCCCGATCCGGTCGCGGATGCTTGCCACCTTCGCGCGCTGGGTCGGATCGTGAGGCTGCGCGAAGGGGGCACGCAGCGCGGGGACGTCCGCGCACAGGGTGAGCTCGGAGAGAGAGCGCCCTATCTTCACGGCATCGTCTACGAGCTTCGCGTTCGCGGTCTCGAGGGCACCTATGGTCGCCGAGAGCTCGGCGCGGCGTTGATCCAAGCACGCCGTCCGCAGATCGAGCGCTTCGTCCGACTGCACGCCACGTACGCGGGTCGCTTCGCACGACTCCGTGCGCATCGTCGCCCAGCGCGCAGCGTAGTCGTCGAGGACCGGCCGGACGCGACCCCACACGTCCTTCGCGCGCGGATTGCCGCTCGCGTCGAACGCCGCCGCGACAGACGCCCGTTCCTTGTCGCCCCACGTGCTCGAGATCTCGCGCCCGGCCCCTGCGCACACGGGCGGGCGCGCGTGCCTCGCGAACCCGACCACGGTCGCCGCGACGACGGCGGCAGCGCCCACCGCGACCCCGATTGCCGCGCGTCGATGGCCGGTCGCGTCCTCGAGCGCCGCGAGGAGGGCCCCCATCGACGCGAAGCGCTCGTCCGGCTTGGGGCGAAGCCCGCGCACGAGCACCGCGCGAACGGAGCTCGGTACATTCGTCCCGCTCGGCGCCGGAGAGAGGCGGCCGGATTCGAGGGCGTCGCGCAGCTCCATCAACGTCTTGCCCGTGTGTGGGCGCGCCCCATAGAGCGCCTCGTGAAGCGCGACGCAGAACGCGAACTGGTCCGTCCTCGCGTCAGTCGCCCCGCCCCGCAGCTGCTCGGGCGCCATGTACGCGGGCGTGCCGAGGAGCTCCCCCGCCTGCGTCAAGGGTCCGCTCGCAAGGATAGGTGGCGTCTTGAAGACCTCCGTCTCCGCGAGCTCGATCTCCGGATACGAGGCGAGCGACGGGCCGAGCCGAGCCAACCCAAAGTCCAGCACGCGCGCCCGCCCGCGGGTGTCGACCACGACATTGTCCGGCTTGAAGTCGCGGTGAAAAATTCCCTCCGCGTGCGCGGCCTCGAGGCCACGCCCGGCCTGCACGTACGCTGCCACGATCTCGCGAACGGCCCTTGGCCGGGCCGAGCGCCAGGCGCGGAGAGTCACTCCATCGACGTACTCCATCGCGAGGAAGACCTGTCCGTCGAAGGACCCGGCGTCGTATACCGCGACCACGTTCGGGTGCGAGAGACGCGCGAGCGCCTGCGCCTCACGCAGGAGTCGATGGGCGCCGCTGCTCGCGTCGGCCTCGCGCGACTCGCGCCCCAGGAGCTTGAGCGCGATGCGCCGGTCGAGTTCCTCGTCGTACGCCATGTAGACGACGCCCATCCCGCCGCGACCGAGAGTCTTCAAGACGAGATACCGGCTTACGCGCGCTCCCGGCAGGAGCTCGTCCACGGGCGCCGGCTCTGCGCTCTCGTCGGATTGAAACGGAACTGTGGGGACGAACACGTCGGGGTGATCGGCGCTCCCCGGCATCGCGGCTCACCCCAATCTCTCGAGCACGGCAACGACGTGGTCCGGGCTCCGCTCGCAGAGCGCGCGCAGTCGAGTCGCGTCGAAGAACGCGACGGTGGTCCCGGCCCTCGCGATCGCCGTCACGCTCGACGCGATCTGGTGAATGGCGTCACGCACCCCGTAGAACGAGTCGGGTTCGATGACCGAGACGGGCTTCTCGACCTCCCCCTCCTCGAAGAGCGCGATCGACCCCTTTGCCACGAGGCACGCCACCTGAGGGATGTCGTTGGCGGGGAGGAGGATCGTGTCCGCGTCGAAGATCTCCAGCCGCTGGATGCACGACAGCATGTCGTCGCGCACCTGAACGTCGAGCTGCCCCATCGTCTCGTGCATCGAGAAGAACGAGTCGATGCGATGGAGCTGCTTCGTCTCGGCGATGCGCAGCCCGAACGCGAAGTCCTCGTCCATGATCGCGCGGACCTCGGACGCGGGGAGCACCCAGACTTCGCTGACGCGCTCGGCGCGGAGCGACGCCGTGCACCGGGCGTCGGGCCCCGCGAGCACGCTCGATTCGCCGAGCAGCCACCCGGGAAAACAGCACCGCACGAGCCACGAGCCCCCCGACGGTTTCTCGAGCCACACGCCGAGCAGGCCGCTCTTCACCACGAAGACGTTGAGCGAAGGGTCCCCTTCGTTGACGAGGGTCTCCCCTGGCGCGAGCGTCCGGAGGGTCGCGCAGTCCGCCAGCCGGTCGCGGTTGTCGTCGGGGACGGCGGCGAGGCTCCGCGCGCGGAAGAGGCTCTCGAGAGGCTTGAGGCGGACGCGGCTCTGCTCGAGGAGCGTGTGGATCGGCGAGCCGGTGAAGGCGTCGCGCGGCATCAGATCGAGCGCGAGGGCCGCCGCCTTCTCGAGCGACGCGAGATCGAACCGATCGGCGAACTCGCGGGCAGCCGCTTCGAGGTACCCGCGCGCGAGGGTTCGCTCGTCGAGCTTCACCTCGACCTGCGCCATCGTGAAGAGGGTCGTTCCGCGGCGCTCGTGATCCGCGAGGAGGCGCGGAAGGAGGCCGCGGGCCTCGTGCAGGGAGGCCGGATCCCCTTTCGCGAGAGCCACGGCTACGCGCGCCTCGATCGGCTCCTCCTCGCTGAGCATGTCGAGGGCCGGCTCGTCCTCGTCGCTCGACGCGTCGCCAAAGTCGGCGAGCTCGTCGGGGGGAGGAGGAGGCGCCATCGATGCGCGCTGCGCGCGACGGACGGCGTCGATGACGTGCTCGGGCCCCAGCACGGGAGTGATCGCTCCGGCGGCGTCGACCGTGAGATCGGCCACGTGAAGATCGCCGGAGGGGGCCGCCAGGACGACGGTCACGAGCCACGCATCCCCTGCCACGCGACGCACGCGCCGGACGTCGCGCACATCGAGGAGCCGTCCGAAGTCGCCGCGGAGGGCGTCGGCAACGCGCTTCCACACGGTCTCGCGGGTCACCGGACGAGGATAGCTCGATGCCAGGCCGGCTGGGCTCGAATCAGGGTGCCGGCGGCGCCGCCCGCTCGGTGACCCGCGCCGGGTAGACTCCGCCGGGGAAGTCGCTCGCGATCTTCCGGTAGCTGGCCCGCGCCTCGTCCTGCTTGCCGAGGTCCCACTGGGTGTCTGCGAGACCGGTGAGTGCTTGCAGGGACCGCGGGTCGGCCGCGACCGCCGCGTTGAAGAACGAGGCGGCGACACGGAGGTTCTTCCGCGCGCGCGCGACTTCGCCCATTCCTTCGAGCGCCTCCGCATCGTGAGAGTTGGCGTCCAGCAGGTCCGAGTAGATCGATTTCGCCTGGTTGAGATCGCCGCGCGCGAACGCTGCGCGCGCCGCGGCGATCGTCGCGGGCGGTGGAGGAGTCGGTGGGGCGTTGGAGCGAGCCGGCGCGGCGGGCGAGACGTGGGGCGGGACCGCCGTGGGCAGGGCTGCGACTGTCGCGGTCGGTGCGGCCGTCGCCGTCGCCGTCGCCGTCACCGTCGGCGTCGGCGTCGCCGTC
>JBKQKP010000041.1:0-55778 GCA_052147435.1 Polyangiaceae bacterium | reverse complement strand
CCCGCCCCGCCGGCAGGGCGGGGGGAGCGTGAGACAATGAAACGCTCGAGCGCGCAGCGGTTCACGTTCCCTCCGCCCTGCATGCGGGGCGGGGGGCCAGGGGGGTGGGGTGGGTCACGGGGGGGCTAGCTTGAGCTTGTGCCCAGACCTCGTTACTTCACCTCGGACAGCGCCTTGTCGATCGCCGCCTTGAACTTGTCGTACGGCTGCGCGCCGTTGACGAAGTACCCGTTGATGACGAACGCCGGCGTCCCCTGGATGCCGATGTCGTTCCCCATCTTCGCGTCCGCGTCGACCTCGGGCTTGTGGCTCTGGCTGTCGAGCGCCGCCTTGAACTTCGTCATGTCGAGGTTCATCTGCGTCGCGTAGTTCTCGAGCGCGGGGCGCTTGATGCCGTCCTGCGTCTGCTGGTTTTCGTACATCAGGTCGTGCATCTTCCAGAAGCCGTCGGCCCCCTTCTGCTTGTAGGCCTCCATGGCTGCCTGGGCCGCGAGCGGCGCGTCTGCGTGCATCCCGAGCGGGAGGTTCCTCCAGACGAGCTTAATCTTGTCGCCGTACTCCTTCATCATCTGCGCGACCGTCGGCTCGACGCGCTTGCAGAAGGGGCACTGGAAGTCGGAGAACTCGACGACCGTGACCTTCGCGTTCTTCGCCCCCTTCCACGGAGCGCCCGTGATCGACGGCATCGGCTTCTTCTCGAGGTCGCCCGCGGCAGCCGCTGGAGCCGCGCCTGCTGCTTAGGCGTTCATCATGAGCGCCGCGTAGAGATCCTTCTGCGAGGTCCCCGACGAGAGCAGCCCCTGCGCCTTGGTGATCTCGCTGTCGATGATCTCCTTGAACTTGTCGAACGGCTGCGCGCCGACGAGGCGGCGTCCGTTGATGAAGAAGTGCGGCGTTCCGCTGGCCTGGAGCGTCTGGCTCAGGTTGTTGTCGTCGTCGATCTGCTTCTTCCAGACGTGGTTCTTGACCGCGTCATCGGCCTTCTTCGCGTCGAGGCCGAGGGCGGCCGCGACCGACGCCAGATCGGCGTCCTCGAGCTTGGGCTGCGAGTCGAAGAGCTTGTCGTGCGCCTCCCAGAACCCTTTGTTCCCTTTTTCGGAGAGCGCTTCCATCGCGATCTCGGCCGCGGGCTCCGCGTGCGGGTGGAAGGGGAGCGGCTCGTTCCTCCAGACGAGGGCGACCTTGTCCCCGTACGTCTCGTGGACCTGCTTGAGCGTCGGCTCGACGCGCTTGCAGAAGGGGCACTGAAAGTCGGAAAACTCGACGATCGTGACGAGCGGCTTGGTGCTCCACTCCATCGGCGCGGTCCCGAGCGGAACGTTGAACACCGTCGTCGTGTCGTCCTTCGGCTGTTCCCTCTGCTCCGGAGCGGCGGGGGCGTTCGCCTTGTTCTCCTTCGACATCGCGACGTAGATCTTGTCCTTCGGCGTCCCGCTCGCGATCTTCTGCTGCGCCTTCGTGAGCTCCTGATCGATGACGGCCTTGAACTTGTCGAACGGCTGCGCCCCCGACAGGCTCACGCCGTTGATGAAGAAGGCGGGGGTGCCGTTGGCTCCCACCGACTTCCCTTCGGCGTTGTCCTTGTCGACCTTGTCGGCCCAGGTGTGGGCGTCGATGCCGGCCTTGAACTTCGCCATGTCCTTCACGCCGGCGTCCTGCGCCCACTTCGTGTAGCTGTCGGGGCCGAGGGCCGACTGGTTCTTGAAGGCGGTGTCGTGCCACTTCCAGAAACCGTCGTTCCCGGCGAGCGCGAAGACGCCCATCGCCGCCTCGGCCGCCGGCTTGGCGTTCGGGTGGAAGGGGAGCGGCTCGTTCTTCCAGACGATGCGCACCTTCTCGGGGCCGTACGTGTCCTTGATCTGCTGCACGGTCGGCTCGACGCGGCTGCAGTAGGGGCACTGGAAGTCCGACCACATGACGATCGTGACCGGGGCGCCGCGGCTCCCCCACATCGGGTCCTTGCTGTCGATCGCGATGGGCGAGTCGTTGTCGCTCCACGCGCCGCCGGAGTCGGCCGCGATCCCTTCGTGCTTCGACACGCCGTTGTGCGCGTCGTAGCCCCACATGAGGCCCGCACCGGCGACGAAGCAGACGACGAAGCCGATGACGGCGACGCCGGTGTTCATTCCGCCGCCGTCGTCGCTCCCGCGCCCCGGATTCTCCTCGGTCGCGCGCGCTTTCTGTTCCTTGCTCATGACGTTCACCTTTCTTCCAATCCAAACAAGAGAGACTGCGAAATCTGCGTTGGGGTCTTTCCCCGGTGAGCCCCGCGCCGTCGGAGCCCCCCAACCCCGGAGCTCACTCCACACGTTGAGCTTTCTCCCTCCCCCGATTCGGGGGAGGGGCGGGGTGGGGGCTCTCGTCACGCGAGCCCCTCGTTCGTTCACTGCCCTGCCGGCGCCTGCGCCGTGCGATCACGCCCGAGGCGGTCGATCCACGCGCGACCGCGCTCCCGCGCGCACGCACACTGTCGAGTCCTCGCCAACGAAGCACCCCGACACCGCGGCAGGTGGAATAGCCGGCGCCCCGTTCGGCACGACCGGATCCTGCGCCGCGCTCGGCGGCGAGGGCTCCGGAGCACGCCCGTTGTCGAACGCCGTCGTCATCGCGAGAAGCTCGCTGCAGTCCTCCGGTGCCGTGCCGACGTCGATGGTCGTCTGTGGCTGCTGGAGCTGCGGAGGGGGGGCGATTCCGGTGGCGCCGCGCTGATCGCAGAGGGGGGCCGCCGCATGCGCCGGAGTCGCGATCGCCCAGACGGCAAGCGCCGCAGCGAACGCGACAATGAGGCGACCCCAGCGAGCCAGCATTCGCCGGGAGTGTGGATCGCCGCCGGGCACGAGGGCAAGCGGAACCCTATCCCGCCTCGCCCGCCTCGCCCGCCTCGCGCGGCTCCCCACCAGGCTCAGCGCTCCGCGTGAACCAACGCCCCGCCACGCCGCCGATGACCGATCCGAGCGTCGCCCCCGCGGCGACGTCGAGCGGGAAGTGAAAGCCCAGCACGACGCGCGAGACGCCGATGCATGCGGCGAGGAGGACGAGCGCGATCGAGCTCGGGAGCGCATAAGCGGGGCGGGGGCGGCGCGCCATGAGGACATGGGTCACGAAGAGCGCGAACGCGAAGCTCCCCGCCGCGTGGCCGCTCGGGAGCGAGTAGTCCGTCGGCGAGTCCAGAAGCGCGCGCCGGAGCCCGGAGTACACGACGAACGGTCGCCCGCGCCCGATGAGCGCTTTCGCCGCGAAGACGACCGCCGCCGTCACCGCCAGCGTCCCGAAGAGCCACGCGGCGAACCGTCGCGTCCGGGGGGAGAGCGCGAGAGGAAGGATGGCCAGGACGCTCCACCCTTCGCCCAGCGCCGAGAGCACGACGGCGGCCATTTCGAGCGGGCCGCCGCGCCCATAAAGGAGGTGGAAGAGGTGGTCGTCGAGGCGGAAGAGCATTATCTCTCTCGACTCTCTCTACATCACGTCCGCGAAACCCCCGAAGTACTCTCCCAGCCAATGACCGCCAAACCGCCCGCCCCGCTCCTCGCCATGCGCGACGCGCTCACGGCGTGCGACCTTCAGATCGTCCAGCTCCTCGGCGAACGGATGCGACTCATTCGTCGTGTGGCCGAGCTGAAGGCGCAGGCACGCCTCCCGTCGTTCGATCGTGAGCGCGAGGGGGCGCTGCTCGACGACCTCCTCGCCAAGGCTGCCGAGGTCGACGTCCCGGGAGACATCGTGCGCGACGTCTACGCCGCGCTCCTCTCCGCGTCGCGCGCGGCGCAGCGGAGCGTCCTCCACGCGGGGGAGACTCACTTCTCGATCGGGATCATCGGCGGTACGGCGGGGATGGGGGCGTTTCTCGCGCGCCTCCTCGATGGCGCGGGATATCCAGTCGAGACGACGGGGCTCGACCGCGGCGCGCCGAGCGCGGAGGTCGCGTCGCGGCACGATCTCGTCGTCGTTGCGGTTCCTATCGGGGAGACCGTGAGGGTGATCGAAGAGGTCGCGCCCCAGGTCCGTCGCGGAGCATGCATCGCCGACGTCACGAGCGTGAAGATCGAACCGATGCGCGCCATGCTCGCCCACGCGCGCGAGGACGTAGACGTCGTCGGAACGCACCCGATCTTCGGACCCCACGGGAGCGACATGGATCGGCAGAGGGTCGTCCTCGTGCGCGGGCGAGGGGAGAGCGGGTTCTCCCGCGTGAAGCACCTCTACGAGACGTTCGGCGCAGAGGTCATCGAGGCGACCGCCGAGGAGCACGACGCCCAGATGGCGCTCATCCAGGTGCTCTTGCACGAGAAGACGATGGTGCTCGGCTCCGTGCTCGAGCGTCTCAAGGCCGATCTCGCGCGCACGCGGCACTTCGCGAGCCCCATTTACCGGGCGGAGCTCTCGATGATCGGGCGCATGTTCTTCCAGCGAGCGGAGCTCTACGCAGAGATCCTCACATCGAACGAGGCGGGACGGGCCACCTCCCGCATCTTCGAGGAGGAGGCGACCCGGCTGGCCCGCGCCGTAGGCGCCGGGGACAGGGACGCGCTGGTCAGCCGGTTCCGCGAGATCGCCGCGTACATGAAGGAATTCGCGGCATGGGCGAAGAAGGAGAGCGACGCGATCCTCGCCGACGTCGTGAAGCACGGGTAGTGGCGCCCCCGGATCGCGGAGGATCCGAAGTGGATCTTCGGTGGACCGCGTTTCGTTGAAAAATTGCGATTTCACGCGAGCCCACACGTGGCGCGGGGTGTGCTGAAGGGGTCCTCATGGGGACTCTCCACTCGAACGGACTTTCCTGGGCAGCTCTCGGTCTCGTCCTCGCGGCGGCGGTCGCGGGAGCGTGCGGGGGCGGTAGCGGCAACAACGGAGGCGGATCGGCAGCCAGTCCCTCCACGGACGCAGGGGCGTCCGCGAGCGACGGCGGCGTCGGCACGCTCGGCGGCGACGGAGGTCTGATCCTCGGTACCGCCTCGGTCACGTCGATCGAGATCACTCCCGCGACCGCGTCGATCGAATCGCTCAACGGCGCGACGGCTCAGCAGACGCTCTCGGTGGTTGCGCACTACTCCGACGGCTCGACCGGCCCGGTGATGAACGGCGTCTCGTGGACGGCCGGAGTCCCGCAGGTCGGCTCGATCTCCGGCACCGGCGTCTATACGGCGAGCGGATCGGTCGGCGGCGTCGTGCCGATCTCGGTGCAGTACGGCGGACTGTCCGCCACGGCATCGCTCACCGTGAAGCTCTTCCTCAGCACGGGGACGAGCGTCGTGAGCAGCGGCGCGACCATCGCGCTCACCGGCACGACGACGCCCGACCCGAGCGTCCCCTGGGGTTATCCCTACGACGGCACGGTCTTTCCGCAGGGGCTCGCGGCCCCGCTGCTCCAGTGGATCGGCGGCAGCGCGAGCGACGTGGTCTACGTCCACCTCTCGAACCCCACCTTCGAGCTCCAGGCCTTCGCCGCCGCCCCAGGCCCGAACGGGACCTACACCTTCGACCCGACGATCTGGCAGCGCTTCGTCGACTCGACGAGCGGCGCGACGAGCGTCACGGTCGCGCGCTGGGACGGCGCAGCGGCCACGTTGCTCGCGAGCCACACGTGGACGATCGCCCCCGCGTCGATGCGCGGCACGATCTACTACTGGGCGCAGAACATCGGGCGCGTCGTCCGGATCAAGCCCGGCGCGACCGCCCCCGACGACTTCGCCAACGCCCCGCCGCTCAACGACACGTCGGTCTATCCGTCGAGCTCGTGCCTCATGACGTGCCACACGGTCTCGGCCGACGGGACGACGATCATCAGCGGCGGCGGGAGCTTCGGCGGCTCGTACTCGCTCGCCACCGACACTCCGATCTATTCGCTCGGCGGCGTATGGGGGGGGACGAACGCGAGCGGCGGCGCCGTCGACTCTCCGTCGGTCATCCAGTGGTCGAACTCGGCGCTCACTCCCGACGGCAAGTACGTCGTCGAGAACCAGCTCGCCGCGCAGCTCAGCGTCGACGTCGGCGGCTCGCTCTTCGGCGGGATGTTCAACACGGCCAACGGGAGCGCCGTCGCGACGTCCGGGTTCCCGAGCGAGCCGGTGTTCATGCCCTCCTTCTCGCCCGACGGGAGCAAGATGGTCTTCGTCGGGGGCGACACGACCGTCCCCTCCGACTGGATCTCGAGCGACTCGCCCGGCGCGCTCAAGGTCATGGCGTTCAACGAGACCGCGTCACCGATGCTCTCGGGCGAGCAGGCGCTCGTGCAGCCCGGCTCCGACCCGACGTACAACAACATCTCGTGGCCGACGATCTCCCCCGACGGTCACTGGGCGCTCTACACGCGCTCGAACGGGACGGTCATCGACTCGCGCGGCGTCTGCGGCGCAAACGGGTGCGACTACTCGACGCGCGGCGATCTCTATCTCGCCGACACGACGACGCCGAACAGCGAAGTCCGCCTCGCGACGGTCGACGGCGACTCGTACCCGTTCGCGGCGGGGGCGCGCGACCTGCACTACAACTACGAGCCGACGTTCGCGCCCGTCGCGGCCGGGGGCTACTTCTGGGTCGTCTTCACGAGCCGCCGCACGTACGGCAACGTCCTCACCGGCGGTCCGAGCGTGACCAAGCAGCTCTGGGTGGCCGCCATCGACCAGAACCCGACGCCGGGGAAGGACCCGAGCCACCCCGCGTTCCTGCTCCCCGGTCAGGACGAGACGACGCTCAACCTCCGGGGTTTCTGGGCGCTCGATCCGTGCAAAGGGAGCGGCCAGGGGTGCGCGTCCGGAACGGAGTGCTGCGGCGGATACTGCGATTCTTCGGAGGACGGTGGAGCCTCGGTCTGCACGGCGGTCGCCCCCGCGTGCGCGGCCGACGGCGACAAGTGCGCGACGAGCACGGACTGCTGCGGAGCGGCCAGCGGGACGACGTGCATCAACAAGGTGTGCTCGGAGCCCCCTCCCCAATAACGAGCGACACGGGAGCTCCTCGGTCTCCGCGCGGGTCGCGGAGACCGGGGGGCACGCGGTATCCTGGAGCGACCATCGACCCCCACGAGCTTCGCACCGACCGCTTGCTCCTGCGCCGCTGGCGCGACGCCGATCTCGCGCCGTTCGCCGAGATGAACGCCGATCCGCACGTGATGGAGCACATGCCGTCGCTTCTCACGCGCGAGGAGAGCGACGCGATGGCAGGGCGGATCGCGCGGAGCTTCGCCGAGCGGCGGCTCGGGTTGTGGGCGGTGGAGATCGTCGGCGCCTCGTCGTTCATCGGCTACGTAGGGCTCTCGATCCCGACGTTCGAAACCTCGTTCACCCCCTGCGTAGAGGTTGGCTGGCGCCTGGCGCGTGCGCACTGGGGGGCGGGCTACGCGACCGAGGCGGCGCGCGCCGCGATCAGGGACGGGTTCGAGCGACTCGATCTCGACGAGATCGTGTCTTTCACCGTACCGGCGAACGAGCGCTCGAAGAGCGTAATGGAGCGGCTCGGCATGCACCGCTCTGCCGCCGACGACTTCGATCATCCGCGCCTCCCCGCCGGGCACCGGCTCCTGCGACACGTCCTGTACCGGTTGACCCGGCAGGAGTGGAGAGAGGCCTCGACGTGACGCGGCGCCGAGGCTAAACAGTCTCGCGTTGGCTGGGGATCATCGCTCGACCCCCGCGCAACCCCTTCCCCAGGGGGGTGGGGTTGCGCGCGGAGAGCGAGATGTATCGCTCTCGAGGCGTGCCTGCTTAGCTCACCACTTCGCCTTCGCCAGCTCCTCGATCCGCTCGACCCGGCTCTCGGGGCTATCCAGGCTGAACGACCGCGCGTCGCCGAGCTCGCGCTTCACGTACTCGGTGAGGGCCTCCCCCTCCTTGGCGACCGCCTTGTCCACGCTCGGCGTCTTCGCGAACGTCCTCCACGCAAGCTTTCCGCTCACGCCGTCCCAGTCCCAGAGCCCAATGACGCGGCCGCGGTCGATGATGGGGTGGTAGGGGAGATCGACGAGCGACCCGAAGTGCTCCTTCTTCTCCGAGCCGGGGACTCTGCGCTCGACGTCGTCACGATCGAGGTGAGGGAGAACTTCTCGGCGCATGTGGAAGATGTTGTCGAGGCTCGACACGAACGAGATCCGCGGCTCGCGCGGCAGCGTCATCGCGAGGAGCGCATCCTTGTCGTCCTGGAAGAGATAGCGGTCACTCCCCTCTTCGAGCGTGGCGAGTTTGAGCTCCGCGGCCACCCCGCGCGCCGCCTTCACTCCGAGACCTCCCCACCACGCGAGCTGAGCCACCGTCGCCGGCCCCGTCCACCGGAAGAACCGGCGCCCGAGCTCCATCGCGACCTCGTCGTCACCGAGGACCTTCTTTCCCAGCGGGCTCGGCGTCCACGCGACATAGCGGTAACGCTGCTGATCGAGGCGCCCGTCGGTGGGGACGCGCCGGATGAGCCCGTGGGTCTGCAGCCGTCCGAGCGCGAGCGGCAGGGTGCTCGTCGTTCCGCGCTTCTTCCCCTCCGGACCGAGCGAGCGCACCGCATCGCCCGCCGCCTCTTTGATCCCCGCCGGATCGAGCGGCGTCTTGGCGACGAGCTGGAGCACGCGATCGCAGAGGCGATCGATCTCCTTGACGGTGACCCCTAGGAACTTGGTGGCCATCGCCATCGAGGCGTCGTCGCCGTGCCCCTGGCTCGCGCGCAGGGCGATGGCGTAGTCGTCCTTCGGAACGACGTACGTGCACCCGCGCGCCGACGGGAGCTCGTGAATTTGAAGCTTCGCCACGGCCTCGTCGACGCTGGCGCGCGAGAGCGCCGCGCGATCGCGCAGCGCGAGGTACGGATTGCACCCCCCGACGGAGCGCGCCCACCCCGTCCGCGCGAAGACCTCGGACGCGCTAGCTCCCTTCATCGCCCCCGCGAGCCCCTGTCGCTCCGCCCAGAACGCGCGGATACGCTCGGGCGCGACCGTGCTCTCGCCGTTCGGTTTCTTCGTCGCCGCCATGATGTGCCCCCGTGCCCCCAATTACACCTCGTCGCGAAAGCGCGCGACGATGGTCTCGAGCACTTTCACCCGCGCGTACGGCTTGTCGTTCGCCTCGACGATCGTCCACGGGGCGGCCGAGGTGCTCGTGCGGTCATACGTGTCGCAGACAGCCTGCTCGTAGGCGTCCCACCTCTTGCGGTTTCGCCAGTCTTCACCCGTCAGCTTGAAGCGCTTGTCCGCCTCGTCCTCGCGCTCGTGAAAGCGGCGAAGCTGCTCGGCCTTCGAGATCGCAAGCCAGAACTTCATGACCACGATCCCGTGCGCGACGAGCTGCCCCTCGAAGTCGTTGATCTCCGAGTACGCGCGCATCCAGACCGACTCGGGGCACAGCTCCTCGACGCGCTCGACGAGGACCCGCCCGTACCAGGAGCGGTCGAAGATCTCGATCGAGCCGCCCCGCGGAACGGTTCGCCAGAACCGCCAGAGATAGGGGTGCGCGCGCTCTTCCTCCGAAGGGGCCGAGATCGCGGTGACGCGGTAGTGGCGCGCGTCGAGCGCCGCGGTGATCCTGCGGATCGTCCCCCCCTTGCCGGCGGCGTCGGGCCCTTCGAAGACGAGCACGGCAGCGCGCTTCCGCTTCGCCGCGCGTCGACTTAGCTGGGCGAGCGCGCCCTGGGCTTTGGCCAGTCGCTTCTCGTACTCGTTCTTGGCGAGCGCCTTGGTGAGATCGAGGTCGCGGAGGAGCTTCCGGTTGTCCACTGCGGTGACGATCGGCGGTGCGCTCACGTGGACCTGCGCGTGGTCGGCCAGGCGGGCGCGCATCGCGTCGAGGAGCGTGCGCGCGACGGTGAGTCGGCGGTACCGGGCGTCGGTCCCTTCGACGACGATCCACGGGGCCTGATGGCTGCTCGTCTGGTGGAGCATCTCCTCGGCCGCTTTCCGGAAGTCGCCGTACCGTTCGTGGTTTCTCCAGTCGGAGGCTTTCACGCGCCAGCGCGTGCGTCGGTTCGACTCGAGCTCCTCGAGCTTCTTTCTCTGCTCTTTCTTGGGCAGGTGGAGCCAATACTTCACGAGGAGCGCCCCCTCGTCGGTCAGCATCTGCTCGAAGCGGGCGATCTGCGCGAGCTCTCGCTCGAGCTCGGCGCGCTTCTCGCCGCCGTAGACGCGCGAGTACAGCGTGCTCCGGTACCAAGCGCCGAAGAAGATGCCGACGTCGCCCGCGCGCGGGAGCGCCTGCCAGAAGCGCCACATCGCGGGGTGTCGCCGCTCCACGCAGTCGGGCCGATCGAACGCGTGCGTCTCGATGTGCCTCGAGTCCATCCACTCGTGGAGCGTGTGGAGAGTGTCCCCCTTGCCCGCCGCCTCGAAGCCGCTGATGACGACGATGACGGGGAATGCCTTCTTGCGAAAGACCTCGGCCTGCGCGCGCAGGAGTCGTTCCCGGAGGTGATGGACCTCGGCGTCGTATGTCTCTGCGTCGACCTTGTGCCCCAGCTCTGCGGATTCGAACATGCGCGCCCACCAGGGTAACGGGCGTTTGGGCCGGGTGGGGGTACGAACAAGTCGCCGCTCGAGGGGGACGACCCGTAAATCGTCATTCCCCCCTTGACCCTCACGCGACGTGAGGCCTTACCAAGATGCCCATGAATCGGCATCGAGGTCACACCGTCGGCGACGTCGCCAAGATCGCTCGCATCAGCGTGCGGGCGCTCCATCACTACGACGAGATCGGGCTGCTCGAGCCATCGGGGCGGACGGAGGCGGGGTACCGCCTCTATACCGACCGCGATCTCGAGCGGCTCCAGCAAGTGCTCTTCTTCCGCGAGCTCGGGTTCACGCTCGAGGACGTGGCGCGCATCCTGCGCGATCCGCACTTCGATCGCCGGCAGGCGCTCATCGCGCAGCGGGCGATGCTCGTCGAGAAGGGGGAGCGGATCGGGGCGATGGTGGCGCTGGTCGATAGGACGCTCGAGTCACTCGGAAAGGGGACCGTCATGGGCGCAGAAGAATTGTTCGAAGGAGATTTCGACCCGGGGGTGCACGAAGAGGAGGCTCGGGAGCGCTGGGGCAAGACCGACACCTACGCCGAGTCGAAGAAACGGACGAAGGGGTACACGAAGGAGGACTGGGCGAAGGCGCGCCTGGAGGCCGACGTCATCACCGGCGAGCTGGCCGAGGTGTTCGCCTCCGGAGCGGTGCCGACCGACGCGCGATCGACCGAGCTGGCGGAGCGGCACCGGCTCCACATCGACCGCTGGTTTTATCCCTGCTCGCACGCCATGCACGTATCACTCGGAGAGATGTACGTGAGCGATCCGCGCTTCACCGAGCACTACGACAAGCGGCGGCCGGGGCTCGCGCAGTTCGTGTGCGAGGCGATCCGGGCGAACGCGGCGCGGCGCGGAGTTGGCGGGGGAGGCGATCGTTGACGGAGAGGGGGGAGCCGCGGCTCGGAGTCGTGCTCGCCGCGTTCCTGGGCGTGTGCGGCCTGGCCGACGTCTCCCCCCTCTTCAAGCTTCACCCCCCTTCGGCCATTCTTGGCCTGCTCGTCGGGGAGGGCGAGGGGACGCGCGCCACGGTTCTCTATGCGTTGCTCGTGGGGGTTGCGGTCGCCGTACCCGCGCTCGCTCTATGGCTGGTGGCTCGCTCACGAGCGCTCCCCGACGGGCGCGGTGCACTCTTCGCGAACGTCTCGATCGTCCTCCTCCTGTTCGCCGTGGCGCAGATCATGGCGACCCGCGCGTCGTCGCTCCATGCGCTCGGTCGCGGATCCGATCAGGGGGATTGCATCGTCATGCCCGCTCGCGCTCTCGCATCCGGCCACTGGCCGTACGACCGCGCGCTCATCTGGAGCGGGAATGCGTGCAGCCCGGGCCTGGGGTGGGTTGCGCTGGCGCTGCCGCTCGTGCTCGTCACGGGCTACGCGAGCTTCCTCGTCGCGGGGGGAGCCGCGTTCGCTGCGCTCCCTGAGCGAATGCTCGGGCGGCGAACGGTGACGGCTTTCCTCCTCCTGACGGTTTCTTGTGTGACCTCGTGGCAGAGTCTCGCGACGGGCGCCGACGACCTCGCGATCGGGATCGGGTTCGCGCTCGTCACGCTGCTCAGCGCCCGCCCGCGGTTGACGATTCTCGCCGCGATCGCCGCGGGGCTCCTCGCGACCGCGCGCCTGCCGTTCGCCTTCTTTCCCCTCGCGCTTGCGGCGTTTCTCTTCGTCGATGGCGAGCGAAAGCGGGGAGTGCTCTTCGGCGCCGTCGCCCTTGGGACGCTCGGGCTCGCGCACGGCGTGCCGCTCGCGATCGACGCATGCTCTTACCTGGACGACGGGCCCCTGCATGTCTTGGGGAAGGCGGTGCGGCTCGAGCGGAGGGGGGGAGCGGCGATCTTCGTGGCGTTCGGCGCGGCCTGGGTCGCCTATGCGGCGTGGAGCCTGCGGCGTCCGCGCGGTCCCCTCGCGCGCCAGTTCGACGTCGGAACGCTCACCTTGCTCTGCGTCGCAGGCCCCGCGCTCGCCGATCTCATCGGGCGCGCACGGGCTGCCCCCTCGGAGTGGGCTGCTGAAGGGGTGCAGGGGTGGCAGGGGGGCAATTGGCTTCTTGCCGCGCTCCCTTGCTACGCGCTGGTTCTCGCGATGGCGTGTCGCGCTGACGCCGGGACGACGCCCGCGATGCCGTTGACGAGGTGAGCTACTTCGTCGTCGAGATGCCGAGTGCCGTGCCACGGGACGCCGGGTCTCGTCGAGGAGAGGCGGGATCTCCTCGAGGAGAAGCGGGATCTCCTCGAGGAGAGACGGGATCTCCTCGAGGAAAGGCGGGGTCTCGTCGAGGAGATGTGCCGTCTCGTCGAGGAGATGGCGGATGCCGTGCTACGCGATGCTGGGTCTCGTCGAGGAGAAGCCGGGTCTCCTCGAGGAGATGCTGGGTCTCGTCGAGGACATGCTGGATCTCGTCGAGGACATGCGGGGCCTCGTCGAGGCTATTCGGTTCCCCCCCCACCGTGACTCTCCTCCTCGTCGGCCGACCACCCCCCCGAGCCCCCGCGTCCGGGCGGCCTCGTGGTCGATGCAGCGAGCTTCTCGCGCTGATCCGGGTGAAGCAGCGGCAGGAGCTTCCCCGTGAAGGCGATCTGCCGGTCGAGCGCCTCGTGCGGCCCCTTGAGCATGACCTGAAGGGCCTTGGAGGCGTCGAACGTGTCGCCTTGGAACGCCGTGAGGACGACCTCTACCTGCATTTTCATGTCGTCGCGCATCGCGGTCGCGCTGGGCTGCTTTGCGAGCAGGGCAGCTACCTGCTTCTGCTGCCCGTCGTCGAGCCCCAGGTCGCTCGTCATTCGCTCCAGTCTGCGTGCGACCCAGTCCGTGGCTCCGGCGTCACGGGCCTTTGCCTCCGCCTCGCGAGCCGCCGCTTTCGCGTGGACTGCGTCGGCGAGCGCCTTGCGCTGACCGGCGTCGAGCGCGTCGTGAAGACCGGCGAGCGCCTTCGCCTGCTTGTCGAGCATGTCCTTCATGGCGGTGTCGAATCCGGCCTCGTCGGGCTGGAGCTGCGCTACGTCGAGCTTCCCCGTTCGCACTTGTGCGGCGAGGTCGCGCGAAAAGGTCTTCATCGCGTCGCGAGGATTGGTGTCTCGATCGTGGAGCTGCCCCTCGAGCGCTTCGACCTTCGCCTTGAGATCGTCGCTGAGAGGAAGATCGCGCGCCGCGCGGAAGAGAATCGAATCGACGCCGCCGTGTCCCGGGCCCCTCTCGCCACGCTTCTGGGCGGTCGCCGAGGGGGCTGACGGTGGAGGGGCGGGGGGGGATGTGGAGGACGCGGCGGCGCTGGCTGACGCACCGGGGGTTGGCTGCGTTTCGTTGCTCTTGCTGCAGGCAAGCGCGACGAGCGACGAGACGAGGCAGAGAGCGTAACGTTTCATGCGAATTTCTCCCTCGGGTGACAGCTACCGTCACGGGCCACGCAGCCTAGTGCAAACGCCCCCTTCGTGGGGCCCCCTTGTCGCTGAGCCCGGCGTCCAGCTCGCGTCGCATCGGCGCGGGGAGGTACTTCGTCCCTTCGCGGCGCGTCAGTCCTGAAGCGCGCTCGCCGTGCTCGCGAAAGAAATCGCGCACGAGGGCAGGGCGCTTTTTCGAGACCTCGCGCAGCACCCAGCCGATCGCCTTGCGGATGAAGAACTCCTTCTCTTCCAGCATCGGCGCGGCGATTTCCGCGAAGAGCGCGAAGTCGCCACCGCCCCCCCTCAGCGCACGGAGCTGCGCGAGGAGCGCGGTCCGGCGCACCCAGAAGTCCTTGTCCTTGGCCCACGTGCGCGTACGGACGAGGAGCGTGGGATTGGCGGCGACGAGGGGGTCGATGACCTGCGTCGCGAGATAATCGACGTGCGCCCAGCAAGGCGAGGCGCGCACGAGGGTGATGAGCCAGGGGGCGTCGCGCGGGACGAGGAGCGCGCGTTTGCGCTCGAGAAGTGCGATCCCCATCGAGCGAAGATCGAACCAGTCGGTCGCGAAGAGCGCGGCGACGATCGCGCGCAGGGAGTCGTGGTCCAGGGGGTGCTCCTTGCAAAACGCGGCGCAAGTGCCGCGGAGCTGAGCAGCCGTGACCCCGTGGAAGAGGAGCGTGCTCTTCATGTAGGCCTTCTCGCTCGAGGCGCGCGTGGGGGTACCCAAGGCGGACAGCCGCGTGCGGAAGTGACGGACGGCGGCGGAGGGGGTCATGAGAACGGGGAGTAGCGCCTTAGTTCGTGTCGCGCGAGCGCTGAGGCTCTCTTCGACGGACACGGCGCGCGGCGCGCTACACTTAGCCATGCCGCGCGCGCGCCGACTCCTTCTTTGCGCCCTCGCGACGTCGTGCTCCGGTGGCGCCCTGTCGGCGGGTCCTGGGGCGACAGCGACCGACGGCGGTTCCGGCACTGAAGCCGGCGCCTCTTCTGACGATGCGGGGGCGCTCTCGACCGACGCGACCACGGTGGGGGATGGAAACGGGAGCCTTGACGCGGGGTCGCTCGAGGACGCCCCTTCCTACCGGGACGCGCTCGCGCAGCCCTTCGCGTCGACGAGCATCTGGAACACTCCCATCGGCTCCGCGGCGACCTACGTCCCCGCGCAGATCGTCCCCGTTACGGGGAGCACGCTCCAGGGGGACGAGGACATCATCGTCCTCTCGCCCACGTCCCCTTCGACGCCGATCTACACCAACACGGCGGGTTGGAACCCGAACGTCAGCCGGTGCCCCTACGACGGCGGCCCGCTGATCTACTCGGTCCCAATCCCTGCCGACTTCGTCGTCGGCGACACGCCCATCTCGGACACCCCGAACTCCGGGCTCGCTGCGCTGCTCGCGGACAGTCGCACGATCCGACAGACGCAGCCCTTTGCGCGTTGCACCGCCGGTGCTCCCGCGACGAGCGACACCGTCTTTCCGGACGTGGACCTCTACGGCGCCGGGATCCCGGGGGCGCACGGCGGCTCGGGGCTCTCGGCGATCGGCGGCACGCTGCGCGTGGGCGAGCTACGCCCGGGGGGACCGCCGCCGCATCATGTGCTCAAGCTCGAGCTCTGGGCGGCGCAGAACTATTACAACGACGGCCAAGAGGCCGACTGCTTCCGCTGGCCCGCGTCGAACTGCGACGGCTACTTCAACGACTCCTCGAGCTCGCTGAAGTACGGCGGTACCAACCCGGCGCTCCGTCCGGGTTCGCTCCTCGCGCTCCCAACGAGCGTCTCGATCGCGAGCCTCGCTCTGACGACCGCACCTGCGCAGGCCCTTGCGTGGACCCTCCAGAACTACGGCGCGTATCTCGTCGACGACAGCGCGTGGTCCAGCGTGTCGATCTGCGTGGAGAACGGCCCGGCCGGCTCGTTCGAGCAGCAGTTCCAGAACGACTGGGGCTTCACCCTCGACACGAACGGAACGACGAGCGCGTTCGCGAAGGATTTCGCGGCCATTCTCGCTGCACTGAACGTGGTCAACGACAACGCTCCGTCCACCATCGGTGGAGGGGGAACCCCGCTGCAGCCGCTCGCGCCGCCGCTTCCTCCGGTTCCGCCCGCGGAGGACTGACCGTTTACGGCTGCGGCCGCCGTCTACTTCTTGGGGGCTGGGATCGGCCCTTCGTCGGGCTCTTCGTCGTCCGCGCCGCCACCGACTCCCGCGGAGCCACCCGAGTAGGCACCGATTTTGGCGGGCGGGTGCTTGAGGTTAGGGGCGCCAAGCTCCCCGCCGGAGACGCCGATCTCGCTATCGAGCTCCTCGTCCTCGGCCGCGCGTGCCTCTACCCCCTTCTCGATCGCGCGGCCAGCGACGGCTCCCGCGACCGCGCCCACGACGGCTCCCGCGATCGCACCCGGAGGCCCCGCAAATGCGCCCATCGTCGCGCCGGCGAGAGCACCTGCCGCGCCGCCTTCGACCTCACGCTCGACCTGCTTCTTCTTGTTCGGGTCGACCGGCTTGTCGCTCTTGTTCTTGGTCGCCTTGTCCGTCATGGTCGCCTCCCACAGTTCTCGACGTCCGACCCGCAATTCCAAATGCAAGGTAGCCACGGCATGACGGATGTCGAGACACAAAGGGAGGGCGACCGGGACGGTGACGTGCGTGGCTCATCCGCACGGCGGGCGACCCGCGCGGTTCTTGCGCGGGCGGGCTTTGCATCGGCGTCGTTCCTCTTTCTCTCGAGCGCGGCATGCTCGCCGTCCTCGACCGGCGGCGGCGTAGAAATGGAGCGAGAGTCGATCGTCGGCGGAACGCCGGCGACCGCCTACCCGGAAGCCGTCATCGTCACCTCCGATGGATTCATCCCCTGCTCGGGGGCGGTTCTCGCGCCGCGGGTGGTGCTCACTGCCGGGCACTGCCGTTCGGCGACCAAGACGTACGCCGTTGCGGCGCCGAATGCGGGTAACCAGCAATCGACGGCGTCCAGCGACTGGACGACGTACAACGGCGATCCCGCAACCTCGTCGGACACGCTGCTCCTCTTTCTCGATACGCCGATCGTCCTCACGAGCTATCCGCAGATCGCCTCCGAACCGGTGGCCAATGGCACGGCGGTGGTCGACGTCGGACGGACGCTCAACGGGTCCATCACGTCGACGGACTACGTGAGCCCGACGGTGACGATTCAAGGTCTGGGCACCGGCCTCGGGTTCCCCTTCAACTACGAAGCCCGCCCCGACATCAGCCAGGACGGCGACTCCGGCGGGCCGATCGAGCTGGAAGCGGACGCAGATGCGGCCCCCACGCACTTCATCGTCGGCATCGTCGACACCGATACGGTCGAGCAGGACATCAACGAAGAGGAGCCGATCGATCTCTTCGCCCGAATCGACGTCGTTTACAGCGCGATCGAGGCGCAGATCGCCGCGCACGCGTCCGGCGACGGCGGTGAGGAGGACGCGCAGGCTCCGGACGGGGGGGAGCAAGTTGCGGCGAGCGCACCGCCGCGTTCGGGGGGTGGTTGCTCCGTTGCTCGCGGACCTCGGGAAGTCCCGCTGCTCGGTGTCGGATCGGCCGCTGCAGTCTTCGTCCGGCGACGCCGACGGAGACACGCCGCTACTGAAGCGCGCTCCCGATTCGATTGACCAGCTGCGCGACGGCGGGGCGATACCCGTACAGGGGGTCATCGCCCGCTGCGTTGTCCTGGACGTCGATCGGGCAGATCGACGAGACGATGGCGTTGTTCCCGAGCTTGCTCGCGAGATTCAGCTCGCGGATCGTCGGGTAGGCCTTCGCGTAGTCCTGCTGGGTCACGTTCGTGCCGTTGCACAGCGGGGAGAGCTCCTGCGGGGTCAGCCCCGTCGAAGAGCAGTCGCAGGCGTAGCCGTTCGCCGGAACCGTGTAAGCGCCCTCGGCTGTCTTCGAGCAGTCGCGTGGCGTCGTGAGCTTGAAGATGCACGCGTACTGCCGGTCGACGTTCAGGTCGAGGTGTGGTCCCTGGTTGGAGATGAACTCGCTTCCGTTGTAGGGGTCAGCTGTTGCGCCGGATCCGGGGGGCTGCGGCGCCGTCTCCGCGGGGCTCGTGCCACCGGGGCCGCTGAGCGCCGGAAGGAGCTGCGCCGTCTGGAAGGTCGGAGCGCCTGTTGGTCCCCCAACCCCGCTCGTGTTGTTCGGGTCTCCCGATCCCGTGCGGGGCCAGTACGACTCGATCATGTGCGGATCGATCCCCGTGTAGTTGTACGTGTCGGGATCAGTCCCCAGAATCCGGACCCAGTCCGCTTGCGTGAGCTGGCTGTTGGTCGCGCTGGTCGGGTCGAAGTGGAGGAGCTGCCATGGGACGCCGCCGATGATCGTGAAGAAGACGTCGCCGGCGGTGCGCCCCTTCCCGGCGGGCAGGTTGCAGAGCGTCGTCGCGTCGGAGGTCGCCTCTTGCGAGGCCACGCCTGAAGAGAGCTGCGCCGCGGTCGGCAGCGACGAGGCGAAGAGCGGATTCGTGCAGTCGTTGTTCCCGATGTAGTCCGCCGAATTCGCCGGATACTCTCCAGTCCGATCGGGGACCATCGGCGAGGTCAGACCGTTGACGTAGCGCGTGAGCGGGAACTGCGGATTGAGCCCGTACTTCGCCTGCATGTGCACGTGGCGCAGGTTGAGGTCGTAGCCCCAGTCGGTCGAGGTCTCGTACGAACCGAGCGCGCAGTTCGCATCGCCCGACGCCGTTCCGAGCGCGCAGGAAGTGCAGGTCGGGTCCGCCGGGTTCGTGTTGCACGCGGTTGTCCCGTGAGCTGGGTAGAACTTCGTGCTCATGAAGAGGTAGCCCTGCCCGCCGATCGAGCGCACATCGATCTCCGAGTCGTTCTCGTCGGTGAGGTCGATGATCGCGACGACGGAGTCCGGGCGGAGGAAGTCGTGGCGCTCCTGGATGATCGTCGAGTCCACGCCGACCCAAGTCGCCTTTTGGCCGTTCAGGGCGAGGCTCGCGTACGGATCCGGCTGGATGAGGAAGCGGTACCAGCTCTCGAGCTGCGACTCGATTCCGCATCCGTACTCGTGCACACCGGTAATGAGGTCCGTGAAGTCGGCGACCAGCTGCGTCTGAGACGTCTCGGGATAGACCCCCGCGCCGGCGTTGCCGCCGCTCGGGAACCACGCGAGGACGCCGACCCCAGGAGTCGGCGTGTACGATCCCGGAGCTGGGACGGCGCCCGAGAGCGAAGCCCCGCCCTGAGTGGGCCCCGCGGCGTTGTCAGCGAGCGCGACCTCGGTTGTTGGGTCGGTGGTCGTGGACGACCGCTGGAGGAGGTGCGCGGAGTCGTCGTTGTGGTTGTTCTGCGTGACCTGCGTGCCGGCAGGATTGGGGAGCGTGATCGTCGCCGTGGGGAGACACACGCCGCCCGAGCTGCCCGACGACGTTTGATCTCCGAGCCGCGGCCCGAGCGACGAGCTCACGATACCGATGTGAATGTCTTGCGTCGTGGCGACCAGCTGCGTCACGAGATCGGGGATCGCCGTCGCGAGATACGCCTGCTTGTCCCCCATCGACGCCGAGTTGTCGATCATGAAGAGGAGGTCGACTTTGGTCTCGATAACGGGGGCGCTCGATATCGTGCTCCCCCCGTCCTCGCCGCCGCCGCTCCCGGGGCCGCCATCCTCGGGCAGCCCAGGGAGGTTCCCGATGCCCAGGATACCGCCGCAGCCGATGAGGCTCAGCGCGCAGACCGCCGACGCGGTCCCCCTGCGAGCACGTTGCAGCAACCGTCCCATCAGAATGTCCCCCGTAACAGAAGACCCGATGACGTTGGCCCCACGGTGGGGACGACGCGGATCTCGCGACCGTGGCCCGACGGGGCGGTGAGCACGAGAACGATTCCGGCCGCGAGCGCTACTGCCCCCGCCGTGACGGCGACGGTCGCGATCGTCGCCTCGTTCGAGGCTTCGCTCTTCTCCGACTGCGCGACCGACGTCGGTCCGCAGCCCGCTCCGCAGTCGGTCTTCGCCTGCGACCATTTCGAGGCGGCCATCGCCGTATAGGCGACCCCCAAACCCAGCCCAACGACGCCCGCTCCACCCGCGACGATTCCGCCGATGAACTGCCCCGAGCCCGAGCTCCCCGCTTGCGGCTCTGGCGCCGGCCCAGTGGGGGGAGGGAACGGTGTCGTTGGAGGTGGCGGCGCGGGCGGTGGGGTTGCGGCGGTCGTGATCGGCGCCGGCGGAGGCGCGGTCTGGGGCGAAACCTCGGCGGCAGGTGGGGGCGCGTTCGACGGTCCCACGTGCACGAGGATCTCTTTCTGCTCTCCCTCCACGAGCGTCACGCTCACGCTCTGGTCGTCGTGCCCCTGAGCGCGCACCATGATGACGTGTGCTCCTGGATCGATGAGGATCGGGGCCGCGAGCGCTGCAGCCGACAGCGGCGTCTCGTCCGCCGTGACTTGGGTGTCGCTCGGCGCGCCGGGTGCGAGGTGCACGATGAGCTTCGGGAGACGCGCGTGGATCGTGTTCGCGTGTTTCTCTGCGTCCGCCTTGATCGCATTGTTCGACGCAACCCCGGCGAGCTGCTTTACCTCCCCCCAGTGCTTGTGCGCGAGGACGAGCTTGCCGACCTGTTCTTCGCACTCGGAGAGGTTCGCGAGCGCCTTTATCTCCGGGTCGAGCCGGACGCTCGTCTCGAGGTGAGGAATCGCTTCGTCACAGCGTCCGGCCTTCTTCAGCTCGTACCCCTTCTTGAGCTCGTCGCGGGCAGTATCGCTGTCGCTCTGGGCGAGGCTGGGAGACGCGCACGCAAGGATTGCCACCGTCACCGTGCCGAGGAGTGTCGTTCGCATTCGGTCTCCGCGAGTCAAGGCTTGTAGAGGTCGTTGTCGACCGGCGCAGGCGTCGGCTTGGGTGGCGGCTGAGGCGCGGGGGGCTGGACCTGGGGCGTTGGCGGAGGCGCTTGAGTCGGCGTGATCGGAGCGGGAGCCGCCGCCAGCTTCGGCGCTGGCGAAGGACCTCTGACGACGCGCGCCGGGGCCGGACGCGGGATCGGCGCAGGCGCGGCAGTAGGAATGACGGCCGCCGTCTGGACCGGCAGCGCCGAGAGGCTGACGACCGGTACGGAAACAGCTGGCGCGACGGGAGGGGGCGGCGGGGGCGGTATCGCAGCGCTCAAGGGGGTTGACGAGGCACTTGCGGGGCCATTCGTGACGGGCGGGCTCTGGCGAAGCAACAGCTCTCCGCCGACGATCCCGAGCGTCAGGAAGCCTCCGAGCGTTCCCCAGAGCACGATTCGCGATCGGCGAGAACCCGCGACCGCGCCCCCACGAGACTGTGCGAGCCCCGCCGTCGTGCTCGCGCGGTTGGCGCTTCGCTCGGAGCTCGCCGGAGGCGTCGCGGGGACGGCAGACACCGCGGGCGCCTGAAGGCCGCTCACCGTCTGTGAGCGTGGCGCGACGATCCGCCGGAACTCCGCTGGGACGGACGTGAACATCGAGTCGTCGAGCGCGTGGCCACCGGGAAGGAGCGGCTGGATCGCTTCGAACATCGCGCCGGCCGATGGGAACCGCGCCGCCGGGTCGAGCGTCGTCGCCCTCTGCACGATCGCCGCGACCTCCGGCCGAACCCACGGCGCCAGGTCCTGGACCGATCGAGGCTCTCGCGAACAGATCTGAAGAATGAGCTCCCCGACCGTCTCGGCGTCGCTGTTCGGCGTCGTGCCCGTCAGCGCCTCGTACAGAACGATCCCGAGCGACCAGAGGTCAGTCCGGTGATCGATGGTCTTCTTCCCCCGCGCCTGCTCCGGCGACATATAGAGGGGCGAACCGAGCATTGCCCCGGTCCGCGTCATGTCGGCGCCGCCGGGCGAGGCGGAGAGCTCCTCCAGCTTCACTTTGGCGATTCCGAAATCGAGGATCTTGACGATGACCTCTCTCCCCTCGCGTCGGGCGAGGAAGAGGTTCGCGGGCTTGATGTCGCGATGCACCACACCGGCCTCGTGCGCTCTCTGAAGGCCGAGGCACGCCTGCGCGGCGATCCGGAGCGCGAGATCCGGAGGCATGGCGCCGATGCGACGGATCGCCCGCTGCACGTCTTCCCCGTTCAGGAGATCCATGACGAGGTAAGGGCTTCGCGACACGGGGTCCACGCCGGTGTCGAGCGCGTGGGCGATGTACTGCGACTCGATCGCGCCCGTCGCCATTGCCTCGCGCTGAAAGCGGCGAATGATGTCGGCGCTCTTGGCGAGTGCTTCGCCGACGATGAGCTTCACCGCGAGGCGCCGGCCGGTCCCCAGGTGGCGTGCTTCGTAGACCGCGCCCATCCCCCCCTCGCCGAGCTGACGAAGGAGCTGGTACTTTCCGTCGACGACGGGGAGCGGAGGCTGAGGGGGCACGGAGGGCGACTTGAGACTACCTCTCGCATGCTCCAGACGACAAGGTTGCCGGCCGCCGACAACGGCTCACGCACGCTATCGCTAGCCGGCGCGTCGCCGCTCCACGATCTCATCGAAGAGTGTTCCGCCGTAGAAGCTGCGCAGCGTCTCCTTCTTGACGGCGGCGACTTCCCTTCCGTTCACGGTCTTCCGCGTGTCCGCGGCGACCCGAAAGAACACGCCCACTTCCCGGCTGGAGAACCAGTGGCCGAGGACGCCGACGAGCCGTCCCATCTTCGGAAGGCGGTCACCGCGGGCGGTGATGACCGCGCGCATCTCGTCTTCCGTAATGGCGTCCCCGGCGTTGGCGAAGAGCGCGTCGAACGCGGCGGGGTCGAAGGCTCCCCGCAAATCGAAGGACCCGGTGTCGTACGGATGCTTCCCTTGCGAAATCCGGTCGATCCGGATCACGAACGACACGTGACCCTGCGTCCTCAGGCCCAGGAAACCGTTGATGAGGGGGACGAGGGCGAGGCGAAGAAGGAACGGGACGCCGAGCCTCTTCATGCCGGCATAGGTCTGTCCACACGTGATGCGCCCGGAGCCGGTCGGATCGAAGAAGGAGGCGTGCCGTTCGAGCGCGGTGACTTTTGCCGATGTCGTGCTTGCGGTCGTCATCGTCCGCCAACGATACTCGCGCCGCGGCAAGTCAGTGATCGAACAGCGCGCCCTCACCGTCGTCGCCAACGTCGCCGCAGATCGCGCGGAGCAACTCCTTGCGCTTCTCGAGCGGTCGAGCTCCGCGGTGATGGCGAAGCTCGCGGGCGTGAGCACGCTCCATTTCGGGCGCTTCGTTGTCTTCGCTCGCGCGAACGGGATGTCGGCGCTCGCATTCGAGAGCAACTACGACGGTGACGAGGACGCGCACGTCGCGGAGCTCGTGCGATGCATCGGCGGCGAGCTCGACGCCTTCTTCGGGCTCTGCGAGGGGTACGCGCCCGGGACATTTCCGGCTCTCGTGCGCTCTCTCCCGCGCTCGATGCGACCGCGCGCCTTCTACGTCGCCCACGGCGGCCTCTCCGTCGAGCAGATCAAGACCGACCAGAAGGTTCGGAACGCAGTGGAGGCGTGGCTCGACGCCGACGACAAGGCCGGGCGCCTCGCGTCGAGGGCCCCTCGCGAGATCGCCTCTGCGCTCAAGGGGGAGCTCGCGCGGCTCGGGCTGAAGGTCGGTCCGATCGATCGCGGGTTGCCGAAGGAGCCGTTCGCCGCGATTGCGTTCGGCCTGGTCATCTTCGGGTACGCCATCGTCGGCTGGCCCGCTCCGCTCATCGCGCGCCTCTTCTACGAGCCGAGAGACCGGCGCGAGGCAAAGGAGAACCCGCCGAAGATCAAGTCGGACCTCGATCCTTATGTCTGCTCGATCATGGACTCGGAGGACCTGTCGCCGCAAAACGGCCTCACGCACATCGTTCCGGTGAAACCCGGTCGGTTTCGGCGCGGCGTCCTCACGTTCGTACTCTCCTTCGTCGAGTGCGCGCGGAGCCTCCTCTGCTTCAGGGGAAACCTCGACGGCATCGAGACGATCCACTTCGCGCGCTGGGTGCTTCTCGACGACGGCACCCTCGTCTTCTTCTCGAACTACGACGGGAGCTGGGAGTCGTACCTCGGCGACTTCGTCGACAAGGCGCACTGGTTTCTCACCGGTATCTGGACCAACACGAAGTGGTTCCCGAAGACGAGCTTCCTCGTCTTCGGCGGCGCGTCGGCGGAGGTCGAGTTCAAGCAGTGGGCGCGGACGTTCCAGGTGAAAAACCCGATCTGGTACTCGGCCTACCCGGACCTCTCCGTCGCCAACGTCTTGCAGAACGCCCGGATCCGCGAGCTCGCCGGGCGCCCGCTCCGGACCGACCGCGAGGCGCGGGGCTGGCTCGCGCTCGTCTGAGGAGAATCCAATGGCAACGGCGCCCGTCGAGCTGAAGGACGTCCAAGGGGTCGCGTTCTACGCGTACAGCGAGCACCCCTTTGCGCGGTACCTCCTCCTCACGCTCGTGAAGGACGACCCTCGGACGTACAAGTGGCTGCACGACCTGAAGGTTCGCACCGCGCACGAGGCGCACAACGAAGGGCGGAAGAGGACGGCCACGGAGGGGGTGCAGGTGGCGTTCACCGTGCACGGTCTCATGACGTTCGGACTCTCGCGCGACGACCTGAAAGAGTTTCCGCGCGAGTTCTTGCTCGGCATGAACAACGCGACGCAAGCGCGGATCATGCGCGATACGCCCCATACCTGGACGTTTGGTGCCCATGCGCAGGCGCCGATCCACGCGGTGCTCATGCTCTTCGCGCAGACCGAGCCAGCCCTCGCCGCGCTCGTCGCGCACCACCGAGCCGAGCTCGCCGCGGCCGGCGCGATCGTCGCGCACGAGGACGAAGGGCGCATCCTCGCCGAGAGTCGCGAGCACTTCGGATTCCATGACGGCATCTCCGAGCCGAGGGTGGAGGGGGGACCGCGAACGAAGCACGCGACGCGCTCGTCGATTCCGGCCGGCGAGCTCCTGTTGGGATACGAGAACGCCTACAGCGAGACGACTCAGTCCCCTGTCGTGCGTGGCTTCGACCTCGGCAAGAACGGCACTTTCGTCGTCTATCGAAAGTTCCGCCAGGACGTGACCCGCTTCTGGAACGAGATGCGCGCGCAGGCGCGACCACGAGGGGCGGAGACGCAGGAGGAAGCCGCGATCCGTCTTGCGGCCTCGATGGTCGGCCGATGGCCCGGCGGTGGATCGCTCGCGAAGTATCCGCACGCAGACCCCGGGTTCACCTCCGACAACGATTTCTTTTACGCGCGCGAGGACCCTCATGGTTACAAGTGCCCGTTCGGCTCGCACGCCCGCCGAACCAATCCGCGCGACATGCTGCCGCCTGGACGAAGTGAGTCGCTGACCGAGACGTCGCGGCACCGCCTCGTTCGACGCGGAAGACCGTACGGCAAGGAGCGTCCGCAGCCATGGAAGTACACGACGGACGACGGCGTGGAGCGCGGCCTCATCTTCATCGCGATGTGCGCGAGCCTGCGCCGTCAGTTCGAGTTCATCCAGCAGACGTGGGTGAACAGCACGAAGTTCGCGGGGCTCTACGACGAGCGCGACCCGATCCTCGGAGCGCTGCCTGGCGAGACGGCCCCCTACACGCTGCAAGCGGAGCCCGTCCGGCGCAGACTCGTGGGTCTGCCGAGCTTCATCGAGATGCTCGGAGGGGCTTACTTCTTCCTACCCGGGCTGCGAGCCATCGACTGGTTGGCAACCCCCCCCGTGGGCAGGGCGTCGTTGCGGTAGGCTGAGGTGGAGCGCCGTGCCGACTGAAGAGCAAGCGTGTGTTTCTACGGACGTAGACACCGGGCAGGTGCGCCTTCGCTGCGCCGTCATGGGGCCGGACCGCGGCGAGGTCGTGCTGCTCCTTCACGGATTTCCGGAGTGCGGCGAGTCGTGGCGAGACGTCGGCGGGAGACTCGCGCGCGAGGGGTACCGCGTCGTGATGCCGGACATGCGCGGGTACGGGGGCTCGGAGAAGCCTCGCGGCGTGGAATCGTACGCGGTCGAGCACCTCGTCGGGGACGTGGTGGGGCTAGTCGAGGCTATGGGCGCCCGGCGGGCGCACGTCGTCGGGCACGACTGGGGAGGGGTCGTCGCGTGGTGGACGGCGATGCTTCGCCCCGAGATGATCGATCGGCTCGCGATCGTGAATGCGGCTCACCCCGTCGCGTACCTCGCGGCAATGCACACGGCGGCGCAGCTCCGCCGGGGCTGGTACGTCTATCTGTTCCAGCTCCCGTGGCTCCCGGAGTGGGTGCTCGGGCTTCGTGACTACGAGGCCGTGCGCAAGGTCTTCGAGGAGGACGGCATCGGTCCCGAGGAGATCGACCCTTGTGTCGCGTCGATGCGCCAGCCTGGCGCGCGGTCGGCGGCGCTCGCGTACTACCGTGCCGCGGTCCGCGGGCGGATCTCCGGCAAGGAGCCGAAGGCCCGGCCCATCCATCTGCCCACGCTCGTCGTCTGGGGAGAAAAGGATCGCTTCCTCGTGCCCACGCTCGCGGAGCCGCCGCGTGAGTTGGTTCCGCGGGCACGTGTCGTGCGCCTTCCGGAGGCGACGCACTGGGCGCAGATCGACGCCGCCGAGTCGGTCGCTCGAGAGCTGCTCGCGCACTTTCGTGGAGGAAGGGCGAGTTAGCCGTGCTGTCCGAGCTCGCCTTCCCCTCCCGCTTTCGACTGCTCCGCCGCATCGGAGAGGGGGGCATGGGGATCGTCTACGAAGCGCTCGACCAGGACCGCAACGAGCGGGTGGCGCTGAAGACGATTCGCCAGGCAAGCGCCGAGTCGCTCCTACGCCTGAAGCGCGAGTTCCGCTCGCTCCAGGGGATCCATCACCCGAACCTCGTCGCGCTCGGGGAGCTCTTCTCCGAGGGATCGCAGTGCTTCTTCACCATGGAGCTCGTGGAAGGCTCGGAGCTCCTCGCGTGGGTTCGAGGGACGGCGCTGCGTGGCGTACACGCCTTCGCCGATACCCTACCCGGCCCCGCATCGACCCGCAGCGGGATGCTGCCGCCGCCGCGCGCGAGCGAAGGCCCACCGCCCATGGCGCCTGACGAAGCGCGCGTGCGCGGCGCCTTCCGCCAGCTCGCGCTCGGTCTCTCGGCGCTGCACGACGCGGGGAAGGTGCACCGCGACGTCAAACCGCCCAACGTCCGGGTCACCGCCGAAGGGCGAGTCGTGCTCCTCGACTTCGGGCTCGTGCTCGACTCGGTGAAGGGGAACAGCGTCACCGGGCTCGCTGCCGGGACCCCCGCGTACATGGCTCCGGAGCAGGCGAGCTCCGCGATGGTCGGGCCCCCCGCCGACTGGTACGCCGTGGGCGTCGCGCTGTACGAGTGTCTCACCGGGAAGCTCCCCTACGACGGGGCGCCGCTGGCCGTTCTCATGGCCAAGCAAGGGGGCGAGCCGCCGAGGCCGCGCGCTCTCGTCCCGGACGTGCCGGCCGATCTCGACGAGCTCTGCGCTTCGCTCCTTCGCTTCGCCCCCTCATCGCGACCCGACGGGGCGTCGGTGCTGAGGCGACTCGCGGTGCACCAGGTGACCGGCCCGACGTCGCGACCGACGACGTCCGCACCGTCACACGCCCCGTTCGTGGGCCGCGAGCTCGAGCTCCGCGAGATCGAGCGCGCGTTCGACGACGTCGTGGACGGCAAGACGATCACCGTCGCGCTTCACGGGGAGTCCGGCGTTGGAAAGAGCTGCACTGTCCGGCGGTTCCTCGAGGAGGTCACGGCGAGGCGCGACGACGTGCTCGCTCTCGCGGGGCGTTGCTACGAGCGAGAGGCGGTCCCGTACAAGGCTCTCGACGACGTCGTAGATGCGGTCGCGCGCATGTTGGCGCGCCTGTCGAAGCGCGAGCTGGGGGGCCTGATCCCCACGGGCGTCGCGTCGCTGGCGCAGGCCTTCCCAGCGCTCTGCCGCGTCCCGGAGATCGCCCAGCTCGCCCAGGTGCAGACGGCGCTCGACCCGCACGAGCTCCGCCATCGGGCCTTCGCGTCGCTGCGAGATCTCTTCACGCGTCTGGGAGATCGGCAGCGACTCATCCTGGTGATCGACGATCTCCACTGGAGCGACGCCGACAGCCTCGCCATGCTCGCGCACGTGCTACGCGGCCCTGATCCGCCGCGCTTGCTTCTCGTGGTCACGACGCGAAGCGACGACAGCGTGACGTCGCTCCCGGGCGACGTACGCCTCTTGCACGTGAAGCGGCTCGCTCCAACGGACGCCAGAGAGCTCGCTACGCGGCTGCTCGGGCGGAACAGCGGCAATACCCAAGCCGCGGACACGATCGCCGAGGAAGCGGGTGGGCACCCGATGTTCATCGACGTCCTCGTGCGCCATGCGGCGCTGTCGTCCGCCGACGAGCCGCGCGCTCTGCGGCTCGACGACGCGCTTCGAGCCCACGTCGCCTACCTGGATGCAGCGACGCGGCGGCTCCTCGAGATCGTCTGTCTCGTCGGGGCGCCCCTCACGCAAGATGCGGCCGCCCACGCCGGCAACATGGACGCGGGCGAGCTCGGGCGCGCGCTGGCCATGCTCCGCGTCGCGAGCCTCGTCCGCACGAGCGGTCCGCGGCTGTCAGATGCCGTCGAGCCGTTTCACGACCGCGTGCGAGAGGCGGTCGTCGCGCACATCGATCCGGCGACGCAGCGCGAGCTCCACGAGCGAATCGCGGCGACTCTCGAGGCGAGTCGCGCGGGAGATCACGAGGTCCTCGCCGTTCACTGGCGCGCGGCGGGCCACGCTCAGCGCGCATGCGAGCACCTGATCGTCGCGGCCGAGCAGGCGAGCCGAGCGCTCGCATTCAACCGAGCTGCGCGCCTATACGCCGGCGCGCTGGGACTTCTTTCACCGTCGGACGTCGAGCGGCGGTGCGAGCTGCTCGAGGCGCGCGGCGACGCGCTGGCAAGCTCCGGAGAAGGAGCGCTCGCCGCCGAAGAGTACGAGCGGGCAGCCGACGACGCGACCGGCGGGCGCGCGCTCGACCTGCGGCGCCGGGCCGCCGAGCAGCTCCTACGGTGTGGCGTCGCCGAGCGCGGGCTCGCGGCGCTGCGGGCGGTCCTCGCCGCGGTGGGGATGCGCGTCCCCGAGACGTTCCTCGCGGCGATCGTGCAGCTGCTCTTCTACCGTCTTCTCGTCCGCCTTCGCGGGCTCGGCTTCCGCGCGCGGGACGAGCGAGAGATTCCCGGCAGTCAGCTCACGCGGATCGACGTCTGCTGGTCGGCTTCGCTCGCGCTCAGCTACATCGACTCGTTCAAGGGGGCCGTCTTCCAGTCGCGTCACCTCCTCTTGGCGCTCGGGGCCGGTGATCGATCGCGCATCGCGCGAGCTCTCGCTGCCGAGTGCGGCTACATCGCTCTGAGCGGACGCCGCTCGTGGCGCCGGACCGAGCAGGTCATTCTCCGCGCCCGCCAGGTCGCCGAAGACACCGGACTGCCGTACGACCGCGCGACCGTCCTCGCCGGCGCGGGGGTGGCGTACGCGCTCAACAGCCGCTTCGTCCAGGCGGCGGAGGCTCTCGACGCGGCGGTGGCCATCTACCTCGGCCATTGCCCTGGCTCGGCCTGGGAGATGACGACCGCGCGCTTCTTCGCGTTTTGCGCGAAGGCGTACGAAGGTCAATTCGGGGCGCTACGCGGAGTCGAGCCGGCGCTCGAAGAGGCGCTCGCGCGCGGCGATCGGTACGGCGCGCTCATGCTCCGCATCGGCGTCCTCAACGTCGCCTGGCTCGTCGCCGGGGACCCGGTGGGCGCGCGGCGGCACATCCGAGAAGCGGTCGAGTCGTGGCCGATGCAGAGGTTTCAGCTGGTGCACATGCACGCGCTCATGGCCGAGTGCCGGGTCGATCTCTACGAAGGGGCGGCGAAGACGGCGTACGAGCGCCTCGCGAAAGACTGGGACGACATTGCGCGCTCTCCGCTCATGTTCACAGAAGGCATCAGCGTCGAGGTCACGCTGATGCGCGCGCGCTGCGCGCTGGCGCTGGCGGAGGTGGCCGCTCCCGAGCTTCGGAAGGCCCCTCTTCGCGAGATGCGGCGGGCGCTCAAGAAAGTCGCCCGGCTCGACTCGGCGTGGATGACCACGTTGATGTTCCAGGCCGGTGCAGCCGTGCTCGAGGGGCGCGACGAGGAGGCGCGGGCGATCCTCGAGCGCGTGGTCCGGGACGGCGCACGCTTCGAGAACCGATCGAACGTTCCCATCGCGGAGTGGCTCCTCGCGACGCGAACCGCGGCGAAAGGCGATCGCGGTCCCCTCGACGCAGCCGAGGCGCGCCTGAGCCAGGAGGGGATCGCCTGCATTCCCCGGTTCGTCGGGGTCATCGTGCCCGGCTTCGCCAAGTGGGCGTCGGAGGCAGGTCGCACTGATCGCCGAACGGTTCCAAGCTCGGCGAGTCCAGCGCCGTCAGGGGTGCTCCCGTAGCCAGGCTTTCACCTCGGAGAGCTTCTTCGGACTCTCCACCTTCTCGTAGAGCGCCTGCGCTTCCACCGCGAGGTCACGCGCGCGCTTGCTCTTCGGGTCTTTGCGCGCGAGCGCCAATGCGAGCTCGAAGCGTGTTTCGGCGGCTTGATCCGGCTCGGCGTCCGCCTTCTTGACGAGCCCGTACCCACGCTCGAGCGTCGCGAGCGCCCCCGGGATGTCGCCCATCTGCGCGCGACAGTGCCCGAGCCCGGCGAGGAAGTGCGCCGTGTCGGCGTAGTCGGGGCCGAACTTGGCGTCGTTGATCGCGATCGCGCGCTCGTACTTAGGCACCGCTTGAGCGCACTCGTCGAGCCCCGCGAGCGCGTCGCCCAGAGAGCCTAGCGCGATGGCCACGTTGGGGTGGTTCGGGCCTCGGATTCGCGTCTGGAGGTCGACGGCTTGCTCGAGAAGACCCTTCGCTGCAGCGAAGTCGCCTTGCTCCACGTCGAGCTCCGCGATGTTGCTGAAGCACGCGGCGATATTGGGGTGCTCGTCGCCGAGCTCACGCCTGGAGATGGCCAGTGCGCGCTCGTGGGCCTTTCGCGCGTCGTCCAGGCGCGCAGCCTTGTGGTAGGCGGCTCCTATCGCGTTCAGGTAGTTCGCGACGTGAAGACTGTCCTTTCCGTAAAGCCTCTCCGCGATTCCGAGCGCTTCCTCCGCGAGCGTGACGGCCCCCTTCGCGTCGCCGACCTCGTAGTGCACCCAGACTTCTTCGCGCAGAAGCACCGCACGGAGCTCCTCGTCGTTTCCCGCGCGCTCGAGAGCGCCGTGAGCGACCTCCGCCCAATGGAGCCCCTCGGCGGGTCGCGCGAGCACGTAAGTCTCGAGGACCGCGAGGTTGGTCGCGGCCTTCGTCGCCGTCTCGTCGTCCTTTGCGGCGAGCGAGCGCGCGAAGGCGCTCAGGAACTCCGCCTCGGCGTCCTTGTGCTCCCCCGATTCCATCAGCGCGTTCCCGTGCGCGTTTCGCGCCCTCGCTTCGAGGGGGACGTAGTGGGCCGCCAGACTATCGTTGAGCGCTCGCGCCGCCAGCTCCGCTGCGCGAGCGTCCTTTCCGAGGTGCGACAGCGCGTGCGCCTCCGAAAGCGTCGCTTCCCCCTCGTGCACGAGCGCGAGCGCACCCGGCTCCGTTGGGAGAGGGGCGACGGCGGTGAGCCAAGCCACGTCGGCGCAAGGGGCGATGCTCGTCAGCTCTCCCGCCGCCTGCGCCGACTTGAGGACGAGCCCCTTGTCCGCCTCCGCGAGCTGCGTCGTGAACGAGCGAAGCTCGCGGAGCCTCGAGTCGAGGCATGCCGTGCGCAAGAGGAGCACGTTCTCGGACTGCTCTTCGCGGACGCGCGTCGCTTCGCACGCTTCCGTGCGCATCTTCTCCCAGGAGCTCACGTACGCATCGAGCGTTCGCTCGACGCTCGCGACGATCGCGCTCGAGCTCGGCACCGCCGCAGCGAACCTACTCCGCAACTGCGCGCGCACGCCGTCGTCCCACGCCCCTGCGACGAGCGCCTCGGAGCCGCCGCACCGGTTGGGGTGGGCGCGCCGCGCGAAGCCGACGGACGTTCCTACGAGCGACACCGTCGCGACCACCCCCACTCCGATCGCCAGCCGGCGGCGCGTGCGCGCGGCGGGATCGTCGCGAAGCGCAGTAAGGAGGCTCCGCATGTCCGGGAAGCGCTTGTCCGGATCGGGCGACAGGCCGCGCTCGAGGATGCGTCGAATCCAGGAAGGTACCGACGCGCCTTCCGGCGGAGTCGGGGGAACCTGCCGCTTCTTCTGCTTGGCCAGCTCGGCTTCCGTCCCCTGAAACGGGCGCTTGCCGTAGAGCGCCTCCCAGAGCGTCACGCAATAGCTGTACTGATCGGTGCGGGCGTCCGTCGGGAGCGCGTCGTGTTGCTCCGGCGCCATGTAGGGGAGTGTTCCCATGACGGTGCCCACCTGCGTGAGCGTGTCGGTCGCTGCGCCTCGGTCGGCGCTCGGGGTGGCGGTCGGTCCCCCGGCCTCCGTCGCTCCGGCGCGCACGAGCCCGAAGTCGGTCACGCGCGCCCGTCCGTCCGAGCTGACGAGGACGTTGTCGGGCTTGAAGTCACGGTGCACGAGCTGCGCTGCGTGCGCGGCCGCGAGCCCTTCACCCGCGTCGAGCATGAGGCGCAACGCTTCGGCGCGCGACGGGGGCGAGGGGGACTTCAACCTGTCCCGCAGAGTGCCCCCCTCGACGAGCTCCATCGCGATGAACACGAGGTCGCCGTACGTCCCGACGTCGTGCACGGTGGTCACGTTCGGGTGGGCGAGCTTGGCCATGGCCTGCGCCTCACGCAGAAGGCGTGTCTGCGCCGTCGACCGCCCCTTCGAACCGGAGACGGGACCTTCCGCGTCGCCCGCGCGCAGCAGCTTCACGGCGACGCGCCGATCGAGCTCGGGGTCGTATGCCGCATACACCATCCCGCCGCCGCCGCCGCCGATGCTTTTCAGGATCAGGTAGCGGCCGATGCGTGTCCCCTCGGGGAGCGCCTCGCGCGCCTGGGCCTCGGCCTCCATCCGGGCGGCGATCGTCGCGAGCCCCTGCGTCGCGTCGTCGTTCGGCTCGAGCGAACCCGGGTCGGGCGCCAAGGTTGCGGTCGGCGCATCGCTCGAATGTGCCACGGCTCTAGAATACCCGACGTCCACGTGCGCGCGCGGGCGACTTGGGGCGCCGGCTGCAACGCCGAGGGGGTCGCTAGTGATAGTGTTCGCCAGATGCGAAACTTCTCTCTCGCGTGTCTCGCCCTCGTGGGCACTGCCGCATGCGCCGCGTCGCCCCCTCCTGCGCCGGTCGCTACTCCGGTCAACGTCGCGACGCAGCCCCCACCCGCGCCGCCCGCCGAGACGAAACCGCCGCCGCCCGTCGTGGCGCCGTCCGGGCTCGCGGCCTGGCTTCACGTCGAGAAGCCGGAGCGCATCGCGTCTCTCTTCGACCGCGTCGGCGGTCCTGCCGCGCCGGGCGACTCGTGCGCGAAGGGGGATGCGCGCGCCTGCCTGAAGCTCGCCGACCCTGCCCAGCCCGTCGACTTCGCGTACGCACCGACGGAGTCGCACGACAACGTGCAGGCGGTCGGCTTCTCGATTCGGAGCGTCGCGGAGTTTCGTGCGGCGGCAGAGAAGGAGTTTCGGGTCACCGAGCGGGGGCCGGCGCGCCTCGCGCTCGGGACCAAGGCGGCGACGAGCCAGGGCGACGCAGCCGCGCCCGCGAAAGAAGAGTCGTCGACCGTCTGTGAGCTCAGCGCCGCGGAGGGGCCGTCCCATCGCGTGATCTGTGGCACCGACGAAGGGGTCGCCGATCTCGGTCCGTGGCTCCTTACATCGCCGCAGCCTGCATCCAGGGACGACATCGCGCGCATCGAGATCTATCCAGCCATCGTCGCGGGGGCGGACAAGCGATTCGGAGGCGATACGACCGTTCACCGCGAGACGCGCCTGTTCGCCCGCGATTTCGGCGGCGCGACCCTGAAGCTCAACGGCGGCGACGGAGCTGCTGCGCCGATTCAGCTCGATGTCGATGTCCGGATGAAAGACTCGCGGTCTCGCTGGACGAAAGTGCTGCTCGCTCCTCTTGCGACCGCGGCTCCCATCCCCGACGCCTTCGCGCGTCTGTCCCCCGCGGCGACGGCGGCCCTGTATCTGCCCGGAGGGGGGCCGTTCGTCGCGCTCCTCGATCAACTCGACGTCTTCGCGGATCTCGCCCCGTTCGACGCCGCGAAGACGAAGGGACTCATCGACGATGCGCGCGCGATCCTCGGGCGCCCGATCGTCTGCGGCTACGTCGTGGACCGCGACGAAGGGCGGGCGGCGCTCGCGAAGGTACGTCGAGCGCCCGACAAGGATCGGAAGAAGGCGGAGGCCGCCCTCAACGTGGCGCTCACGGGCTATGTGGTGTGCGGCGTTCAAGAACCGGTAAAGGCGGCCGAGGAGCTCGCGCGAAAGGTCGTGCAGCTCGCTCCGCCGAGCCCCGGCGAGAGCTACGCCGTCCGCTCGGGGGCCGGCCTCGGTCTTCCCAAGGGGAGCTTCCTGCTGGAGCACCAGACCGCAGCTGTGGTGGCGCACGGCGCGAAGAAGGAGGGAACATCGAAGCACACCGACACGATGGTCGCCGTCGCGGATGGAGACACGACATGGATCGTGTCCGACAGCGACAGCGCCGACCTTCACAACGTCGTTCACATGGCGACGCGCCTGCTCGCGAATCCGAAGGGGGCGGTGTCCTCGTTCCCGGCGGCGTCCGGAACCGTCGTGACCGGCTACGTGACCACGCTGTTCGGCGGGTTCTTCTGGGACCTGGCCACCCACGCATTCGACGCGCTCGACACGACGCTCTCGGATCCGTCTCCCGGGCGACTCCAGATCGCAGTGTCGCAGGAGGTGAAGGGGACGGGCGGTACGGTCTCGCTCCACGTTTCGACGGACACGGTGACGCTTCCGAAGATCGCCACGCGAGCCGCGGTGTTGGCGCTCCCTTTGATCGCCCTCGCCGCGGTGATCTCGGGGGACAGCTCGGGAGCAAAGGGGGGCAAGTAGGCATTTGCGCCGGCTGCGCGAGCATCCATGTCCTCCTCGGAACGCTCGGCGCGCCGCGACACGGAAGGCCCCTTCGACCCGTCGAGCCGGACGAAGCTGACCGCTCGCGATCGCGATCGCTTCCCGGGGGCGACGCTCCTGCACAAGCTGGGGCGCGTCGTCTGTGACGCCGAGTGCCTCCCTCGCCGCGAGCTGTTCGAGGCGTGGGAGGTCGCGCGGCGGACGCGTCGCAGGTTTCGGGGAGGGCGGGTCGTCGATCTGGCGTGCGGCCACGGGCTCGTCGCGTGGGCCATGCTGCTCCTGGACGACACCTCGCCGTCCGCGGTGGCGGCCGACGTTCGTCTTCCGAGGAGCGCGGGATCGCTCGCGGCTGCGATCACGCGCGCCTGGCCGAGGCTCGAGGGGAGGGTGACCGTCGTGGAGCGAGCGATCGCCGACGTGGCGCTCGACGCCGGGGACGTGGTCGTGGCGACCCACGCATGCGGGGCGCTGACGGACGCCGTCCTCGATGGGGTCCTGGATGCGCGCGCACGCGTCGCGCTCTTGCCTTGCTGTCACGACGAAGAGACATGCGACGCCGGCGGTCTGCGCGGCTGGTTCGATCTCGCGACCGCCGTGGACGCGACCCGCGTCGCGAGGCTGCGGGCGAATGGATATTCGGTTTTGACGCAGACAATTCCGCGCGCAATCACGGCAAAGAACCGGCTGCTCCTCGGGGCGCCGCTCCGCGCGGTCAGAGGTACAAGAACCACCTGACATCGACCCCGACTTGAAACACCGCTGCGGTGTTCTCACCCGTCGGTGGACTGGCGCTCAGGAGCTGGGGCCATCGGAAGAACGGATCGATGTCGAGGATCGGACCATCCTTCCCCCCGATCGCGTAGCCGGCGAGGACTCCGAACGGCATGACGAGGTTGAGGGGGGCATCGAACGTCTGGAAGGACAGCCCGCTCGTAAAGCCGATGTGGACCGCGGAAGAGACGTTGGCGGCGACCGCGAACGGAGCTTGAAAACCGACCGTCTTCGAAACGCCGATGGTCACGGGGAAATAGAAGCCGTAGTCGAACCGAACCGTCTTGCCCGTGTGAGAGCGCAGGGGCAGGCCTGGTCGAAGAATCGCGCCCGACGTCTCCGGCAACGTGAGGACCGTCGCGTCGAGCTGCAGACCGGCCACGGTGGCGGCGTCGGGGGAGAAGCGGTAGATGGCGCCGACGGACGGCCCCGGTTGCTCGCCCTGGCCGTATCTGACGGTCGGCGAGAGCTGGAGCGGCGCGACGATCGCGTGGACCTCGAAGGCGTCGGTGACCCCGAAGGCCAAGGCGAATCCGAGGTTCACGAGCGTCGCCTCCTCTCGGTCCACTCCGAACGAAGCGGCCGGATCGAGGGCGAGACGAGGGAGCGTGAGCGGGCGCTCCGCGTACGCGAGCGGCATGCGAGGCGGGGCGTCGACGACTGCCTCTTCGTCAGCGTCAGCGTCACCGCGTGCGGCAATGAAGAGGAGGATTGCCCCGAGCGCGGCGCACGGCAGGCGCCCGAGCGCTCGGCCTGAGGCGGCGCTCACGCCTTCTTCGAGGAGCGGCGCCGCGCTCGGACGACGCGAATCACGACGAGCCCGACGAGGCCGCCTGCCAGGGCGAAGCTCGTCACGGGTTCGCGACTCGACTGGGCCGACGCGACGCAGCCGCCGGTCCCGTTGACGCTGGCCTGAGCCTGGGCCGGGGTGCCGTAGCCGACGATCGCGCAGTTCTCGTAGATGGGGCACTGCAGCCCGATGAACTGGGTCACGTTGCGGATGTTCGAGAGCTCCGACTGATCGGCTGAGGCTTGCAGGATCAGATCGGCCGTCATCGCCGCGTGCGATAGGTCGCTTCGGATGCGGGTCACTCGGACGTTAGGCCCGGCGTTTCCCACGAAGAGCGCGGCGATGTCGGCGTTGCGAACCTGGTCGGCCGTCTCGGCGATCCCGGCGTCTTCGCCCGCGTCCTCCCCCGCATCTTCGCCGCCCGGATTGCCGACGGGGAGGTAGTCCTCGCCCGCGTCGGAGGGGGGTGGGGTGCCGCCGAAGCCGTTGCCGTAATAAACGCCCCCGCTCTGGATGACGCTCGCGATCAGCTGCTGGTTGAGATCGATCGAGCTTTCGATCTCCCACCCCTTTCCTCCCAGCGCGGCTTCGTTCTGGGCGCGGAGCGTCGTGTAGTTGCTCGCGCTCGTCGCAAAGTCCCAGACGATCTGACTGTCGTCGATATGGAAGAAGGGGAAGTTCTGCGGCTCGTACCGGCCGTCGCTCACGACCCAGATCGTGATCCCCACCGTCGTGCCCGTTCCGACGGACGCCATCCGAAGCGGCAACGAGAGCGAAGCTCCGGGCATCGACACGCGCACCGGGCGCATCGCCTGAACGCCCACGTCGGGGAGGAGCTTCATCGCGAGAAAGTCGAAGCCTTCGGTTACGTACGCGTCGATGACCGGCGTCACGGTCGCGGGGATGGAGAAGCCGTTTTGCGCGAGCCAGTTGTTGAGCGCGCTGGAGTCGGACGCGTGCAGCTGCACGGTCTCGTAGGGGCCCACGTTCTGTTGCTTCGTCACGGTGACCGTGCCGTCGCCCTCTCCGGCGGCGGCCGGCACCGAGGCGTTCGCTGAGGATGACCCAAAAGCGTTCTGGCAATCGGTCGGGGAGGGGCAGGTGACGTTCGGCGCGGTGATCTGCGTCGCGGTGAGCTCGTCCATCGAGTCGAACAGCACGTCCGCGCTGAGGGCGACCGTGACCGTGCCGTGGATCGGGAGGACCCACGCGAACGAGGACGGGTTCCCCGCGTACTCGATCTGATCGTAGAGAGTCGTCTGCGTCGGGGAGACCGCGAGGAGCATCCGCTCGTCGGTGATGTCCGTGACGGTCTGCGTCGGTGGGTGAAAGCAGCCGCCGCACGCTTCGGCGCGACGCTCCCCCACTGCCAGGGTGGCTAACGCCGTTGCGGCGATCGAGATCCCAAAAGCGACAACCGATCGATTCATGAGCCCCTCCGCGAACGACCGCTCCAAGGCGGCGCCCACGAGATGCATCTCCCGCGCCGACTTCCACTCATTGGAGAGATCGCGGAAATCCGCGGCGAATCGGGGCGAGGCTCACTTGCTTGCCGCCTTTGACACTGACATTCGCACCCGGGTCTGCCTCGTGTACGGCCGCTCGTCGCCGGCTGTGAGGAGGCCATTCGCGGCGGGGCTTCAACTCGGTGCGCTCCGCCGGTACCCTCCCGCCCATGCAGTCCGGAGCCAAGTCAGTCGCCGACTACCTCGCCTCGCTCCCCGCAGACCGCCGCGCCGCGATCTCCGCCTTGCGTGACGTGATCCGCGCAAACCTCGACGCCGACTACGAGGAAGGCATCCAGTACGGAATGATCGGGTACTACGTCCCGCATCGCGTCTTCCCGGCGGGCTACCACACCGATCCGAAGCAGCCGCTCCCCTTCGCCGCGCTCGCGTCGCAGAAGAACCACATGGCGCTCTACCTGATGGGGGTCTACTGCGGGTGCGCCGAAGGGCCGGGCGGCGAGACGCGCGAGGCGAAATGGTTCCGCGAGGCGTGGGGGCGCACGGGAAAGAAGCTCGACATGGGCAGAGCGTGCGTGCGCTTCACGAAGCTGGAGAACGTCGCGCTCGACGTGATCGGCGAGGCGATTCGGAGGATACCGGCGAAGGTCTACGTGGAGCGGTATCGGGAGACGCTCGCCGGCAAGACGCGCAAGACGGGGAAAGTGGCGAAGAAGACGACGAAGAGGGCGTCGAAGAAGAACTGACGCTCGCTCGCGCCGGCCGACGCCCCTACTGGCAGAAACCCCTCGGCGTGCAGTCCCCGTTCGTCGGCGGGTTCGGGCAATCCGTCGGGTCCGCCTGGGGCCCGCTGCCTCCATCCGGGTAGTTGCACGACTTCGTGCACGTGTTGGCCCCCTGGACGCTCGCACAAAGGTTATAGATACCAACGCAGGCGGGATCCACGCCGCCGCCGTCAACGGTGCTGCCGCCGCTGCCGCCGCCGGTGCCGCCGCTACCGCTGCCGCTGCCGGGGCTGTTGATCGGGTTCGTGCAGGCAACGCCATAGCTCCCGTAACCGGCGTCGCCGGTGCCGGAGTCGGTCGCGCCGGAGCTGCTGCCGCTGCTACTGCCGCTGCTGGACCCGGAGCTGCTGCCGCTGCTCGATCCCGAGCTGCTTCCGCTGCTCGACCCGCTCGAGCCCCCCGAGCTGCCCGAGCTCGTGCTCGGGGTGGTGGGGCTGGACGAGCACGCCTCCATGGCAGAAGCGGCGAACACGCAGGATGAGAGGGCTCCGAGCAGAAGTAGCTTCTTCATAGGACTGTCCTTTCAGCAGAGCGCGTCGTGATCGAAAGCGAAGCTTGCGCCCAACGCCCAAGCGTACACCGCATCTGCGGTCGCGGTACCCGTAGGCCAATGTCGGGTATCCTCCGCCTCGATGCCGGCCTTGCAAACGAAGCCGTTCGACGCCCTCACCCCACTCGAGCTCCATCGCATTCTGCAGCTCCGGTCGGCCGTCTTCGTCGTCGAGCAGGCGTGCATTTTCCAGGACATCGACGACCACGATCTCCGTGCCGTGCATGTCTTCACAGAGGCGCGCGCCGATCGGCCGCTCGACGGGTGCGTTCGCGTCTTCCCCGCGGGGGTGACCTACCCCGAAGCCTCGTTCGGCCGCCTTGCCACGGCGGCGTCCGCGCGCCGAACGGGGCTCGGGCGCGCCCTCGTCGTCGCGGCGCTCGCGTGGATCGACGCCAACGCCGCCGGTCCCGTGCAGATTGGTGCGCAGGCGTACCTCGCGCGATTTTATGGAGGGTTCGGCTTCGAGCAAGCGGGGGAGCCGTACGTCGAGGATGGCATCCCGCACCTGCACATGGTTCGCCGCAGTGCGGGCGAGCAACGTGGCGCTCCCCCCTGGAGGGGCTGACGCTCCGCTCTCAGTTCTCCGCGAGCGCGTCGAGGATCTTGTCGATCGCCCGGTCCACTCCCATCGCGCTCCGGCGCGCGGCGCGGTGGATGTCCTGCATCACTCCGAACATCTCGCTCGGCTCGGTGGGCTTCGTGCGATTCAGGATCTCCGTGAGGTCCTCGTCGGAGAACTCGTCGAGGAACTCTCCTTCGGCGTCGAAGATTCGGAGCGTGTAGAGCGCCTCTTCGCCGTCCGCCTCGACCTCCGAGATCTGCACGCCGAAGCCGGCGAAGTCGGTCTCGAACGTTCCGTCGTCCTCGGTCTTCTCCCAGGTGACGTCTCCCGCCTTGGCCTGGAGTCGCCGCGCCATCGTCACCAACTTCTCGTTCATGGTGTACCTACCTCGCTCGCCCCCTGCCCTACTCCGCAATGACGCTGCGTTACCGTGTCCGCGGCGTCGACGCAACGCGCTCCGCGGCGTCGCAGAGAGGACGGAATGTTGTACCGCGCTCCGCGAGCTCGAGCCCCGAGGCGTGAGCGTGGAGTAGGCTCATTCGGATCGCCCATGACAGCGCCCACTTCACCGCCGTCCCTCACCGTTCCGGTCGATGCCGATGTCCTCGCGGAGACTCGCACGTTCAACGCAGCCCTCGAGCGATTGCTGGCGAGCCAGCCTTCGCTTCATACGGTGCCCCTTCCCGTTGCCCGTCGCGTGCGGCGAGAAGGGGGGGGCATCTTTCCGCCACCGGTATTTCTCCCCCAAGCGCGAGACGTTTCGATTCGTGGTCGCGGCGGTGATATCCGACTTCGCGTGCTCGCTCCGCCGCGCGAAGCGAAAGGGGTCTACTTCCACATTCATGGCGGCGGATGGGCGCTCGGCGGGGCCGACATGCAGGACCCGCTGCTCCTCGCGCTCGTGGAGGCGACCGACCTCTGCGTCGTCAGCGTCGACTACCGACTTGCACCGGAGCATCCGCATCCCGCAGGCGCCGACGACTGCGAGGACGCCGCGCGCTGGCTGATCGAGCGCGGCGGCGCAGAGCTCGGTGTTCCTTCGCGCTTCAGTCTCGGCGGCGAGTCTGCCGGGGCACACCTCTCCGTCGTCACGCTCCTCCGCCTTCGCGATGGACACGGTATCACCGGGATCTTCCGCGCAGCCAACCTCGTCTACGGCGCCTACGATCTCTCGCTGACGCCGAGCGCGCGCGCCTGGGGCGACCGCAACCTCGTCCTATCCACTCCGATCATGGAGTACTTCGCGGCCGCGTTCCTCCCCGGGGTCGAGCGTGAGAAGCGGCGCGCCTCGGACATGTCGCCGCTCTTCGCGAACCTTCGCGACTTGCCTCCAGCTCTCTTCACCGTCGGCACGCAGGACCCATTGCTCGACGACACCCTCTTCATGGAGGCGCGCTGGCGTGCGGCGGGGGGGCGCACAGCGCTTCAGGTATGGCCCGACGCGATTCACGGGTTCAATGCCTTCCCGCTGGCCATGTCGCGCGCGGCAAATGCCGCGCAGTTCGCGTTTCTCGCCTCCTCGGTCGTCTGATGAGTAGCGCGACCGTGGTAGCGCGAGCGACTGGCCGCTTGAGCTGCTGATTTCGTCCTGTTCAGTGGCTCTATCAGCGTTCCACTTCGCTGCGAGAGGGCTAGGCTTGCCCGTCGCCTTGGCCTTCCGAGGGCTGCATTCCGGAAGACACGAAGGCTGCTTGTCGCGACTCTTCGCGGCGAGCGCAACCGAGCGCAAGGGGAGAACAAGATGCGTCACATCGTTCGATGGATGAGTGCGAGCGTTCCCGGATTGCTCCTGGTGGCCGGGATGGGTCTCACGGCGTGCGACAAGGGCTCGAACGGGGCAGCGCCCGTTGCTTCCGCGACGGCAACGCCTCCGCCGCCCACTCCTACTGCCCCCGCTGCCCCCGCTGCCGCGTCGAGCGCCGACGTCGCTGCCGACGAGGCGATCAACGAGGATCTGCGCGACTATCACCGCCATCACCATCATGGCGGCGTGACGATGTTCATCTCGATGGCCATCGACACGCTGGGGCTCGACGCAGCCAAGAAGGCGCAAGTCGAGAAGATCCAGAACGAGCTTCACACCAAGATGGCGCCCGCCCGCGACGCCGAGCACGATCTGCTCTCGACGATCGCGGACGGGGTCGGCGCGGGGAAGATCGACAACGCGGCCGTCGACGCGGCGATCGCGAAGGTCGCCACGGCGTCGGCGACCATTCATACCGCCACCGCGGACGCCCTCACACAGCTGCACGATGCCCTGTCGCCCGCAGAGCGAGCGGCGCTCGTCGACAAGGTGAAGGCGCACTGGGACGTCTGGCACAAGGTCAACGTCGACGAGAAGGCAAGCGCCCACGACAAGGGGACGCACCTCGCGAAGCTCACCGAGCTTCTCGCGCTCACGCCCGACCAGGTCGACAAGATCGGCAAGGCATTGAGCGCCGACGTACCCGTCAAGCCCGACGCCGATCCCAAGATGGTGGATGCGCACATCCAGGCCTTCGCTACCGCGTTCGTGGCCGACAAGTTCGACCCGAAGGCGCTCGCTCCGTCGGCGACCGCCGCGGCTGGCCACATCGCGAGGCACGGAGGGGCCCGCGTGGCGCGCTTCTACGAGGCGATCACGCCGGTACTCACGCCCGACCAGCGCGCGAAGCTGGCGGCGCATCTGAAGGAGCGCCTCAACGACCAACATGTCGCGTCGAGCAAGTGAGGGAGCCATGAACCGAGTCATCGCTACGCTGTCGAAGAGATTCGTGATCGTGCCGGCGGCCGCCGCCCTCACCGCTGTCTTTCTGATCGGCGCCACGGCGTCGGCCCAGTGGGTCCCGCCGCCGCCGGAGTTCATCGCGACGACGGAGCCGGTCTACTACGAAGGTCACGCGGCCTACTGGTACGGCAATCACTGGTACTGGCGTGACGAGCACGGCGGGTGGGGCCACTACGACGCCGAGCCCGCGTTCCTCGCAGACCGTCGCGCCCACTTCGCGCCGGTCCGCCGTTCCTGGGTCCGCGGCGGGTGGCGGCGCTAGCTTCGCGCTGGCTTCGTCCTCCGCGCCTCCTTCAGTAGGCTTCGCACGGGCCCCTTCGACGCCCACGGCATCCACCGGTACGCGCGCCACATCACGCGCGCGCGTGCCGGGATGACGATGATCCCCTCGTTGTCCTCTACCGCGTCGATCGTCTCCTTCGCGAGCTTCTCGACCGGGTAGGGGGTGCCGGAGATCTTCGTCAAGAACTCGCGCAGATCCGGGCGCCACACCATCGGGCCGAGCTCCGGCGGGTTGGTGGCGTCGAGGATCGGCGTCTCGATGGCTGTGGGGCAGAGGACGCTGACGTTCACGCCGTACACCTCCGCCTCCGCCCGGAGCGACACGCTCAGCCCGACGACCGCGTGCTTGGTCATCGCGTAGGGGGTGAGGAGCGGCGACGGCGCGAGTCCCGCCATGGACGCCGTGTTCACGATGTGTCCGCTGCCGCGCGCGATCATCTGCGGGTAGACGGCGTGCACGCCGTGGATGACCCCCCGGACGTTCACGTCGAGGATGCGGTCCCAGTGGGCGAGCGTGAGGTCCTGGATCTCGCCGCCCACGCCGATGCCGGCGTTGTTGAAGAGGAGGTCGACGCGCCCGGCCCCTTCCACGGTCTTCTTCACGGCGCCGGCGTCGCGCACGTCGAGCTTGGCGTGCTTCGCGCTGCCGCCGATCTCGCGGGCGACCTTCTCGGCGGTCTCGCCGTTGACGTCGGTCACGTGGACGATCGCGCCGCGTCTGGCGAGCTCGAACGAGAGCGCGCGACCGATGCCCGAGCCGCCTCCGGTTACGATGGCAACCGCACCCGCGATCTTTGTCTTCGACATAGCGGCGAGGATAACCCCACCGGTCTCGGGAGTGACCAGCAGCGCATCCCGCACGTTGCGGCCTGTGGTCCTCACTCGTCCGAGATCCCGGCCGCAAATCGCCCACCGGCACGTGGCCACCTACTTGCTTGATCTCTGGAGGCCGAATGTCCGTCAGCGTGCTCCACGATGCCACTCCGGACGAGGACGACGATACTGTGCGCGCGCGCGTTCCGAGCGTCGCGGAGATCACCCTCGAGGCGGTCCTCGACACTCTCGGTCGCGTCGAGCCGTGCCCGCGCGCGCGAGAGCTTCGCGCCCGCGCCGAGGTCTATCGGCTCGCGATCGCCAAGCGCATCACAGTGCCGCCGACGCCGGTTCAGAGGCGGGTGATGCGCGATCTGGTGTCGTCGCTCCACGACGCGGTCGTGGGTTCGGTCGACCGAGGTGTCCTCTCGCCGCGACGGGTTTAGGGCCTCGCGCCTGGCGCCGCGCTTCGAGCGCATTGCACTCTCGAATCCTCCACGGCACTCTGCAGTGGAATGAGGAGGCAGACGCTCGAAGCCTGCGCGGTCGCAAGCGCCGTCGCGCTGGGGATCGTGCTCGAAGGGGGCGGGCGCGTCCTCGCGGATCCGGTGCCGGTCGATACGTCGGTCCAGCGCTTCGTCATTCCGCCGCGTACGGGCTCGCCGGCGATGAGGATCGTTCTCGCGAATCAGGAGCGCATCCTCGCGAGCTGGACGGCGCACGGGGTCGCGGTCATCGAGGGGCCGAGCCACGCGAAGACCTGGCCGTTCGGCGCCAGCGGTCGCGTCCTGCTGATTGCGACGACCGACGATCGAGGCCAGCGCGCGACGCGCGTGCTCGCCGTCGAGGACGGCTGCTACTGGCACGAGCCCGAAGTTCCTCTCGAAGAGGTTCAGCCGGGGCTCGCGACGTTCACGTTCACGCGGGCAGTTTCCACAGGTCAGCAGGTCGTTCCGCTGCGCTGGGAGGCGTCCTCGACGGGGGTTCGCGTGCAGCACGGGCTGGCGGGGGATTGGTATCGCGCGCGGGTGCGAGATGCGCGGCAGGAGCTCGACCAGATCCTGGGACGCGGGGCCGACTGCACGCGAGAGCCGCGTCGCGACGGCCTGCGGGCCGTCGAGCTGGCGACCGATATCTACGTGTGGTCCGTCGCCGCCCGATCCGACGAGACGCAAGCCCGCGCTCGGCTCGGGGCCGATCTCGCGGCCACGCCCGACTGCTCGCTCGCCTTCGTGAGCTCCCCCGGGTGGCGCGCCGATGCGCAGTCGGGCGCGGTCGCGTTCGCCCGCCGGCTCTCGGATGGGCGGTTCGATACCGGGCAGGACTCGGACGCCGCGGCGTGTGACGAGGTCCCGGTGACGGTGGAGATCACTCCGACCCGCGTGGCACCGACGGTGCGGTCTGCGCCGTCTGCTCGTTCCGTCGCGCGAACCGACTTGGGCTACTAAGCTAGCTCTGCCGTAGGGAGCTGCTAGACTCGTTGGTTCCTGGTGACCAACTCCTCCTTATCCAAACCTCGCCGCATTGAAATCGAGATAGCGCGCGGAAAAGATGGGCGATCCGCGACGCCCGACGATGCCATCCGAGCGGTCGAGGAAGCGCTGCGCCGCGAGCCCCCGCGGCCGGGCGACACGTTCGTATTCCTTGGGCTGGAGTACTCGGACACCGACAGCCTCTTCGCGGCGCTCCGGGCTCTTCAGCCGCTCTGGGAGTAGCGGGCGCGGTCAAGATCGGGAGTCAGGGGACTCGTCGCGCGTGCGGCTCGCGAATGTGAATGGGGGCGCCGACCTTCACCTGCGGCACGAACGGCGTGGAGACGCCGGTGCACTGGGCGCCCGGATCGATGAGACGCAGGTCGACGATCTGGGGCCAGTCGGCCGGCGTCGTCGAAAGGGGAATCTGGAGCAGGCCGTCGGTGCTCGTGTCGTAGCCGCTCGTGCTGGCATCGGCCCACGGGTTTACGCCCCATGGGTTTCGCATGTCAGTCATGTCCGTGCTCGGGTCGGAGGGGATCATGACCGCGTACCCGTGCGCCGTGACCGTCTGATCCTGCCCGAGCGTCAGTACCTGGTTGAACCCGCCGGTGATGAATCGCCCGGCGGCGAGCGAGACGGTCACGACCTGTTGGAACTGCGACGGCGTGAGCGACCCCGGCGAGATCGCGACGCTCACTCCCGTCCCCGTGAACATCGGGACGAGCTCCTCGGAGCCGATTCCGTCGATCTGCCCGACCATGTCGTAAGCGTCGTCGTACTTCATCACCGCCTTCTCCAGGATCGTCGCCCAGTCCGCGCTCCCGTCGTTCGCCGAGACCTGGCCCAGGCTGCTCGTGTTCCCGGTGTCCACGAGGACCTCGGAGTCGACGGCGACCGTGATCGGGTTGCCCATCGGGTCGAACATCGCGACGTCGTACGTCCCGTCGCCGTTGTCGTGGATGAGCGACTCGACGAGGGGAGGATTCACGTACGCCATGCTGGCCATGGCCGAGTCGCCGTCGCAGTCGCCGATGGCGTGCTGCATGATGTCCTCGGGCGAAGGGGTCCCGCTCGGATAGAGACTCACGGTGACCGCCTGCCACTCGAGCCCCGTCGCCGACGTCGCCGTCGAGACGGCCGGGTTCGAGGACGCCGTGGCCAGGAACGTCGCGTTCGCGGCCGAGATCGGGAGCGCCTGTGCGGCTGCTTCGAACCGCGTCCCCATCGGTGTGATCGTCGACGTCGTGTTGTCCGAGCCGTACTGCGACAGGATCGCGCTGATGCTCGCCATGCTTCCGCAGAGCGGGACCGGAGCTGCGTCGGCCGCGTCGGGCACAGCGGCGTCCGCGGAAGACGCGGAGTCGATGGTCGCGGCGGCAGCGTCCTGCGCCTGACCAGGGCTCCCCGTGTCGCTCGTTCCCGGACCGCCGGCATCGTCGGTGATGGGCTCCCCGGAGTCGGCCGTTGTCGTCGGTGCCGCTCCGGCGTTTTGGGTCCCCCCCTGGCTGCATGCAACCACGGTTAGAATGCCGGCGAGGAGCGCGAGCTGGGCCGTCACTGCCGCGCAGATGAGATCTCTCCCGGTGGTTCTCATCTCGAGACAGTCGCAGGCGCTGCCGGCCGCGGCTCACCTTTTCGTTTAGCTTGCCGATCTTGTCATCTGAAGGTGTGACGTAGGGCATTTCGGAGCAACGTAGCGAGGGCGCGTCGGGGACTAAGTGCTACCGCTGAGGTGTATCGATGAAGCGACGCCATCCGCGAGCGCGACTCCCATACGGCGTTGCCCTTCTCGTTTTCCTCGCGAGCTTCGCGAACGTCTTCGCCCTCGAAGCGTGCGGGAGCCGCACGGAGCTCGACCTCTACTTCGCGCCGACCGCGACGTTCCCGCCGGACGCGGCGGCGCCCCCGGACGCCGCGCTCGACGACAGCTCCGTTCCCGACGTCGCTCCTCCGCCCGAAGAGCCCGACGCCGCCCCCCCGCCGACCGACGCCGTCCCCCCGATCGACGCCGTCACGCCCGACGCGGCGCTCCTTTGCCCCGACGGCGGCGGAGTCACCGTGGCCTACCTCTGGGGGGAGAGCGGCCGGCTCTACACCTTCGATCCGACGACCCTCGCCACGCAGGAGCTCGGCGTCGTCTCCTGCGGAAACTCGCAGCTGCCGTGGACACTCTCGGTCTCGCGCGCCGGGTACGCTTTCATGGTCTACCAGGACTGGAACATCTACCGAGTCGACCTGACGACGCTCGCCTGCACGTCGACACCTTACGTGGTCGGACAGCTCGGCTTCACGGCCGAGGAAGCCATCGCGGTTTCGCGCGACGAGGCCGCTGAGCGGCTCTACGTCTACGATCTGAACGTGAACCAGGTGCCGGCCCTCGCCGTCTCCGACCTCACCAGCTTCGTACTGAGCAGCATCGGGCCCGTGACCCCGAATCCGAACTCGTTCCCGGTCGACATGCAGGCCGACGCGTACGGCCGTCTCTTCGTCCTCAGCGAAGAAGGGGTCCTCATTCAGGTCGACGCCGTGACGGGGGCCGTCATCGGTCAGGACCAGACCAGCTTCCAGGCGGCGGGCTCGTGGGCGGTGATGACGTGGAACGACGAGATCTTCTTCTTCGGCGGCGGTGAGGCGTACCGCTACGACCTGACGACGAAGCAGGTCATCGACCTCGGAGACATCGTGGACGACTCGATCGTCGGAGCGAGCGCGGCAGCCTGCATCCACTGAGAGGGCGGGGCCAAGGTCACCTTGCGCCTCTCGACGCGGGACAGCCGGTCCCGCGATTTTCGGCGTAGGTGCGTGTAGCCATCACGCTTCACCAATGGATCACCGGAGTTCCAGCGCGCTCCGTCGTTGGCACATGCGATGCGATGGAGTGGAGCACGGCGACAATCTCACATCGCCGATGGAGTTCCCAATGAGCTCATCTTCTCTTCTTGGTCTTGGCGCAAAGTCTCAGGGTTCGCAGTTCGTCCGTCGCTTCCTTCTTTCGGCTCTCGTGGCCGCCACGCTCGTCTGCGGGGTCGTCGTCGGCGAAGGGTCCGCGTTCGCGCGCGGCGGCGGCGGCGGTCGCGGTGGCGGTTTTCACGGATCGCGCGGGCACGTCGGATACGTCGGTCGTCCGGCCCCCTATCGCCATTGGGCGCCGGGCTACGCACCGGGGTACGCATGGGGACCGGGCTACGTGGGCTGGCGTGCGGCCCCGCGCTACGGCTGGGGCGTCGGTCCGGGCTGGGGCCGCGGATACGTCGGTCGCGGATACGTCGGCGGTGGCAGGGGCTACGTTGGCCGCGGCGGTCACGCGGGGGGCGGTCGCGGGGGCCACCGCTGAGATCGGGTCACGGCCCTCCGGACAGCACCACGTACAGAGTCGGGATCGCGGCGCCGAGCAGGACGAACACTGCTCCGCGCCCGATCAGCCCTTTCTTCCCCGCGATCATGAACAACCCGCTCCCCGCTAGAAGCAGCAGCGCGACGGCGTACGTGTCCGCCACGTAGCGCCACGCTCTCTTCCCTCGATTGAGGTGCAGCCAGTTCGCCACGCGCAGGAAGAACCGCGGCTTCTGCCCCTCTTCGTCGATGTGTCCCGTCTCCGGATTCACGTGGAGCGTGCGGTGATCGAAGGTCACGTCGAGCTCCGTCGGCGACGTGCGGTACACGTCGGTCGGCTTCGTCTTGATCTCGAGTCGCGCGCCGGCAAGCTTCGCGATCGCATCGTCGTCGGCGCTCCCGAGCGGACCGAGCTCGTGCTGTGCGGTGAAGTTCTCGAAGCTCGGGTCCCAGTCGCCGATGTGGTTCACGGCGAGGCCGGAGAGCGCATACACGACCGTGAGACCGACGGCCGTGTACCCGAAGTCGCGGTGCAACGCGCGCAGGAGCGCCCTCCACTGCACGCGGCTACGAATAGCGTTCCTCTTGCCAGGGGTCGGCGTGATTGTTGTAGCCACGGACCTCCCAATATCCCGGTTCGTCCACCGAGACGAACCTGATCCCGGTGAGCCACTTCGCGCTCTTCCAGAAGTAGAGGTCCGGCACGAGCGCCCGCACCGGGGCGCCGTGCGGGTGGGCGAGCGGCTCTCCCTGGTGGCGATGCGCGAGGAGCGACGTCGGGGCGAGCGCCTCGCGCAGGAGCACGTTCGAGGTGTAGCCCCCGACCGCTTCGAAGATCACGTGGCGCACGTTCGACTTCAGTCGCGCGCGCTTCGCGAGGTCGGAGATCCGGACGCCGGTCCACTGCGCGTCGAGCATCGTCCACTTCGTCACGCAGTGGACGTCGCACGACTGCTCGACCTGCGGCATGGCGAGGAGCTCGCGAAAGTCGATCTCGAAAGGCTCCTGCACTTCGCCGTAGATCTTCGCCTTCCAGTGCCCCGGGCTCGCGTCCCCCTCTTGGCCGCCCATCGGGCGGAGGCGCTTCAGGAGGTACTGGTTCGGCGGGAGGCGCGGGCGACCGTCAGGGCGCTTGGATTGCCGCGCGCGTTCTTCCTCTGCCTCGTCCGCGCAAACATAGGTCGCTCCCCCGAGCGCGAGCACAAGCGTCCCGGCCGTGACTCCGCGCAGAAAGACGCGGCGTTGCATCGAGGGGGCCAGGGGCGTGGGCGAATCGTGGGGCATCGTGTGGGGGCTTCAGGATACCTACGCGCGAGGCGCGGGTTCGGTTACGGTCCCCCGGCGAATGGCAGCACGCAAGGTGAGGCGAGACGTTACGGGTCGCGTGCGCGAGCCCGGGTTCACCCCCGGCGTGCGGGACGTCCCCGCGATCGTGCTTCTCCTTGGAACGCGCGACGAGGAGCTCGCTAGGGACGCCGAGAGGGCCCTGGTGCGTGTGGGGCCGACAGTGGTTCCGATCGTGCGCGCCGAGGCGCAGAGCGCGAGCGCCGAGGTTCGCGCGCGTCTCGTCCGGGTCGTGGGGGCGCTGCTGGGGGGTGACGGGGAGTCGGAGAACGAGGAGGCGATCGCGTGGCTCATCGACGAGCTCCGGCGCGGGGACGGGAAGGGGGCGCGCTACGCGGCGACGGCGCTCGGCAAGGTGCGGGGGGGGACGGATGTGGCCGAGCGGGCGCTTCTCGAGGCGTGGGCGCGGTCCGGGCCGATCGAGCTCCGCCGTGTGCTCGCCGATGCGCTCGGGAAGGTCGGTACGGCGGCGTCGGCGGCGGCGCTACGAGAGTGCCGGACGGACGATCCGGAGCTCAAGCGACTCGTCTCGCGCGCGCTCCTGCGTGTCGATCGAACCGCCGCGCGATCCGAGACGAGCGCGATCGACGGCGGCGCTTCGCTCGAGCGACCGTGGCCGATCGTGTTTCGATGTCGCGCGGGGCTCGAGTCGGTGCTGGTCGACGAGCTGGGCGACGGCGCGTCCGCGCTACGCGCGGCGCGGTCTGCACCAGGAGTCGTCTCTCCGCGTGCCACAGAAGAGGGGCGCGTCCAGGCCGTCCTGCGCGGGCCGCTGTCGAGCGCGCGTGTGGCGCGTACGGCGATCTCGTTCGCGCTCCTCCTCGGCCCTGAGTCGGGGAAGGACGAAGGGGCGCTCGTGCGCGATCTGCTCGCGTCGGACGCCGCGTGGCGGATCTTCCGGACGTTCACGCGTGGACCGATCCGCTTCCGGCTCGCGTTCGAGTCGGGGGGGCATCGGCGCGGCTTCGTGCATCGCGTGGCGGAGGAGGTGCGGGCGCTCAGACCGGAGGTGATGAACGACCCGACCGAGAGCTCGTGGGAGGCGCTCGTTCGCGAGCACCGCGAGCCCGCGTCCGGACGAGAGACCCCGAACCGGGACCTGCGTTCGATCTCGATCGAGCTCGAGCCGCGCGCTCTGCCGGACGAGCGCTTCGCGTACCGGGTCTCCGACGTCCCGGCCGCGTCGCACCCGACGATCGCAGCTGCGCTCGCGCGGATCGGCGAAGCCCGCCCGGACGACGTCGTGTGGGATCCGTTCGTCGGCTCGGCGCTCGAGCTCATCGAGCGCGCGCGCCTCGGGCCGTACGCCGCGCTTCACGGGACCGACATCGACGAGGGGGCGCTCGAAGCGGCGCGGGCGAACCTCGCGCGCGCAGGGGTCGAGGGGGTGCACCTCGTTCATGCCGACTCGACCTTGAAGACTCCGAAGGGGGTCACGCTGGTCCTCACGAATCCGCCGATGGGGCGCCGCGTGGCGCGGGGGGAGCTCGCGCCCCTCGTGGATCGTTTCGTTCATGCCGTGGCGGGCGCGCTCGTCCCGGGGGGGCGCCTCGTGTGGCTCTCGCCGATGCCCGAGCGGAGCCGGGCGCGCCTCGAGGCGGAGGGATTCACGATCGACCTGGCGCGGCCGGTCGACATGGGCGGCTTCCGCGCCGAGCTGCAGCGCGCGACGAAGCCACGGACGGCATAGCGACTCCGCGTTGTCGTGCCGCGCCCCGGCGTGCGAGCATCCGGATATGGCGACGAATTGCCGGAAGTGCGGGGAATCGCTCCTCGGCTCGGCGAGGTTCTGCGCTTCATGCGGGGCTCCGGTTCCGGCGGCTTCCTCCACGCTCGAGAGCAAAGCGTTCACCCCTCCGGCGGTTCGCACCTCTCCCATCGAGGAGGCTCCGCCGACGCGGGCGTCCGTTCCGTCTCCCGACGCCGCGCAATCTCCGTCCGGGCGCGGCAGCGGGTACGGCCCGCCCCCCCCTCCCGCGAATCCCGTCCCGCAACCCGCGCCGTCGGCTCCGCAGGCGTGGCCGGCGTCCACTCCATATGGCGCGCCGGCTCCGAGCTATCCGCAGAACGCGGCTGCGTACCAGCCGGCGTACCCGCAGCCGCAGGGATATGCGCCCGCCGCGCCTGGCTACGCTCCGTACGCGCCGCAAGCGGGCGCTCCGTACGCCCCTGCCTTCGTCGCGGGGGCGCGCGTCCTCGTTCAGTGGGCGGACGGCAACCGGTACCCGGGCATCGTTCAGCAGGTTGCGCCGGCCCAGTGCCTCATCGTGTTTCCGGACGGACAGCAGCGCTGGGTCGAGTACCAGTACCTAACGCTCGCGCGCTGAGCTGCTCGTCCCGGATCGTCACGCGCGTGCGCGCGCCTTCTCCTTCGAGCGCTTGGCGGGCTTGGCGCTCTTGGTCGCCTTGGTCGCCTTGTCGCTCTTGTCCCCCTTGGCCGTGCGCTTCGCCTCTTTCGCGTGCCCGTTCTTTCGAGGGGCGAGCGCAGGAGGGGGCGTCGAGGCTCCTTTCATCGGCTGCTTCGCGAGGAAATCGATGAGGTCGATCTTCGTCACGATCCCCCGCACCTCTTCGCGGTCGGTCACGATCGCGACCTTCGCGTCGGCGAGCGCAGCCTGAAGCAGCTCGACCTTCGTATCGAGCGTCACGGTCGCATAGTCCCCCTCGGCGAGATCGCCGATCGCCGAGTCGAGCGTCTTCATTCCGGTCACGAGGTGACGCAGGAGATCGACCTCGGCGACGATCCCGCGGAGCTTCCCCTTCTCGACGACCGGGAGCTGGCTGATCGACAGGCGCTTCATCGTCGCGATCACCTCGCGCACCTTCGACGCCGGGGTCGCCGTGACGATCGCGCTCTGGCCCTTTGCGGCGAGGATGTCGCGCACCGTCCCGAGGCCCGGCTGGTCCTCCAGGAAGCCGTTTTCGCGCATCCACTCGTCGTTGAAGATCTTCGACACGTACTTGTTCCCGCCGTCGCACAGGAAGACCAGGATCTTCATCTTCTTGTCGGGGTACTGGCGCGCGTACTTGATCGCCCCTGACACCGCCGCCCCGCCCGAGCCGCCGACGAAGAGCCCCTCGAGGCGCGTGAGGTCGCGCGTCATGAGGAAGCACTCCTTGTCGTCGACGCGGACGATCTCGTCGATGATCTTGAGGTTCATCGTCGAGGGGAAAAAGTCCTCGCCGATCCCTTCGACCTTGTACGAGAACGGCTTCGTGATTCGCCCCGACTTGACGAAGTCGTAATAGAGCGAGCCCACCGGATCGACGCCGACGAGCTGGATCGAAGGCTTTCGCTCCTTGAAGTACTTGCCGCAGCCGCTGATGGTGCCCCCCGTCCCCATGCCGGCGACGAACGCGTCGAAGTCGCCGTTCGTCTGCTTCCAGATCTCCGGCGCGCTCGAGATGTAGTGCGCCTCGGGGTTCGCGGGGTTGTGGTACTGGTTCGCGTAGAACGAGTTCGGCGTCTCGTCGGCGATGCGGCGCGAGACCTTGTAGTAGGAGCGCGGGTCGTCGGCGTCGACGGCCGTGGGGCAGACGACGACCTTGGCACCGAACGCGCGCAGGTTCGAGATCTTCTCCTGGCTCATCTTGTCCGGCATGATGAAGATGCACTTGTAGCCGCGCACCGCAGCGAGGAGCGCGAGCGAGGCGCCGGTGTTGCCGCTCGTCGCTTCGACGATCGTGCCGCCGGGCTTCAGGCCGTCCTCCTCGGCGCGTCGCAGGAGGTTCCAGGCCAGGCGGTCCTTGTGGCTGCCGCCCGGGTTCAGGTACTCGCACTTCACGTAGATTTCGGAGGCGAGCCCCTGCGTCACCTTGTTGAGGCGGACGATGGGGGTGTTTCCGACGGCCTGGGTGATGTTCTCGAGGGCTCCGTGCATCATGGGGGCCTCCTTGCGTAGCGTTCGAGACGCGCGCGGCGCAAGGCGAAAGCGTTTGTCGATCAACCCATCCCCCGGGAGTCACGCGTCGCGCGTCGCGACAGATCTCCCCTCCCTGCTTGCAGGGAGGGGCCGGGGGTGGGTTTTAGCGCAGCGCGATGACGGCCAAGTGCCGCCCGCTCCGCGCGCCATCGCGGCGGAACGAGAAGAAGCGCTCACTGTCGCACTTCGTGCACCCGGGGACGTCCTCGATGTCGCCGGCTCCGGCCCTCTCGAGCTGCCTGCGGACGGCACGGCGGAGGTCCAGGTAGGCTTTGCCCCCCTCGCGACGCGCGACGATCGCTTCGTCGCCGTCCGCCGCCGCGAGGACCTGCGGCACGACCTCGGCGCCTACCTCGAAGCAACACGGGCCGATGCACGGGCCGATCGCCGCGACGCGCTCTCTCCCGGCGAGGCGGCCCATCGCCGCCCCCACGACCCCCGCCGCGACGCCGCGCCATCCCGCGTGGATCGCCGCGATCTCCCCGCGGTCGGTCGTCGCGACGAGGATCGGCACGCAGTCCGCGACACGCACCCCCACCGCGTGAGCATGGCTCGTCCCCCCGGGGGCAAGGAAGAGAGCGTCAGCCTCTTCTCTGGCATCGAACGCATCAGGGCTTTCGTCGGCGTTCACCACGCGCGCGCCGTGCACCTGGTTCACCTGGCGGAGCGACCGCGCATCGAAAGATGCCGCCTCAGCGAACCGCCTGACGTTCTCTGCAACGCGCTCCGGCGCGTCGCCCGAGCCGAAGTTGAGCGACGCGAACGCCCCCTCGCTCACCCCCCCGGCGCGCGTCGAGAATCCATGAGGAAATCCGGCACGGCGGAGGTTCTGCGCGGCCAGGTGAATCGGCGGAGCGAGCGGGGAGTCCCCGGTGGGGGATGAGCGCACGGGAACCGTGGTACTACGGATCGGAGATGCGGGCTCCGGATCCGTTCATCGGCCGCGACATCCTCGACGGCCAGTTCCAGATCCTCCAGAAGGTGGGCTCCGGGGGGATGGGGGCGGTCTACAAAGCGCTCCAGCCGTCCATGAACCGGATGGTCGGGATCAAGATCCTCCACCCGAAGCTCGCGAACCGCAAAGACCTCGTCTCGCGCTTCCGGCGCGAAGCGCGCGCGATGAGCCATCTCACGCACCCGAACACCGTGAAGGTGTTTCTCTACGGGGAGCTCGACGACGGGTCGCTCTACATCATCATGGAGTTCCTCGAGGGGAAGAACCTGAACCAGACGGTGCGCGCGGAGGGGGCCTTCCCGTACCAGCGCGCGCTGCCGGTGCTGATCCAGGCGTGCGGTGCGCTCGACGAAGCGCACAAGATGGGGATCATCCACCGCGACCTGAAGCCGGAGAACGTCTTTCTCTGCCAGCAGGGGGGGATGAAGGACTACGCGAAGGTGCTCGACTTCGGCCTCGCCAAAGTGACCGAGCGCGAGATGCGGCCGGGGAGCATCATCCTCACGCAGGAGGGGATGGTCTTCGGGACGCCGGAGTTCATGAGCCCCGAGCAAGCGCAGGGGAAAGTCCTCACGCCGGGGAGCGACATCTATTCGCTCGCGGTCATCCTCTACGAGGTGCTGACGACGAAGCTCCCGTTCGAGGCGAAGACGGCGATGGATTACATCCAGGCGCACGTGACGGCGAAGCCGATCCCGATCGCGGAGCGGGCCCCCGGGAAGGAATTCCCACAGCTCCTCTGGCCGGTCATCGCGCGCGCGCTGGCGAAGGAGCCGGAGGACCGCTACGCGAGCGCCGCCGATTTCGCGACGGCGATGCAGGCGGTGCTCGCGGGAGCCACGGAGCTCCCGGCGTCGCTGACTCCGGCGGCCCCCCCCGCGCAGGCGCCGCCGCCGCCTATCGTGCCGCCTCCCGCGCCGTCGTCGAAGAAGCCACTGGCGTCTCCTGCACGCGAACAGATGTCGACCAAACCGGAGGGGGCGCCGGCGAAGCGCGAGGCGCTCGCGAAGGGGAGGGCGAAGGATGCCGGGACGCCGATCGGGCTGCTCGTCGGTGTCGCCGCGGCTTGCCTCGTGCTCGGGGTGCTCATTACGGTCGTGGCGATGAAGGTGTTTGCGCGCAGAGAACCCCACCCCCCTGGCCCCCCGCCCCGCAG
>JBKQKP010000040.1:0-8178 GCA_052147435.1 Polyangiaceae bacterium | reverse complement strand
GCGCACAAGTACATCCCCCCGGTGATGGAGATCGTCGCGGAGATGCCGGGGACTCGTATCGAGGGATTCCTCGCTGCGGGCCACGCCGCGACCATCACGGGCTGGGGAGTCTTCGAGCCGTTCGTCGCAGCGCACGGGATCCCGGTCGTCGTCGCCGGTTTCGAGCCGCTCGACATTCTGGCGGGGCTCCTTCGGCTCGTCGAGCTCGTGCACGAGGGGCGCGCCGCGGTCGAGAACATGTATCCGCGTTGCGTGACGAGAGACGGGAACGGGCCCGCCCAGGAGAAGCTCTGGAAGGTGTTCCGCCCCACGGGTGGCCGCTGGCGTGGCATCGCTCACGTGCCGAACGGCAACCTGCGTCTCCGCGACGAGTTCGCGCACGTCGACGCGCGCCGCCGCTTCGACATCGACCTCGCGAGCCTGTGGGCGGGGGCTCCGTCGCCACTCGCGCAACAGTGTATTTGCGGCGACATCATGGCGGGGATCGCCTCGCCCGAACGCTGTCCGCTCTTCGGCAAGGAGTGCGTTCCCGACTCCCCCGTCGGCGCATGCATGGTCTCTAGCGAGGGGACTTGCAGAATCTGGCACGAGTACGGCGGGCTCGACCGGCGCCTGATCGCGACCGGCGCTCTTGCCGCCAAGGACGGGGCGCGAGCTCACGTGAAGGTGTTGCGATGAGCGACCGGATCTTGATGAAGCACGGGGCGGGCGGGCGCGCGATGCGCGCGCTGATCGAGGAAGTCTTCGTCCGGGGGGCGCCGGACGGGCTCCCGGCGGGTGCGGTGGGGCTCTCCGCGATGGACGACGGTGCGGCGATTCCGCTCGAAGGGGGACGGTGGCTGGTCGTCACGACCGACTCGCATGTCATCTCGCCGATCTTCTTCCCCGGGGGGGACATCGGCCGCCTCGCCGTCTCCGGGACAGTCAACGATCTGGCGATGATGGGGGCGACGTCGGTGCTCGCCCTGACGTGCGCCGTCATCATCGAAGAGGGGTTCTCGAAGGAGGAGCTCGAGCGCGTCTGGGTGTCCTTGCGCGCGACGTGCAAGGAAGCGTCAGCCCCGATCGTCACTGGCGACACCAAGGTGATGGGGCGCGGCGAGATCGACGGGATCGTTCTCAATACGACCGGCGTTGCGATCACCGACCGCGTCGTGCGCGATTGCGGGCTGCGTCCCGGGGACCGCATCGTCGTGACCGGCACCCTCGGCGACCACGGCATGGCCGTTCTCGCCACGCGCCACGCGCTCGGGTTGGAGGGGGACCTGCGATCGGACGTCGCTCCCATCGGATCACTCGTCGCCCAGGTGCTCAGACGCCACGGCGCCGCCGTCACGGCGATGAAAGACCCGACACGAGGCGGTTTGGCGAGCGCGCTCTCCGAGATGGCGCACAAGAGCGGTGTCGGGGTGGTGCTCGATCAATCGGCGTTGCCCATCACGAGCGTCGTGCGCGCGGCGTCGGAGCTGCTCGGGATCGATCCGCTGGTCGTCGCGAACGAAGGCAAGGCCGTGATGGGGGTGCGCCCCGACGAAGCCGACGCGGTCGTCGCCACGCTGCGCGAGCACCCGCTGGGGAGGAACGCGGCGATCGTCGGCACCTGCTCGGAGGAGCGCGCCGGCTCGATCGTCCTCGACACGGGCTTCGGACGTCGTCTCGTCACCGAACCGGAGGGGGAGCCTCTTCCCCGCATCTGCTGAGGGGTCATCGTGGAGAACATTCGAGTCGACAAGACGGGAAGCGACGGCGAGGTGGGGATTCTCACCATCGATCGGCGCGAGCGCTTCAACTCGCTCGACGTCCGGACGGCGCGCGATCTTCGCAAGGCCGGCCTCCAGCTCGCGCGTGACCCGGCCGTCCGCGCGATCGTCCTGCGCGGGAGTGGCGGCGTCTTTTGCAGCGGCGCCGACCTCAAGTACATCCGTGCGGGTGGCGACGAGGCGGACCTCGGCTACCTAACACCGGAGCGGCGCGAGACGCCGAAGGGGTACGCCGAGAGCTTCCGCCAGATCCTGGAGTACATCCACAGCACGATCTCGGAGATTCGGCGCGCCCCCAAGCCGTTCATCGCCGCCGTAGACGGGGCAGCTGCTGCGGGTGGGCTCGGTCTCGCGCTTGCGTGTGATCTCGTGGTCGCTTCCGAGCGCTCGACCTTCGAGTACGCGTACTTCAAGACCGGGCTGAGCGGCGCCGAGAGCTCCACGTTCTTCTTGCCGAAGCTCGTGGGGCTGCGTCGCGCTACGGACCTCGCGCTGCTCAATCCGCGCCTCAGCGCGCGAGAGGCGAAGGACATCGGGCTCATCAGCGCCGTGTTCGAGGACGGCGCGTTCGAGGGCGAGGTCGCGGCGCTCGCTTCGCGCCTTGCGAGCGGGCCCACCGCGGCCTACGCGGCTGCCAAGCGCCTGATGAACGAGTCCGCCGGCGTCGACCGACTCGATCACCACCTCGATCGTGAGCTCGACGAGCTGGCGCGCGTCGCCGATGGTCCGGACTTCGCCGAGGGGATCGCGGCCTTCTTCCAGAAGACTGCGCCCCGTTTCCGCGGAAAGTGAGGATGCAGGGTGCACGAGTATTCGATCGTTTCTGCCCTCATCGAGCGCGTCGAACAGGAGGCAGTGGCCCGCGGCGCCAAGCGAGTCGTGCGTGTCTACGTCAGACTCGGAGAGCTCGCGGGGGTGGAAGCGGACCTTCTCGCGACGGCGTACGATACATTCCGCGAGCGGACGATCTGCGAAGGGGCGCCGATGGAGCTCGACCTTGTCCCAGCCGCATGGGCGTGCCGGCGCTGCGGGTGTGCCGTGAGCGGTGCGCTCCGGTGCGCGAAATGCGACGCACCCGCCGCGCTCGTAGCCGGCGACGAAATTCTACTCAGCCGTATCGAATTGGAGGTGAGCGATGTGTGAATCGTGCGGTTGCGGAGACAGCAAGATCGTGCCGGTCGAGCTCCACGACCGGATCCTCGCGGGGAACGATCGCCAGGCGGAGCACAACCGACATCACCTCGAGGAAGACGGCGTGCTCGCCATCAACCTCATGGGCTCGCCTGGGTCGGGCAAGACGGCGTTGCTCGAGGCGACGGCTCGCATGATGAAGGGGGCCGCACGGATCGGCGCGATCAGCGGCGATCTCGCGACCGACAACGACGCCGCCCGACTGCGCGTCGCGGGCATCCCGTCCGTCGGGATCACCACGGGGCAGGCATGTCACCTCGACGCCGAGATGGTCCACGAAGCGCTGCACGACCCGCCATGGAAGGCGATCGACTGGCTGTTCATCGAGAACGTCGGCAACCTCGTGTGTCCAGCGATCTACGACTTGGGACAGCGGGCGAACGTGGTGGCCCTTTCGGTGACCGAGGGGGTCGACAAGCCGCTCAAATATCCCGTCATGTTCCGGAAAGCGGACCTGGTCGTCGTGACCAAGATCGATCTCCTGCCGTTCCTCGACGATGTTTCGCTGGAGGCGATCGCGGACGCGCTCGCGCGCGTGATGCCGACGCCCACCATGATCGCCGTCTCGGCGCGAACGGGCGCCGGGATCGACCAGTGGACACGATGGCTCCTGTCGCACGGCGCGCAGCCGACGCTTGCCGCCGCGGCGCGCTAGCGGGCGATCACCGCGGGGCCAGTCTCGGGCGTCTGCGGCGCATCACAAGCGCGCCCAAGAGCAGTCCCAGGCAGAACGCCCCCGCGACGAGCGCGCCCAACCTCCTCGAGGCGATCCCCAATGTGCGCTCGGAGGGTTTCTCGGGGAGGGGATAGATCGCTTGTTGCCGTTCGTCGTAAGCGATGGCGGACGGCTCGACCACGGGCGGAGCTGCCGCCTCTGGAGCCGTGATGGTGGCCCGACGTTCCGATCCTTCGGCGCTTCGCGCCGCCGCACCCATCGATCGCAGCCACACCTCGAAGGACATCGGCGGTCCCTCGATCAGGACTTCGGTCGCAGGAGGACCTGGTGAAGGGGCAGCGGGCTCCGTAGCGGCCGATGCGGCGGAGCTCTCCGGCTCCTTCCACCACCAAGGCGGGGACTCGAAAGGTGGCGGAGGAGGGGGGGGCGGTGGAGCGGCGCTAGGCGCGAGGGGGGTGAGCGGGAAGTTCGTCGCCTCTGCGCCATTCGTGAAGTACGCAGACCCCGGTTGACCCGCGGAAGGAACGCTCGTCACCGCTGCGCCGTTGTTGAAGTACGCGGACCCCGGCTGCCCTGCGGACGGGACCGTCGTCACGGCGGCGCCGTTGCGGAAGTACTGGGTGACGTCGGGAGTCGGGGCGTTCGGCTGATTGTTCGCGAGCGAGAGGTAGAGAAGGTACTGCTCGTACGCTGCGAGCTGAGCCCACATCGCCTCGCCCTGGATCGCTGCGCCGGCGCTCGGAGGGGGGGGCGAGATCTGGGAAGGGGGAGACGGCTGCGCCGCAGCCCAGGTCGACACGAAGACACTCGTCGCGACGGCGCATGCGAGGCAACACGCACGCGCGCGCCGCGCTCGCGTCCGGACACCACCGCTCGGCGTCCGCGAGCGCAGCTGCTCTTTTCGTCGAGGGCCCATCGCTACGACGGATCCTCCAGCAAAGGAGGAGCCAACTCGCGGAGGCCGGCTTCCTCGCCCCTTCCACGTCGCGCGACGCAGTTCCTGCGCGTCCGCGCAACCGGTCGCTCAGCGCTTGAACATCTTCACGAACTTCGCGATCAGCCCTGGCGCGAAATCGGGCTCGCCCATCTTGTCGAGCTCCTCTTGCGCTTTCTTGCGCTCGGCTTCGAGCACCGGGGCCATCTTCTCCGAGATGCGCATGATCTTCTCGATCTCGTTCTTGTCGAGCCAGACGCCCATGCAGTGGCCGCAGCGGTCGATCTCCACCTGCTCCCCGCCATAAGCGACGTCCTGAACCAGCATGTGCGTCTCGCACTCGGGACAGTGTCGTGTCCCGTCCTTCACCGCACCGCCCGTCTCGGGGCGATCCCAGTACGACGGGTCGGCCTTCATTCCGAACGCCGCGAACATCTCCCCCGTGTCGAAGAACTGACCGCCGCACTTGCCGCATACGTCGAGGACCGCTTCGCCCGCGGTGACCTGGCGCATCAGGGTCTTGTCGTGCGGGCAAGATCTGTCCGTCTTCCTGCGCTCTACTCTGCCGACCGCCGTCTTGCCCATGCGCGTCCTCCGGGGTGATTTGTGTGTGGGTTCGAGGATCGCCAGGATTGCCCGGCCGGGTCAACAGCCAACCGAGCGGCGCCGAGCTGAATCGCTCGACTTCGAGGCCGAGGGGCCCTAGGCATGGCGGACCATGCCGGTTGCGAACTACCAGCTCGAAGGCACCACCGCGCTCATCCAGATGGACGACGGAAAGGCGAACGCGCTCTCTGACGCGATGATCGCCGAGCTCACGCTTGCCCTCACGCGCGCAGAGAAGGAGGCGAGCGCCGTGGTCCTCGCGGGGCGACCGGACCGCTTCTGCGCCGGTTTCGATCTCAAGGTCATGATGAGCAGCCCCGAAGCGGCCAAGTCGCTCCTGCGCGGCGGGGCAGATCTCCTGATGCGTCTGTACGGATCGCCGCTGCCGATCATCGCCGCGTGCACCGGACACGCGCTCGCGGGGGGGGCGCTCGTCCTCCTCACCGCCGACGTGCGCATCGGTACCGTGGGGGCGTTTCGGATCGGGCTGAACGAAGTGTCGATCGGACTCCCCGTGCCGGTGCTCGCGATGGAGCTCGCGCGTGACCGCATCGCCGGCTTGGAGCTGGGACGGGCGACGCTTCGCGCGCAGATCTACACGCCCGAGGACGCGGCTCGTGTCGGTTTCCTGGACGAGGTCGTCCCGGCGGCGGACCTTCTTGCGCGGGCGAAAGAGGAGGCGGCGAAGCTCGGCGCGCTGTCGCGGGTGGCCTTCCACGAGACGAAGAAGCGTCTGCGGGGCAAGACGATCGAGCGCATCCTCTCGACCATCGACGAGGACATGGCGCAGATCACCCTCGGCAGCTAGGTCGGAGACGGTCGTTCCGCGCCGGTGCTAACCTCGGGAGACATGCGCGAGCTCTTCCGAACGAAGCAGTCAGTCGTCACGGTCGACGAGGGGGCGCGCGTTCTTCGCCGCGCGCGAACGGCAGAGCAGTTCGAATCGGCAGGCCAGCTCGAGGCGGAGTACGACGAGCTCGTGTCCGCGATGGACCTGGTCGATCGGACGCGCTACGCGCAGCTGGTCGACGTGCGCTCGGCGCCGCCGCGAAACGACCCCGAGTTCGAGAAGACGGTCGCGCGTCACCACGCGGACCTGTACCGCGGCTTTCTGGCCAACGCGGTCCTCGTGCACAGTGCCGTGGGGAAGCTGCACGTGAAGCGGCTGCTCGATGCCTCGGGAGCGAACGCCCGCGTGTTCAGCGACGAAGGGGAGGCGCTGGCCTATCTCGAGGAAGCCGTCAGAGAGAGCCGCAAGCCGTAGCCCAGCTCTCGTTCTCTCCGTGGCGCGCTCAGCGAGAATTGCGCCGCGACACGATCCGCTTCAGGCGCATGTGCTCTTCGCGCTCACGCTCTTCCAGCGTCCCGCGCATCGCGGCGAGCTCTCGATCCATCGACACGGCCACTCGCTGCTCGAGCGTGTTCACGAGCCGCGTCGCATGGCTCAGGGCCTCGCCTAGTCTGCGAAGGAAGAGCTCTTCGGGAGCGGCTTCGAGCAGGCGTTCGATGAGCTTCTCGAACTGCTCCCCCGCGGCTGCCGGCGCTGCGTCTCCCGGGCCTGATGGGTTGCCTCGCGCAGCCGCGCTCCGGACGACCGATGGCTTGGACGCCAAGTCGATCCCCCGGATGCCCCACACCTCGCGTGGGACGAGCTCGACACGGATCTCGCGCGTCGGCAAACCCAGGGGGCGGAGCTCCGTTCGGCCGAGCCACGCGAGCGCTTCGAGGAGCGCGCGGTAGGCGATCTTGGCCTGCTCGTCGATCTCTCGCCGCACGTCGACGGCGGGGCGCGCCAGCTCGAACAGCTCCGCGGCCAGCGACTCGCGCTTCTTTCGAAGGAGCGCGGCCCCCTTCTCGACTTGGTCGAGTCTGCGGCGCAGGCGGACGAGGTTCGAGCGCGTGGCCGCGGACCGGGTCGCGGTCGTCATGGCGTGACCTCTTCGCCCCGCTGGTGTGCGGCGGCGTCTCGCTGTGGCTTGCGCGCGGCGATCATCGCGTCGCTGAGCTTGAGCAGATCCTCGCGCGGTACGCCGTCGAGCAGCCGCCAGCCGCGCTCGATCGTCCCGGCGAGGGTTCGTCGCTGCGTCCCCTGGCCGACGAGGTCACGTTCGAACGCTTCGGCGAAGGCGAGCGCGCGGCGGTCGGCCGGCGCGAGCCCCGCCTCGCCCACGATGGCGACCATCATCCGTGCTTCACGCCCGCGAGCGTAGATCGCGTAGAGCTGGTCCGCCCAGCGTCGATGCTCCGGCACCGTTCGTCCGGAGCCGATCCCGGCGTTCATCAGACGTGACAACGAGGGGAGCACGTCGATGGGGGGGAAAACGCCGCGGCGGTGGAGCTCACGGCTGAGAACGACCTGTCCTTCCGTGATGTAGCCGGTGAGGTCCGGAATCGGGTGCGTGATGTCGTCGTCAGGCATCGTGAGCACGGGGAGCTGGGTGACCGAGCCCCCTTTCCCCTCGAGCACGCCGGCGCGTTCGAAGATCGAAGCGAGGTCGGTGTACATGTACGCCGGGTAACCCCGTCGGCCGGGGACCTCTTCGCGCGCGGCGGCGACCTCGCGCAGCGCCTCGCAATAGTGCGTGACGTCGGCGATGACCACCAGCACGTGCATGCCGTGCACGAACGCCAGGTGCTCGGCGCACGTCAGGCCGGCCCGCGGCGCGAGCAGGCGCTCGATGGTGGGGTCCTGCGCTTGATTCAGGAACAGGACGGCGCGATCGAGCGCCGCGGTGGCGGCGAAGCGATCGAGGAACGTGCGCGTCTCACGCTCCGTAATGCCGACGGCCACGAAGACGACCGCGAAGGGTTCGCCCCGCGGCGCCCGCGCGCTCTCGACGATCGTTGCGGCGAGATCGAGCGCCGGCAGGCCCGGGCCGGAGAAGACCGGGAGCTTCTGTCCACGCACCAGCGTGTTCATGCCGTCGATCGCGGAGATCCCGGTCTCGATGAAGTCGCTCGGGGGGAGTCTGCGTGCGGGGTTTATTGGGGCTCCCCTTAGTGGGCGGAGC
>JBKQKP010000039.1:0-17120 GCA_052147435.1 Polyangiaceae bacterium | reverse complement strand
GGACGCACCGACCACCGCGGCCTCGGCGACCGACGGATGTCCGACCAACGCGTGCTCGACTTCGGTCGTGGACAGACGATGTCCGGAGATGTTCATGACGTCGTCGATACGACCGAGCAGCCAGATGTCGCCGTCGTCGTCGCGCTTGGCCCCGTCACCGGCGAAGTAACGGCCCGGGAAACGCGTCCAGTACGTCTCCATGAACCGCTCGTCGTCCCCGTAGATGCCGCGGGTCATGCCGGGCCAGGGTTGTGTGATCACGAGGTAGCCGCCTTCGCCGTTGCCCACCGAGTTGCCCTCGTCGTCGATGACGTCGGCGGCGATGCCGGGGAAGGGCGTCATGGCCGCCCCGGGCTTGGTGGCCGTGATCCCCGGGAGCGGCGTGATGAGGATGCCACCGGTCTCGGTCTGCCACCACGTGTCCACGATGGGGCAGCGCCCGCCGCCGATGACGCGGTGGTACCAGGTCCACGCCTCCGGGTTGATCGGCTCGCCGACGCTCCCGAGCAGGCGGAGCGAGGACAAATCGGACTTCGCCGGCCAGTCGTCGCCCCAGCGGATGAACGCGCGGATCGCCGTCGGCGCCGTGTAGAGGATCGAGACGCCGTGGCGCTCGATGATGCTCCAGAAGCGACCCGGGTCGGGCCAGTTCGGCGCCCCCTCGTACATCATGCACGACGCTCCGCACGAGAGCGGGCCGTACACGATGTAGCTGTGCCCCGTGACCCAGCCGACGTCGGCGGTGCACCAGTAGAGATCCCCTTCGCGAAGATCGAAGACGTACTTCGACGTCACGTGCACGCCGGCCAGGTAGCCGGCCGTCGTGTGGAGAACCCCCTTCGGCTTCCCGGTCGAGCCCGAGGTGTACAGGACGAAGAGCGGGTGCTCGGCGTCGAACGCTGGCGGCGACTTCGCGAGCTTCAGCGACGCATCGCTCGCCTTGTTCGCGACGAAGTCGTGCCAGTAGACGTCGCGCCCCTCCTTCATCTGGATCTGCGCGCCGCGCCCGGGGCCGACGCGCTGGAAGACGACGCACTTTTCGACCGACGGCGTCTTGGCGAGGGCCTCGTCGGCCATGTTCTTGAGGGGGACGAGGTTCCCGCGACGGTAGGCGGCGTCCTGTGTGAGGAGCACCTTCGCGCCGAGGTCGTTGATGCGGTCGCGCAGGGCGTCGGCGCTGAAGCCGCCGAAGACGACGGAGTGGGGGGCGCCGATCCGCGCGCACGCGAGCATCGCGATCGCCGTCTCGGGGACCATGCCCATGTAGATGGCGACGCGGTCCCCCGCCTTCACGCCATGATCGACGAGCGCGGCGGCGAGGCGGACCACCTCGCGGTGGAGCTCGAAATACGTGAGGGTGCGGACCTCACCCGGCTCCCCTTCCCACACGATCGCGGCGCGCGTGCGGGCCGCCGTCGTGAGGTGGCGGTCGAGACAGCTCTCGGTGATGTTGAGCTTCGCGCCGAGGAAGAACTTCGCCTTCGGGAGCTTCCACTCGACGAACGACTTCGGCCTCTCTCGGAAGACGAGGTCCTGCGTCTCCTCGCGCCAGAACTCCTCCGGCTCCTCGAGCGACTTCTTGTGCATGGCCTCGTACGCCGCATGAGAGGTCACGCGGGCGTGGTCGCTGAAAGTCTGGCTCGGGGGGAAGCGGCGGTCTTCCTTCAGGCGGGACTCGATGCGGTCGGACATGACGGTGCTCCTTCGAAGCGCGAGGGCGTGGAGCCTACACCGTGAATCCCGCGGTTCGCGACGGGGATCAGCAGCCCGGCGCGCGCGAAATCCCCATCTTGAGCCTCGCCAGCTCTTGCAGCTCGTCGGCGATCGCGAGGACCCTCGAGCTCGCCTCGCGCGCGACGCGCTGCGCCTCGGCGGTCGTCGCGAGCTTTAGGAGCAGGGACCGTCCGAGCTCGTGGTGGTGCTTCTCGTCGGGCTGGATCGTCTCTTCGTAGAGGAGGGCGGTCGCGTCGTCGCCGCGCGACCGGCAGAACCGCGCGAACTCGGCGTTGCGGACGACGGCGAGCGCCTCCCGCGTGAACTGCCCGGCGGCGACGCGCGCGACGGTCCCATCGAGCGCGAAGAGATACGTCGCGAGCGGGCTGCGGCCGGCGGCGAGGGGGTCGTGCGTGTCGGTGGCGACGCCGAGCTCGGCGAGCCGCTTCTGGATCAAGCGGTAGTGCTTCGCCTCGTCCCCCGCCTGGCGGGCGAGGGCGAGCTTCACGTCGGTCTCGGGAGTGGTCGCGATCCAGGCGGCCGCGCACTCGGTCGCCTCGATCTCGTTCTTCAGCGCGAGCATCAGGAGGCGCGTCACCGTCAGCGACGGATCGGGCTCCCCTGCCGTCGCGGACGCGGCGATCCGGTCGAGCGCGGCGCGGTTCTGCGCGTCGAGCTCGGCGACGAAGGCGCTCGGGTCGAGGGGCATTCAGCGCGGCGGTGGGACGCTGACGCCCTGGATCCAGCCGGCCTTCTTCATCGAGTCGATGCGCGACAGCATCAGGTTCCGCTGTAGCCGAAGAACCTCGGGCATCGTCGAGCCGATCTTCTCGAAGAACTCCCCGAGCGACTCCAGCTCCTGCTTCCACTCGTCGAGGTCGATGTTCGTCGCCTCGTTCACCTTCTCCATCGGCATGTCGAGCCCGGAGAGATCGAGATCGCCCGCCTTCGGGACCCAGCCGAAGAGCGTCTCCTGCCCGCCGACGCGCAGGCGCGCGCGATCGACGACCCACTTGAGGACGCGCATGTTCTCGCCGAAGCCCGGCCAGAGGAACTTGCCGTTCTTGTCCTGCCGGAACCAGTTGACCGTGAAGATCTTCGGCGGGTTCGGGATGCGCGCCTGCATGTCCAGCCAGTGCTGGAAGTAGGTCCCCATGTTGTAGCCGCAGAAGGGGAGCATCGCGAACGGGTCGCGCCGGACCACGCCCACCTTGCCGGCCGCCGCCGCCGTCGTCTCCGACCCGAGCGTCGCCCCCATGAAGACGCCGTGCGCCCAGTTGAACGACTGCATCACGAGCGGGATCGTCGTCGCGCGGCGTCCGCCGAAGATGAACGCGCTGATCGGCACCCCCTGCGGGTCGTCCCAGAACTTCGAGATGCAGGGGTTGTTGGTCGCCGGCGCGGTGAAGCGCGAGTTCGGGTGGGCTGCCTTCTCCGTGGACTTGTTGTCCCAGGGGTTGCCGCGCCAGTCGGTGAGCTGCGCGGGAACCGGGCCGTCCTTGCCCTCCCACCAGACGTCGCCGTCCTGCGTGACCGCGACGTTCGTGAAGATCGTGTCGCGCGCGATCGTCTTCATCGCGTTCGGGTTCGAGTGGTAGCTCGTGCCGGGGGCGACGCCGAAGTAGCCCGCCTCGGGGTTCACGGCGTAGAGGCGGCCGTCCTCGCCGACGCGCATCCAGGCGATATCGTCCCCTACCGTCCAGATCTTCCACCCCTGGAAGCGCTTCGGCGGGATCATCATCGCGAAGTTCGTCTTGCCGCACGCGCTCGGGAAGGCCGCGGCCACGTACGTCATCTGCCCGTCGGGGCTCTCGACGCCGAGGATGAGCATGTGCTCGGCGAGCCACCCCTCGTTCTTCCCGAGGTAGCTCCCGATCCGGAGCGCGAGGCACTTCTTGCCGAGGAGGACGTTGCCGCCGTACCCGCTGCCGATCGACCAGATCGTGTTGTCCTGCGGGAAGTGGCAGATGTAGCGGCGCTCGGGGTTGCAATCGAGCGTCGAGTGCAGGCCCCGGTTGAACTCGTTCGACTCGCCGAGCATGTCGAGCGCGGGTTTCCCCATGCGGGTCATGATCCGCATGTTGAGGACGACGTAGACGCTGTCGGTCAGCTCGATCCCGATCTTCGACATCGGCGACCCGACGGGGCCCATCACGTACGGGACGACGTACATGGTCCGCCCCTTCATCGAGCCGTCGAAGAGCTTGCCGAGCTTCGAGTACGCCTCGCTCGGCTCCATCCAGTTGTTCGTCGGTCCGGCCTGCTCCTTCGTCGGCGTACAGATGAACGTGAGCTGCTCGACGCGGGCGACGTCGTTCGGGTTCGAGCGCGCGAGGTAACAGCCGGGGAGCTTGTCTTGATTCAACGGGAGGAGGGCCCCCTCGGTCAGCGCGACGTCTGTGAGGCGCTTCTTCTCCTCTTCGGTGCCGTCGACCCAGACGATGTGGTCAGGCTTCGTGAGCTTCGCCATCGCCGCGACCCACTTGGTGAGGTGGGCGTTGCGGGTGAGGGGGTGGCCGTGGAGATCGTGGGGGATGTCGGTCGCAGTCATGGCGGTGTGTGCATGCGAGCGAGCGCGGCGTGCGCTTCTGTCCTCGTCAAGCCTTCCACCGGCTCGTATACCGCCACGGCGGCGGCTGTCCACCCTGGGGCGAGGACGGGGGACTTGCAGGGATTAGCGGGCCGCGAAAGCGCGTTCGCTCTTGCATGGCATGATGCATCGCACCCCCATGTTTCCGCGCGCTCTCACCCGTGGCCCGTCTCCCGGCCCCTCTTCCCGAGGGGGCCGAGGGGGCGGAATGACCATGGTTTTGAGCAGCTTGCTCGCCGTCGCCTCCGCCGCGTGCAGCAGCGGTACGGGGACGGCCACGGCGCACGCCGTCGCGGCGGCCCCCCCGCCGAAGGACGATGGCGAGCCGAGCAAGGGGGGCAACGGCGGAGACTCCCACTCGGCGGCGCTCGAGCAGCTCAAGATCGGGAAGATCGGGCGGAGGGTCGACCGGCAGACGAGCGTCTCCATCCCGCTCCCCGACCCGGAGCACTGGACGCGGGTGAAGTTCTGGGGGGTCGAGAGCCTGGTGGGGTTTCGCTACGGCAAGGAGCATCACGCGCTCGTCGGGGCGTTCGTCATGCACGTGGACGACAACACGGCCCCCGGCGCGTGCATCAAGAGCTTCGAGGAGTGGGCGATGCCGATGGTCGAGGCGTTCGATGTCGAGGTGCACCACGAGGCGCCGATCGCGGTGATGTGGCACCGGCAGGTGGTCGACGTGGACTCGGTGTTCGCGAAGACGGAGACGGCGCTCATGCGCGACGCCTACGCGGGGACGTACGCGGCGTACCCGGTGTGGGGGGCGAAGGCGTGTCTGATCGTGGGGGTCGCGGTGCCGTCGCGCGAGGACGACGAGCGGGCGCGAGAGGTGAGAGACAGGTTCGCGAGGGAGGTGCTCCCGCGGGTGGAGGTACTGAGGAAGGACGAGCCGCCGGACAGATACTGACCACTGTCCCCCCCCTCTCTCCGCTTCCCGTCTTCGCGCCTTCCTGTTCAATCCCCTCTCTCAGAGAGCCGAGAGGAACAGGAAGGCGGGAAGACAGGAAGTTAGGGGGGGTGGAGAGAGAGACTCGGGGGGCAGAGACATTTCGGAACCGAAGACCGATCGGCACTGTCCGTACGTCCGAGGGTTCACGATGCGCAAAAGTCTCCTCGTCTCGGCACTCGTCGGCAGTGCGGTCTCCCTTCTCGCCGTTCTTGCTACCCACGCCCACCCCGCCGCTCCGCCGAAGCCCACCGACAACGGCTTACCTGCGACCGACCCGCTCCCCGGCGCGGAGATCGTCACGGCGGATCAGGCGCCCCCCGCCCCTTCGTGGGTCGCCGAGCGGCCGATCGACGGGCCCCCCGTGAGCCTCACGGCGTCCGACGGCTCCGGCCTCACTCTCGCCGCGATGCGCGCGAGCGCCGTCGTCGAGGGGCCGCTCGCGTTCACGGAGATGAAGCTCGCGTTCGACAACCCCGAGAACCGGATCCGCGAAGGGACGTTCAAGATCGTCCTGCCGCAAGGGGCGAGCCTCGGCAGGTTCGCGATGAAGATCAACGATGCGTGGCAAGAAGGGGAGGTCGTCCCGAAGGAGCGGGCGCGCGTGGCGTACGAGGACGCGCTCCACCACAAGCAGGATCCCGCGCTCCTCGAGAAAGGCGCGGGGAACGAGTTCACCGCGCGCGTATTCCCGATTCCGCCGCACGGACGGAAGGAGATCGTCGTGAGCTACGCGCAGGAGCTCGTCGGCGGGGCGCCGTACGCGCTGCCGCTGCGCGGGCTGCCGGAGCTCGGCGTGCTCGACGTGTCGGTCGGCGGGGAAGGGGTGACGCCCGACCGGATGCACAAGGAGCACTTCGTCCCGACGACCGACTTCGTCATGGAGAGCGGGAAGCGGCCGTCGCCTTCGGCGCTTCGCGCGGGGAACCTCGTCGTCGCGCGCGTGCGTCCCGTGGCAGAAGCGATGCCCGAGCCGGTCGAGAAGGCGATCGTGATGGTGGATACGAGCGCGTCGCGGGCGCTCGGGCTGACGGCGGAGCTGCGATCGGTGCAGGCGCTGTTGCAAGGGCTGTCGGCGCGGCACGGTGGAGAGATCCCCGTGACGGTCGCGGCGTTCGACCAGGAGGTCGTGTCGATCTACGAAGGGAACGCGAACGGCTTCGGGCAGGGGGAGATGGATCGGATCGCGTCGCGGCGCGCGCTCGGCGCGTCGAACGTGGAGAAGGCGCTCGGCTGGGCGAAGGACGAAGCGAAGCGGACGGGGGCGACGCGCGTGGTGCTCGTGACCGACGCGGTGCCGACGGCGGGGGAAGAGGACGCGTCGAAGCTCGCGAAGGCGGCGACGGCGCTGCGCGACGGTGGGGCGGAGCGGCTCGACGTCGTCGCCGTGGGGGGGCTGCGCGACGACGCGCTCGCCCGGAAGCTCGTGACGGCGGGGCTCGCGCATGACGGGGTCGTCGTCGCGGCGACCGACGGGACCGCGACGATGGTGAGGCGGCTCGAGGCGGGGACGAAGTCGGACGTGGCCGTGGCGGTCGAGGGGGCGTCGTGGTCGTACCCGACGCGGCTCGACGGGGTGCAGCCGGGGGACGAGGTGCTCGTCTATGCGGAGCTAGAGGAAGGGGCGCCGCTTCGCGTGAAGCTCGGTGGGAGCGATGTCCGCTCGCTCGACGCGATCCCCGCCGACCGGCCGCTCGTCGAGCGCGCGTGGGCGCAGGCGAAGATCGCGAGCCTCGAGGCGGAAGAGCGCGACCAGGGGCGGAGCGCAGAGCTGGAGAAGAAGATCGTCGATCTGTCCACCGGGCATCGCGTCCTCTCGGAGTACACCGCGCTCCTCGTCCTCGAGACCGACGCCGACTACGCCCGCTTCCACATCGACCGGCGCGCGCTCGCCGACATCCTCAGCGTGAACGACGGGCAGCTCGCGTGGACGAAGCGGGGCGATCTGCCGTCGCCGTTCGCGCAGTATGCCGACAACGCGAACGCGAAGTCGGACCGCGACGACAAGAACGTCGAGCACCGCCGCGCCGGCGGGGCGATGGCGCCGCGCGCCGCCGCCGAGGACATGCCCGCGGCGACGGCGGCTCCGGGAGATCCGATGGGGGACTCGTTCGGATCCGGCGGGCTCGGGCTCTCGGGGACCGGCGAAGGGGGGGGCGGCGCGGGGCAGGGGTTCGGCGTCGGACACGGGAGGGCTGCTCCGAGCGAGCCGCGGCCGAGCAGGCTCAACGAGCAGGCCGAGGCCATGCAGATGGGGCTCATTGGGGCGCTCGCGGGGAGCTCGGAGAACGGCGGGACGGGGACCCGGGCGCGCGGCGAGGAAGGGTCGATGGGGAACCCGAACACGTCGGCGCCGGTGATGAATCGGGAGAGCGCGCCGGCGCCCCCGCCGCGGTCTGCACCTGCGGAAGCGCAGGCGCTGGACCTCAGCGAGGCGGCGCGCTCCGGGGCTGGGCTCGCGGCGGCAGCTCCCCCGGCGCAGCCGGCGGCGAGCGCGGTCGCTCCGGGAGCGCCCGCCCCGGCGATGCGCGCGATGGCGATGGCGAACGGCTTCGGCGGCGGGAACGGCGCGGCGGGACCCGACGGCGGCGGGCTCGACCCGTTCACGGGGAAGCTCAAGATGGTGAAGGATCGCCTCGCGAGCGGCGACAAGGCGGGGGCGTACGCGATCGCCTCGTCGTGGCAGGCCGCCGCTCCCGGCGATGTCCTCGCGCTCGTCTCGCTCGGCGAGACCTCCGAGGCCAAGGGGGACACGAGCACCGCGGCGCGCGCGTACGGCTCGATCATCGATCTGTTCCCCTCGCGCGCCGACCTTCGCCGCTTCGCCGGCGAGCGGCTCGAGCACGTCAAAGCGAAGGACGCCGGTGACCTCGCCATCGACACCTTCGACAAGGCCCGCCGCGACCGCCCCGACCACCCCGCGAGCCACCGCCTCGCCGCGTTCGCTCGCGTGCGTCGCGGAGAGTACGCCGCGGCGTTCGACATCCTCGTCGCCGGGCTCGCGCAGCACTACCCCGAGGGGCGCTTCCGCGGCGTCGATCGCATCCTGCGCGAGGACCTGGGGCTCGTCGCCGCCGCGTGGATGAGGGCCGACCCTTCGCACAAGAGCGACGTCCTCGCGCGGCTGAAGAGCGCCGGGGGCTCGATCGAGGACGAGCCGTCGATCCGGTTCGTCCTGAACTGGGAGACCGATGCGAACGACGTCGATTTCCACATCTTCGACTCCGTCGGCGGCCACGCCTTCTACGCGCAGCCACACCTCCCGAGCGGCGGCGACCTCTACGCCGACGTGACCACCGGCTACGGGCCGGAGTGCTTCACCATTCGCCAGCCCAAGGGGGAGCGCGAGCGCGCGATGCCGTACACGCTCAAGGCCCACTACTACTCGCGCGGGCCGATGGGGTACGGGATGGGGAAGCTCGAGATCATCGACCACGACGGGCACGGTGGGCTCAAGTTCGAGGAGCGGCCGTTCATCGTGATGGTGGACCACGCGTTCGTGGACCTGGGGACGATCAAGTAGCGCTAGGAGCCTGTCCCCGAAACTTCGTTTCGGCGACGGGCTCCGTCGTGACGGGTCATGTGGGACCTGCCGGTCCCCTCGTTCGCTTCGCTCACGAGCCTCCCCCGAATCGCCCTCGGCGAATCGTGCTTCGCACGACGGAGAGAGGCCAGACGCGACTCCCTTCGCTACCCGCAGCGGGCGGCGAGCTTCAGTAGGTTGTGCACGGTGCACAGCAGGCTCCACTCTCCGCGCACCTTCGCCTGGCCGACGGAGCCCGTTCCCGAAACGAATGTTTCGGGGACAGGCTCCTAGTACCGCTAGCGCTTCGAGTCGATCACCGCCTGCGCGATCGCCCTCGCCACCGGATGCAGCGTCGCCCCCTCGAAGTTCGACAGGAGCGCCACGGCGATTCCGTCGTCCGGTAGGAGATAGACGATCGCCGACGTCCCCGGCTGCGCCCCCGTGTGGTACGCGACGCGGTGGCCACTGATCTTCTCGAGCATCCAGCCGAGGCCGAAGCCGTCGGGGTTCGGGACCGGCGGCGTGCCGATCGTGGTCAGAGTGAGCATCTTCTCGAGCGTCTCGGCGCGGAGCAGGCGGTGCGACGCGAGGGCGAGCGAGAAGCTCACGAGCTCTTTCGCGGGGCCGCAGAGGCCGCCGCTCGGGATCTTGAAGCTCGTGTCCGTGAGGACCGAGTTCGCGAGCGCCCCTTCGCTCGTCCGGTCGTACCCCTCGGAGCGGTGAGGGACGATCGCGCGCAGGTCGTCGTCGCGCGTCGCCGTCATGCCGGCGGGGGTGAAGACGTGGTCGTGGACGTACGCGACGTAGCTCGTGCCGGACGCCCCTTCGATGGCGCGGCCGAGAAGGTTGAAGGCGTAGCTCGAGTACGTGTACTTCGTCCCCGGCTGGTGGAGGAGCGGCTCGTTGCGGAAGCGGTCGAGCCCCGCCTCGAGGCTCGGGTAATGGACGGTGCTCTCGGGCTCGTCGTCCTTGTAGTGACGGATGCCGCTCGTGTGCGACAGGATGTGGCGCGTGGTGATCGGCCACTGCTTTTCGGGGAACGTCGGGACGTAGCGCTGGATGGGGGCGTCGAGGTCGAGCTTGCCGCTCTCGGCGAGCTGCATCGCGGCGACGGCGGTGATCGTCTTCGAGACGGAGGCGAAGCGGTAGACCGTGTCCTCGGTCGCCGGCACGCCGTTCTCGATGTCCGCGAGCCCGTAGCCGCGCGAGAGGGTGAAGCCCCGCGTGGTGCCGACCGAGACGGTCATTCCGACGAGGTGCTCTTCGTCGAAGAGGGCGCGGGCGAGGGAGTCGACCTTGGAAGTGAGGGCGTCCTGCGCGCCGGCCGCCGGGGCGGCGGTGGCGTGCACGGGAGCCGCCGGGGGAGGGGACGCGGGGTGGGCGCTTCCGCCGCACGAAGCGCAGGAGAGCGCCGCGACCGCGGCGAGCGCGAAGAAACGCAAGTGCCCGGGAGGCCGCCGCATAGGGGGGACCATAGATCGAAACCGGGGGGCGCGCGCGGCGCGAGGGGACTAGGTCGCGTCGGGCGGCTTCACGTCCCACTCCCCCGTGTATGCCGTCCCGATGACGGGCGATCCGCTCGCGTCGGGGGTGGTCGCGTCGCTCGAGCCGGCGAGGCACGACACGAGGAGGGAGCGGTTGCTGTTCGCTCCCCAGCTCTCCCAGGTGGTGATGACCGGGCCACGCTCGAGGAAGCGGAACTGAACGAGGGTGCCGTCGTTCATGACGAGGCTCGCGGTCCAGACGCCCGAAGAGATCTGCGTGAGCGGAACGGCGTTCGCGGCGTTCCAGTCGCCGAGCGCGGTCGTGTCGCCGCCGAGGTAGACCCCCTGGGTCGTGAGCCCGTCGATGACCGCGCCCGTCACCAGGAACGTCACGGAGCAGGAGACCGGCGTCGCGTCGGGGGGGGCCGCGTCCTCGGTCGCGTCGGCGCCACCAGCGTCGATTGCCCCCGCTTCGGCCACGGGCGTGACGGGGGACACGATGGGGGGGGCCGCGTCGGGGGTGATCGCCCCCCCGGCGTCGATCGACTCCGCCGACCCCCCCTGCGCCTGGCCGCCGGGAGCATCCCCGTCGCTCTGGCTGGGCATGACCTGGAACATCGGGCCCGTGGGGACCCCTGAGCAGCCGGTGGCAATAGGGACGAGGAGGACCAGGAGCGAGCTTGCGCCCGCACCGGTCCAAAGCTTCGTGCGTAAGTACATGAGACCCTCCTCGGAAGAACGAGGGCTTTGCTCCACCCCCGTTCGTATCGATTCCCGGCGCCAGGAAGGTTTGACGCACTATGTCTAAGACCGACGACGCACGTGCGCAAGGGGGGATCTGACGCAATGAGTTACGAAACAAACCCGAAGCATTCCGGAGACACCGGCGGGTGCGTCATGGGACGGGCGAGTGGGAGGGGGGGTCAACCTTTGCGGACGCCGGTGATCGTGACGGTGGCCCCCGCCACGACGACGGCGGCGCCGATCCCTTCGCGGAGGCTCGGCCGCGTCGCGAGGAAGATGGCGCCGATCGCGATCGATCCCACCGTCTCCCCCGGGCTGACGAGCCCCGCGATCGCCGGCGAGATGCGGCGCGCGACGCTCTGAAGCAGCGTGTGCCCGACGAGCGTCGGCACGAGCCCCATCGCCGCGACCGCGCACCACCCCGCGATGGTCCCCGGTCCGCGCTGCGTCGCGAACGCGAGCGGCGCGAGCGCCAGCGCGGCGACGCCGTAGACCGCGCCGGCGTACGGCATGACCGGCATCGCGTCGCGCAGCCCGCGGGCGAAGGCGACGTACGCTCCGAAGAAGACGACCCCCGCGAGCACCATCGCGTCCCCCACGAGGCGGTGCTCTCCCGACCCCGCCCCGCTCGCGACGATCATCGCGCCGGCGCTCGCGACCACGAGGCCGAGCGCTTCGGCGCGCGTTGGCTTCAGCCCGAACGCGACCCACGCCGCGAGGACCACCGCGATCGGCTCGAGCGACACGAGCGCGACGGCGGCCGCGAGCGACGTGGACGCGAGCCCCGCGAGGAAGAGGGCGAGGTGGCCGCCGAGGAGCAGCCCCGCGATCGGGAGGGCGACTCGGTTCTTCGGGGAGAGAGAGCGAAGCGCGGTGAGGGCCCCCTTCGGCCAGCCGACGGAGATCGCCACGGCGGCGACGGCGCACCTCCCCGCGGCGATCGCGAGCGGCGCGACGCCGTGCGCGCTCTTGGCGAGCGGAGAGCTCGTGGAGAAGGCGAGGGCGGCGATGGCGACGAAGGTGAGGTCGCGCCCGCTGGTGTGACCCCCCTTCACCCCGCCACGCGCTTGCACAGCGCTTCGGTGAACTCCTTCGTCGTCGCCGTCCCCCCCAGGTCCCCCGTCCGCACTTTGCCGTCGCGGTAAAGCGCGATCAGCGACTCCTCGATCCGCTCCGCCGCCAACCCCTCGCCGATGTGATGCAGCATCATCACCGCGCTCTGGATCAGAGCCGTCGGGTTCGCGATCCCTTGCCCCGCGATGTCCGGCGCGGTTCCGTGCACCGCCTCGAATACGCCGCCGGCCGCGCCGATGTTCGCCCCCGGCACGATCCCGAGGCCGCCGACGAGACCCGCGGCGAGATCGCTCAGGATGTCGCCGTAGAGGTTCTCCGTGACGATCACGTCCACCTTGTTCGCGTTTCGCACCATCTGCATCGCGCAGGCATCGACGATCATCTCGGCCGGCTCGATCCGCGGGTACTTCATCGCGACGCGGCGGAAGACCTCGAGGAGCAGGCCGTCCGAGAGCTTCATGATGTTCGCCTTGTGGACCACCGTGACGCGCTTTCGCTCCATGTGCATCGCGTACTCGAACGCGTACTCGCAGATGCGCGTGCAGCCTTTCTCCGTGATGAGCTTTATCGACTGCGCGATGCCCGGCATGATCATCAGCTCGAGGCCGGCGTAGAGGTCCTCGGTGTTCTCGCGGACGATGACGATGTCGGTCCCTTCGAAGCGGGGCTCGACGCCGGGGAGGCTCCGGACGGGGCGGACGTTCGCGTAGAGATCGAGGGCCTGGCGGAGCGTCACGTTGACGGAGCGGAACCCTTTGCCGATCGGCGTCCCGATGGGCCCCTTCAGCGCCACTTTGTTGCGGCGGATCGACTCGAGCACTTCGTCGGGGAGCGTCGTCCCGCGCTTGGCGGCCACCTCGGCGCCGGCGTTGTGGAGCTCCCACTCGATCTTCACGCCGGAGGCTTCGAGCACCCGCTGCGTCGCGGCGGCGACCTCCGGACCGATGCCGTCGCCGGGGATGAGCGTGATGGTGTGCGTCGTCACGGGGGACGAGGGTAGCATGCGTGCGATGCAGCCGAAGTCGCACGTGTGGCGGGTGAACGGGCTCGATCACCATGTGCTCGAGTGGGGCTCTTCGGCCGGCCCCGTGGCGCTCGTCGTCCACGGTTTCCAGAACGCCGCCGCCTCGTGGGACGACGTCGCCGTGGAGCTGGCGAGCGCCGGCTTCCGTGTCCTCGCGCCGGACATGCGCGGCTTCGGCGACGGCGCGCGCGTCCCTCCGGGTGCCTACTACTACTTCCCCGACTACGTCTCGGACATCGCCGGCATCGTGAGCGCGCACGCGAGCGACGCTCCGCTCTTTCTCATCGGCCACTCGATGGGGGCCACCGTCGCGACGTACTTCGCCGGCGCGTTTCCGGAGCGGGTGACCAAGCTCGCGCTCATCGACGGCGTCGGTCCCCCCGACAATCCCTCCGAGGTGGCCCCCGCGCGCATGCGCCGCTGGATCGAGACGGCGTTCGAGTCCGGCCCCCCAGACCGCAAACCGATGACACGCGCCGACGCCCTCGGGCGCCTCATGCGGTTCAACCCGACACTCGACGAAGCGGTCCTCTCGCGCCGACTCGATCAGCTCTCGCGCGAAGTGGACGGTGGGCTCGTGTGGAAGGCCGATCCGCTCCACGCGACGATGTCGCCGCTCCCGTTCTTCGGCGCGTCGTACCGCGCGTTCGCGCGCAACGTCACGTGCCCCGCGCTCTACGTGAGCGGAGGGGCGATGGGCTTTCACGTTCCCGACGAAGAGGAGCGCCTGGCGTGCTTCCCGAAGCTCGAGAAGGTCACGATCGACGCGGGGCACGCGCTTCACTGGGCGAGGCCGAAGGAGCTCGCGGAGACGCTCGTCGCGTTCTGGAGGGGGTGAGCCGCGGAGCACCGAGGGGGCGACTCCCCGAGCGACGGAACTCACCGTCCGCGCTGGGGGGACCTTCTGCCGCGTCGAGGGGGTCACATTCCGCGTGGGGGCGGGCTCTCACCGGGTCATGGGAGCGCCATACGATGCCTGAGAAGTCACACTCCGAGGCGAAAGACGAGCCGCCCTCGGCTATTATGTCGCTTTTTCAGCCACGAGAGGTGACTCCCAGGGCGAAAGGAGCCCCTCCTCAGGCAAGGGATGTGACACCTTCCCCAAGGACGGCCGCCCCTCCACAGAAGTTGTCACTTCCTCTGGTGCAGAGTGTGACTCCCAAGGACCCCCATGCCTTTCGTCTCCGCCAATGAAGTCGCCCCCCTCGTCACCAAGGCGCGCCTCCGTCTCGGCATGAGCCAACAGCAGCTAGGAGAGATGCTCGGCGCTTCGCGTCGCACGGTCATCCGCTGGAACACCGGCTCCAAGCCGACGGTGACGCAGGTCGTCACGCTCGCGAAGGCGGTCTACGCGAAAGACCCGGCGCTCGCGTCGGCGCTCGCCGTCGCCGCGGGGACGAGGCTCGCGGAGCTGGGGCTCGGCGTGCCCGTCGCGAAGGAGCCGAGCGTGCCGGTGAAGGAGCTCGCGGTTCATTCGATCGTGTGCGTGGCCGCGGAGGCGAGTGAGACGACTCCGCAAGCGACGCGCGCGGGGTTGCTCGCGGCGCTGGAGCGGGCGGAGAAGCTGGGGGTGACGAGCGAGGAGCTGACGGAGGCGTTGCGTAAGGGCGAGGGAGCCGGAGGCTAGAGCGCGGAAGCTCGGGAGCCTTGGGCGAGCGAGATTCTCTTCGCACGGATCTTTTCCCTATTCCGCGCGGCTCCTTCCCGTCTCGAGAGAGCTCGTCCTCCGTTCTCCTTGCTTCACCCGCGTTTCGCGCCGTACAGCGATCCGGCCGCGCATGAACGCGGCGAGGCGGCCGCGCGACTGACGGCCGGAGGATTTTTTCATGACGAAGACTCGCCCCCTCTCGTTCGCCCTCGCTCTCGCTTCGTTCGCGCTCCTCCCGAGCGGCACCGCGAAGGCCGACACCCCCTCGGGCCGCTTCACTCCGAGCGGCGAGCCCCTCGTCTGGATGGACAACTGCCCGCTCGACGCGCGGCACCCGCACGCCATGCGCTGTCTGTCGAAGTCCCTCGTCCCCAAATCGTACGCCGACGCGCGCCGCGCCCTCCGTCCGCAGACGCCCGCCCCCGACGCGGGGTACGGCGTGGACGCGAGCTCCGAGATCGGCTCCTGCGACGGCCAGAGCGGCGGCGGCGGCTTCGGCGGCGGCCCGAGCGGGCTCGCCCCCTCCGACTACGTGAAGGCGTACAACATCCCGTCGACCCCCAAAGGCGCCGGCAAGATCATCGCGATCGTCGATGCGTGCGCCGACACCACCGTCGTCGCCGATCTCGCCGCGTACCGTTCCCAGTACGGCCTCCCCGCGCTCCCGCAGTGCGGCGGCGCGAACGGCCATGCCCCCACGCCGGGGGGCACCGCGTGCTTCGGCGTCGTGAGTGAGCGTGGCGGCGCCGACCTCCCCCCCTCCGACTCGCAGTGGCCGGGCGAGATCGCGCTCGACGTCGACATGGCGAGCGCGGCGTGCCCCGAGTGCGCGATCCTCCTCGTCGAGGCCGACACTCCGAACTCGTGGGACCTCGGCCCGGCGGTGGCCGAGGCGGTGACCCTCCATGCGAGCGCGGTCTCGAACAGCTACGGCGCCCCCGAAGATCCGAACGATCCGTTCGGCACCGCGTACAGCGACGGCCCGTACGCCAAGTACTACACGCAGCCGGGGACGCTCATCGCCGTCGCGTCGGGCGACGATCTCTACAACAACCAGGGGCTCGCCTCGCAGGACGGCAACGTTCTCGCCCCGAGCTTCCCGTCCACCGTCCCGTCCGTCCTGAGCGTCGGCGGAACGATCCTCACCGCCGACTCGAGCACGTCGCGCGGGTACGACGAGGTCGTCTGGAACGACGCCAACCAGGACGGGACGACGAGCGGCTGCAGCGGCGAGTTCGACAAGCCCGCGTACCAGGACAGCGTGAGCACCGGCACGTGCACCAAGCGCGCTGACGTCGACGTGTCGGCGTCGGCGGAGGACGTCTCCACGTACCTCGGGGGGAGCTGGGTGCCCGAGAACGGGACGAGCTGCGCCTCGCCGTTCGTCGCGGCGCTCATGGTTCACCTCGGCCTCGCCGACCAGGCGAACAGCTTCTTCTACGCGAACGGCTCGGCCTTCTTCGACATCACCTCGGGGGGCAACGACCCGAGCGGCTCGTGCACCGACGTGATGTGCAACGCCGGCGCGGGGTGGGACGGTCCGACCGGGTGGGGGACGCCGAACGGCGCGGCGCTGGCCGCGGCCCACGGGGACGGCGGAACCACCACCCCCCCGATCCAGGACGCGGGGAACGGCCAGGACGCGACGGTGAACGACGGCGGCGGGAGCTCGAGCGGGGGCAGCAGCGGCGGATCGAGCGGCGGTAGCAGCGGCGGATCGAGCGGCGGCAGCAGCGGCGGCTCGAGTGGAAGCAGCAGCGGCGGGTCGAGCGGCGGCAGCAGTGGAAGCTCGAGCGGGAGCAGCAGCGGCGGCGTGATCACCGAGGACGCCTCCCCCTTCCCGACGAACGACGACGGCGGAACGAGCAACGGCGCCTCGGGGAGCTCGAGCGGCTGCGGGTGCACCACGGTCGGATCGTCGTCTCCCGCGCTGCCGGCCGGGATGGCATTCCTCGCGCTCGGAACGCTCGTCGCGGCGCGGCGGCGTAAGCGGAGCTGAGAGATTGATTCACAGGAAGTTCGGAAGATCGGAAGCCCAGATCCTTCCGCCCTTCCCCCCTTCCTGTTAAATCAACTCCTACGAACCGCTTTGCGTGACCATCGCGCGATGAAGCTCTCCCCGCTCCTCGCGCTCCTCGCCGCCGCGTCGGTCCCGCTTGTCGCGTCCGCCTCCGCGTGCAGCGGCAGCGCCCCCCTCCCCGGCGCGAAGACCGCGAACGACGTCCAGGCCGCCGGCCTCGCGCAGACGTTCGCCGGCAAAAACAAATGCGACCCGAAAACGGCGAACCGCCCGTTCGTCATCGAGTGGGACGCGACCGACATGTCGAGCTTCGAGGCGCGCGCCGCGAACGACGTCGTCTTCGTCCGCTAC
>JBKQKP010000038.1:0-54622 GCA_052147435.1 Polyangiaceae bacterium | reverse complement strand
GGTCCGCGGGCGGCCGATCGCCGACCGAAGGATGTGGCTGCGCTGCATCAGGCGCGAGTAGATCTGGAGCTTCTCGAGCGGCTTCATGACGGCGCCGCCCCGCTACACCGGAGTCGGGGCGATCCGCGCCTCGGGGGCGATGTCGCCCCCTCGCAGCTGGCGGGAGAGGTCGAGCGCGCGGCGCACGCACGCATCCGTGTTCACGTACTGGTACTCCGCGAACCGCCCCGCGAGGTGGATGCCCCGCTCGTCGGTGTACTGCCGGATGGCCCGCACGCGATCGGCGTAGCCGGTCGTGTACACGACGTAGGCGTAGCGCTCGCGGTGTACCTGCCGGTAGCAGATCGCCTCTCGCCGGACGATGCCGTCTCTCACGAGGTCGTCGGCGACGTGGTCGAGGATCTTCGCGTCGGACCAGTCGTCGAGGTCGCTCCCCGGCGTCACGGTGATCTCGCAAGAGACCGAGCTGTGCCCCTCCGGGACCATGTCGTGGCTGAAGGCGCGGTTGTAACAGACGCGATGGTAGAGGGACCTCGGGTCCGGAACGTAGAGCGCGGTGTACGGGGGGAGGTCGTCCCCGCGCACGCCGACGAGGGCGACGCGGAGCGAGTTGTAGCGGAGCGCGTCCGAAGCGGCGCGCACGGCGGAGGGGACGTCGCCGAGCGCAGAGAAGAGCGTGCCGATCGGGAGCGTCGCGATGATCTGCCTGTAGCGCCGCTCCTCGCCCCGCTCGCTCGTCACCGCCCACCCGCCGTCGCACGGACGGATAGACGCGACGCGGAAGCCCGTCGTCACCTTCTTGCCGAGCTTCGCCGCGACCGCGTGCGGCATCGACTCGAAGCCCCCCTTGCGCGGGTAGTGGAAGTGGAGCTGGTGCGTGTACCCCTCGGTCTGGATGCCGACGGCCGTTTTCACGAGGTCGAGGAGCGGCGGGCGAGGGACCTTGTCGACCCACTCGAGGCTCATGTCCTCGGCTGGGGTCTTCCAGATCTTCGTGTTGTACGGAAGGAGGTAGCGGTCCGTCAGGCCGTTGCCGAACGTGTGGTACATCCACTCGCGAAAGTTCGTCGGCTTCGCCTTGTGCGGGTTGTCGATGAACGAATAGAGGATATCGACGATGTCCTCCTTGGGGAGGATGTCGATGCCGTTCTCGAACGGGTACTTCACGTGAAGCCCCTTGTAGAGAATCTTGTTCGCGCGAAGGCCGAGCTGGACGTTGTCCCCCAGGATGGCGATCTCGTGTGACAGCGCCTCCTTGTCCTTCGAGAAGAGGATGTGGCCGCCGATGTCCGAGCGGAACCCTTCGCCGCCGAAGCAGCGGGAGAGGCCGCCGGTGGTGGAGTCGGCCTCGAGGACCTCGACGTCGCCACCCAGGAAATAGGCGGTGAACAGGCCAGAGACTCCACCGCCGAGAATTCCCACGTCGCGCATTGGAAGACTTCGGCTCGTAGCAGGGGCCGCCTGAAGAGTCTAGGCGACCTTCCCCAGCTCACCTCGACCGTCCACGGTCTCTGGGCTATGGTGCGGCGCTTCCTAGCTTCGTCGCTCTACGGAATCGGGCTCCCAGGAGGTTCTTTCGCTGTGCGCGTCTTCGTCGTCGGAGGTGCAGGGTTCATCGGTAGCCATCTGGTCGACGTCCTGGTCGAGCGCGGCCCCGTCACGATCTTCGACAACATGTCGGTCGGGAAGGTCGAGTTCGTCGAGTCGCACCTGAAGAGCGGCCGCGCCACCCTCGTCCGTGCCGACTGCCTCGATCTGGACGCCCTGACCGCCGCGATGACGGGGCACGACGCCGTCTTCCACCTAGCGGCGAACCCGGAGGCGCGGTGGGGGCTCGAGCGGACGCGGCTCGACCTAGAGCAGGGGACGATCGCCACGTACAACGTGCTCGAGGCGATGCGGTTGAACGGCGTGAAGCGCCTTCTCTTCGCGTCGAGCGGGACGGTCTACGGGAACGTGTCGGAGCCGTGCGGCGAGATGGACCTCGGCCACTTGCCGATCTCGCTCTACGGCGCGAGCAAGATCGCCGGCGAGGCGCTCGTCGCCGCGTACGCGGAGTGCTTCGGGCTCACGGGGTACATCACGCGCTTCGGGAACGTCGTCGGCGGGCGCGGGACGCACGGCGCGATCCTCGACTTCTGCAAGAAGCTGAAGGCCCACCCCGACTTCCTCGACGTGCTCGGCGACGGCACCCAGGCCAAGCCGTACTTGCACGTCACCGACTGCGCCACCGGGATGCTGCACGTCTTCGACAACGCAGACGGCAAGGGCGAAAACCCGGCCATCTACAATCTCGCTCCGCCGGACATCACGAGTGTGAAGCGGATTGCCGAGCTGGTCGTCGCGGCCTCGCCGAACAAGAGCGCGAGGATCGACTTCGGCAAGACGCCGCAAGGGTGGCCGGGGGACGTCCCCAAGTCGCGCGCGAAGCCGGACAAGCTCGCGGCGCTCGGGTTCCGCGTCCGCTTCACGTCGGACGACGCCGTGGCGCTCGCCGTCCAGCAGGTCGCGCGGGAGGTCTTCGGCGCATGAAGCCCGAGACGCACGCGCAGGGGGACGGGCACGGCCAAGTGAAGGGAGCCGCGAACGGCGCCCCCAAGCCGATCTCCAGTCACGCCGCGCACGCCGGCAAGGCGCACCCGCTCGACATGGAGCGGTCGGCCTACTCGTACGTCGAGCGGCCGAACCCGGCGATCCAGGCGCTCTACAAGCAGCACATCGCGTCCAAGAACCAGAGCCCGCGCGTCCTCGACATCGGCTGCGGCTGCGGCGCCAACGACCGCGAGTTCAAGAAGCGGACGCCGCATGCGTACGTCGTCGGGATCGAGCCGAACCCCAGGGCCGCGGAGCTCGCGTCGCGCACGTGCGACGAGGTCTTCCCCGGGATGCTCGAGGACTGGTTGAAGCAAGAGAAGCGCGAGCCGGTCGACGTCGTCGTTCTGTCCGACGTGCTCGAGCACATCGCCGACCCGATCGCCTTCCTCCGCGCGCTCGCCACCGCCGAGCCGCTCCGGCACGCGCAGTGGATCATCTCCGTGCCGAACTACGGCGTTTGGTACAACCGCGTCCGGACGCTCCTCGGGATTCAGGGGTATTCGTGGTCTGGGATCTGGGACCGCACCCACCTGCGCTTCTTCACGCGCGACACGATCCGCGAGCTTCTCACCTACTGCGGGTTCGAGCTCCTCGACGACTCGAGCACTCCGGCGCTCGTGCAGTCGCTTGCGCCGCTCCTTCGCAAGGCGTTCGAGCGGAACGTGTCCGAGGGGGACCACCTCGCGCTCGCCGATTCGCGCGCGTTCGCGCTGTACCAGAAGGCCGTCGAGCCGGTCGAGTCGCTCGTGTGCGGCGTGTGGCCGGAGCTCCTCGCACTACAGATCGTCCACCTCGCGCGGCTGCGGTAGGCTCCGCCTCGCATTCTCATGCCGTGGACCCGGTTCGGCTGGTCGAAGAGCGCCTCGGGCGTCATCTCGTTCGCGATCATCGCGTGGGCCATCTTCTATTTCACCGCGGGGCAGATCGGCTACGCGCTCCAGCGAGGAGAGAACGTCACCGAGATCATCGACTCGTACTCCGAGGCGAACGGCATCCGCGCCGGGGAGAGCTACGCCGACCGCGGGTTCACGTCGAACGACGGGCTTCCCGACATCGGCTACGGCAACTCGTTCGACAACGTCGGCGGCAAGCACGACAGGAACCTCTGCCCCTCGCTCCCGTGCGTCTACCTGCACTACCCGCCGGGGCCTGACCTCGTCATCGGCGCGATGACCAAGATGTGTGGCAAGGGGAACATCTCCTGCTTGCGGATCGCGCCGATCTTCACCGGCTTCGCCTGCTTCGTCCTCTTCGCGTGGGCTGCCGCGTGGAGCATGGGGATCCAGCGGACGGCGTTCGTCTTCGGCACGTTCTACTTCGCGCCGATGATCTCGAACGGGATGCACAACCTGCACTACCACTCGTACGTCGTCTCGCTCCTCTTCGTGTACGCGGGGCTCCTCCTCGTCGCGTTCCTGCGACCGCCCAAAGACATGCGGCTCGTGTTGGGCGGGCTCTTCACGGTGGGGTTTCTCTACGGGTGGTGCTCGTTCGACTACGCGTTTCACATCGCGCTCTTGCCGCTGCCGTTCTGGCTGATGGCGGCCGACTGGCGCGCGGTGTGGCGCAAGTACATCCTCGCGACGGTTGCCGCCGGGCTCGGGTACACCCTCGCGAACGTCATCCACCTCGTGCAGGTGCGCTTCTTCCTCGGCAGCTGGGACGCGGTCTTCGCCGACTTCGGCGCGCGCGCCGCGCTGAGGTTGAACGGGCACCTCGAGGCGTCGGTCACGCTCCAGCCGGCGATGCGGCTGCTGTTCATCTACTGGACGCGGCTCTTGATGGAGCCGCACTTCCTCGGCTTCAGCTTCCTCGGGACGTGCGCCGCGACGATGGCGCTCCTCTTGCCGCGCCGCGACGTCGTCCTCTCGCGCCGGTGGGGGATCGCGTGGGCGCCGCTGCGGACGTTCAAGTGGGCTTTCGTCGCCGCGTTCCTCATCCCCGACCTGTGGCTCCTCGTGATGCGGGAGCACGGCTCGGTCCACGGGCACTTCCTGCCGCGGAACTTCATCGTGACGTACGTGACGGGGGCGATCTTGCTCGCGCTGTCGTTCAAGAAGGTCGAGGCGGTGACGGACGCGGGGGACAAGGAAGCGGCGGCCGCGAGGAACGAGCCCGTGTCAGCGGCGGCGTAGCGTCGAGAAGCCCCCCACCCGGCATAGCTGTTAGCCAAGTTTCGCGGCGCAGCTTGATCGCCGGACGCTGCTGCGCCAAGTTTGGCTAACAGCTCGGCCTCGCGGGCCGCGCAACCCTCAGAGCGCGCTTCCTACGTAGCTACTTCTTCCCGCGGTTACGCCACGCCGTGTTGAACTCGTTGATCGTTTCGATCGTGCGCGGGTGCCACACCATCTTGCGGATGATCGCCGGCGTGATCGTCGGCACGTGCGCGCCGGCCTCGAGCGCCTCGTTCACGTCCATCATGTGACGGATCGAGCCGACGATGATCTTGGACTTGAGTCCCTCGCGGTCGAGGATGTTGCGCGTGCTCGAGATGACCGGTCGCACGTCGTAGCCCATGTCCTGCACGCGGCCGGAGAAGATGCTCACGTACGTCGCGCCGCAGAGGGCGGCGAGGTAGGCCTGGTTCATCGCCATCAGACAGGTCACGTTCGTTTTCACCCCCTTCTTGACGAGCTGGTGAAGCACGCGGAGCCCGGTCTCGCTGAACGGGACCTTGATCGTGATGCGGGCCGGGTCCCACGCGTGGTAGCCGGCCGCCTCTTCGAGCATCTCTTTCTCGGTCTCGGTCGTCAGCTCGACGCTCACGTCGCCCCAGCTGACGGCCAGGACCTCGCGGATCCGCTCGCTGAGGATGGCGTCGGGGGCCTCCTTGGCGATGATGAGCGGGTTCGTCGTGACGCCGGAGATGACCCCCCAGGCGTAGAGGTCCTTGATCTCCTTGGGGTCGCTGCTGTCGATGAAGATGGCCATGGTCGTACTCCGGCTTGCCGACTTGGGAAGGAATGCGCGCCGCCCGGCCCTACAAAAGAGCCCGGTTCGCGGGGGCTCTAGATAGCACGGGACGGCCGATTCGCCTTTGCTTTCGCTCTATGTATCTGCCACGTTCGGCCCCTGCTATGAGGCCGCAAGCATGAGGCAAGAGGCCGCTTTCCCGATGAGCGCCGCCCCGGCGATCGCCTCCATTTCGGCCCCGAAGCCCGATCCGGAGCTCGAGCTCCTCGTCCCCCCCGGCGAGAGCGCGGACGCGGCGCCCCCCGAGTTCTCGATCGTCATCCCGGCCCTGAACGAGCAGCTCACGATCGGGGACTTCATCGACTGGTGCAAAGAGGGGCTCGCGAAGGCGGGGGTCACCGGCGAGATCCTCATCGTCGATAGCTCGACCGACAAGACGAGCGAGATCGCGCTGTCGAAGGGGGCCCGCGTCCTCAAGGCACCGAAGCGGGGCCTGGGGCGGGCGTACATCGACAGCCTGCCGTACATCCGCGGCAAGTACCTGCTCCTTGGCGACTGCGACTGCACGTACGATTTTCGCGAGCTCGAGCCGTTCGTGAAGAAGTTCCACGAGGGGGCGGAGTTCATCATGGGCTCCCGCTTCCGGGGGTACATCGAGCCGGGGGCGATGCCTCCCCTCCACCGGTACCTCGGCACGCCGGTGACGACGTGGATCCTCAACGTGATCTTCTCGAGCCACTTCTCGGACATCCACTGCGGCATGCGCGGGATCTCGAAAGCGGCGTTCGAGCGGATGGGGCTAAGGTCGCAGTCGTGGGAGTACGCGTCCGAGATGGTGCTCAAGTCGGTCCACATGAAGCTGAAGACGGACGAAGTCCCGATTCGCTTCTTGAAGGACCGCGAAGGGCGCCTGAGCCACCACAAGCGCTCCGGTTGGTTTTCGCCGTGGGCGGCGGCGTGGATCAACCTCCGCGCGATGTTCGTGTACGGGGCGGACTTCTTCCTCTTCTGGCCCGGCGTGGTCCTCGCGGTCTTCGGCGCCGCGCTGACGCTGCCGCTCACGTTCGGCCCGCTCACGATCGGGCCGATCACGTTCTCCCTCTACTGGATGCTCCTGGGGCTCACGAGCGTGACCGTGGGCCTGCAGTGCATTTACATGGGGATCATCGCGCAGATCTTCTTCGACTACTCGGGGGGGATCACGAAGCGGTGGTTCGCCCTCTTCCCGTACACGCGCACCGTGCTCCTGTCGGCGGGTGTGTTCACGCTGGGGATCGTCCTCACGGGGGCCCTCCTCGCGTACTACGTCCGGCACAAGTTTCTCCTCCTTCCGGACGCGGCCGTGAACCACTTCGGGGTCACAGGGCTGCTGCTGATGATCGCGGGGTTCATGACCTTCACGTTCACGCTGCTCCTGCATTCGACGGCGGTGGTCGTGTGGCGCAGGCCGTGAGCCCTTGCTAAAGACCTTCGCGTGAGCACCACCCCCGCCACGAACCGCGCTTCGACCGACGACTGGGACGCGCACTGGAACCAGTACGCGGCGACGAACGCGCTCAACCCGGCGCAGATCTACCGCCACAAGCTGATCTTCGAGCTCCTCGCGCTGCGCGACGCGGCATCCCCCGTGCGCCTGCTCGATCTGGGGAGCGGGTCGGGGGAGTTCGCGAGCCAGGTGCTGACGGCTCGCCCCGATGCCGAGGTCGTGGGCCTGGACCTGGCGCAGAGCGGCGTCGAGCAGTCGCGGAAGAAAGTGCCGGCGGCGAAGTTCTTCCAGCAAGACTTCACCAAGCCGATGCAGCTCGAGGAGCGCTACAAGGGGTGGGCCACGCTGGCCGTTTGCTCCGAGGTGCTCGAGCACCTGGACGATCCGCGGGCGATGCTGGAGAACGTCCGCCCCTACCTGGCGCCGGGGTGCAGGCTGATCATCACGGTTCCGGCGGGGCCGATGTCGGCGTTCGACAAGCACATCGGGCACCGGCGGCATTTCAACCCGGACCTCCTGGAGAGCACGCTGCGCGGCGCGGGGTTCGACGTCGAGGACATGCGCGGCGCGGGGTTCCCCTTCTTCAACCTGTACCGGCTCGCGGTGGTGGCGCGCGGAGAGGCGCTCATCAAGGACGCCGCGGGGGACGAGGGGGCGAAGCTGCCGCTGACGGCGCGGGCGACGATCCGGATGTTCTCGTTGCTGTTCAAGATGAACGTGAGCAAGACGAGGCTCGGGTGGCAGCTGGCGGCGGTTGGGGTGGTCCCGCGCTGAGAGTCCCACTCCTCGGGGTTCCCGCCGCGCGCTGAGAGCCCCACCCCCCCGGCCCCCCGCCCCGCGGGCAGGGCGGGGGGAGCGTGAGCAACGACGGGCAAGTTGCTCGCTGCGGCCTTCGGCGCGATGCCGTTGGCCGTGACGGGCGCAGGAGGCGCCGCTGCAGTCGCGGGCGCAACGGCTCCCGTGATCTTCAGCTTCGCCTTCTTCCCCATCGTCCCACGCGCGGTCCGCGTGGCTGCCCGCTTCACGACCGCCGCCGCCACAGTCTCCGCCGTGGTCTGCTTCGTCTTCGGTGTGAAGCCGAAGTCGGCCACGATCTGGCTCTTGGCGCCGTAGGTCGTCACGAGATGATTCTTGAGGGCGAGTAGAACGCTCTCGCTCTCCGTCGTCTTCTCGTTCTCGGTGGCTGCCGCCGTCAGCCACGTTGCCCTTGCGGACGCGGTGGCGGATGCGGCGTCGATGCGGCTCTGAAGAAGGGTTTGAATCTCCTTCGCCGTGTAATCGACTCCACCGAACGTAAAGCTCGAGGCGCCCTTGAAGTGCGCCGCGAGCCCCGCGATCACTTGCGTGTCGCGGGCCTGTAATGCTGCTTTGCTCGTTTTCATGACTGGGTCTCCTTTCCGCCGCGCGTGGCAGAGGGGGCCCGGAGACCATCCTCCGGTGCAGGCTCTCCGCTCGCTTCGACGGGAGCCACCATGGGGGAACATCGGGACGCTGTCCGTCCCCGGCACCGTCCCCTCGCGTTGCGAAAAAGGGGGGGTGAGGGGACGGTGAGGGGACGGAAGAGGAGCTCCGGTCCAGAGGGGGGCGCGTCCGAAGAGGGGGAACGAGCTTCCTTCGCAGGGGGCCCCGCTTCCGTCGAGGAGGGGCTCGCGTCCGCGGCGCGGAAGGATGCTTCCGCGGCACGGAAGGGGGCGTCCGCGGCGAGAGAACACGCCCCCCTCGAAGAGGCACGGGCGTCCTTTGCGAGGACGCATGGCCCCCTCGAAGAGGGACGTTCCCCTCTCGAAGGGACGCCTCTCCCTCACGAAGAGGCCCGCTCCCCTCCGCTACCCCCTCTTCGCGTCCTCCCCCACGATCGCCTTGGCGACCTCGAGCAGCGTCCCCCCGTGCACCGTCGGCAACCCCCTCTTCCCCACGGCTCCGACCCCCGCGCGCAGTGGGCACAGCTCGCACCGGTTCGTCGCGAACACGAGCCCCGTCCGCATCCCCGCGCTCACCCCGGCCTCGACGTCCGCCGCGCTATCTCCCACCATCCACGTTCGCGCACGATCGAGCCCGAGCCCGCGCGCGATCGCGTCGAGCATCCCCGCTTTCGGCTTCCGGCAGTCGCACGGCCCCACGAGCGACGCGTCGCCCCCCGCGCCTCCGTCCGGGTGGTGCATGCACACTTCGAGCTGCGCGATCGCGATCCCCTCCTTCGCGAGGAGCGCGACGAGCGCGTCGTTCGTCCGCTTCACCGCCGCGGCCGAGAACTGCCCCTTTGCCGGCCCCGGCTGGTTCGTCGCGATCGCGAAGGCGTACCCGGCCTTCGCGAGCACGCGCAGCCCGTCGAGGACGCCAGGAAGAACCTTCAGCTGATCGGGGTGAAACGCCGTCGAGATCGCGCCGGTCTCTTCGTCGCGGAAGACGTCGATGAGCGTCCCGTCTCTATCGAGGATGACGCACGGAGCGCTTCCGCTCCCGCTCACTTCACCGATTCCCACTTCGTCTTGCTCTTCGCGAGCGCCGGGTGCGAAACGAGGAGGTGCCACACGACGGCGCAGAATCCCTCGGTGTGCGGCGTCACCCGGTCGGCCGAGACCGTGGGGATCACGACGCACGCGTCGGCCACCTGCTTCGTGAAGCCGCCGTCGCGCCCGACGATCCCGAAGATCTTCGCCTTCACTTCTTTCGCGAGCTCCAGGCTCTTCACCAGGTTCACGCTCACGTTCTTCTCGCGGTTCCCGCCGCCGACGCTGAACACGAGGACGGCGTCTCCTGCGCGCAGGCGCGACACCTTCAGCCACTCGCTGAAGCACGTGTCCCACCCTTCGTCGTTCACGCGGGCCGTGAGCTCGCTCACGTTGTCCGTCGGCGCGTACGACTCGTAGCCGCAGATCTTCCGGAAGTCGTTCACCGCGTGCCCCGCGTGCCCGGCCGACCCGCCGACACCGAGGATGAAGAGCCGTCCGCCGCCGTCGCGCGCCGCGCCGAGGCCGACGGCGAGCTTCTCGATCGAGTCGGCGTCGAGCTTTTGGAGGAGGGCGGTGCTCTCGTCGAGGAAGGTCTTGCTGAACGTGGTCATGGGCTCTCCTTAAGAACGGTGAAAGTTGGCGACGAGCTTCGCCCCGTCGTGGTCGAAGCGGAAGCGCAGCGGTCGCAGCTTCCGGCCGAGAAGCGTCTCGTACACACGCCGGCGCTCGGCCGGGCGGACGTAGAACATGAAGAAGCCTCCGCCACCGGCCCCCATCAGCTTCCCTCCGATGGCCCCGGCCGCGCGGGCCGCCTCGTAGTGCTCGTCGATGACAGGGTCGGTCATGCTCGACGCGAGCTTCCGCTTGTTCGTCCAGTGCTCGTGGAGGAGCTCGCCGTAGGCGTCGATCGTCCCGTCGAGGAGCAGCTTCTTCGTGTCGTGCCCGAGCTGCTTGATCCGGTGCATCCGGTTGACGCCGTCGTCCTTGTTCTGGGTGATCGTCGTCTTCTGCTGCGCGAGCACCTGCGACGCCGCCCGCTCGATCCCCGTGTAGAAGATGACGAGGTTCGACTCGAGCTCGTCGAGGACCTCCTCGCGCACCGGGAGCCGCTCCGCCTCGACCGAGCCGTCCGTACTGAACGTGAACGCCGTGACGCCGCCGTAGGCCGAGATGTACTGGTCCTGTTTTCCGATCGGCTCGCCGAGGATGTCGATCTCGATCTTGCACGCCTCTTCCGCGAGCTGCTCGCTCGAGACGAACTCGCGCTTGTACGCGTGCAGCGCGTTCAAGAGCGCCACCGTGAACGTGCTCGACGACCCGAGCCCCGAGTTCGACGGCACGTCGGCGACCGAGACGAGCTCGATCCCCTTGGTCACCCCCGTCAGCCGGAGCGCCTCGCGGAAGATGCGGTGCTGGATCTGGTCCACCGAGTCGACCGTCTCGGTCTGCGAGTACGCGAGGCGGATGTTGTCGTAAAAGCGCCGGTTCGCCGCCACGTACACGTGCTTGTCGATCGCCGCCGCGACGAGGAAGCCGCCGTGGGTCTTGGAGTAGCTCGGGAGGTCGGTCCCGCCTCCGCCGAGGGAGAAGCGGACCGGGGCGCGGGAGACGATCATGAGGGGGTCTTACTTCGAGGCGAGGAGCTGATCGAGCGTGGAGAGCCCTTCGGGCGAGCCAATTTCGAAGAACCTGTCACGAGCCACCACGGCTCGCAAGCGCTTCTGCCGGGCGAGCTCGGTCTGGATGACGTCGAGCCCGCGAGGGACTCCCGGGGGGAGCTCGGCGATGATCTCGCGCCGCAGCGCGATAGCGCCGTAGTCGATGTACGGCAGCTGCAGATCGGGGCGCCCTTTCTCGTAGCGAACGATCCACTCTCCGGCCGCGTCGGCCTCGACGTTCGACATGTCCCAGGCGCCGCGGTTCTCGAAGATGCTCATGACCCCCGCGCAGTCGGCGTGCGCGTCGAGGACGCGGAGCGGGGAGGCGTAGTCGAAGGGGAGGTAGCTGTCGCCGTACGTAATGAGGAACGTCGGGGCGAGCAGATCCAGCCCTTTGCGGATGGCTCCGGCGGTGCCGAGCAGGGTCGCCCCTTCGTCCGAGTAGCGGACCTTCACCCCGTACCGCCCGCCGTCACCGACGTGGTCGCGGATCTGCTCCGCCAGGAACGCGACGCACAGGACGACGTCGTCGAAGCCGCAGTCGCGGAGCTTCTCGAGCTGCCAATCGACGAACGGGCGTCCAGCCACCTCGAGCATCGCCTTGGGGACGGTGAGCGTCCGGGGGCGCATGCGCGTCGCGAGCCCTCCGGCGAGGACTACGGCCTGCATTGCGCCTCTATCGTGCGTTTCATGCCGTGCGACGCTACCACGCGGGCGGCGCCCTTGACGGGCACCGCGCCGCTTAGTACACGCTGCGGCTCTCGTTCGGGCCAATAGCTCAATTGGTAGAGCAGCGGACTCTTAATCCGTTGGCTGACAGTTCAAGTCTGTCTTGGCCCACTCAAGAACCTCGGACCGTTACGGCGTCTCTTCGAACTCCGCGTCGATCACGCCGCCGTCCTTCTTCTTCCCGCCGGCTTCGCCGCCGGGTGCCGCGCCGCCGTCGGTCGGTCCGTCCGTAGGCCCGCCTGGGGCTCCGGGCTGCCCGCCGGCGTTCTGGTACATCACGCTCGCGATGCGGTGCGCTTCCTTCTCGAGCCGCTCGCTCACGCTCTTCACGGCGTCGTCGTCCTGCTTCTCGACGGCCTGCCGCCCTTCCTTGATGAGCGCCTCGATGCTGGTCACGTCGCCGATCTTGTCCTTGCTCTCGGCGATGGTCTTTTCGAGCGTGTAGCAGAGGTTGTCGAGCTTGTTGCGCCGCTCGATGACCTCGCGCCGCTCCTTGTCCTCGGCCTCGTGCTCCTTCGCCTCGGCGACCATCCGCTGGATGTCCGCCTCGGTGACGCCCGAGTTCGCGGTGACGGTGATCTTCTGATCCTTGCCCGTCGCCATGTCCTTCGCGTGGACCGAGAGGATGCCGTTCGCGTCGATGTCGAACGTGACCTCGACCTTCGGCACGCCTCGCGGCGCCGGCATGATCCCCTCGAGGTGGAACTTCCCGAGCGTCCGGTTGTACCGAGCCTCGGTGCGCTCCCCCTGGAGGACGTGCACCTCGACGCTCGGCTGGCTGTCGGTCGCCGTGGAGAAGATCTCCTTCTTCTGGGTCGGGATCGTCGTGTTCCGCGCGATCATCGTCGTCATGACGCCACCCAGCGTCTCGACGCCGAGCGACAGCGGCGTCACGTCGAGGAGGACCATGTCCTTCACGTCGCCGGACAGAACCCCCGCCTGGACCGCCGCGCCGACCGCGACGACCTCGTCCGGGTTCACCCCCTGGTGCGGGTCCTTCCCGAAGAACTTGGTGACCGCGGCCTTGATCATCGGCACGCGCGTCGACCCTCCGACGAGGATGACCTCGACGATGTCCTTCGGTTGCTTCTTCGCGTCCGCGAGCGCCTTCTTCACCGGCTCCATCGACCGCTCGACGAGCGGGCCGATGAGCTGCTCGAACTTCGAGCGCGACAGGCGCAGATCCATGTGGACCGGTCCGCCGGGGCCCACCGTGATGAACGGCAGGTTGATGCTCGTCTCCTGCACGGCCGACAGCTCGATCTTCGCCTTCTCCGCCGCCTCGCGCAGGCGCTGCAGCGCCATCTTGTCTTTGCTGACGTCGATGCCCGAGCTCTTCCGGAACTCGGCGACCATCCAGTCCATGACCAGGTTGTCGAAGTCGTCTCCGCCGAGGTGCGTGTCGCCGTTCGTCGAGATGACCTGGACGACGTTGTCGCCGACCTCGAGGATCGAGATGTCGAACGTGCCGCCGCCGAAGTCGTAGACCGCGACGATCTCGTCCTTCTTCTTGTCGAGGCCGTACGCGAGCGCCGCCGCCGTCGGCTCGTTCACGATCCGCTTCACGTCGAGCCCGGCGATACGCCCGGCGTCTTTCGTCGCCTGGCGCTGCGCGTCGTTGAAGTACGCCGGGACGGTGATGACCGCCTCGGTGACCTTCTCGCCGAGGAAATCCTCTGCCGCCTTCTTCAGCTTCTGGAGGACCTTCGCGGCCACCTCTTGCGGGCTGAGCATCTTGCCGCGCACGTCGAACGCGCTGTCGCCGTTGGCGGCGCGCACGACCTTGTACGGGACCCGCTTGGTCTCCTCGTTCACCTCTTCGAACCGGCGCCCGATGAAGCGCTTCGAGCTGAAGATGGTGTTCTCGGGGTTCGTCACGGCCTGGCGCTTGGCAATCTGCCCGACGAGGACCTCGCCCTTCTCGTCCCAAGCGACGACGCTTGGGGTGATGCGCGACCCTTCCTCGTTGACGATGACCTTGGGCTCCCGCCCTTCCATGATCGCGACGACGCTATTGGTCGTTCCCAGGTCGATTCCGATGATCTTGCCCATGGCCGTGATGCCTCCGCCTTTTGCCTAGCGACGTTCCTACGACCCCGCCTGATACCGGCGGGGCCCGAATCCTTTTCCCCGCCAGCGATTGCGCGTCGGGGTCGAAGGGGAACCTAATCACATGGCAGGGGCAGTCAACGGCCCCGGCACGACTGTTGTCTCGAAGCCCTTCTTGCCGCGAGCCGGCCGCAAATCCCTTGACTCCCGCGCAGTCCCGCTCGGCTCGCCTCAGGCGCTGGAGCGGTCGGTGTCCTCGTCCTCGTCCTCGTCCTGGTCGTCCGGCCCCGACCCGTGGCGGTTGACGGTGGTGGCCTCGATCTCGGCGATCGTCTCCCCGATCGCCGCTTTGTTACCGACCACGTCCGTGGAGACCTCGATGTCGTCCTCGAACTCGAAGACGACCTCGACCCCGTCGATGAACAGCCCGTCGCGATCGATGTCGGCCGCGACGCGCCACCACGCCTCGAGCATCTCGTGGCCGCTGTCGAACCGGGACGACGGGTGGGGGGCGAGGGCGGTCTGGACGAACGCATCGAGGCGCTCGTTTCTCCCGACGCCGGGCATGCTCGACAGGACGGGGCAGGGGTTCTCGAGCTTCATCTTGATGAGCGTCTCGAACGAGCGGCTCACGAACGGGAGCCTCCCCGCGACGCTCCGGAAGATGACGACGCCGATCGCGTAGACGTCCGCCTGCGGTCCGACCCGCTTCGCGTTCTGGAACTGCTCGGGCGCCATGTACCCCATCGATCCGAGCAAGTGGTGCGTGCTCGTCAGGCTCCGGCCGTGCTGGGCGATCTCCTTCAAGCGCGCGACGCCGAAGTCGATGAGCTTCACGGCCGGGGGGATCCCGCCGTCCATTTCTTCGAGGAAGATGTTCGCCGGTTTGATGTCGCGATGAATGACCCCAGCCGCGTGGCAGTCGCGCACGCCGACCAGGAGCTGCTCGATCCAGTTCGCGAGCCGGTCTATCGGGATCCGCCCCTCGCGCTTGAGCAGGTCGGCGAGCGTCTCCCCGCGGAGGCGCTCGAGGACGAGGAAGGGCTGTTCTTCTTCATAACCGAACCCGAGGACCTTCCCCACGTGCGGGCTCTCGACCCCCGCGAGCATGATGGCCTCACGCTGGAGGCGGGTCCGCATCTCGGCGCTGTCCCGGTGGGACGGCTCGAGCATTTTGACGGCGACACCCCGCCCGGTCGCCCGGTGGGTGGCGGAAAAGACGTGCGACGTCGCCCCGCTTCCGAGCGGCCCGCCCAGCTCGAAGTCCTTGAGGTGGAGGGGGTCGAGCGTCACGCTGATTCAGCGTACCACCGCAACCCCTTCCCCCCGGCCCCTTCCCTGCCTCTGAGGCGGGGGGCGAAGGGGGCGAGGTGGGACGCATTGCGGCGTCAGGGGGGGGCTGTTATGGTTCCGAGCGGGATCAGAGCACTTTCTGCCACTTACCCGCGTTCACTCCGCGATGCGCTCCTCCCGAGCCGCGATGCGCCGCCCCAACGATAATCTCCCCGCTCCTCCGGAGCTCCCTTCCTTCACGGTCGAGCCGACTCCGGCCGATCAGGCCGCCGGGGCAAACGACGCCGCCGACGCCGAGCGCCACGCCGGGACGGGCCTCCATCGGTACGACGTCGGCCCCCTGCTCGAGGACCGCATCGACGCAGACGCCGCCAAGGTCGTTCGGCGGCTCGAGCGTGCGGGGTACCAGGCCTACCTCGTCGGCGGGTGCGTCCGCGACCTCCTCCTCGACGGAACTCCGAAGGATTTCGACGTCGCCACGAGCGCCCGCCCCGAGGACGTCCGGACGATCTTCCGCAACTGTCGGATCATCGGGCGGCGCTTCCGCCTCGCCCACATCTTGTTCGGCGGCGGCAAGGTCATCGAGACCGCCACCTTCCGGCGCAACCCGGTCACAGAGGTCCCCGAGGAGGAGGTCGCGACCGAAGCTGACATCGACATCCTCATCCGGAGCGACAACGTCTTCGGCGACGCCCACGAAGACGCCATCCGGCGCGACTTCACGATCAACGCGCTCTTTTACGACGTAGACCGCCGCCAGATCCTCGACTGGTGCGGCGGGATGGACGACATCAAGCGCCGGACCATCCACACGATCGGCGATCCGATCATTCGCTTCCGCGAGGATCCCGTCCGCATCTTGCGCGCGGTGAAGTTCGCGGCGCGCCTCGACCTCGGTATCCAGCCCGACGTCTACGACGCCATGGTCTCCTGCCGAGAGCTCCTCGCTCGCGCGGCGCGCCCGCGGATCTTCGAAGAGATCTTGCGCCTCCTGCGGGGCGGTGCGGCGCACAGGTCGATGTGGCTCCTATGGGAGACGGGGGCGATGGCGATCCTCCTCCCCGAGCTCTCCGCGTTCGTCGACGACGACGAGGCGACGAACGGCGGCGGGGCGCGCTTCTGGCTCAAGATGAGCGCGATCGACGCGATGACGAAGGCGCAGCGCCGCCCGCTCGACGACACCGTTCTCTGGACGGCGCTCCTTCAGGAGCCGATCGAAGAGGCCTGTTACGGCGCGCGCGACCGGATCGATGCGATGGTCGAGTTCCTCGAGCCGATCATCGAGCGCATCGCGATGCCGCGCCGGATCGCCGACGGCCTGCGGAGGATCGTCGCGGTTCAGCCGCGCCTCGCCGCGGGCAAAGTGGGGCGACTCGCGCGAAACGAAATGCTCGCTCCCGCGCTCGAAGTGCTCGAGCTCGACTGGATGGCGCGCGGGAAAGACCTCGCGCCGCTCGAGAAGCTCCGCGCCGAGCTCCCCCCTCCGCTGCCTCCCGCCGCGCGATCGGTCTCGCGCGGAGGAGGGGCATTCCGCAGGCGCGGCGGCGCAGCGAGGCGGGGGCCAGGCTAGAGTAGCTTCTCCAGCTCCTCCGCCGTCGTGACGGGGAGCGAGCAGGTTCTGCCGCGGCACACGTACGCTCGCGGCTCCCCCCCATCCCCGGGAGTCTTCCCCGTCGCGATCTCCGCGCACGCCGTCCGCGCGCTCTCGTCCCCCACCCACGCGACGTTCCGGTTCGGCAAGTACGCACGCGCGGCCACCGCGGCCATCGACCTCGCGCGGACGTCGCTCGGCGAGCCCGCGATCACGACGTCCACGCTCCCCCGCGCGAGCCGGTCGAGCACGCAGATCCCCTGCCCGAACCCGAACGGGTTCTCCACGGCCGCCGCGGCGAGCCCTTCGAGCTGCTCGATCGCCAGCTTCGCGTACGACGCGTCCGCGATCGCGCCGAGCCTCAGGAGCACCTTGCACGCGATCGACGTCCCGCTCGGCACGGCGTGATCGAACGGGTCCTTCGATCGATGGATGAGCGCCTCGCCGTCGGTCGGCGTGAAGAAGAACCCCCTCTGCTTCTCGTCCCAGAACTCGCTCCGAATCGTGTCCCCGAGCGCGCGGGCGCGGGCGGCGTAGCGCGCGTCCCCGGTCGCCTCGAACAGGTCGAACGCGGCGTCGGCGACGAACGCGTGATCGTCGAGGAACCCGTCCCCCTTCGCCACGCTGTCCTTCGCGTGCCGGCGGACCCGGAGCTCTCCGCGCCGCTCCTCGAGCAGCGTGCCCTCGACGAACGCGAACGCCTTCGCTGCGCGCGCGACCATCTCCGCGTCCCCGAGCGCGCTCCCGGCGTCCGCCAGCGCGCCGATCATGAGGCCGTTCCAGCTCGCGAGGACCTTCTCGTCGCGGAACGGCTTCACTCGCCTCTCGCGCGCCGCGAACATCTTCGCCTTCGCCCGCTCGAGCGCGTCCTCGACCGCCGAAGGTGCGAGCGCCATCACAATCGCGACGTCCGCCACCGACTTCGCCTCGTGGAGCACCGTCTTCCCGCTGTTCTCGAAATTCCCTCCGTCGCCGATCCCCCACCGCAAGAGCGCCGCCCGCGCCCCCTCGTCGTCCCCCGCGAGGCACGCGCGCACCTCGGCTGGGTCCCACACGAAGAACTTCCCCTCTTCCCCCTCGCTGTCCGCGTCTTGTGTGGCGAAGAACCCGCCGGCGGGGGCCGTCATCTCCCGCGCCACGTACGCGGCGATCTCGCGCGCCGTCTTCGCGAAGCGCTCCTCGCGCGTCACGCGCCATGCGTCGACATACAGCCGCAGGAGGAGCGCGTTGTCGTAGAGCATCTTCTCGAAGTGCGGGACGAGCCACTCCTCGTCGGTCGAGTACCGGTGGAAGCCGCCGCCGATCTGGTCGTAGACCCCCCCCGCGCGCATCCGATCGAGCGCGAAGACGACCCGCGCGACCGAGCGTTCGTCCTTCTCGAGCGCTCCGCGGCGGAGCAGGACCTCGAGCGCCATCGTGCTCGGGAATTTGGGGCGCGCGCCGAACCCGCCGTGCACGTCGTCGAAGCGGGCGGCGAGCTTCGAGGCCGTCTTTGACAGCAAGTCGGGCCCTAGCGTGTACGCCGCAGCGCCGCGTGCCTCCAAATCGGTGACGCGCGCGATTGCGGACGTGATCTCCTCCGCCTGCTCCGCCACCTCCCCCCGCCGCGCGCGGTACGCCTGCGAGAGCGCGTCGAGGACCTTCGGGAAGCCGGGGACGCCGTACTTGTCGGCCGGCGGGAAGTACGTCCCGCCGAAGAACGGCTTCTGGTCCGGGGTGAGAAACACCGTGAGAGGCCACCCTCCGCTCCGCCCCATCAGCTGAACGACGAGCTGGTAGATCTGGTCGAGGTCGGGTCGCTCCTCCCGATCGACCTTGATGCAGACGAACCCCGCGTTCATCTGCCGCGCGATCGCCTCGTCCTCGAACGACTCGCGCTCCATCACATGGCACCAGTGGCAAGCCGAGTACCCGATCGAAAGGAGGATCGGCTTGTCGTGCGTTCGCGCGAACGCGAGCGCTTCTTCCCCCCACGGGTACCAGTCGACCGGGTTTCTCGCGTGCTGCTGGAGGTAGGGGCTCGCCTCGCGGGCGAGGCGATTCGGGCGGCGTTCGGTGCTCACGGGCGCAGCCGACCACGGGACCGTCGGCCGGTCCAGGGACCGAGCGAGGTTTGCGCCACCGCGGCCCTGTGTTAAGCGCATCGGGCCCGTGACCCAAAAGTCCCCCCCCAAGTCGCCTGCTCTGGCCGATCCGGTCGCCGTCGCCCGAAAGACCCTCCTCGAGGGGGTGGGGCAAGAGGTGGCCGACAGCTTCCCGGGGATCACGCGCCTCGGCGGGCAGATCGTCGCCGCCCTTTACCTCGCGGAGGTGCCGCGTTCGATGGACGAGCTCTCCGCCGAGCTCGGGCGCTCCAAGAGCAACATCTTCGCGAACCTCCGCGGCCTCGAGGGGGCGGGGATCGTGTCGCGCCACCGTGAGGCGGGCGAGCGCTTCGACACATTCTCCCTTCGCGGGAAGTACCCCGACGTCATCATCGGCGCCTACCTCGGCCGGCTGCGGCGCGTCGTGGCCGACAAACAGGCCCTCTGCCAGCGGACGCTCGAGATCCTCGGGACGGCCAAGGGCCCCGAGGCCGACGCCATCCGCGACCGGATGCACACGCTCGCCCGGAAATACGACAAGTTCGCCATTCTGTTCAGCGAGCTCCTCCCCGCGCTCGACGGGCCGCTCGACCTGGAGGCCATGGTCGAAGCGCTCCCAACCGCGGTTCTCTCGACGCTTGCCGGGGTAGCCCGCCGCGCGATGGGCCTCCTGACCGACCGTCGGGGGCGTACGGCTCGCACGTAGTAGGCGTCCGGCCTACCGATCGCGCTGCGCAGGAAGTAGGAGGAAAGCGAGCTTTTTCGCGGCCTCAGCTCGCCTGGTCCACTTATCCGGATACACTGTACCCCGTGGAGAAAGCCCCGCGCCCGGCGCAGCTCGAGGCCGCGATTCGCGAGCTGACTCAGGATCTCCTCGAGATGACGGTGACGCCCCACGTTCGCGAGCTGCGGGCGAAGGCCGTGACGTATGGGCGAGTCATCGGCAATTGGTCGGTCTACGCGCCCAGCGCGCCTCAGCTGCAGGCGATGCAGGAGTGCGTGACGGAGCTAGAGGAGAAGGTCGCCGACGCGAAGCGCGGGGAAGTGAGCAGGGTGGGGCGCAAGCCCGGAGACAGCGAGGCGAGCAAGGCGCTGCCAAACATGCAGAGGGGCGCATCCGTGTCCGCGCCAGCGCGCCCAGGAAAGGGCATTCCGCCGCCGCTCCCCTCGGAGATCCCTCCGAGCCTTGGATGGAACCCGAGCACGCAGGAGTCGTCCGGTGTTCGCGCGCGCAGGAGCTCGAACCCGCGTCCGCCGAAGAACGAGGCGCCCACCCGTCCGCCCCCTCCGATCTCCGGTTCCCCGCCGACCGCGAGCGGCCCGCCACTGTCGTCCCCTCGACCGATCGAGGAGCACCCGACTCCGGTGCCCGCACTCTTGCGCTCTCGCCGATCCCACTGATAAGCGCACGAGCATCATGCTCGGCAGCATCCGACTAGGGCTCATCCCGCTCGGCGAGGGGGGGGACGCGCGGATACACGCGTTCATCGTCGCCCTCGCCGAGGCCGTGGGGACCCCCATCGATCTGCACCACGCTGCCGACTACCGCGCGCTGACCAGCGCCATCGAGCAGGGGCTCGTGCACTTCGCGTGGCTCCCCCCTTTGTCGGCCGCGCGCGCCGTCAGGAGCGGCGCGATCACGCCTGCCGCCGTCGCGGTCCGCCACGGCACGACGAGCTATTACGCAGGCCTCGTCGCCCTCGAGTCGAGTAGCATCCATTCCATCAGCGACCTGAAGGGGCTCCGCGCGGCGTGGGTCGATCGCGAGAGCGCGTCGGGGTACGTGGTCATTCGCGCGGCGCTCCGGCAGCAAGGAGTCAGTCTCGTCGACGCGTTCTCCCAGGACCTCTTCCTACGCAGCCACGCCGAGGTCGCGCGCGCTGTCGACCAGGGGCTAGCCGATGTCGGCGCGACGTGCTTCAACCTCACGAGCGGCGACGTAAAGATGGCCCGCTCGACGTACACGGGAATGATCGTCGAGCCGCTCAAGAACATGCGGATCGTCGCCGAAGCGGGGCCGATCCCGTCGGACATGTTCGCCGTGCACAAGTCGATCTCGCCCGTCGCGCTCCAGAAGATCCAGACCGCGCTGATCGGCGCGCGCCCGGTGCACTTCTTCGAGGCCGCGAAGGCGATGATGTTCGCCGACTCGTTCGCGCGCGCCGACGCCGAGCACCTCCGGATGCTCGAGTCTTTGTACGACAGCGTGCTCTCGAACGACGCGCCGCGGTCGCTCCCGCCGTCGCGCATTCCGTCGTCGTATCCGCCGCGGTAAGGTAACCCCTACGCCGCCGTGATCTCCACGCGGAGCAGCTTCCTCCCGATGAAGATGTAGTCGCCGTGCGCGAGCTCGCGCTCGGTCTTCAGGCGAACGTACGTCCCGTTCCTGCTGTTCAGGTCCGTCAGCGCGTACTTGCCGGTGAGCTCTTCGATCTTGCAGTGCGACGCGCTCATGTAGAGGTCGCCCGGGAAGTTCAGGTCGCCCCCCTCGCGTCCGATCTGAAGGCTCTGGCCGCGCGCGCAGACGACCATCCCGGGGTTACCCCCCTGGAGGACCTGCGTGATCCGGAAGAGGGTCTGGTGCTTCGGCGACGAATAGAAGTACGTGCCGTCGGGGGCCGGGCCGTCGTTCGCCTTCGGGTTCGCGTCGAGCTTGAAGAGCTGCTCGCCGGCGAGAAACTGATCTCCGGGGGTGACTTCGATCGTCCCCTTCACGCGCACGAAGACGCCGTTGACCGAGCCTTCGTCGCGGACCACGAGGGCGCCGTTCCGGTAGAAGAGGTTCGCGTGCTTCGGCGAGACGAACGGGTCGTCCGGGAAGACGAGCTGCCCGTTCCGCCCTACGATGTGCTGCTCCGCGTTGAGCTGGTAGCTGAGCCCCTCGACCCCCTCGCCGCGGATGAGGATCAACTTCGCCTTCCCCGGCGCCTGAAGCTGGCCGAAGAACTGCGTTCGCGCGCCGAGTATCTCGGGCGGAACGGCCGCGCCGCATCGACCGCAAAACTTGTGTGCCACGGGCACGGGGGTCGAGCAGGAGCGGCAAACGAAGTGCTTGGCTTGATCCATGAGCTCCTCCAGCGTGAGGTTCGCCGCTGCGGCGAGGACCTCCAGGTCGAGTGACGGGGCGGTTCGCGCCGTGAGAGGCGGCGCATCTTCTTTCGGTTGCGCTAGCGACGCATCGGGCTTTTGGTGCGGGGACGATACAGCCGACTCCACCACGGAGGCGAGCCTTGAGCCGCTCGGCTTCCCCGCTTGCCGGCGAGGCACGAGGTTGGCGCCCAGGATCGAGCTCGGCGGGGGCTCCGTGTAGGCCGCCTTCGCGAGGAACGTCTCGGCCGGGATGGGGACCCCCTCTTCTGCGGGGGGCTCGGGGGCAGGGCGCGCCTTTGCCGCTGGTCGGGGGGGGGCCTGCGGCCGGGCGGGCGCGGGCGTCGGCGCGCGTTTGGAGACGGACGGCGGGGCTCCCTCCGCGCGGAAGACGAGCGAAAGCGGGGTTCCGCACTCGGTGCAGCTCGCGGTCCCCATGGCCGCGTAGCGGTCGCACTGTGCGCAAACGATGCCGATCTCGAACTCGATGCTCATTCTGAGTGCAGAGCACGCCGCGCCTGAGGCGTGGACGTGCCGTCCGTCGTGGCCTTCCGGGCCGGCCGAGAAGCTTAGACGATTTCGGGCTTCAACGGCCCCGCTCTACGCGGTCGCAGGAGGCGCCGCCCGAGGAAGCTCCACCCCGACCTCTGCGCCCCCGCCAGCGGCCCCCTCCCCGACGTTTCGCGCGAACGCGCGCCCCCCGTGCGCCTCGGCGATGCGCCGGACGAGCGCCAGGCCAAGCCCGTACCCCGCGCCGGCGCCAGGCGTTCGCGCGACGTCCCCCTTCACGAACGGCTCGAACACCCTCGGCAACAGCTCCGGCGGGAACCCCGGCCCCTGGTCTCGGGCGACGATGAGGACGTGCTCGCCGGTGGCCTCGAGCGAGACCTCGATGGGGCGGTCGGAGGGGTGGCCGTGGGCGCGGGCGTTCGCGAGGATGTTGTGGAGGGCGCGGTTCAGGAGCGGAGCGTCGATCGGGGCGGTCACGTCCTCCGCGACATCGCTGACGAGCTCGATCGTGGGGGGCGTCGCCTCGGCCGCCAGACGGGCGCGGAGCCATCCCGCGATGGGGGTAGGGACCGGTCTCACGTCGGAAAGGCCTGCCCGGGCGGCGGCGAGGAGATCGCCGAGGATGGCGTCCACGTCGGTGAGCTGGCGCTCGATGTCCCCGAGCGAGGGGGCGAGCGCGTCCCCCCCCCGATCGCGCGCGATCTCGAGCGCCACCCGCGCCCTGCCGAGCGGCGAACGGAGCTCGTGGCTGATCGCCGCGAGCAGCTCGCGTTGATCGCGCACGACGCGCGCGATCCGGTCGGCCATCTGGTCGAACGCCTGCGCCACCCCCCGCACCTCGTCGGCGACCCACCGGCGTCGCCCCCCCAGGCGGGTTCGCGCCGTCAGGTCCCCGCCGCCGAACCGCTCCGCCGCATCGGCCACGTCCTCGAGCGGCCACGACAGCCTCCGCGCTACCCCCCGCGCCGCGAGCGCGAGTACGAAGAGCGCGGCCCCGAGCGCCACGGCGACGTTCCAGTGCGTCGAGGGGCTGACCCCCGTGTCGAACTCCACGGCCCCGAGGAGCTCCCCCTCGCGGACGACCGGAATGAACCCTTCGCCGTGGGGGCCGAACGTGACGGCTCCCCCCCGCAGCGCCATCCGGTGTGGGAGGCGATCGAGATCTCTTCTCAGATGGACGTCGAGCCCGATGAGATCGCGCACGCGTGTGACGTAGACCTCGCAAGCTTCCGGGTCGTCCCAGTCGCGCGCGAGGTGGCTCGCGATCGCGCGCGTGGCCACCGTCGGTGCCGAAGGGGACTCCGCGCTCCGCGTCGCCCACGCGGTGAACATCGCCGCCCCGAACGCGGCGACGATCGCCGTGAGGAACCAGAAGAAGAGCCGCGCCTGCAGTCGCCTCACCCGCGGGGTGCGACGCAGCATCCAGTAGCGAGGGCCGTGCTCGTGCCAATGGTGGCGGTGGTGGCCCCTGTCTCTCACGCCGGCCTCACCAGCACGTACCCGACCCCGCGCACGGTCCGGATCATCTTCGGCTCGCGCGCGTCGTCACCGAGCTTCTGTCGTAGGTGGCTGACGTGGACGTCGAGCGATCGATCGACCGAGGGATCGTAGTCCCCTCCCTTGAGCGCGCTCGCGAGCTCCTCGCGCGGCACCGTCTCCCCCGCGCGCCGCGCCAGCGCGATGAGGAGTCGAAGCTCGAACGACGTCAGCGAGACCTCCTTGCCGCTCACGGTCACGCGGTGCCCCGGGACGTCGACGTCGAGCGTGCCGACGGTGAGCCGCTCGCTCACGGCCCCCGGGCGTGCACGGCGCATGACGGCGCGCACCCGCGCGAGGAGCTCGCGGGGGTTGAACGGCTTCGGCAGGTAGTCGTCCGCGCCGAGCTCGAGCCCGACGATCCGATCTGTGTCGTCGCCGCGCGCCGTGAGCATCACGATCGGTACGTCGTGCTTTCGCCGGATGCGACGACAGATCTCGAACCCGTCCGCACCGGGGAGCATGACATCGAGGAGGACGACGTCGTAAGCCCGCGACTCGAGCCGCTCCAGCCCAAGTGCCCCCGTCTCGACCGGCTCCAGCTCCACGCCGTGGGGTCCGAGGTACTCGCCGAGCAGGCGGGCGAGCTCGATGTCGTCGTCGATGAGGAGCGCACGCATGGGGGTCTCCTCTCAAGATGGCACGCCGCGGGGGGGGCGCGCGCGCAAGCATGCGCAAAGGAGCGCAAGCTAGCGCAAAGAATTGTAAACGGCGGCCCGCCAGGCCCGCAGCTACTGGAGCCCTGACTCGTAGAGCGACGCGCGGAGGTAGTTGCGCGCGCGGATCGCCCACTGGCCGTCCGGATGCGCCTGGAGCCAATCGCGGAAGGACTCGGACGCGGCCGGGAAGTCCTTGTGCCGGTAGTGGAGGACTCCTAAGGCGTAGTCCTTCGGGTAGCTCGGATCGATCGCGGCGAGCCGATTCACCCGGTCGATCCGCCACTGCTCGGCCCCGAGCGCTTCGGCCTCGGAGAGCGCGTCGCACGCCTTCGCGCTGCGAGCGCCGCTTCGGGCCTCGTCGATCCGCTTGCGGACCGCTTCGGCGGCGTGCGGGTGACGGAGGTAGAAGGCATAGAGCGCGCGCTCCTCGTCGAGTGCCAGCGTGAATGGCGGGCGCTCGAGGTGGAGCAGGCCGTTCCACGCGAGCTTGTACATCGTGCGCAGGGCGTCGTCGTCGATCACGCAGGCGTGATCGCTGCACCATCCCGCCTCGCGCATCCTCCTGACGAACGGCCCGGCGAGCGCTTCGAGCTCCGCCGACTCGTTCCCCGTTCTCTCGAACGCGTGCACCTGGACGAGGAACCCCTCGAGCTGCGTGGCCCGAAGCGCGAGCACGTCGTCGTCGTGCTTGCCGTCCTCGAGCGGGAACGCGACGTTGTCGAGCGCCGTCCGCGCCTCGTTCATCGACGCCGGGGTGACGTACGGGTCGACAAGCTGCTTCGCCTCCCTCGCGTAGTAGGCGCGGACGGCCGACCCGAGCGCGCGTATGTCGTCGGGGAGCGGCGTCGGCTCCGTCCCGAGAGCGTGGTCGCGGGTCTCGATGCGCCCGAGCGCCTGCGCGTTCACCACTGGAACCGGTACGTCTTCGGGGGGCACGCTGCGCGGAAGGCACAAGATTCCCAGCACGAGCCCGACTCCGACGGGCACAAGGCCGAGGAGGTATCCGCCCAACGTGCTCGTCGTCTTAACCACGCGGCGCGATGATACCATTCGGAGCTTGGAGGGTCTACCAGTGGAGCTCCGCCGATTCAGCCGCGCACCGATAAGCCGGTCCGTGCTCTTCGCCCCGAAAGACGACGATGCTTTCACCGAAGGGATCGCGACCGACATCTCTCTCGGGGGGATGTTCGTCACCTCCGAATATCCGGCTTCGTTCGGCGCCGAGATCACGATCCACCTCTCGCTGAGCGACGACGCTCCCGAGCTCGTCCTCCCCGCGATCGTGCGATGGACCCGAGCCGACGGGATGGGGGTGCAGTTTCAGATGATCGGCGCGCGTGAGACGTTCGCGATCACCGAGGTCGTGCGCCGCCACGAGGAGGCGTCGCGCTAGGTCAGCGTCGTCCGCGTCGGCTACGGCGTGACGTCGATCGGGATGCTCACCGCGCCTGGCTGGGCGAATCGCGTCCCGAAGATCGTGCTCGCCGCGCACTTCGTCACCTCGGGCGAGAGGGGCGGATCGAACACCGCGGAGCTCACCATCCCCTTGTCGTCGATGTGCAGCTCGAGCCGCGAGCTCACGGTGATGACGACGCCGTCCGAGTGCTCCACGTGCTTGCGCGCGCAGACCAGTACCTGATCGACGATTGTCTTCTCCGGATTCGCGTCGACGTGCGCGGGCTCGGGCGGGGGGGGCACCGGCGAGGTCACGGTCGCAGGGGCCGCGATAGCAGGCGCAGGTGCGGGCGCGGGGGCGACTGGCGCGGGCTGCGCAGGCGGCGGACGGAGCGCAGCATGCTCGGCGCCGGTCGGCGCGGCAAGAGGCGGGGGCGGCGCGCGCAGAGCCGCGGTCTCTTCGCGAGGTATGGGCCGCGGCGGAGGGACGATCGCGAGCGATTGGGGACCTCGCACGCGGGTCGGTTCGTGAGAGACCTTCAGCGTCCCGTGCGGGTCTGCGGAGTCGAACTCGATGTGCGCCGGCGCGGTCACGAGGTCTCCGTAGGTGGAGCCGCTTTTCGGCGGGAGCCCGATCGACACGACCCCTTCGCGCAGATCGACGATCGCCCGGCTCCCCTGCCGCTCAACGCGGAGGTGGGTTCCGTGCACGGCCACGCGCGTCCCCTCGACGTCGATAGCGAACGCTTCCCCCGCCTCGACCGGAGCCACCTGCGCCTCGACTGCCCCCTTCGCGAGCGCGAGGATCAGCGTGCCCCGGGCGGCGCGCACCTCGACCTGCGAGGAGTCCTCGAGCGCCCATGTCACGGCGCCTGGTTCGGTTCGCGAGAAGATCGCTCGCCCTGAATGAACGTCGAGAGTGTCCCCTCGCGCGATCGCGTCGCCCGCGGCCAGGTCGCGCCCCCCCTTCGCCCCCGAAGCGGCGTGGACGATTGCCCTCGTGTCTTTCTGTGCGAGCGTCCCCGCGCTCGGCTCGCGCACGCTCTCCGCCGTCACGTCGCCGTCGAGCGGCCGCGCGGGTCCTCGTCCGAGAAAGAGCGGCACCGCGGCAGCGGCTGCGATCACGACCGCAGCGGCGACCCACACGCGCCTCGGTCCCGCGTACGCGCGGAGCGCCGCCTGCGCGCGCGCTTCGCGCTCCACGCGCGGGAAGAGCTTCGCCTCCACCTTCTCCCAGTCGACATCCGGACCGCGCTCTGCCTTCGCATCGCGAACGAGGTCATCGAGGGTGGGCTTTTCGGCGCTCATCGCTCGGCCTCGTCCCCCGCCGGATTGGTCTTTCGCTTCGCCCCAGCGTCGCTGCGTTTTTCGGTGGGCGCCTTCGCCTCGTTCGCTTCGCTGGTCTCGGTGATCTCGCTGGCCTTGTCGGCGCCATTGCTGGCGCCGGAGGTTCCGTTCAGCTCGTGCAGCACCCCCTTGAGCGACGGCTCGTCGGCGAGCATCGCCTCGAGCTCGCGCCTCGCGTAGAAGAGCCGCGTGCGCACCGTGAGGACCGGCGCCCCGACGACCTTCGAGATCTCCGCGGGCGCCATCCCTTCCAGCTCGTGCAGAATGAAGACGATCCGCTTCTTCTCGGCCAGCCGATCGAGCAGGCGGCTGAACGCTCGCACGCGCTCGCGGCGCGCGGCGTCCTCGTCGGGCTGGATCGTCTCCGCGTTGATCTGGCCATCCTGGATCGGCTCGTCGGCGAACACCGGGCGGCTCTTCGCCGCGCGCCGGTGCATGAGGACCACGTTGACCGTGACCCGATGGAGCCACGTTGTGAACTTCGACTGCCCTCGGAAGTCTTTCAGGCTGCGAAAGACCTGGAAGAAGACCTCCTGGATGACGTCCTCGGCGTCGGCGCGGGGGCCGAGCATCCGGAACACGAGGCGCGCGACGTCCGAGCGGTGGCGCTGGTACACCTCGCGAAATGCGGCGCGGTCCCCCTGGGCGGCACGCGCGAGGAGCGACTCGGGCTCGGCGTGGTCGCTCAAGGCGCGCCTCGCGACCGCGAAGATGCCGCTCGAAGCGGTCTCGGGTACCGCGATGCCCTGAACCAACGAAATCGCTTCGCCCACTTCTGTCCTAGGTGCGAGGGCCCCCCCGGGAGTTCATCCGTGGACGTCGATTCCGCTTGGATTTCGACGAGGGCGCAGCGCGTCAGGCTAGCGCCGCGGCGTGGGCCGCTGCGCCAGCTCGACGAAGTCCGACGCCACGAGCCCGACGGCGACCACGACGGCAAGAACGAGCATGCCCGCGAGGCTGCGCCCCGAGACGCCGTTCGGCCCAGTTTTCGACAGCTGCGACGGCAAAGCGTGGGAAAGCCCCCACGGAGAGTGTCTCAGATCGCCTGCTGACCGTCACCCGGAGAGGGGGGCGGCGCGAGGACCCCCAGTTGGCGCTCAGAACAGCGCTTTGAGGTCGACCTTCTCCTGCTTCTTCTGCTCGAGGAGGTGGTTCACGGCCCGCAGAATGCGCGACTTGGTGGGGCCGCTGAGGGTTCCCCCCGTGAGCGCCGCCTGGAGGGCCCGAGGGGTCACGGGGCGGCCGGAGCGCGGCTTTCGCGTCTCCTTCTTCGCCTCGGCGTCGGCCCCTTCCTTCTTTCCGCCGCGCTTGGCGAGCTTGATTCGCCGGTCCTCGAGCTGGAGGGTCTCGAGGGCGTGCGAGGCGACCAGGATGCGGCGGGAGTCGATCTTCTTCGAGGCGATGAACTGCGAGAACTTGCTTGCGTCGGCCATAGGGAAAACCTCAGGTGCGGACCGCGCCGCGGAGCGCGGGCGCGCCGTCCGGGAAAACGGCGGCGGAACCTAGCGCGCGCTGGGGGGGAGGCGCAAGGCCGACCCCCTTCTGTGGGCTAGACCCCCCGTCACGTTGGCTACTCGAGTTGCGCGGCTAGCCGTCGCGCGCGCTTGCCGCTACAAACCGCCATCCCAAACTCCTTCTGAAGACCTGGAGATGCCCATGTCACAAGCCCTGCCCCCGGTTTACATCGTCTCGGCCGCCCGCACCCCGATCGGCGCCTTCCTCGGCTCGCTCGCAAGCGTCACGGCTCCCCACCTGGGAGCGGCGGCGATTCAAGGAGCGCTCACGCGCGCCAAGCTCGCGCCGGACACCATCCAGGAAGTCTTCATGGGGAACGTCCTCTCCGCGGGGATCGGCCAGGCGCCGGCGCGGCAGGCGATGAAGTACGCCGGCATCCCCGACAGCGTTCCCGCCACGACCGTCGGCAAGGTGTGTGGCTCGGGGCTCCAGGCCGTCGTGTTCGGCGTGAAGACGATCGCGCTCGGCGACGCGGACCTCGTCGTCGCGGGGGGCATGGAGTCGATGTCGAACGTCCCCTACTACGTCCCCGGCGCCCGCAGCGGCCTGCGCATGGGCAACGTGACGATGGTGGACGGCATGATCACCGACGGCCTCTGGGACCCGTACTCGAACCAGCACATGGGCTCGTGCGGTGACCTCTGCGCCAAGGAGTACAAGTTCTCGCGCGAGGCGCAGGACGAGTTCGCGAAGGAGAGCTTCCGTCGCGCGCTCGCGGCGCAGAAGGAAGGGCTCTTCGACGCCGAGATCGAGCAGGTGTTGGTCCCGCAGCGCAAGGGGGATCCGGTCGTCGTGAAGCTCGACGAGGGGCCGGGCAAGGGAGACCCGTCGAAGTTCCCGGGGCTGAAGCCCGCGTTCTCGAAGGATGGGACGATCACGGCGGCGAACGCGTCGTCGATCAACGACGGCGCGAGCGCGCTCGTCCTCGCCAGCGAGAAGGCGGTGAAGCAGCACGGCCTCACGCCCCTCGGGCGTATCACGGGCTACGCGAACGCCGCGCAGTCCCCCGAGTGGTTCACGACGGCCCCCGCCAAGGCGATCGACGCCGTGAACAAGAAGCTCGGCCTGAAGAACGACCAGATCGACCTCTACGAGATCAACGAGGCGTTCGCGGTCGTCACGATGGTCTGTGCGCAGCTCTGCGGGCTCGACCTGCAGAAGGTCAACGTCCGCGGCGGCGCGGTGGCGCTCGGTCACCCGATCGGCGCGAGCGGCGCGCGCGTGCTGACCACGCTGGTTCACGCGATGAAGGACCGGAACGCGAAGCGCGGTCTCGCCACGCTGTGCATCGGCGGCGGCGAGGCGGTCGCTCTCGTCGTGGAGCGGTGATCCGCTTCACCCGCTAAGACCCCCTGCATGCTCCGCCCGCGCGACCTGTCTCGATCGATCGCGATGGTCGCGGCGCGCACGCCGACGCTCCCGCCGGCCACGCATACGAACAGCTACGCTCTCGGCGCGCGCGACGTCCTGCTCGTCGAGCCCGCGACGCCGTACGCCGGGGAGCAGCGGGCGTGGATCGCGTGGGCGCGCGCTCTCCCATCGCAAGGGCGGCGACCGGTGGCGATCGTGGCGACGCACCACCACGCGGATCACGTCGGGGGTATCGACGTCCTCGCGACCGAGCTCGATCTCCCCGTGTGGGCGCACGCGGAGACGGCGGCTCGGGTTCCGCACGTCGAGGTGGCCCGGCGGCTCGAGGACGGAGACGAGATCGTCCTCGATGGGCCCGTCCCCGAGCGCTGGACCGTCCTCCACACCCCCGGGCACGCGTGGGGGCACGTCTGCCTGTGGGACGAGGACTCGCGCGCCGTCGTCGTAGGGGACATGGTCGCCAGCAAGGGGACGATCCTCGTGGCGCCGGGGGACGGAGACATGCGCGTGTACCTGGAGCAGCTCGAACGGCTCGCCGGGCTCGATGCGCGCCTCGCCCTGCCGGCGCACGGCGACCCCATCGACGCGCCGACGGCGCTCTTCCGCCGGTACATCAAGCACCGCGGGATGCGCGAAGCGAAGACGCTCGCGTCGCTCCCGGCCACGATCGACGAGGGGCGAACGCTCGAGGAGCTCGTCCCGATCGCGTACGACGACACGCCGATCCGCATGTGGCCGATCGCCCGACTGAGCCTCGCGTCGCATCTGGCGAAGCTCGCCGAGGAGGGGAGCGCGATCGAGCGCGACGGACGCTGGGCTCGATCGTCTTCCGTGCCCGAGAGCGCCGTGTCATGAGCCGACCCTGGGAGATAGACTTTGTCGCCGTGAGCACCGCGCTAGGGGAGCCGATGGCGGCCGTGACGGAAGCGCTCGGCAGCGATGGGATGCGGCGAGCGGGCGAGCTCGTCGGCGCGCTCCAGTCTGCGACGAGGCCGGCGCGCGCGACGGCGCTGGCGGCGGCGCTGGCCGAGGTCGTGTCGGATCTCGAGGAGCTCGAGCTCAAGTGAGCTTCGTCACGCGCGGGCGAATCGTTCGTGGGGAGGCGGTCGACCGCGCGGAGCCGCTCCTTCATGCAGGGCCAAGTGAGGCGCAGCGCCAGCGTCTGTCGCGGGAAGAGGTCGAGGCCCACCAGAACGCCGACCGCATCATTCACATGGCTCTCACCCGCTCGGAGGCGATTCTCGAGACCGCGCGCGCGGACGCCGAACGCTTGGCGAGGGAAGCGGCGCGTCACGCCGAGGAGGCCGAGCAGGCCCGGCTGGCCGCGGCCTGGTTCTCGCTCCGCGAGCGCGAAGAGAAGTGGGTGGCTCTCGAGCTGGAGCGCTCGATCGGGTTCGCGAAGGTCCTCGCCGAGCGTCTGATTGGTCGGGCGCTCGAAATGGACCCCGCGCTCATTGCGTCGATCGCCGCTGAGGCCCTGTCGGAGGCCCGTGGCGCCCGCCGGGTCCGCCTCGAATGCCACCCGCTCGACGCCGAGACGCTCCGCTCCCACCTGTCCGGCGCCGGCTTCGGTAGCCCCGAAGGGGTCGCGATCGAGGTCACCGGGAACACAGAGCTTGCCCGCGGCTCGCTCCGCGTGCACACCGAGCTAGGCACCCTCGATGCCCAGCTCCACCCCCGAATCGAGCGGCTCGCCGCCGCCCTCCGCGATGCCCTCGAGCCCGTCTGAGGCCGCGTCTGGTCCCGTCCGTTGGCGGCTGCATCTCCAGCTCTTCGCCGCGACGGTCGTCAGCGTCTTTCTCACCGGGCTCGACGCGGGCGACAAGTGGTGGAGCCGCTCGCTCTCCTCGATCTCTCTCAGCCATGGGCTGCTCTTCGCGGGCTCGCTCCTCGTCATTCTCGTCGCGCACGAGGGGGGGCACTACGTGGCGGCGCGCATTCACAAGGTGGAGGCGTCGCTCCCCTACTTCATCCCGATGCCCTATCTGTCCCCGTTCGGGACGATGGGGGCCGTCATTCGCATGAGTGGCACGATCCGAACGCGCGCCGCGCTGCTCGACATCGGTGCGGCCGGGCCGCTCATGGGTCTCGTGTTCGCGATTCCGCTCTACGTCTGGGGAACGGCGCATCCCCAGTTCATCGCCGCCACGTCGACAGGCGATCTCATGACGCTCGGCGACTCTCTCCTCACGCGCGTCCTCGATCACTTTGCGGCCCCTCCGGCGCCGCCTGAAATGGTCGTCCTCAGCTCCCCAGTGGCCTTCGGAGCCTGGGCTGGGCTCTTCGTGACGATGATCAACCTGCTCCCTGTGGGCCAGCTCGACGGCGGTCACGTCGCGTACGCGCTCTTCGGGCTGCGGCAAGACAAGCTCGCCGTGATCGTGCACCGCTCGATGCTCGCGTTCTTCTTCGTCAGCGTGGCGAGCTTTCTCCTGCGCGACGTCATCTCGGGCCTCGGGCTGCACCACATCGGGGACGCGGTCGGGAATTCGATGTTCTGGCTCGTCTGGTTCGAGGTCGTCGCGATCCTGGGGACGTTGTCCTCCCGCGCGCAGGGGGGGGAGCGAGAGCGCGCGGCCAACGAAACTCTCCCGCTTCGCACGCGTGCGTTCGCCACGCTCGCGCTCGCGCTCCTCGCCGGGATCGGACGGGACAAGAGCTCGCCGCTCCTCTGGGTCGCTTGGTTCGTCGGGCTCGGGCTCCTCCTCGCGATGGAGGTGCGGTTTGGCGTCCTTCGGTCGCACCCGCTCCTCGACCACCCGCCGACAGGCGCTGCCCCACTCGGCCGCGTCCGCGTCTGCATTGCGGTCGTCACGCTCGCGTTCTTCGCGCTTCTCTTCATGCCGACTCCAATTGCGCTCTAGCGCCGTAGCAAGTGACGACCCTCCCGCCCCCGCTCGCTGGGCCTCCCTGGGATCTCCCGGTCCCCGAGGCGCCGCTCGCGTTCCTCGATCTCGAGATGACGGGCCTCGACCCGGAGAAGGATCGGATAGTCGAGGTGTGCGTCGATCGCGTGGTGGGGGGGGCGCGCGTCGAGATGGTTCACTCGCTCGTTCGCCCGGACGTCCGGATCGGCGGCGCGGCTCACGTCCACGGGCTCGACGAGGCAGCGCTCGCGGGGGCCCCCCGGTTCGCCGACGTCGCTGATCGGATCCTCCATGCGCTCGACGGCGCGGTCGTCGTCGCCCACGCGGCCGAGTGGGACGCGAGCTTCCTCCTTGCGGAGATGAAGCGCGCCGGGCGCGAGCTCACTCTGACTCACTGGCTCGACACCCTCGTCCTCGCGCGCCGGTCGTTCGCGTTCGGCAGCTACTCCCTCGACGCCCTCTGCAAGAGCCTCGAGATCGACCGCGGGCGCGCCCACCGAGCCGACTCCGACGTCGCCGCGATGCGCGTCCTGTTCGACCGCTGCGTGACCATCCTGGCCCCCAAGAGCGTCCGGGACCTCTGGGAGGTCCGCGTCGCCCAGCGGCGTGCCCGGGCGTCGATCGTCACGGCGTGCGAGGCTGCCGTCGAGCACGGTCTCCCGGTCCAAATCGTCTACCGGCCCGCTCGGAAGCCCGCAGAAACGCTGCTCATGGTCCTCACCGAGGTGCGCTCCGATCTCGACCTGCCCAGGGCGATCGGCTATCTGCTCCCCGGGCGCGGGCGCCGGGAGCTCCGCGCGGACCGCATCCTTCGCGTCGAGCCACCTCCCCTTTGAAGAGCCAAACGGAATAGAGTCCCCGCCGGAGTACCGATGCGACGCCTCTCTCTTCTCCCGATAGCGTTCCTTGCCGCCTCTTCGGCTGCGGCCGCGGCGTGCGGTCCCAGCACGGAGGCGAAGGCCCCCTCCCGCCCACCGCTCGCTGCCAAGTGGTTCGACCGCGCGACGGCGAGCTTCAAGTCGGGCGACTTCGAAGACGCGCGCGACGCCGCCAAGAGCGCGCTCCAGGCCGCGCCGACCGACCCCGAGGTGAAGCTCCTGAACGCGCGAATCTCCCTCGCCCGGCTCGACTACGAGGACGCGATCAAGCTCACCGAGGGGATGGAGACGACCGAGGCGCACGCGCTGCGCGGGCGCGCGTTCTGGTACCGGGGGGACCTCGAGCAAGCGGCCGACGAGCTCGAGGGAATGCTCAGCGATCCGAACGTGAAGGACGAGTGGGCACGCGAGGTGGCCGGTCTCGCGCGCCGGGGCGTGGGGCGTCATCCGTTCGAGATCGAAGGGGGGCTGGTCGGGGCCGTCGAGATGCCGCCGGCGGGTCCTGCGCTCGTCGTCCCGTGTGAGCTCGAAGGGGAGCAGGTGCTCGCGATGATCGCGACCGCCACGGGCGAGGTCGTGCTCGACTCGAACTCCCGCAAGGAAGCCGCGTGGGTGAACCTCCGCTTCGGCGAGCACGTCGAGATCAAGGACGTCCCCGCGATCACGCAGGACCTCTCCGGGCTGAGCCGGCAGATGGGGGCGCCGATCAAGCTCCTCCTCGGCGTGAACCTGCTGCGGCACGCCCACGCGACGTTCGATCGCCGCGGCGACCAGTTCGTCGTCCGGAAGAACGAGCCGGTCGCCCCCCCTGAGGCCACGCGCGTGCCGCTCTGGTACGTGCGAGGCGGCGGTATGATGGTTCGCGCCGGGTTGGCGAAGAACTCGCCGGACAAGTCCGTTCTCCTCGTCGATACGTCCTCCATGTTCCCCGTCGCCCTCGACGACGCCCTCTGGAAGAGGGCGGGGGTCGACCTCGCGAGCCTCCAGACGGCCCCTGGCGTCGCGAACGTGAAGGAGGGGATCGTTCCGATGGTGAAGTTCGCGGGCTTCGACCTCCCCCAGATTCCCGGGGTGGAAGGTGCCCCGGTGTCCGACCTCAAGGCGAGCGTCGACACCGACCTCGGCGGCATCCTCGGTGCGGGGCTCCTCGCGCTCTTCCGGGTTACGTTCGGCGACGACGGCCGGTTCATGTGGCTCGAGGCGGACCCGGCGCTCCTCACCGCGCCTGACCGCAGCGGAGCTCCTGCCCCCGTTTCACCCCCCTCGTCGAGCGCCGCCCCCGGACCGTCCAAAGGACCGACGGTGCAGACGCTCCCCTCCTCGACGCCCCCGGCCCAGAAGCCCGCCGCTTCGCCTCCCCCGCCCGGGGCTACGACGCCAGGAGGAAAGCCGTGACCCGCCCCGCCGTCGCCCGTCTCGCCGTCTATGCCGGTAGCTTCGACCCGGTCACGCTCGGGCACCTCGACCTCATCGAGCGTGCCTCGGCCCTCTTCAGCGACGTCATCGTCGCGGTCGGTGTCCACCCCACGAGGCACCCGCTCTTCTCGGTCGACGAGCGGATGAGCCTCCTCACGGAGGTGGTGAAGGTCATGCCGAACGTGAGCGTCGAGTCGTTCGACAGCTTGCTCATCGACTTCTGCCGCGCGCGCGCCGCGCGGGTCATCGTCCGCGGCCTGCGCGCCGCCACCGACTTCGAGTACGAGCTTCAGATCGCCCACGCGAACGCGGACCTCTGCCCCGAGGTGGACACGATCTTCCTCCCCACGCGAACGAAGCACGGCTTCGTCTCGGCGTCCCTCGTCCGTGAGATCGCCAGCCACGGCGGGGACGTGAGTCGCTATGCGCCCGCGAACGTCTGCGCGGCGCTCAAGGTGAAGTTCAAGAAGTAACGCCGAGGCGTCGGGTTACTTCCCGCCGTCCCCCACCGCTGCGCCCCCTTGCGGCGCGAACGAGCGCACCTTCTTCACGAGCGCATCGACGACGTCCGGCTTGTCGGCAAGATCAGGGTTCGCGAGCATGTTGGGGCTCTTCCCGAGCGCGGCCCCCCCCTTCACGATGATCTCGCGGATGTGATCGTCCGTGACCGACTTCTGCCATACAGGGTCGGTGTAGTTGCGGGGCTTCGGGTTCAGCGTGATCGCTGCGGGGCCGTTCCCCTTTCCGTCGACGCCATGGCACGTCGAGCAGCGTGTCTTGAAGATCAGCACCGCCTGCCCCTCGGCGCCCGTTGCCGCCGAAGCGCCCCCACCCGCCGCCGCGGTGCTGGCGGCGGTGGCCGTCGCAGTCGGGGTCGGAGCCGCGGGGCGCGGGAGGTTGTCGGTATCCTGGGACTTGGAACAAGCCAGGAGAAGGAGCGGCGCGAGGAGGAGTGTGGTGCGGGAGATGGGAGTCATGGCCGGAACGATGGGGCCGTTCCCTCGTCGTTTCAACTGGCGTCTCGTCGTGGGTCGAATCAAGATGTGAGCAGTCACTCGTATTCGCGCGGCGCTCGAGCTCGGAGGACGCACCATGGCCCCCCGCCCCCTCACGACACCCCGGAAGGAACCGCGGCAGGAGCGCGCCCGGGCAACCGTGGACGCCATCCTCAGCGCGACCGCGCACGTCCTCGTGAAGGAGGGGTACGACCGCGCGAGCACCAACCGGATCGCCCTCGAGGCCGGAGTCAGCGTCGGCTCGCTCTACCAGTACTTCCCGAGCAAGGAGGCGCTCGTCGCGGCGCTCATCGAGAGACACTCGATCGACATGGTGAGCTACCTCGAGGAGCGCGCTGCCCGTCATCCGCCGAACGCCCCGCTCCGTGACATGGTCCGCGACGTCGTCCACGCGATGGTCGAGGCGCACCGGGTGGACCCGAAGCTCCACCGCGTGCTCATGGAGCAGGTCCCCAGGGTGGGGGCCTTGAAGCGCCTCACCGAGATGGACGACAAGGCGCTCCTCCTCATTCGCGCCTTCCTCGAGACGCGCCGCGCCGAGATTCGCCCGAAGAACCTGAAGCTCGCCGCGTTCCTCCTCTCGAGCCTCGTCGAAGCCGTGACCCACGGGGCCGTCCTCTTGCACCCGGAGTACCTCGTCGATCAGGGGCTCGTCGAGGAGACGACCGAGGTGATCTGCCGCTACCTGCTCGACTAGCCGGCCAGCGCCTATTTGTGCATCGGCACTTCGCCGGCCGCCGGCTCGGTCGCCGCCGCCGAGGAAGACGGCTCGGGAGCGACGTCGTCCGGCTCCCCGGCGTTCGGCGCGTAGAACGAGCCTTTGCGCTCGTGGCTTCGATGCGACGAGACCGATCCCACCATCCCCCCCGGCGCCTGCACCCCGCTCGACGGCAGCACCTGGGACCCCTGCGCGTCGTCGAGCTCGGCCCGGGTGTCGGTGTCGTTCATCGTGTAGGCGAAGAAGACGCCGATGAACATGAGCGAGCAGATTACGATCGTCGCGTTGAAGCGGTTGTCGTACTTCAGGTGCATGAAGAACATGACGACGAGCGTCGCCTTGGCCGACGCGATCGCGATCGCGACCGCGAGGTTCAGCGGCCCGAGGTGAACGGACGCCACCGCCACAGTGAGGAGCGTGAACGCGACCAGGATCGACAGGATCCCCACGTAGAACTTCACGGACGAGACGTGCGCGTGGACCTGCCCGTCGTCCGCGTCGTGGTCGTCGTGAGCCGCGTGTCCCTCGTGCACGCCAGCCGCTTCTTTTCCGTGCGCCATGGGGGTTCGCCTTCAGTCGATGAGGTAGAGGAGCGGGAACAGGTAGATCCAGATCAGGTCGACCAGGTGCCAGTAGAGGGCCGTGATATCGACCGGCGTGAAGTAGTCCTTCGTGAACTCACCGTTCAGGTTCCGCTTCAGCATCCAGAAGAGGACGCCGATCCCGACGATGATGTGGAGCGCGTGAACGCCCGTCATCATGAAGTAGAGGGAGAAGAAGACGACCCCCTCCGGGCCGACGTGCGTCCCCGGCTTCAGCTCTTCCTGGATCGGGTGGAAGTAGTGCCCCGGGAGGAGCCCGGCCATGAACTTGTGCTTGTACTCGAAGTACTTGACCCCCAAGAAGATGAACGCGCACGCGATCGTGATGAGAAGGAGAATGGTCGTCTGGTCCTTCTTCCCGAGCTGCGCGGAGCGGACCGCGAGCGCCGCGGTGAGCGAGCTGAAGAGGAGGACGAGGGTGTTCGTCATCCCCATCGTGCGATCGAGCTGGGCGGAGCACTGCGTGAAGACCTCGGGGTACCAGCTCCGGTAGACGCCGTAGGCCACGAAGAGCCCGCTGAAGAAGAGGAGCTCCTGCCCGAGGAATGCCCACATCCCGAGCTTCGCCGCGTCGAATTGCTGGGCGGGAGTGTCGAAATGGTGGGCGAGGAACGGCGGGTGCGCGTGGCCCTCACCGTGCCCATGTCCCTCGCTGTGCGTGTTCGCGGCAGCGGCTTCGGGTGCGACACTCATTGATTCAATCCTCCGCCAGCTCGGCCTCGGTGGCGAGGTGGTAGTCGTATGGGCCGCGCGTCACGACCGGGTCTTTGTCGAAGTTCGCAAGCGGTGGGAGCGGATGACCGGTCTGCCACTCGAGCGCGGCGGAGCCCCAGGGGTTTCGCGGCGCCTTCTTCCCGCTCGAGAGCGACTTGATGAACATGGCGAGCATCACCAGGAAGCCCGAGGCCAGGATCCACGAGCCCACCGTCGAGATCTGGTGGTACATCGTGAACTGCGGCAGGTAGTCGTAGTACCGGCGAGGCATCCCGCGCGACCCCATCACGAACTGCGATAGGAAGGTCACGTTGAAGCCGATGAAGACGAGCGCGAAGGCGATCTGCGCCATGCGCTCGTCGTACATTTTGCCGAACATCTTCGGCCACCAGTAGTGGAGCCCCCCGAAGAACGCGAAGACCGTCCCGCCGACCATGACGTAGTGGAAATGCGCGACGACGAAGTACGTGTCGTGGAGGTGCACGTCGATCGCCAGCATCCCCAGGAAGAGCCCCGTGAGGCCGCCGATGGTGAACTGGAAGATGAACGCCAGGGCGTAGAGCATCGGCGACGCGAGCGAGATCGACCCCTTGTAGAGGGTGGCTACCCAGTTGAAGATCTTCACGCCGCTGGGGATCGCGACGAGGAACGTCAGCGCCGAGAACACCATCATGGCGTACTCGCTCATCCCGCTCACGAAGAGGTGGTGCCCCCAGACGAGGAACCCGAGGAGCGCGAGCCCGAGCGAGCTCAGGGCGATGAACATGTACCCGACGATCTGCCGGCGCGCGAACGTCGACACGAGCTCCGAGATGATGCCCATCCCCGGCACGATCATGATGTAGACGGCCGGGTGGGAGTAAAACCAGAAGAAGTGCTGAAAGAGCACGGGGTCGCCCCCGAGCTTCGGGTCGAAAATCCCTAGGCCGACGAAGCGCTCGAACGTGAGCAGGAAGAGCGTGATCGCGAGCACGGGCGTCGCGAGCACCTGCATGACCGACGTCGCGTAGAGAGCCCAGCTGAAGAGCGACAGGCGGCTCCAGGTCAGGCCGGGAGCGCGCATCTTGTGGATCGTCGCGATGAAGTTCACGCCGGTGAGGATCGACGAGAACCCCATGATGAAGGCCCCGAGGATCATCGGGATCACGTACGAGTTCGAGATCGTCGAGTAGGGCGTGTAGAACGTCCAGCCCGTGTCCACGCCGCCGTGGATCATGCTCCAGAGGGCGAAGCTCGCGCCGAAGGCGTAGATGTAGAGGCTCATCAGGTTCAGCCTCGGGAAGGCGACGTCCTTCGCGCCGAGCTGAATCGGGAGGATGAAGTTCCCCATCGCCGCCGGCACCGACGGGATGATGAAGAGGAAGACCATGACCACGCCGTGAAGCGTGAACATGTGGTTGTACGTGTCGGCGTCGATGATGGTGCGGCCGGGCGTGAGGAGCTCGAGGCGGACGACGAGCGCGAAGATCCCCCCGAGCGTGAACGCCACGAGGACGAGCGCGAGGTACATGAGCCCGATCCGCTTGTGGTCGAGCGTGACGAGCCAGGACGCCAGCCCCTTCGAGACCTTCAGGTAGTCCGCGTTGGGGTCGGTCTCGCCGTGGTGCGGGCCGTGTGCGGTGGTGGCGACGGAAGCCATGGTGATTCTCCTCGGGTCCTTAGCCGTCGGCTCCTAGAGCGTCTTCAGGTAGGCGATGAGGGCGTCGACCTGGAGGTCGCTCAGCCCGAACTGCGGCATCTGTACGGAAGTGAAGCCGAGGACGATCTTCGCCTGGGGCTTCTGGATCGACTCTTTGAGGTAGCCGTCGTCGATCGTGAGGGTGAGCCCGGAGGGCGTCCCCATCGTCTCGCTGCGGCCGAAGAGGTGCTGGAAGGTCGGGCCGGGCGACTTCGACCCGTCGCGCGAGTGGCACGTATTGCAGTTGTTCTGGGCGAAGAGCTTCTCGCCCCACTGCGGCATCGTCATCCCCTCGGGGAGCTGCGGCCCCTTCTTCATGTAGTCGTCGAAGCTCTCCTGCGTGACGACGTCGACCTTCGCCAGCATTCCGGAGTGGCTCGTCCCGCAGTACTCGGCGCAGAAGACCTGCGCTTCTCCGAGCGTGTTCGGCAGGAACGAGATCGACGAGTACATGCCCGGCACGGCGTCCTTCTTCAGGCGGAACGCCGGGAGATAGAAGCTGTGGATGACGTCGTCCGACGACAGGATCAGCTTCACCGGCTTGTTCACCGGAATCTGGAGCACGCCGTTCTCGCGCATCCCGTTCGGGTACTCGAACTCCCACTTCCAGCGCGTGCCGCGCACGCGGATCTCGAGGGCGTTCTCGTAGGGGACAGCCTGGCTCACGTAGCCTTTGAAGCCGACGTGGAAGAGCACGACGATGAAGAGGATCGGGATCACCGTCCAGGTGATCTCGAGCACCGTCACGTTCCCCGGCGGCTCGAGCTTGTCCCCCTTCTTCCGCCGGTACTTCATCACGAAGTAGAGGGTCGCCCCCGTGATGGCCACGGTGAAGAACAGGCTGAACCAGTACATCGCGTAATAGATGTCGTCGACGTTGAGCGCCGCGTCGCTGAACGCCGGGGGGAGCTGGAAGCCGGAGGGGGAGGGTTCGAAATTGATCATCGCGAGTTCTCTCAGAGGGTTCCGGCCGACGGTGCGTCTGCGCCAGGCGCGGCGCGGTCCACGACGGTGGAGGGAGCGTTGCGCCGAGCGCGGGCCGTCAGGAGCTCTTTGATCCAGAAGGTCGCGAGGAACGCGATGAGCGCGAGCCCGGCAAGCCCGGCGCCGACCTGCATCACCCGCGTGGCTACGAGGACGTAGCGGCCGCCGTTGGGATCGTAGTGGTAGCAATAGAGAAGGACCTTATCGACGGTCGAGATCGACCTCCCGTTCGAGGCCTCGAGCAGGCCGAGCCGGACGTCCTTGGGCGAATACTCGAGCCCGTACAGGTAGCGGGCCACCTGTCCGTTGGGTTTCAGGATGAGGATGACCGTCGGGTGCGCGAACTGCTGCTCGCGCTCGACGTAGTGGTACTTGAAGCCGACGGCATCGGTGACGCGGTGGATGTTGGCGTCGTTGCCGTAGAGGAACGTCCAGCCCTGCTCCGCCTCGGGGCGGCCGTACGACTTCACGATGTCGTTTCGTTTCGCCGCCGTGCGCTCGAGCGTCTCGCGCGGATCGAAGCTGAGCGTGATCGCGGAGTACTCCTTGCCGACGGTCCACGGGACGAGCTTCAACGACTCGACGGTCTGGCTGAGGACGAGGGAGCAGACCGTCGGGCACGTGTGGTACGCGAGCGTCAGGACGACGGGGCGCTTGCCGTCGAAGAGGTCGCCGAAGCGGAGCATCTTCCCGTTCTGGTCGCGGAAGACGGCGTCCATCGGGATCTGCCCGTCGAGGTGCTCGAGGACCCCCACGTCGTCGAGCCCGGGGGGGACGATCGTCTTCCCCAGGTCGAGCGGAGCGTTCGCGCTCTGCCCTGTTGCCACGTCGCCCGCCGCGTCAGCGCGCGACGACGCCGGCGTCACGAGCGCGGCGAGCGCAAGGACGAAGGCGAGCAGGTGGGCGGCGGTGCGAGGGTACGGCATTCGAATTTCTCAGTGAGCGCCGGCGTCGTGTGCCGCGCTCGTCGGGACGGGCTTGCCGGGGGGCGCTTGTTTCATAGGGGCGGCGCCGGCGTCGGACGAGGCGGCCGCGCCCGAGGCTCCGCCGTCGACAACGGCGGCTTCGGGGGGGGGATTGGCGGCCGCGGCGTTGATGGCGTCGATCACCGACTGGTTCGGTGAGCGCACCCACCCGACCATCGGGCCGAGATCGTTCGACGCCTGGGGGGTGATGTCGGCCTGCGAGAGGAAGGCCTGGTAGTTGGTTCGACCGCGCGTCGCCAGCTCCTGCATCGCCTGCGAGATTGGCAGCGGCGAGGTCGTCAGGTTCTTCTGCTCCCCGGCGCGAAGCTTGATGAGCTCCTCGGGCCGGCTCAGGTGCTCGTGCTCGACCTCCTCCGTCATCATGAGGAAGTACGAGCGGAAGACGGAGTTGAGCGCCGCGAGGATCACGACCGACGAGAACGCGACGGTCAGGATGATTCGTATCTGCGGCGGTGAATTCTCGGTCGCCATTCAGAGCCTCACGCGTTCTCGAACGCCAGCGAGCGCGCAAGGCGCGGATCGCCGATCGGGATGAGCGGGTATTTCGTCATTCGATAGAAGACCACCGCGAGATAGACCCCCGCGATGCCGACGAGGCACGCGGCGTCCATCCAGTGGACCGTCACTTCGCCGCCGCCGTAGTACGGCATCACCTGCCAGTACATCTCGACGACGTGCATCGCGATGAGCCACATCGCGCCGATCTTCACCGCCCACTCGCGCCGCTTCACGTTGCGGGAGAGCAGGATGAAGAACGGAACGACGAAGTGCAGGATCACGAGCGCCAGGCTCACGTACATCCACGGCCCGACGTCCCAGCGGTGGTGGAAGAACGTGGTCTCCTCCGGGATCGCCGCGTACCAGATGAGCATGAACTGAGCGAACGAGACGTAGGCCCAGAACACGAGGAAGCCGAAGAGGAGCTTCCCGAGGTCGTGGTAGTGCTCGACGTTGACGGCGTTCTTCAGGTGCCCGGCGTCGCGGAGGGCCTGCGTGACGACGATGAGCGTCGCGTACATGCAGACCACGCTGCCGGCGAAGATCGTCACGCCGTAGATCGTCGAGAACCAGGTCGGCAGGAGCGACATGAGCCAGTCGAACGCCGCGCCGGTCAGCGTGAAGCCGAAGAGGAACGTCGCCGCGGGGGCGAGCTTCTGGGCGCGCAGGGTGAGCTTCGGGTCCTTCGTTCCGTCCTGGCTCGTGGAGAGGCGGAAGAACGTCGTGCCGATCCAGGTCCAGACGAAGAGGTAGAGGAACGCGCGGACGATCCAGCCGACCTTGTTCAGCCACGGAGCCTTCCCCGCGATGACCGCTGCTTCCTCTGCCTCTTCCGGCCCCTCGCGGTTTTCCGCGTGAGGGCGCCCGTGCTCGGCGCCGGGGCCAGGCTGGCCTGCCCCCACTGCCCCGTGCCCCGGGATCCCTGGCGGCGGGCCGCCGTGCATCATCGGTCGTCCGCCGTGGGGCGGAGGAGCCGGCTGTCCCGGAGCGGGAGCAACAGGAGCCTCTTGCGCATGCGCGGTCGACTCGAGGCTCGGCTCTGCCTTGCCGCTCATCCACGGGTAGAGCGTGGACATGTTGAAGAGCACGGGGATGAACAGGAGGATGAAGACGGGGACGCTCGACGCGAAGAACTCGGCGGTCCGGCGAACAGTCACGCTCCAGCTCGCCGCGCAGAGGCGTTCGACCAGGACGAAGAACATCGAGCCGAAGGCGAGCGTCAGGACGACGAAGAACGCGAAGAGGTACGAGAACGCGAAGCGCTTCGGGTCGATCGTGAAGCCGGCTCCGGCGCCGACGAGCCCCGCGGCGCCGATGGCCCCCGCGATCTTCCACGCCCCAGCCCACCCGCTCGAGGCAGGGATCCGGTAGTCGCCCGCGCTCGGGGCTTTTTTCTCGGGGACGCTCACAGTTCGTGCTCCTTCGACGACGCGATGGGCGCCTGGCTAAGCTGCAGAGCGCGGACGTAGGCGACGATGGCCCAGCGATCGGTCACGGGGATCGAGATCCCGTAGGAGGGCATGTTGCGGATGCCGTTCGAGATCGTCGCGAACATCTGCCCGTCCGGCATGTGGCGAATGCGGTCTTGATGGAACGTCGGAGGGGCGAGCATCCCGTGCTTCACGGCCATGCCGTGCCCGCTCCCGGTCCCGTCGTGGCACGGCGTGCAATAGATCGTGAAGCGCTCCTGCCCGCGGGCGATGAGCGCCTGCGCTCCCCCCATGTGCTCGACGACGGGGGCGGGGACTGCGAGCACGTAGCCGCTGTCGTCGCGAAGGCGCCCTTCGCCGATCTCCGCGTCCCAGATCTCTTCCCTCGAGATCGTCCCTTCGACGGGCGAGCGCATCGTGCGCTTGTCGGCGAAGAAGGCGCTCTTCGACTGCATGTCGTAGCGGGGCTGGTCGTACATCCCGCGGATGCCGACGATCGGGCTGTCTTTCGACGTCTGCCCGCGGCACCCGGCGAGCATGCCGAGGGCCAGGACCGACGTGAAGAGGAGGGAAGCGCGCATGGTCACTCTGCTCCTTCGTCGTCGAGGACGACCTCGACGGCGGTCGCCTTCGCGGATTCGAAGAGCGCGCGCGTGCGGCTCTCGTCGAACTTCGGGTCCGCGACCTCGACCGAGAGGAAGAACTTGTCGTCGGAGAACGCCTTGAAGCGCTCCGAGAAGAAGAGCGGGTGGTGGTGCCGCGGAAGCTTGTTCAGGCCGAGCATGCCGAAGACCGCGCTCAGCGCCGAGAAGAGCACCGTGACCTCGAACATGATCGGGATCATCGACGGGAGCGTCCCCCCCGGCTTGCCGCCGACGATGAGCGGGTAATCGACCCCGTTCATCCAGTACATCATCAGCCACGCGAGGGACGTCCCGCTGAGGCCGCAGGCGAGGACGATCCACCCAAGCTTCGAGTCCGGCAGCCCCATCGCGCGGTCCATGCCGTGGATCGGGAACGGGGTGTGCGCGTCGAACTGCTTGTACCCGCCGTCGCGCAGCTTCTCCGCGCCGTGCATGCAGTCGGCCGCGGAGTCGAACTCCGCGAGCATCAGGCAAGGCTTGGTCCGCGGCTTGTCCAGCCCCTCGGGACGCTCGTTTGCGTATTCGTTGTGCGCCATTGGGAGCTCTCCTCACTCCCCCGGTACGGGGACGGCTTCACCGGCCGGCTCGGAGTGATGGTCTTCGTCGTGGGCGTGCGCGTGGCCGTAGTGCGGATCGGCCGCGGGCAAGACCCCCTTGATCTCGGCGATCGCGATCATCGGGACCCAGCGGATGAAGAGCAGGAAGCACGTGAAGAAGAGCCCCAGCGTGCCCATGTAGGTGAAGCAGTCCACCAGCGTCGGCTTGTAGATCGCCCACGCGCTCGGCATGAAGTCCCGGTACAGCGACGTCACGATGATGACGAAGCGCTCGAACCACATGCCCACGTTGATGAGGAGCGAAGCGACGAACATCGCCGGGATGCTCCGGCGCATCTTCCTGAACCAGAAGATCTGCGGAACGATCACGTTGCACGACATCATCAGCGTCCACGCCCACCAGAACGGTCCGCACATGCGCGCGTGGAAGAAGTGGTACGCCTCGAATTGATTGCCCGAGTACCAGGCGATGAAGAACTCCATCCCGTACGCGTAGCCAACGAGGCTCCCCGTCACGAGGATGATCTTGTTCATCAGCTCGAGGTGCTTGATCGTGATGAGGCTCTTCATCCCGTAGATGGCGCGCGTGATGAGCGCGAGCGTCATGACCATCGCGAAGCCGCTGAAGACGGCGCCGGCGACGAAGTACGGGGGGAAGATCGTCGTGTGCCAGCCGGGGACGACCGACGTGGCGAAGTCGAACGAAACGACCGAGTGGACCGAGAGGACCAGCGGCGTGGAGAGCGCGGCGAGGATCAGGTACGCGCGCTCGTAGTTCTGCCAGTGCCGGTTCGCCCCGCGCCAGCCGAGCGCGAAGAAGCCGTAGGCGAGCTGGTGCGACTTCTTCTTGGCGCGATCACGCAGGCTCGCAAAATCCGGGATGAGGCCGACGTACCAGAACAAGAGCGAGACCGTGAAGTACGTGCTGACCGCGAAGAGGTCCCACACGAGCGGGCTCTTGAAGTTCGGCCAGATCGTCATCTGGTTCGGGAACGGGAACATGTAGTAGGCGAACCACGGGCGGCCGACGTGGATGCCCGGGAACAAGAGGGCGCAGATGACGGCGAAGATCGTCATCGCCTCGGCGAACCGGTTGATCGCCGTGCGCCACTTCTGGCGGAACAGGAACAGGACGGCGCTGATGAGCGTCCCGGCGTGGCCGATACCGATCCACCAGACGAAGTTCGTGATGTCCCAGGCCCAGTAGACCGGGGCCATGTTTCCCCAGACGCCGACCCCCTCCCAGAAGAGGTAGCCGACGCAGGAGAAGAGGATGATCGTGAACGTGACGGCCGTGAGGAAGGCGTACCACCAGCCGCGCGGCGCCTTGTTCTCCGCGACGCGACAGACCTTGTCGGTGATCGAGTGGAACGTCTCGCCCGGTCCGACGAGCGACGTCTCTCCGATTTCCTTGATGGGCTCGTAGTACGCCATCAGGCCTGCTCCATTGCGGGATTCGGGTTACGAATCTTGCCGAGGTACGTGGTGCGCGGGTGCGTCCCGAGCTCGCTCAGGAGGTGGTAGCCGCGGTCGATCTTCTGGAAGCGCGCGACGCGCGATTGCGCGTCGTTGAGATCGCCGAAAGTGATCGCGTCGGCCGGGCACGTCTGCGCGCACGCCGGCGTGATTTCTCCGTCCTTGATCGCGCGGTCTTCGCGCTTCGACGCGATCTTCGCTTCCTGGATGCGCTGGACGCAGTACGTGCACTTCTCCATCACGCCGCGCATGCGGACCGTGACGTCGGGGTTGAACTGCATCTTCCGCGTCTCGGGGAGATCGCCGTACACCGTGTCGATCGACGAGCCGGGGGGCCCCCCCTGGAACTCGAGGTAGTTGAAGCGGCGCACCTTGTACGGGCAGTTGTTCGCGCAGTAGCGCGTGCCGATGCAGCGGTTGTACGCCATGTCGTTCAGCCCCTCGGGGCTGTGGGTCGTGGCGTTGACCGGACAGACGTTCTCGCAGGGGGCGTCCTCGCACTGCACGCAGGCGACGGGCTGGAGCGCGACGCCGAGCGGCTCTTTCTCGTCGTCGCCGAAGAAGTAGCGGTCGATGCGGATCCAGTACATCTCGCGGTTGCGGTTGACCTGGTCCTTGCCGACGGTGGCGATGTTGTTCTCCGCCTGGCAGGCGATGACGCAAGCGTCGCAGCCGGTGCACGAGGAGAGGTCGATGACCATCCCCCACTTGTGCTCCTTGTATTCGACCGGCTTCCAGAGCGGCAGCACCTTCGGATCGGGCGTCCGGTACTGCGCGAACTCGGGGTTCTTCCGGTACTCCTCGAGCGTCGCGTCGATCGCGAGCGGTCGCCCTTCCATGCTCTGGTGCTCTTGCGTCTGCGCGAGCAGCGAGGTCTTGCCCGTCTTCGCGAGCGTCGCCCCCGTCGCGAAGCCGAGCGAGTCGCTCGTCCGCAGCGGGTAGATGTTCACGCCGACGTTCTTGCCGTACCGGCCCACGAGCGTGCGCCCCCAGCCGACGTTCACGGTGACGACGTTGTCGGCCTGACCGGGGAGGATCCAGACGGGGATCTCGACCTGCCCGACGTTCGCGCGCGAGAGGGTCGCGACGTCGCCGCTCTCGAGGCCGAGCGCCTTCGCGGTAGCAGGAGAGAGGATCGCGGCGTTGTCCCAGACGATCTTCGTCATCAGATCCGGGAGCTCGAGGAGCCACGGGTTGTTCGCGTGGCGGCCGTCGAAGAGCTTCGGATCGGGGGCGAAGTCGATCTCGAGGTTGCTCGGACCGAGTGGCGGAGGGGGGGGGACGCGCGGGATCGCGGCGGCCACGTCGGTTCCTCGCACGGCGGGGGGCGGCACCATCGGGCGAGGCATCGCGCCGCCGAAGAGGCCGCGAGAGAGCGCCGCCTTCCACGTCGCCTCGAGCTGCCCGTTCGCCGGTACGGCTCCCTTCACGGTGTCGTGAACCAGGTCGTGCCCGTTCGTGGGCTCGCCGACGAGCATCGCGAGGATCTCGATGTCGCTCCGCCCGCCGAAGAGCGGCGCGATCGTCGGCTGTTGGATCGAGTGCGTCCCGTCGAGCGACTTCGCGTCTCCCCACGCCTCGAGCTCGTGTGCGCGCGGCAGGTGCCACGTGCACCTCGACGCGGTCTCGTCGACCGAGTGCGACAGGTGAATGCTCGTCGGGACCTTCGCGAGCCTCTCGCCGAACTTGAAGTCGGCCGGCGCGTCGAAGACCGGGTTTCCGCCGAGGATGAGGAGGGTCTCGACGCGGTTCGCGTCGATGTCGTCCACGAGGGCTTTCAGGTCCTGCGTGAGCTCGGTGAGGCTCGGGTCCGCGACCGTGTAGTAGTTGACGGTGGCGCCTCCGTTGCCGAGGGCGCTGTTCAGCGCGTGGGCGAGCGCGTGGACGTGCGCCGGCTGGTCCGAGCCGACGACGATGATCCCGCGGCCACGGTTCTGCGCGAGCTCGTCGGCGACGACCTTGATCCACTTCGCGGGGACCCCGTCGACCGGGCCCGCGTTGGCGAACGCGGCGGAGATCGTCGCGAGGTCGAGCGACGGGCGCGTCGCGAGCTCCTTCGCGAGCGCGACGAGGTAGCTCCCGATCCGGCTGCTCGGCAGGCGGAGGCGGTGATCGGCGTTGGCGCCGGTCGTCGTGTACGACGGCTCGACGACGTAGAGACGGCTCATCGACTCGTGCGCCGAGTGCAGCTTCCGCCCGGCGGCGAAGTGCTTCGTCGCGCGGACCATCCCCGGCTCGGTCTGGAGGAAGTCCGAGTCGAGCGAGAGGATGACGCGGGAGGCCCTGTAGTCGCACACCACGTTCACCGGCTGGCCGAACGCGATTCGCGCCCCTTCGCGCGCGCTCGACTCGTTCACTGGGGCCCACGTGTGCACGCGGGCGCGCGGCAAGCGGGCGTTCAGCATGTCGCGCAGGCGAATGAACGTGGGCGAGTTGGACGGCTGGGCGAGGACGCGGAGCTTGGCGCCGCCGTCGGCCGCGAACGACGCGACCTTGGCCTTCATCACAGCTTCGAATTCGTCCCACTTCGCGTCGGCGCCGGCTTTGCGAGGGCCGTTCGAGCGGTCCGGATCGTACAGGTCGAGCAGCGTCGCCTGCGTGAGCACGTCGGCCGCGCCGAGGCTCGACGGATGCTGCGGATTCCCCTCGATCTTCGTGGGGCGCCCCTCGTGGTTCTCCACGAGCAGGCCCATCGCGTCTCCGCGGTGGGCGCGCACCGTCGCGTAATGAACGGGGATGCCCGGGAGCATGTACTCGGGGGCGTGCGCGTACGGCAGGATGTTCTCGACCGGCCGGCGGGCGCACCCTTCGACGGCGAGGAGCGCGGCGCTCAGGCCGCCAAAGAGGAAGCCGCGACGTCCGGTCGGCCCGAGGCCGAAATCGCTCCCGGTCTGCTCGCGAGGGAACTCCGCCGTCGCCTGTTTCGCCGCGAGCTCAGGGCTCTTCTTCTGCTCGAGGCTCTTCCAGAAGACCGGCGCGCCGTCCTTCTTGGTCTCAAGCTCGTACGCTTCACGCTTGCTCATCGATGGCACCCGGAGCAGTTCTGCGGAGGGCTCACGCAGGGGGTCGTTGTCCCGCAACCCTCGGGTTTGAACGCCGGCGGCTGGAACTTCCCGTCGTTCACCCACGTCATGTTCGTGATCTCGCTCTTCGGCCGGAGGTTCGGCGTCGGATCGCGGTGGCACTCCAGGCACCAGCCCATGCTCATCGGCACCTGGACCTTGATGATTTCCTCTTCGTCCACGCGCCCGTGGCACGTCACGCAGCCGACGGCGGCGTGCAAATGCACGCTGTGGTCGAAGAACACGTGGTCCGGCAGGCGGTGCACCTGCACCCACTCGACGGCCTTGCCGGTCTCCCAGCTCGCGCGAATCGGCGCGAGCTTCGCCGAGTCGGTCTTCACGACCGAGTGGCAACCCATGCAGACCTGCGTGGGGGGGATCATCGCCTTGGCCGCGCGCTCGATGTTCGCGTGGCAATAGCGGCAGTCCATCCCGAGCTGGCCCACGTGAAGGCGGTGGCTGTACGGGACGGGCTGGGTCGGCGCGTACCCCATGACGAGGTTCTTCGGCGACAGCCAGTACCAGAACACGAAGACCACGCCGACCAGAGCCACGTTGCTGAGGACGGCCGCGACCAGCGGGAGCTTGTTGAGTGATCGGGGGAATATCTGCATGTCTAGGACCGCGGCCGCGTGGGGCACCGAACGCCGGGGCCCGAACACGTGGGAGGAGGACCGCGGCGCATGCGGGCCCGCGGGATCACGCGAGGGCGAAACCTCGAGCGGGCGCTCTTATAGAGGACGGCGCGCGGATCGTACAAGCCTCCATCCGCGCTTTCTCGTCCGCGAAAATTATGCGGCCCTCGTGGGGGGCCGTGTGGGGGCGAGTGACCCGGGCTGATCAATGCGTCGGCCTCACAGGACCGGGTCGACCATCAGCATGGTGAAGAGGAGGACGAGGTACAGGATCGAGATCCCGAAGAGCGACCGCGCCCAGCGCCTCCCGCTCGACGCGCGGAGCCCCCAGCAGCCCCACCCGAAGAAGATCACTCCGAGCGCGAGCGCAGTGAACAGGTAGACGCGGTGGGCGACGCCGAGCGGGAAGAGGAGGAGCGAGACCGCGAGGAGAATCGCCGAGTAGCGCACGATCGTGTGCTTCGTCGCGTCCTCGCCGAGCACGTTCGGCATCACTTGAAGGCCTGCACGCGCGTACTCCTCGCGACGGAAGAGCGCGATCGCGTGGAAGTGCGGGAGCTGCCAGAAGAAGAGGATCGCGAACAGCACGAGCGCCGCGCCGTCCACCCGGTTCATCGCGGCCGTCCAGCCGAGGAGCGGAGGCATCGCCCCCGGAATCGCCCCTACCTCGAGCGCCAGGTGCGAGCGCTGCTTCAGCGGTGTGTACGCGAGGACGTAGATCACGTTCGCCAGCACGGCGAGGAGCGCCGTGAGCGCGTTTACCCCGAACGCCAGTATCGGGACGGCGAGGACCGAGAGGGTGATCCCGAAGACGAGCGCCGGCTTGGGGGCCATTCGCCCCGCGGGGAGCGGGCGGAGGCGCGTGCGGGTCATGTGCCCGTCGATGTCGCGCTCGATGACCATGTTGAGCGCGTTCGCGCCGCCGACGATGAGCGCCATCCCGAGGAGGGTGCACACGAGGGTGCTGGCGTCGACGTGAGCGGGGGCGAGGAACAAGCCCCCCGCGGTCGTCGTCAGGACCATCAGCGTGATCCGCGGCTTCATCAGCGCGACGAAATCACGGACGCGGGTCTGCGCCGGAGTCGAGGCGAGTGAGGCTTCGGCGACGTTGCTCATCGGGAGGGACCGACAGTGCCCGCGTATAAGGAAGCGGGCTCGCGTCGTCAAGGTCAAGCGACTCGCGGGGTGCCATCCTTGCGCCGGCGGGGGTACGATTCGTAGTTATCGCTTTTCGATGCCACCTGTGGACCCACACGATCCGTCACCAGGCGCCTCCGGCGTCCCGAGCTCGTCGACCATGACGTCGAGCGTCTCGGGGAGCATCTCCGCGCGCCCGATACGGCGGATGACGAAGCTTCTCCGAAAGCGGTCCGCGGCGGTCGCGGCGCCTCTCGGGTTCCAGATCCTCGGGCGAATGCTCCTGCACGCGGCGCTCGTCGGGGCGGCGGCGGGGCTCATCGGGTCGCTCTTCGTGGCGGGGCTCGAGATCGTGCAGCGGGTGCTCCTCGAGGGGCTCACGGGGTACCTGCCGCTCAAGGCCGCCGGGGAGCTCGTCCTCGATTCGCAGCCCACGACCTGGCGTCCGTGGCTCCTGTGGCTCATCCCCGCGCTCGGCGCGCTCATCGGCGGCGCCATCTCGAGGCTCGCCCCCGAGACGCGCGGCGGCGGCGCAGACGCGATCATCGACTCGTTCCACAACCAGAAGGGGGTCGTCCGGCGGCGCGTGCCGGGGGTGAAGATCCTCGCGTCGGTCTTCTGCCTCGGGACGGGCGGGAGCGGCGGGCGCGAAGGGCCGACGATGCAGATCGGCGGGGCGATCGGATCGCTCGTCGGGCGCTACCTCAACGTCACCGATCGCGAGCGGCGCATCCTCCTCGTCGCGGGCACGGCCGCCGGTATGGCCGCCGTGTTCCGGACGCCGCTCGGCGCCGCGCTCCTCGCCGTCGAGGTGCTCCATCGCGACGACTTCGAGTCGGATGCGCTGGTTCCGTCCGTCCTCGCGAGCGTCGTCGCGTACTCCGTCTTCATCTCGTTCTTCGGCGAGGCGACCCTCTTCGATCACGCCAAGCGCTACCCGTTCGTCCCCGCGCACCTGCCGCTCTATGCGCTCCTCGCCATCCTCCTCTCGGTCGTCGCGAGCGGCTTTCTCGGCTCGCTCCGCGCGACGCAGCGCTTCACCGAGCGCGCGAAGCTCCCCGACTGGGTCAAGCCGGGCGTCGGGGGGCTCGCGCTAGGGCTCTTCGCGACGCCGATCGTGATGCTCATCGGCCCGCACGTGGGGCAGCCGGGGCAAGGGCTCGGGATCCTCGGCGGCGGGTACGGCGCGGCGCAGGTGGCGATCACCGGAGCGGAGTGGTTCCCCGGCGGGTGGAACGGGGTGGAGCTTCTCCTCATGCTCGGCGTCGTGAAGATCGTCGCGACGTCGCTCACCGTCGGAACGGGCGGCAGCGCGGGGGACTTCGGGCCGTCGCTCGTCATGGGGGGGCTCTTCGGCGGCGCGTTCGGCAGGGCGGCGCAGCTGCTGTTCCACGACCCGAGGCTCGATCCGGGGGCCTTCGCGCTCGTCGGGATGGGGGTCTTCTACGGGGGGCTCGCCCACGTGCCGCTCGCGTCGCTCGTCATGACGTGCGAGCTCGCCGGGAGCTACGACCTCCTCGTACCGCTGATGCTCGCCGAGGGGATCGCGTTCGTGATGCTCCGCAACCGGTCGCTCTACCACGCGCAGGTCCCGACGCGCCGCGAGTCGCCCGCGCACCGCGAGGACCTCATCTTCGACGTGCTCAAGGGGATGCGCGTCGGCGACGTGGTCGTGCGCGATCGGCCGTACACGACGTTCTCGCAGCGCACGCCGGCGCGCGAGGTGATGTCGAAGGTCGCCGAGTCGGAGTGGCAAGACGCGTTCCCCGTTCTGGGGAACGACGGAAAGCTCGCCGGGGTCATCAGCTCGGACGTCCTGCGCACGATGACCACGAACCCCGACCTCGGGATGTTCGCGCTCGCCGACGACATGATGGTCCAGCCGGTCTCGGTGCGAGAGGACGAGGACCTTCACGCGGCGCTCGAGGCGATGCTGAAGAGCGGGGCGCGCGAGGTGCTCGTCGTGGACGAGGCCGGGAAGATCATCGGCTTCCTCGACGAGGCGGAGATCACGCAGGTCTATCACGCGACGACGGCGGAGAGGGAAGGGGAGGGGAAGTAGACAAACGAAAGCCCGACCACGCTTCTTTTCGCGTGGCCGGGCTCTCGGCGGATCGTCTCCGCTCACTCCGGTCGTCCCGGTTCTCTCGGCTCGATTCGCTCCCCGTCAGCTCAGGACGGTGTCGCGCTCTTCGGCGTGACACTGTTCACCGCCGGGACCACGGGAGCAGAAGCCGCTGCGCCCGGGGGCGTAGCGGCGGAGGTCGCGGGCACGGTGCCTTTGATCCCTTTCTTCTGCTTCGGTCCCATCGTTCCGCGCGCGACCCGTGTGGCCTCGCGCTTCTCGATGGCGACCGCCTTCGTCGCGACGTCCACCGTCGTCGCTTTCGGGGTGAACCCGAACGCAGCGACCGTGGAGCTCTTCGCGCCGTAGACCCCGATCAGGTAAGAGCGCAGCGCCTTGCGGAGCAGGGCGGCCTGCGTTGCTACCTTCTGCTCGGCGAGGACTGCTTGGGCGTACGCGGTCTTTGCGGACTGCGTCACCTTCGCAGCGTCTACTTCGGCTTGGAGCTGCTGCTGCAGATCCTTTGCCTTGTAGGCTGTCCCCCCGAGCGTGATGGTCGTCGTGGCCTTCAGCTGCGTGCCGAGGGCATCGATGATCATCTGATCCTGAGCCGTCTTCGTGAGTTTGTTTGACATGGTTGTTTCTCCTTTCCACCGCGGCGCTCCGCGCGCGCTCCGAGGAGCCTCCCCGGTTTGCGCCGCGTCTCGCGTCGGCAGGAGGACCATGCCCGGGATCGATCGGGCGATCCGTATGCTAACCGTATGCAGGAGGGGGCCTAAGTGGGCGTCAGGAACGGGCCCCGAGCATACGATTGCCATACGGATCGCGAATTCCGGCCGAAAAGGGGGGGTTGGTTCGGCGGGCTTTGCGTTCTCGCGTCAACGGAATGCCGCGAGCGACGCACCGAGAGCGACGATCGACGCCTCGGAAGTCGCGATCGACGCGTCGGTGGTCGCGATCGACGCGTCGGAAGCGACGATCGACGCGT
>JBKQKP010000037.1:0-24956 GCA_052147435.1 Polyangiaceae bacterium | reverse complement strand
CCGCCGGGGTACCCGAAGACGACGTCGACCCCCTCTCGCGCGAGCGCATCCCACACGATCTGCGCCCCTGTTCGGGTCGCGGCCGCGCTCACAGGACCCTCCGCATCGGGTGCGGGAACGGATCGTTCGGCTCGTGGACGCGGACGTGCGACGAGATCGGACGCATGATCTGTCCGCCGAGCCATTTCAGGTAGTCGAGTGCCCTCGATCGCGCCTGCGACGTGGCGTCCTGTTGGACCGAGGCGAGACAGCCGTCCTCGGTCATCACGATCGTCGCCACGTCGACCCCCTCGGGGAGCTCGTCGATCTCCGGCGAGGCGGCTCGGGTGAAGAGCAGGAGCGAGCCCCGCCGGGCGTACGGGGCCACCTGCTCCCAGTAGACGAGGGCGAGGTCGTCGTCCGGGACGAGAAGCACGATGACGTCCGCGTTCGACGCGGCTTCCCATGCTCTTAGCGGTCGAAAGCCGTCGTGGACGGCGTTCACCCAGGAGATCCCGCCCGGGAGCATCGCCACGACGACGTCGTGTCCGCGGTCACGGAGACGGCGCGCGTGCTCTCGCCCCTCCCCTTCGCCGTAGCCGACGATGGCGATGCGGCGGCGGTCGACCCCAGCTTTTCTCACGGTCCCGACTTCCACGTGATCATTCATCTCGACCTCCTCCACTCGTGACGGCCCCCTCCGAAGCGGAGGAGACAAGCGCTGCGTACTTTGCGAAGACGCCCCGAAGGCGTCCGGACTCGGGGCGAACCCACGACGCCCGGCGGGCGGCGAGGTCGGCGTGCACGTCGATCCGGCGCGTGGGGACGTCGAGCGTGATCGGGTCGCCGTCGGCGACGAGCGCAATCGGTCCGCCGCTCGCGGCCTCCGGCGAGACGTGGCCGGCCATGAACCCGTGCGTCGCTCCGCTGAACCGTCCGTCCGTGACGAGCGCTACCGAGTCCCCGAGCCCGTGGCCGACGAGCGCCGCGGTGACGGCGAGCATCTCCCGCATCCCCGGTCCCCCTTTCGGCCCCTCGCCGCGGATGACCACGACGTCCCCCGCCTTGATCTCGCCCCGCTGGACCGCTCCGAAAGCCGCGTCCTCCCCGTCGAAGACGCGCGCCGGACCGGTATGCGCGAGGCGTCCGTGGCCCGCGAGCTTCACGACGCAGCCGTCGGGTGCGAGCGAGCCGCGAAGGATCGCGAAGCCGCCGCTCGGCTTGAGGGGGGCCTCGACCCTGCGCACGACCCGTTGCTCGCTCGCTTCTGCCGTCGCGGAACGCGCGTCCTCGAAGAGGCCCCGCCCGCTCACCGTCGGAGCGTCCTCTAGCAGCCCCGCCTCGGCCAGCCGGCGCACGACGAGCGCGATCCCCCCGGCGCGATACAGATCGACCGCCGTGAAGTCGCCCCCCGGTTTGAGATCCGCGATCACCGGCGTCCTCGCCGAGATGGCATCGAAGTCGTCGATCGTGAGCGCAACGCCCGCCTCGCGCGCGATCGCCAGGAGGTGAAGGACGGCGTTCGTCGAGCCCCCCGTGGCCGCGCAGACGGCGATCGCGTTCTCGAGCGATGCGCGGGTGATGAGCGCGCTGGGGCGAACGTCCTTCGCGAGGAGACGCATGACGAGCTGCCCGCACGCGAAGGCGACGTCGTCCTTTCTCGGATCGATCGCCGGGACGTCGTTCGCCCCCATCGGGGAGAGCCCCATCACCGAGAGCGCCGCGCTCATCGTGTTCGCCGTGAACTGACCGCCGCAAGCTCCGGCGCCGGGACAGGCGCGCCCCTCGAGCGCGACGAGATCGGATTCGCTCATGCGCCCCGCGGCGCAGGCCCCGACGGCCTCGAAGACGTCCTGGATCGTCACGTCGCGCTCGCGGAAGCGCCCCGGGTGGATCGGCCCGCCGTAGAGAATGACCGAGGGGACGTCGACGCGCGCGAGCCCCATGGCGGCCGCCGGGATCGTCTTGTCGCAGCCGACGAGGACGACGGCAGCGTCGAACAGGTGGCCGCCAACCGCGAGCTCGATCGAGTCGGCGATCACTTCGCGGGAGACAAGCGACGCGCGCATCCCTTCGGTCCCCATCGTGATCCCATCGGAGATCGCGATCGTGTTGAACTCGATCGGGGTACCGCCTGACGCGCGGATGCCCGCCCGCACCTTCTCGGCGAGGCGCCGGAGGTGCATCGTGCACGGCATGACGTCGGTCCAGGTGCTGACGATGGCGACCAGCGGTCGCTCGAGATCGGCGTCGGTGAGGCCGGTCCCCTTGAGCATCGCGCGCGCCGGCGCTCGCGACGGTCCCTTCTTCAAGGCGTCACTACGCACGGTGACCTGCGTCCTTCGCTCGCCCCGCTCGCCGTCGCCGTGCCCATCCAACGTTTGCCACTTCGACCTCCGAAGATAAAAAAAAAGCCCCGCAGCCTTCTCGGCGGCGGGGCACTCAATCTCGCGCGGCTCTCGCGCTAGACCGGCGGCCCGCCGCCGTTAATGACGACGACGGTAAGGACGAGAGCGAGGAGGCCGGCGACGCGGAGCGAGACGCTCGACGCGCTTACGGTGCAGCCCCCCGGCGCAGCGGCAGATGAGACTCCGTTTGCGCCTACGCTCTCCATGACGCGATGCACCCTACGGCCGACCCTGCGATGCGTCAAGAATTATAATGCGTCTCGACCGCGCCTCAGAAGGCAAATACGCGGGGAAACGAAGCAATCGGCGAACGAGTGGGGGCGAGCCGGGGCGAATCAGTCGTCCCCCTGCGCGGATGCGTCAGTCGTCGAGGACCCGCCGCCACACGCGGGCGGCGGCGCAGGCGTGCCCGCTTCGATGACCTGAAGCGCGCAGGCGCCGAAGCCCAGACACCCGGGCGAGCTCGCGTCGGACCCCGTGGGGAGGCACTGGGCGATCGCGCTCGTCACGAGGGTGTCGTTGAGCGGGAGGAGCGCGTAGCCGGGCCCCGGGGCGAAGACCGTCCCCGCGTCGTCCAGGGTGGCATAGAACACGGCCTCGCATTCGGCGAGCGTCAGCCCCGTGGTCGGACACGCCGCGCAGTAGCCCTCCGCGAGCTTTGTTTGCGCCGCGCTCGGCGTCGCGCCCACAAACCAGTACTCGGAGCACGCCGTAGCGGCGGCCGCGCCGGCGTCGCCGCACTCGATGGCGTCGAGGCACGTCGTAAGCACGCCGAGCCCGGCTTCCGAGAAAGTCACGGCCGTCTCGGGGCAACTCTTCACCATGGCGGCGGTGCAGGGATCGGTGAGGCCGCAGACGCTCACGTAGCTCGCGACCGTTCCGCAATACTGGGACACGCTCGCGCTCACTGGATACTCGGCGTTGCCGTTGCATCGCACGATGGAGATGCTCGCGGCGAGGAGGATGGCGCCGGCGACGACGGGGCGGATCATCGATAGGCGAAGCTATCCCATCTACGTCGGCCCGAAGCGGACATCGTCGCGTATCATCGGAGCTCCTCATGCGTGCTCTCTTCCCCGCCGCCACCGTGATCTCGCTCGGATCGCTCGGGTCGCTCGCCTTGGTCGGTTGCACCGGCGACGACGCGAACCCGGCTGTCGCTGCCGACGCTGGCAACGTGGTCGACGCAGGGGAGGACGCGCCGCTCGAGGATCCGTACGACTTCGCCACGCAACCCAAGTCCTGCGTCTTCGCGTGCGTCAGCGCCTGCAAGGAGTGGGGCGACGGTGGCTACACGTGCCCGAGCCTGGGCCCCTGGAACGGGATCCCGCACGTTCCAGCGGCGTGTCCGTCGTGGGACGGCGCGGCTCCCCCTGCGACCCCGACGAAATGCACCGCGACGAGCGCGAGCGGCGACGCCATCAAGTACGCCGGCGTGGATCCGGACAACGCCTCCCAGTGGATCCTGCCCGATGGGCGGAGGATTTCGGCGGCCGGCTCGGAGTGGATCTTCACCGAGCCGAGCATCCAGCCGAACTCGCCGGTCAGCGTCCTCCCCGTGCCGAACACGACGTTCCTTCTCGTCGTAGACATGGGCTACGACGCTCACGCCGTGCGCGTGATCGACGCATCGAAGATCGGCTCCGGCGCGAGCCCGATGGTGTCGTTCGTTAGATTCCCCGTTCCGCAGGCTCTCAACGCCCCCATCGTCTTCGCCCCCTCGGGCGAAGTCTTCGTGGCCACCGACGACGGCAACGTCCAGGCCCTCACGCTCGACAGGACGACCGGCATCATCGCGCTCGACAACCAGCACTCGATCGCGCTCCCCGAGTCCGTCAACGACGAGGGGAACCCCGCGAATTACTATGTCGGCGGGCTCGCCGTATCTCCCGACGGGACGCGGCTCGTCGTGACCGGGGTCTTCGATACGAAAGCGCTCGTCTACGGCCTCGGCGTAGCGAACTACGGCACGCTCCTCGGCTCGGCGCCGATCGGCAGCGGGGGGACGTTCAAGTGCGCGTTCGACCCGAACGACCCGACGGGCCAGTACGTGTACGCGAGCATGGAGGGGGGGCACGCGGTCGTCGAGATCGACGTCTCGAACCCGGCGACCCCCGCCGAGACCCGCACCTTCGCGATCAACAAGAACCCCCAGGGGTTCGACTTCCTCGATTCGCGATGGATCGCCGTGGGGAACGACCTCGGCGACGTCATCGACCTCATCGATCGAACGACGGGGACCGTCACCGCAGTCCCCGTGGACGCGGTCGTCACGCTCCCGGCCGTGGAGCCGTCGACCGTCGCGTTCGATGCGACGAACAAGATCCTCTACGCGACACTCGCCGGCGTGAACGCGGTGGCCGCCTGGAGCGTCGATACGACGCAGACCCCGGCTGCGCTCACGTCGCTGGGCCAGCTGCCGACGTCGTGGTGGCCGTCGGGCGTCGCCGTTCGATCCGACGGCTCCCTCGCGATCTCGTCGATGCGCGGCCACTCGAACGGCGCGTTCGACACGCCGTTCCCGCCGGCGACGGGGGACCCGATGGCGGGCGTGGCAGGTGGCATCCAGCTCGTCCCCTTCCCGACCGCGAGCATGCTCGCGACGGGGGCGCAGGCGGTCGCCACGAACAACGCCGTGAGCGCCCTCTCCGGCGAGCCGACTGTGACCTGCCCGAACGGCGAGAACGACTTCCCCCTCCCGCCGACGAACGATCAGGGGCCATCCAAGCAGATCTCGCACGTCATCTTCATCGTTCGCGAGAACAAGACGTTCGACACCATCCTCGGCGATTTTCCGAACGTGAACGGTGACCCGACCCTCGCCGCGAAGACCACGTCAGCGGCGATGGATCGGCTCTGGGAGAACTTCCGCGCCCTGGTTCGCACATTCGCGACCGACGACAACAACTACACGGACGCCGAGATCTCGAACCAGGGGCACACCTGGACCACGTACGGGCGCGAGACGGACTGGGACGAGCGAACCTGGCCGATGAACGGCGACTCGCGGAGCATCTGGGTCTCTCCCGCGCAGCCGCAGGGGACGGAGGACATCGGCCAGCCGATCGAAGGCTCGCTGTTCGACTCGCTGCAGACAAACGGCGTCGCTTTCTCGATCCTGGGAGAGGCCGAGGGGCTCCCCACGACGAACGGCGCGAACGATCCCGTCGACCTCTCGTACCCGGGGAGCTTCATCCAGGCCATCGGGTATCCCGACGTCGAGAAGGCCTGCTACGTGGCGGGGCGCATTCGCGTGCTCTGCAACCTTCCGTCGTTCGCGTACATGACGCTCCCGAACGATCACACGCTCGGGGTCTCGGCGACCGACCCCTCCCCAGAGCTGATGATCGCCTCGAACGACGAGGCGACCGGGATGGTCATCGACGCGATCTCCCACAGCCCTCTCTGGCCGACGTCGCTCGTCGTCGTCATCGAGGACGACCCTGCGCAAGGGGGCGATCACGTCGAGCACCACCGGACGCCGATCCTCTTCGCGTCCCCGTGGGTGAAGCACGCCTATGTGTCGCAGCAGCACATCGACGTGAGCTCGCTGCACAAGATGCTCGCGAACATCCTCGGGATTCCGTACGTGAACACGATGGTCGCGAACGCCGCGCTGCCGCTCGACCTCTTCTCCTCGACGCCGGATTACACCCCGTACACGTACATGCCGCGCGTGTGGCCGGCGTCGTGCGACGTGCAGCCGACGGCGGCGGAGAAGATCCTGCGTGACTCGTGGGACATGTCGCGCGTCGACGGGCAGCCGGGGCTCGACGCGCAGGTGATGCGGTACCTGCGAGGGGAGCAGCTGAAGGTGTTGCCGAAGAAGATGGCGCGGGAGATCCAGCTGCGGACACACCCGAAGCAACGCGGAGTCGAGCCCCCGGACGACGACGACTGACTATCGCCCGCGCGTCGTCAGGGGCGAACCGACATATTCGCCTTCGCGGTTCGCCCGTGCCGGATCACCTTCCGGAGAGCGGCGGCGAGGAGCTCGGCGTCGGTTCCTTCGGCCACGCTCGGCTCGCTGGCGCTGTCGCAGTAACCGTCCCACGCGCAGCGCATCCCACGCGTCCCGCAGTCCGAGTCGGTCTCGCAGCTGGGGCGGACCGCGGCGTACGCGGGGCAACCGGCGAAGTCGGAGGGGCAATCGGCCGGATCGTGGCACGTGACCGGCGGCCCACGGTCGGAGAGCCCCTGGGGTCCGTCGGGGAGCTCACGAACGATCGTCGCGACGTGAGGCCATTCGGGTGAGCCGCTGCCGACGACCGGCTCGCCGTTGGCGTCGAGCGCGAGGAAGAAGTACTGCGCGTCGCCGGTGACGGTGCTCACCGCGCGGCACGAGACGGCCCCCTCCCAGGCCTGCCCGTCGCGCGTCAGCTCGAGCGGGCTCCAGCCGTGCGTCCCCCAGAGGTGCACGAAGACGACGACGCGCTCGGCGCCGTAACGCGCGGGGAGCCGGACGCGCATCGGGAGCTCGGTGAGGATCTGCTGGCGCGCGACGTACTCGACCATCGGTTGCGACGGGCCGGCGTCGGCGGGGGTGGCCGGGGGGCGATCGCAGCCGCCTACGAGCGGCGCGAACAGGCACGCGGCGAGGGCGAGACAACCGGGCGATAGGCGCCCAAGAGGCGAGCGCGAAACGGGAATGGGAGAGCGCATGACTCCTCCGAAGCGAGGGAAAGGGGGCCGCCCCGCGGCGGACGGACCGAACTATACCCCTCGTTCGCCGGCGCGCCCGTCGCCGCGCGTGCCGCGCCGCCTTCCCCGGTGCTATGCCTGCGCCGAACGCCATGGGCCCCAAGACCGCCCCCACGCACCCGGCCCCCTCCAGCGAGACGACGCCGGCCACGGGCCTCGCGTCCACGCCGGGGGACTACGGCTTCGCCGTCGGCGATCCCATCGGACGGTACGTCGTCCTCGAGCGGCTCGGCGGCGGCGGGATGGGGGTCGTCTACTCGGCGTACGATCCGAAGCTCGACCGGCGCGTCGCGCTCAAGCTGCTCCGCCCCGACGTGAGCGGCAACGGCGACGCGCAGAAACGGCTCCTGCGCGAAGGACAGACGCTCGCGCGCCTCGCCCACCCGAACGTCGTCAACGTGCACGACCTCGGCGAGTTCGAGGGGCGAGTGTTCGTCGACATGGAGTTCGTCAAAGGGAGCACCCTCACCGAGTGGCTGCACGCGCGCGCGCGCTCGTGGCGGGAGATCGTGGACGTCTTCGTTCAGGCCGGACGGGGCCTCGCCGCCGCGCACGCCGTGGGGATCGTGCATCGCGACTTCAAGCCCGACAACGTCCTCGTGGGCGACGACGGGCGCGTCCGCGTCGCGGATTTCGGGATCGCGCTCCTCGCCCGGTCGGACGTGACGCTACCGGCGAGGATGCCGGCACCGGAGGACGTGCCCGACAGCAAGACCGACGACCCCGTCGTGACGGATCCCGAGCGCGGAGCGAGCGTCGTTCAGGGGACCCTCCCGTACATGGCCCCGGAGCAGATCTACGGCCGCGCAGCCGACGCGCGCTCGGACCAGTGGAGCTTCTGCGTCTCCCTCGCCGAAGCGCTCCTCGGAGAGCACCCGTACGCGGCGGTGCCGCTCGCCAACCGCTTCGGGCCCGGGGCGCCGGGGCTCTCGCGATCTCCCCGGATCCCCTCCTGGCTGCGCCCCCTCCTCGTTCGCGGCCTCCGGACCGATCCGGACGGGCGCTTCCCGTCGATGGAAGCGCTCCTCGGCGCCCTCTCCCGCGATCCCCGGGCGGGGTGGGTCCGGCTCGCCGGTGCTGTCGCGATGTTCGTCTTCGTAGGGGGGGCCGCGCTCGGCTACGTCCGGCTCAAGCACCAGCGGAGCCTCGTCTGCATGAACGGCGAAGAGCGCCTCGCCGGAGTCTGGGACGACGCCCGGAGGGAGCAGGTCTCGCGCGCGTTCATGGCCGTCCAGAAGCCGTTCGCCGGCATTGCGTGGCAGGGGGCCCGCGCCGTCCTCGACGACTACGCGCGCGAGTGGGCGCGCGTGTACCAGGACTCGTGCGAAGCGACGCACGTGCGCGGCGAGCAGTCGGCCAATCTCCTCGACTTACGCATGGCGTGCTTGAACGACCGACGAAAAGATCTCGGCGCCGTCGCCGACGTCTTCGCCCACGCCGACGTCCCGGTCGTCACGAACGCGCTCGCCGCCGCGCAGGCGCTCCCGTCGCTCGCCTACTGCAGCGACGCGAGCGCGCTTCGAGCGCGCATCCAGCCGCCGGATGGCGCCACGGCACAGCAGGTGGCGTCGATCCGGCAAGACCTCGCGTCCGTGAGGGCCATGGTGAGCGCGGGCAAACAGCGCGACGCCGCCGCGCGCGCGCACGAGCTGGCCGACGCCGCGGACAAGCTCGGATACGTCCCCCTCCAGGCCGAAGCGCTGCTCGTCGACGGGCAGGTCCGAGACAGCGTTGGCGACTATGCCGGCGCCGAGGGATCGCTCTTTCGAGCCGCGCGCGCGGCCGACATGGCGGGAGACGACCGACTACGCGTCGACCTCTACGCGAAGTTGATCGACGTCGCCGGGATGCGCGAGGCGAAGCACGATCTCGTCCCGCTCCTCCACGATCAGGCGGAGGGGGCGATCGCGAGGCTCGGGACCGGGAGCTACGACGAAGGGCTCGCGCGCCTCGAACAAAGCATGGGGGGCGTGCTCCTCGCCGAAGGGAAGCCCGAGGACGCGCTCGAGACCGACAAGAAGGCGCTCGCGCTGTGGCAGAAGCTGAACGGCCCGGAGAGCCGGCAGGTCGGGCGGGTGCTCGGGAACATGGGCGTCGTCTACGAGGCGCTCGGGGAGGCCGATCTCGCCCTCGACTCGCACCAGCGCGCGCTCGCCATCGAAACGAAAGTGCTCGGACCCGACCACCCGGAGCTCGTGACGGAGTGGCACAACATCGCGAACATTCATCAGGCGAAGCTCGAGTTCAAAGAGTCGGCCGAGGGGTTCGAGCGGGGGGTGAAGCTCGCGGAGGCCTCCCTCGGACCGGACCACCCGCTCCTCGCCGAGTGCCTCGACGGACTGGCCGACGCGATCGCCGAGCTCGGCGAGTACGACCGCGCGGTGAAGCTTCACGAGAGGGCTCTGGCGATCCGCGAGAAGACATTCAAGCCCGACAACCCGCAGCTCCTCTACAGCTACGACGGGCTCGCCGAGGCGCTCCTCAGGGGCACCCACCCCGATCCGGTGCGGGCGATCGGTCTCCTGGAGAAGGCGCTCGCGCTCCCTTCGACGGGGTACGAGGACGACGTCGCAGGCGTGCAATTCGCGCTGGCGCGCGCGCTGACGATGGCAGGGCGCGACTCGGCGCGGGCGCACACCTTGGCGCTGCAAGCGCGAGACACGTACCGGAAGAACGCGAACCTTCCGGCGGAGAAGGCGAACCTGGCGGACGTCGAGGCGTGGCTGGGGAAGCGGTGACTTCTGAGCGGCACGCGCGACGCCAGTCGCCGGGCCCGTGACCGGAGGGTGAGTCCGATGCCTGAGAACGAAGCACGCACGCCGACGAGCAACCCCGACGCGACGGAGACGTCCGGGGATACCCTCCTCTGGCGGCGGAATGAGTTCAGCGGGACCTCGCATTGGTGCGTGAGGATGAAGCTTCCGGACGGATCGGTCGTCATCCTTCCACTCGATCCAAACATCCCCCGGGACAACGAGCCGGCCGCCCAGTCGTGCGCTGCGGAGATCCGTAGGGCGTTCGACAGAGGGCACGCGGAGGGAATATGAGAAGAACAGCCGCACCGTCGCAGAGCACGACGCCCCTTGCCGCGAGCCCGCGCCCCATAGGGGCGCTCCGCGCGTAGCGCGGACGCGAGCGGCGCGAGGGGGAGCTCGAGGGGGGAGGCGCAGCGAAGCGAAGCTCCCCCCTCGAACGAAACCTAGCGACCCCAATGGGAATTGAACGGATTTTCCAAGGGAAATCGGGTGGTTCGCAGAGGGCTCGCCTCCCCCGCCCTCCCCGCCCCCGTCCTTCTTGTTCCACGCGCGCGTATGCGCGGGCGAGTGACCGGCGCGCGCGTACGCGATCAGCTCCGGCGAGATCATCTGCGACGCGAACAGCGCCTCTCGCTGTTTTCGTAGCGACTGGAGCGCGGCGTGATCGATGTAGCCCATCGTCGTGACATAGTCGGCGTGCAGCACGCTCCCCATCAGGTCGTTCGGGTTGTCGCCGCGCGCGCAGCGCCACGTCAAGTGCGTGTGCCGCAGGCCGTGGAACGTGAAGTGCTGGTGCGTCTTGTCGTCGGTGAAGAGGTCCGCGCGTGTGACGCTGGCCCACGGGAGGTGCTTCTCGCGGAGGTTCTCCGCAAGGTCCTCAGCCGGCGGGAGCCACATGAGGCTCTCGCTGCCTTCGCGCCCCTCCACGAGTGCAGCGATGAGCGGCTTGATCGCTGCCTCGATCGGAACGTAGGCCGCGCGCTTCGTCTTCGTCGCCTTGACCTTCTTCGTTCGCGTCGAGACCTTCTTCGTCAGACTGATGCAGTCGTTGTCGAGACTCACATCGCGTACGAGGAGTGCACGTAGCTCGCTTTGGCGCAGGCCGGTATAGAGGGCGACGGCGTAAAGGACGCGCCAGTGGAACGGCACGCGCGCGCACGCGAAGAGGGCATCAACCTCCACAGGAAACAGAGCACACTGCAAGCGCTCCTCGCGCTTGATCGGCGGCGCGATCTTTTCGGTCGGATCGTCATCGCGGACATGGAGCGGAAGGGATGTCGGATCGAACGGGTCTGCAGTACCCGCGTCCGGATTCGACGCGCTCCCGAAGAGGATGGAGACGACGCCCCAAAAGCTCCGCGCCGTCTTCCACGGCAGGTAACGCGGGTCGTTTTCTTCGAGCCCAGCGCGCGCGTCCCACTCGTTGCGGATCGCAGCAAGCCGCGCACGAGGGATGGTGCGGACGTCCTCGTCGCCGATTTCCTTGAAGACGTGGTTCCGCAGGACTGCGATCTCGGCCTTCGCGTTCTCCGTCCCCTTCGCCTCGCGTTGTGGCCCCCAACGCTTCGTCACGTAGTCGCGGAAGCTGATCGGTGAGCTCAGGATGGCGGGTGCTGTGACGAGCGCGCGCCCTTCGGGGAGCGTTGCCGGGTCTACCGTGAGGCCGAGCAACTCCCCGAAGCGTTCGAGCGACAACTCCAGCGCGCTGTAGCGATGACGAACACGCACTCGAGCGAGGCGTGCACGCTGCGCGGGGTCACTCGGAAACTGCAGCGCGAAATCGCCCGAAGCCGCAACGCCGAACCCTGCAACGCCATGCTCCAACGGGAAGCGTGCGGTTCCCACCCAGAAATCCACGTTCGCGCGAGCAAAGGCGACGTCCGCCGGGGGACCAACCAAAATCCAGTCGCGCGGGGGCTCGGAGACGGCTACATTGCTCCCAGAGGACACGTCGAAACCTCCTAGAACGGGTGCCTACGCTTGGACGGCGATGGGGGCACCCGTTCTGCTTTTGTACGACCTACACCCGACGCTCCATGCGCCGCAATGGCGCGCGGCCTGACCGACAGGGGGACACGGAAGGGGGACGGGATGGAAAGCTCTCGAGGGGCCGCCTGGGCGGCTCCGCACCCCCCCTCCGTGTCCCCTTGTCGGTCACGGGGTCACCGGGTCACCGACGAAGCAGCAGGTACGCGCCTACGCTTCCGACCAGTACCGCCAGAGTGCCTCCGACGATCGGCATCACGGTCGCTGCCTCCTGTGCGGCTTGATACTGCGCCTCGGCGACTGCGACGGACGACGGCCTGCCGATCGTCGTCGGCGCCATCGCGCGCGCGAGCTTGAGGGCGGTGAGCGTCTCGTTGAGCATGTAGGTTCCCTTTCATGAACGCGGCGGTCAGGCTGAAGCCGAGCCCACCGCATACGACCACCGCTAGGAGCGTTGTCGTCCACGTTCGCGAGCGTACGAGCATCGTCTCGGCATGGATGGTTTCGATCCGCGCCTGCTCGATCGCCTGCGTCTGCGCCTCGGCCTCGTCCTGTGCAGCTCGAACGCCTTGCAGGCCGATCTCCGTTTGCGCCCTCGCAAACACTTTCGCGAGGCTCTGCGTGGACTGATCGACTTGGGCAGTCCCCCGCGGCTCCGCGGCAGGCGACTCCTGCGACGGTTCAGCGGGTCGAGGGAACGGCAGCAGCTTCATACGAGGCCTCCTTCCGTGGCGTTGCGAGCGATGCCGCCGTGGTTGTCGTCGGGGCGCGAGCGCTCGCCGCGTCGAGCTTGGAGCGAATCGCGGTCAGAAAGAGATCGATGAGCTTCTCCGCGCGATCGTGTTCCCCTTGATCCGTCCGCAGCCGCTCAATGACGTCTTGAGCGATGGGGGAGAACAGCGCGAACCCGCGCAGCGCTCTCATGTTCTTCAGGAAGGTCCGCGCGCCGCATGCGTCGCAAACGATGTACGGGTTCGATCGCTTGTCGAACCGCACGTGTGCGCTCTCCGGCTGCAAACAGAACAGGCAGGGGTGATCTTGGGCAATGGGGTCGTTCATGCTGCGTCCTCTCGCGTCGGGAGTGACGGCGCGACGGCAACGGCGCCGCTCGCCCCGTTCGGCTGGTACCTCGACTTCGTTACCGTCCAACGGAGCGCCTCGACCTGGAGCACAACGTCGGTCTCGTGCTCGACCGACTTGACGCCGGCAATCTGGCCCTCCTTGTTCACCTGTGCGGTCGCAAAGACGACGTGCAGCATGGGTACGACTGTGAGTAGGTGGCGACAGTCGCGCCCCGTGAGCATCGCGGGCTGAAGACTGTCGATGCCAAGCGCCGTCGCCTTCGTCTCCTGAAGTAACTCGACCAACTGGTCCACGGTCGCGCGAGAGACGATGTGAAAATCGTCTCGCTTCACACCGACGCGCTGGAGTCGTCCGGCGAGGGTCGGTCCGATCGGCTCCTCGTGAGAGAGGAGGACGACTGGGCCCGCGATGCCGTCCAGCAGGCCGGAAAGCAAGGTGCTCTTGCCGGCCGAGGGTTGCCCGACGAGGACCACGAACGCTCCCCGGCCGAGCGTGAGATCCGGGTATCGCGTGCTTTGGAGCTTCTGCCACGTGAGGCGCGCGAGCTCGCGCGCGGACGTGTGCTCGGGGATGCTGTCCGACTCGGCCACTGCACGCGAGCCGATGTCTACAACGAGGCCAGGCTCCCAGCACGAGCCGCATGGGCTGCGATGCTCGGCGTAACGCTGACCGCACGCAAGGCAGACGTAGTTGTTCACCGACAATTAGGGTTACGTACTTATGGGGATTTCGTCAATGTGCCATTGCGACACGTTCACCCGCAAGGGCGCGTCACTGGCCTCTTGGATAGGACGGGCAAGTATCCAAGTCGGCGCCAGAAAGCACGAATTTGAGGAGATGCGCCTCGGCTCCGGCGAGTGTGGCAGTGGCGCGGGGGCGCAGCCTCGGAAAAGTATCGCGGCGGACTTGCAAATCGCAAAACCCATTCGGCCAATGCCCACTTAGGTGGGCACTCGTGCTCAGAACGCAACTGCGTCAGGTGCGAGCTACGGGCGGCGACTGAGCGTGGCTAGCGGGCCGCGCTCCATGCCGCGAGGTCCGTGAAGGCCTCGTGGAACAATGCCTTCATGACGGTCCCCGTGTACGCGAACGGCATCCCGAAGACCGCGAGGAGCTCGAAGAGCGTCGTGAGCCTCTCATGAACAGTGCGCGCGCCAAGCTTCCGGCCGTCCTTCGTGTCGAGCTCCGCGTCGATCGTGTAGTCGTCCACTGCGACGAGCGGGACGATACCCAGCGTTCCAAAGCAGAAGATCGCGACCAAGAGGTTCGGGCTCCCCGCGTTCGTGACATCGACCTTCAAGACGTAGTCGGCCTGGTCGCGCGTCGGGGCCCAGTTCTCCGCGAAGACGTCCCGCGCGTAGTCCGAGATGCGCTCCACCATGCGACGCCTGTTTTCCTCGGAGAGCTCCTTCCTCGGGTCGGCAGTAAAGCTGGCGTCGAGAAAGATCCGCTTCGTCGATGCGACGTGCGCGCTCGGTAGTGCCGTACCGCTGTGCCACGAAACGCACCCCAAGCTGCCCGTGAGCACTAGAGCCAACAGACCTGCCCGCTGCATCATCCACGCTCTCCTTTGAAATGAGGACGATATGCTCTTATTTTGACGGTGGGCAACGGGTAGCGCGTTGCGATGCGCCCGGCCCACGTTTCCGCCCTTCTGGGGTCGGTCGCGACGAACGTTCGCCGGCTCAGGGCGAAGCGTGGGATGACCCAGGAGCGCCTCGCGGAAGCGGCGGAGCTGGACCTCTCCTACGTGCAGCGAGTCGAGCGCGCGTCGGTCAACGCGAGCCTTGCTATCGTCGCCGCCCTGGCTGCCGCGCTGGGCGTGCCTCCGGCGACGTTGCTTGCCCGCGCCGCACCGCCCGTCGTGAAGCGCGGGAGGCCCAAGGCGCCGCGAGGAAAGGGGCTCGCCGCGGTTCGCGTTCATGCGGCGGCGTCGCGCGCCGTCGGGCATGCACTCGAGGACGCGATCAGGCGGCCGAAGCGCACCCCAAGCGCGTCGCGAAAACAGCGCCCGCCGCGGTAGGCACGGCGGGTCCATCGTCCGTCACCTTCACGTCTTTGGGTCGCCACCGCGAATCGTGCGATGCTCCGCATCGCCGCTCCGAGGACGACTCCCCATGCTGAAACTCCGCCGGCTCAAGATCCTCAAGTATCGAGGAGTCACCCCGAACATCGCTCTCGTGTTCGACGACCAGTGGAACGTGATCCTTGGAAAGAACGGCACCGGCAAGACGACTCTCCTCAGGATCGTTGAGACCGTCATTAGCTCCGACTTCACCGAGCTCGCGCTTGAGGAATTCCACCTCGAGTACGAGATCTCAGTACCCGGAGTCGAGGACGTCCCCGGAGCAACGGTGACGTGCACCGTGCGCAACGAACGGAACGTTCCGACCGCCGACCCAGCCACACCTACGTCCCTCTCCACCGACGATGAACAGCGTCTCGTTGCGCAAGCGCCGCGCGGCCTAACGCTCGCCCTTACGGCAAACGTGGTCTTTGTGTTCGCAAACGGGGATCGCGTCGCCGTGCATGCTGATCGGGCATCTCTCACCGTGGAGGGCAGCGGCGAGACGAGACAAGCCCAGCCCGGCATAGTCGCCGGCTGGCTGATCCCAAGCATCATACTGTGCAGCGCGCTGGATAATGGCACACGCATCGCGCCGTCTATCAAGAACAACCTCATAGGTCTGTTTAGACAGATATCGCCTAGGCTGATGAGCGACTCCGTCCGCCGATTCGACGAAGCACTCGACGTTTTTCAAGCACTGGTCACGCAGTCGCCGCTTCTGCCGCCGTCGCACGGGGCCCCCAGTCTTACGGCGTATTTCGACGACCCCACTCCACCACTTCTAGGCTTGGCCGCTCCGGCGCACACGCTGCCGACCCCCTCCGTACTCTCATCATTCATGGTTCCAGAATTCGTTGGAGAGATCGCGAGCTATCTTCTCGATCCGAAGCACGTGGAGTCCCCGCAAAGCCTGGTCCTCGACCACGAGAAACTGCCATTTCTTCTACGCGCTGTTACGGCTTTCGGTTTCTCGTCTGCTCAGGCCATTCTGCTTTTTCGCGAGAAGAGGGTCACGAAAGGAAAAGTGAATTTTGACTACGGGCCCCTAGCGTTTCGCTTTGAGCGACCGAATGGCTCGATCCTACGGCACGAACTACTGAGCTACGGCCAGAAACGACTACTGGCTTTCTTGTACTATGTGGCCGCGAATCCCACGACGATCATAGCAGATGAACTCGTAAATGGTCTCCATTACGAGTGGATTGAACTCTGCCTCGGGCTCATGGGCGATCGGCAGCGATTCCTCACAAGCCAAAATCCTCTCCTTCTCGACCATCTCACGTTCACTTCTGCGCCCGAAGCTTCGGCACGTTTCATTCGATGCACTAGTGAGAACGACACGATGGTCTGGTCCAACCTCGCAGTATCGGACGGGGAACGATTCTATCGCGCGTACCAATCGGGCATTCAGTATGTCGGCGAGATCCTGCGTACGGAAGGTCTATGGTAGGCGGCCCCGCGCTCTCGATCCTGATCCTGACGGAGGACGGTTCGCCTCACGCGTTCCCGACAATGCGTGCGCTGATCGCAAAGTTCCTGCTCGCGATCGACGAGCATGTGGACACGCGCCCGACTCGACTCGAGGTGAAACCGGCGGACGAGAAAGCCAGAGCGGCGATGTCCGGCAGCGGATGGAAGGACAAACACAACGTTCTGTTGCGCCGTACCATCGCTAATCAAATCGCCATGTCCAACGGATTCGTCTTCCTGCATTTCGACGGGGATCGAAAGTGGGCAGATCACGCATCGAGTGAGAACGTTCAGGCGTTCAAAGAGTTGGTGTCCTCCGTGAAAAGTATTCTGGCGACGCCAGGTGTGCAGCGCGACCAGAGTCAACGATTCAGTCCGGCGACCATTGAAGGCATGATGCGCCGACTCCTCGAGATCGTGCCGTTCTATAGTATCGAGTCTTGGCTCTATCAAAACGTTGATCGTGGCGTGGAGTTATGTGAAAAGCACCACAGAGGTGCGCACATCGCAACATGGAGAATTTGGCGAGACAACCGGGCCGCGCTCGATGAGATATGGCAACCGAAGGAGGGTTGCTGCTTGCGCGCAAATTTCAACGAGGATCTCGCGAAGTCCGGATGGAGGGTGGACGAGGCTTACTACGTTGGAAAGTCGCTGTACGCTTCACTCAATCGTCTATTCGAGTGTGAAGACCTCTGCGCTGCACTCAAGAACACATATATCGTATGAGTCGGCTCGCAGGTCTCCTCGGCCGAACGTAGAGAGTACCCGATCTTGGACCATGTCCAACCGTGTCCGAACCGTGTCCGCGGACACGCTCGGGAACCGTGTCCGACTTGTCCCCCCTTTAGGGGGACAGGTCACGGTCCCTCTGAAAAAAGACTCGCGTAGGTCGCGGACACGGTCGGCGGCACTTGCCCAGCAGGGGCCGACCACGACCGAGAGGTTCACCCTTCACGAGAGCAGACGGTCAGCGCCGGAGTTCCTGACCCAAGGGCGGGCGATTTGGTCGTTTGGTACGCCGTGCATCGCGGGGCGGACGCACGTGGCGTCCGCCCGCGGCTAGGGACGCTTGGCGGCGAACGCCTCCACCATGAGGAGCATGTACGATGCCGCCATGTGGATTGCGAATGCAGCGACGTGCTGCGGGACCTCGCGACGGTCGGAGCCAGAGCCGTGGCCACCGCTACGATTGCGCACGGTAGGGAGTCCCGATTCGAGCAGAATGCGTAGTCCGGTAAGGCCTTCCTCCGAGTAGCCGGGAAGGAGGCCATTCGCTAAAATGATTTTGACAAGTTTGCCCGCTGTATCGCGATCCTTGTCATAGCTCCAGTTCCTGCGCTCGCAGATGGTTTTCATCGTGCTCTCGAATGCCTTGCAGGACCACGAGACGGCATCCTCGTATTCGCCGTTACGATAGTGCTTGTGAGCCGTCATGAATTCGTGTTCGGCGCCCTCGAAACCATTCCCGATGAGGAGGGAGATGGCCGGTTTGACGGTTTCCAGATGCAGAAACTTCGAATCGAGTTGGATGATCCTCCCGTTCTCGTATTGGAAGCCAGTGGCGTCCTCAAGGAGGGTCTCGTTCAACTCGGCGATGGCCTCATCCGGGGTCAACCTGACGCCCATTTGCTGGAGCGGCACAAAGTTTGGCACGCGCGCCATGTAGGACTCGATAGCGCGGAACGCGACCTCCACGACGTCGAGCGCGCGGTCAGTGTCCGTAAGGCTGAGGAAGTACTTTGCTACGGCGAGTTCAACCTCAGCGGCATGGTCCGAAAAGACTGAATCGGTGGGTACGTACCCCATGCTGGGAATCTTGTGCGCCTTCAAGAGAAGGCGGTGAACCTCGTAGAATGGAGCGGCGGGTGAGTGGACTTGCCTGGCGGCGCCGGCATCCCGCCACGTGTGGACGATCGCCATGCGGGTATCGCCGGGAAGCGTGAACGAGAAGGGCTCGGCCTTCTGAGTCGCGAGTCTCTTTCGGCGGGAAAAGGTGTCGAGCAAGGCCATTGGACTACTCCTGAACCGCCGTTCACCTTTACCGGGGATCCGTGCATCGTCAAGGCCCCCCGGGGCGGTTTGTGTTTTCAGTTAGGCTGTACGTGCGCACGTGGACGGGCGAAGACGCAGGCCCAACGACGGCGTCCCGCCTACGTGCCCGTGAGGTGCTTCGCGGTCACTGAGGGAGTGTCGCGAGCCGGTACGGTCGCTCTGTTCCGTTCTTCCCCTCGGGACGGACGATCTCGCCGCTCTCCTCGAGCAAAGCGATGGCCACTCGCCGAGTGTCGGTCGAGCCGTTCATCTTCGCGCGAAGCTGTCTCACTCCGAGTTCGCCGTGAGCCTTGAGCGCGTCAAGCGCGCTCTGCTTCGCCTGGTCGATCGCCTTTGCGTCTTTCTCGTTCTTCTTCCCGTTCCGCTTCGCCTCGGGATCAACAGCCACGAGCTTGAGCCCCCGTGAGAGCCACCAAGCGGTGTCCTCGTCTCCCACGTCCTCCAGGCGCACGTGAATCGGCACGCCCGGCCGAGTGAGGCTCGCCTTGGTCTGAGTGATCGTCATGTCGCCGTCGTCCGCTTGCTGCACCGAGAGCACCGCGCCGGCCGCGTCGAAGAGCGCCGAGCTGCCGCGCATGAGTTGCCCCTGCGCCCGCCCGTTTGCGGCGTTCTGCTTCGCCTCGTGGAAGAGCACCACGAAGACGGTCCCGGTCCTGTTGCTCACCCTCGTCAGCAGGTCGAGGTACTTTCGCGACTCCGACGAGTTCTCATCCGCGCTCGGCGCCGCCGCGCGGAAGGAGTCGATGATGCACAGCGAGATTCCAATGCACACCTTGACGAGCGCCAGCTCCATGGTGGACGTCTCGAGGTTCACCTCGGGATGGCTCACGACCGTGAGCTTGTCGGCCAGGGCGCAGAGATCGATCCCGCGACCGAACGCGACGCGCTGGTAGCGCTTGTCGATGATGTTGGCCCCCATCTCGTAGTCGAGGTGCAGGACGGTCCCGCGCTCGATCACCGTGTCGGCCTTGAGCCCCGGATCGCCGATCATGTTCTCGTGGCCGAAACAGGCCTTGGAGCCGGAGGCGACGCCGAGCGCGAGATCGATCGCGAGCCATGTCTTTCCGACGCCGCCGTAGCTGACGATCGCCGTAGGGCGCCCCTGGCCGACGCCGTAGCGGAAGAGGAGCAGGTTCGGTGCGGGGATGACCCGTGCAAGCGTCTCGCCGCGACGCGCTCCCTTGAGCAAGCGCTCTGCGACGGCAGAGCCGAGCGGCTTGGCCGCTGGCTTTGGAGGGGCACCGCTGACGGGCTTCGGCACGAGCGCGGGCTTCGGGGTCACGAGGCACCCCCCGTCTCGCGCCGCGCGCGCAGCTCAGCGAGGATTTCCTCCGCCAAGCTCCACCGTCCGGCCGCGGCAGCGTCGCGCAAGGCAGCGGCGAGCGCCTCGAAAAAAACTCCCGCTCCACCTTCCGCCCCCAATGGGGAGCCCGAAGGTAGAACGGGATCCGGTAGCGACCCCAATGGGAATTGAACCCATGTTACCGACGTGAGAGGCCGGCGTCCTAACCGCTAGACGATGGGGCCAACAGTCTCCGCGCGAGGGGTCTCACTCCCCTCGCCGCTCACGAAACGAAGCAAACTTCCAAGCGAAGCCACGCGAAAGCCAACGAAACCTACATCACCGAGCGTCCTCTGGCGAGGCGCTCCCTTGCTGGGGGACAAGGATTCGAACCTTGATAGACGGAGCCAGAATCCGTCGTCCTGCCATTAGACGATCCCCCAAGAACCTCCAAGAATCCGCACGTTAAGGTCTCTCGGTAAGGAGCGAGCCAGGGCGCCGAGAGGTGCGCACCTTAGCCGCGACGGCTTTGAAGTCAAGCACGCCGCAGTCCCCCGACTGCTTCAAGGGAGAACCCGGTCGCTCACAACGGTCCCCCGACTCCTTCAACCAGTCCCCCGACTCCTTCAACCAGTCCCCCGACTCCGCCGTGAGATCCCCCGACTGCACCGTGAAGTCCCCCGACTGCGCCGTGAGATCTCCCGACTGCACCGTGAAGTCCCCTGACTGCGCCGTGAGATCTCCCGACTGCACCGTGAAGCCGGTCGCAGCGAGCGCCCATCCAGGTGCGCCTTCTGCGCCTCTCTGCACACATCGCCGGCACCCGAAGCGCCCTCCATTTGGGGGACGTGGACGAGCGTGACCGTCGGTGCGTGGACGGGCTACGATCTTGATCTCCGCCAACCTCTCTTGAATCACTGGGGGCTTCCGCAATGACAGACGAAGGACAGGAGTCGCTCGCGGGGATCCCCCGCCCAGGCGAAGTCCTCGTCGGGAAGTACCGCGTCGAACGGGTCCTCGGCGTCGGCGGGATGGGGGCGGTCGTCGCGGCGACGCACCTGCAGCTCGAAGAGCAGGTCGCGATCAAGTTCCTCCACGCCGAGACCGCGATGAACGCCGAGAGCGTCGCCAGGTTTCTCCGCGAGGGGAAGGCGGTCATCAAGATCCGGAGCGAGCACGCCGTCAAAGTCCACGACGTCGGGAAGCTCGAGACGGGCGCCCCCTACCTCGTCATGGAGCACCTCGACGGGGACGACCTCAACACGATCCTCGAGAGGAACGGCCCGCTCCCGATGACCGACGTGGTCGACTTCATCCTCCAGGGATGCGAGGCGATCGCCGAGGCCCACACGCTCGGGATCATCCACCGCGATCTGAAGCCCGCGAACCTCTTCCTCACCCGCCGCGCCGACGGCTCCCCCTGCGTGAAGGTCCTCGACTTCGGGATCTCGAAGGCGAGCGCGAAGGGGCCCGACGTCGCGATGACGAAGACGCAAGCGGTCATGGGATCGCCCCGGTACATGTCCCCCGAGCAGATGCGCTCGACGCGCGGCGTGGACGGGCGGACCGACATCTGGGCGATCGGGATCATCATGTACGAGCTTCTGTCGGGGGCGCCGCCGTTCAACGGCGAGTCGATGACGGAGCTCTGCGCGCAGATCCTCCAGGACATCCCGGCGCCCCTTCCGCGCGTCTTGCCCCAGATCCCAGCGCAGCTCGACGCCGTGGTGCAGCGCTGCCTGGCGAAGGATCCCGATCAGCGCTTCAACAACCTCGCGGAGCTCGCGACGGCGCTCGCCCCATTCGGGACGGCGAGCGCGCGCGGATCGGCCGAGCGGATCGTCCGGCTGGTGCAGGCGCGCGGGGGCGGAGCCGTCAACCCGAGCGCCGCGGCCGGGCGCGCGTCGTTGCCGTCGGCACCCTCGACGTCGTCTCCGGGCACCTCGTCGCCGTCTCTCGCGCAAGCGCAAGGCTCGCAACCCGGCGGGGGCAGCACGGATCCCACGGCGGTCAGCGCGTCGTCGTCGCAGGCGATGTTCGGTTCCACCACCGGGGGCACGCCCGGGAGCACAGGGAGCAAGGGGCTGGCGTTGGCGCTCGTGGCGTTCGGTGCGCTGATCGTCATCGGCGGAACGGTCGCCGCAGCGATGGCGCTCACGCACGGACACAACGCCGGCGCGGCGAACCCTCCGAACGCGACCACGGCCGCTGCGGCCATCGCCCCCTCCCCGCCCCCAGCCCCAACCCCCCTCCCGACCCCGACCCAGGCCGCGACCCCGACCCCGACCGCGACCGCGACCGCGACGTCGACCGCGACTCCGACCCCTGCCGCGACCGCGACCCCGACCCCCGAGCCCGCAACCTCCCCCACCCCTGTCGCCGCCGCCGCCTCACCCGTCACTCCGAAGCCCCCTCCCCACAAGCACGCCTCTCCCTCGCCCCCTCCCGCCGCCGCGGGAGGGATGTTCGACGGGCGAAAGTAGGGCCCCCCCATGCGTCGCCAGACGGTGTCCGCGACCCCCGTTGTCTTCCTCGCCATCGCCGCGCCCCGTCCCTCACTCGCCCAAGGGCGCGCGGGCGACGTCGCTGCCGCTCAAGCGCTCTTCGACGACGCGCGCACCCTCATGAAGGCGGGCAAGTTCGCCGAGGCGTGCCCGAAGCTCGAAGAGAGCGAGCGGCTCGACGCTGGCCCCGGAACGGAGTTCAACCTCGCCGATTGCTACGAGCACGCCGGTCGGACGGCGAGCGCGTGGGCGGAGTTCGCGACCGTCGCCGACTCGCTGCGCGCGCTAGGTCAGCACGATCGCGAGAAGTTCGCCCGCGACCGCGCGACCGCGCTCCAGCCGAAGCTCACCAAGCTTGCCGTGAACGTCGCTCCCGCGGCGCGCGTCCCCGGACTCGAAGTGAAGCGCGACGGCGAGGTCTTGCGCGAAGTGCAGTGGGGGAGCGGTGTCCCCGTCGACCCAGGCAAGCACACGATCGCCGCGACGGCCCCGGGCACGAAGCCTTGGCAGCAAACAGTCGACGTCTCTGGCGAAGGAAAGGTCGTGTCGGTGGACGTCCCCACGCTCGGTCCCGCGCAAGCTGCGCCGGCCCCCACCCCCGCGACGCCCTCAACCACCCCCACCCCCGCCTCCACATCCACCCCCGCTGCTGACACGAGCACCCCCGCCCCGGCGTCGGAGCCCTCGCGCCCCCTCGGCGGGCAGAAGATCGCCGCGATCCTCGCGGCGGGGCTCGGCGTGGTGGGGCTCGGCGTCGGCGGCTACTTCGGCTCGCAGGCGATCTCGAAGCACAACCAGTACGCTCCGCTCTGCCCGAACAACGTTTGCGTCGATCAGACCGGCGTTCAGCTGCACGACGACGCCGCGTCCGACGCGACCATCTCGACGGTGACGATGGCCGTCGGCGCCGTGGCACTCGCGGGCGGGGTCCTCCTGTGGCTGACCGCGCCGTCGGGGAGCTCGGCACCGAAGATGGGGCTACACGTCGTGCCCAGCGTGGGAAACCGTAGCGGGGGGCTCTGGCTGCAGGGAGCGTGGTGATGTCGAGACGCAGGGGGCTCGAGCGCGTTCGTCTCTTCGCTGCGATCTGCGCCGTCGCTGCCGTCGGTGGCTGCGGACAGATCCTGGGAATCGACGCCGTCACCGAGGAGAACGACGCGTCGACGCCCGGCGGAGGGGAGGACGGCTCCGGAATCGTCCCGGGCCAGGATGGCTCGGGGACGGTCCCTGTCGATTCCGGCACCGGTACCCCGGACACGAGCGCGCTCGACGACGGGAGCCAGCCCTCCGGCGATACCGGCGCCCCCGACTCCACGGGGACCGGGTCACTGGATGCGTCCGACGCGGGCGCAACCACCGACGCAGCCGTGTGCACGCCCGACGCCGCTCTATGCACGGGCGACGGCGGAACCACCCCCGAGACTTGCACCGCGAGCGGCCAGTGGCAGACAGGCGCGCCCTGCGCGTACGTGTGCAGCGCGGGCACCTGCACGGGCACCTGTATTCCGGGGAGCCTCCAGTGCGACGGGCAGCAACCGCAGCAGTGCAGCGCCGCGGGAACGTGGTCGAACAGCGGCTCGTCTTGTCCCAACGTGTGCAACGCGGGCGTTTGCGCAGGATCGTGCTCTCCCGGAGCCGAGCAGTGCAGCCTGCTCCAGCCGCAAGAATGCACCGACGCCGGCGTCTGGCAGAGCAACGGCCCGGCGTGTGCTTACGTCTGCACCTCGGGCGCGTGCACCGGGAGCTGCGTCCCCGGAGCGAAGCAGTGCCTGGGGAGCACGACGACACCGCAGACGTGCAGCTCCACGGGGACGTGGGTGAGCGGGAGCCCGTGCCCGTACCTCTGCACGAGCGGGGTGTGCACCGGAGTCTGCACGGCGGGCTCGAAGGAGTGCAGCACGACGAGCAACGGGTACCTCACGTGCGGCTCGAACGATCAGTGGGGGACGACGACGACGCTGTGCAGCTCGTCGGCGTGCGTGGGCGGGGCTTGCGTCGGAGTCTGCTCGCCGGGAACCACGGAGTGCAGCACGACGAGCGACGGCTACCTCACGTGCAGCTCGGCCGGCGAGTGGGGGACGACGACGACCGCGTGCTCGAGTAGCGCGTGCGTTGACGGGGGTTGTACGGGCAACTGCGTCCCCGGCTCAACCGAGTGTGTCGGGACCACGAGCGTCGAGACGTGTAGTACGGCCGGCGAATACGGGCCCGCGACCCTGTGCCCGCCCGGCGAGACGTGCTCGAGCGGCGTTTGCTCGTGCCCTTCCGGCGACGTCGTCTGCGGCACCAGCTGCACCAGCACGCAGACCGATCCGCTCAACTGCGGCACCTGCGGCCACAGCTGCCTCGGCGGGACGTGCTCGGCGGGGATGTGCCAGCCGATCACGATCGCCGCGCTGTACGGAGGAACGTTCAACTTCGAGTTCGGCGTGGCGATCGACACCACGAACATCTACTTCACGACCGGGAGCGCGAGTCAGGTTGGCGTGTGCCCGCTCACGGGCTGCACCGTCATCAACCCCTCGGGAGGGGCCACCATCCCGACGTACATCTACACGGCCCCCTCCGGCGCCGACCTGGCCGAGATGTTCTACGACGTCGCGGCGGGCAACATCTACATGTCCGATCCGAACAACGGCGTCATCTACTCGATCACGACCGCGG
>JBKQKP010000036.1:0-9973 GCA_052147435.1 Polyangiaceae bacterium | reverse complement strand
TCTCGTCGATGAGCGCGAGCGCGTTCGGATACGGCGGCCCCTGGAACTTGTACTTGTTCAGAAACGCACGCAGGGCACCGTTTACGGTGTCTTCGCCGATGTAATCCTGCAGCGCGTACATCACGACCGCCCCTTTGGCGTACCGGATGTACGCCTGATCCTCGACGCGCTCGAGGGGGACCTCCCGCTTCTGTTCGAGCGCTCGCCCCCGGAGATACTGGTCCATCTCGTACTTCAGGAAGCGTCGCATGTTGTTCGCGCCGAACCGCTTCTTCAGGACCATGAACGCCGAGTACTCGGCGAGCGTCTCGTCGAGCAGCGTGACCCCTTGCACGTTGCCGCCGATCACCTGGTGCGCCCACCACTGGTGGCTGAGCTCGTGGCCGGCTCCGTAGTAGGGGAGATCGACGTCGCTCTCCTTCGTCGGGTCGACGCGGTTGATGAAGCCGGTCCCCTCGGACCAAGGAATCGTGTTCGGGAACGACTGCGCGAACATCTCGTACCGCGGAAACTCGAGGATCCGCGCCTGGCGGTGCTGGTAGGGGCCGAACGCGGCGGTGTCGTAGGTGAGCGTGTCTTTGAGACCGCGCATCATCTCGTCGAGGTCGTACTCATGACCGGGGTGGTAGTAGATCTCGAGCTTCACCTCGCGCGTCGGAGCGCCGGCGGCTCCCAGCGGGTTTTCCCAGACGTCGCGCTTCACGAGGTATCTCGCCGAGAGCACCGAGTAGAAATCGAGGATCTTGGCGTCCATCTTGTAGTGGAAGAAGCGCCGGCCGTTCTCCGTCCACTCCTTCTCCAGGTACCCGGGCACGACGGCGATCTGATCGGGGCTCGTGCTCACGGTCGACTCGAAGGTCACCCAGTCGGCGTCCGGCGAGATGAGGTTGTTCTCGAGCCCCTTGGCGTCGCGAAGATCCGGGAGGCGGTCGCGGGGAGGAAGGCCGTACTTCTTTCGATCGTTGTCGAGGCTCAGCTCGGCGCGCCGCATGTAGCCAAGGTGGGGGAGGCCGAAGCTGTTGAAGAACGTTCCGTTTTCGCAAATGTCGGTTCGGTTGCCGTCGTCCTTGAAGCCCGCGTCGTGGAAGTGGATGTCGAACTCCAGCGGAATCGTGGCGCCCGGTGCGAGCGGCGTCGGAAGATCGAACGCGTACACGCCCATCGCCGCGTTCGACTCCGACTCCGTCGGGTGATCGCTCCCGCCGACGACGAGCTTCCGGTACGGCTGATCGCGGTTCAGATCGACGTAGACCCTCTGGATCGGCTCGCCGGACTTGTTGGCGATCTGGTAGGTGCCGCGCGCGTCGAGCGTCTCCGTCTCGGGGTAGATGTCGAAGTCCACCTTTACGTCGGTGATTCGTGGCTGAGGCATGGACTCCGTCCGCTTGTACGTCTTCTCGTACTGCGCGCGCAGAGCCTCCGTCTCGTGCTCGGTGTGGAACTTGTTGAGGACGTCGCTCTCGTAATAAATCGCGCTCCCCGCGCCAGCAGCCACCACGAGCCCCAACGCCGCGAACGCCATGGGCCACGCGGTGAACCGGGTTCGCGCGATTCGCAGGCGCGTGCGCCACGACGTCTCGGTGCCGCGCGTCCAGAAGAGGAGAGCGACCGTGGCGAGGATGATCGAGAAGCCGGTCCAGTACACGCAGTAGAAGGCGATCGGCTTTACGAAGTGTCCGAAGCCGTTCATGTCCGAGTACGTCGGGCGAGGGATGCGCCCGTACCGGACGAGGCCATGCTCGAGGCCGATCTTCCCCTCGAAGATCTGAAACACGTAGTAGGCCACCATGGCGAAGTGGCCGATGTACTTGTGCTGCACCACCGACTGCACGGCGAATGCGAGCACGCATAGAAAGAGGTAGCGCGGGAAGGCGACCCCGTAGAGCCACTCGAGGTAAAGCCCCAGCTCGTAGTGGTGGTAGCCGTTGAAGGTCTGGTAGCAGATGCCGAAGACCGGTACGGCGGCGAGGACCACCGCGGGCGTCAGGCAGAGGGCGACGAGCTTCGCCAGACAGGGGACCCACGACGGAATCGGGAGCGCGTCGGCGATCTGATCGAAGCGCAGGTCGCGCTCGCGCCACACGATCTCGCCCGCGTAGATCGTGATGATGATGATGATGAAGAGGCCGAAGCTCGACGTGGTGAACTCCACGATCTGGGAGGTCACCGGCCAGACGGGGGAGCCGAACAGGCGCGTCGCGAAGTGGGTCAGGGTGAGCGCCAGGATGCCGCCGGCGAGAATGAAGACGCCGAAGTAGACGCTCTTCACCGTCTCCGCGAGCTCGAGCCACGCTGTGCGGCCGAGGAGCACGAGAAGCTCGCCGGTCCCGCGATGAGCGAAGGATGACGGAAGAGGCTCGGCGTCAGTAGCGGGCGGCGGCGCTTCCGCGTCGTCGCTCGGTTTCTTCGGTCGGTCTTTGCTCGTCTCGGCGCTGAAATCGAACTTCGCGTACGTGAGGCCCAGCGCGCCCAGGCCGATGGAAAGCCAGACGGCGCGGTTCGCAAGGAGCAGCCCGGTGATGGGGAGAAGCTTGGTGTTCTTCTCCGAGGGGGTCCAATACCGAAAGATCGCCGCCGCGGCGCCGCCGCCGAACGGATCGAGCATCGCCGCGAGCTGTTTGTTGTCGAGGTCGGAGAGGATCGCCTGCGCGGCGAGGTAGCCGAGGGCGAGGACGACGGCGCCGACGTACACCGGCATCATCTTCCGGGTGAGCGTCCCCAGCGCGAAGAAGATAGCCCCCGTGAAGATCACGTTGGGGAGGACGAACGTGACGTACGGCCAGACAAAGGGGGCGAGCCGGAAAGGCCCGAAGAGCGAGCGCTCCACGATGACCGGCGACACGCTCCCGAGCAGCGCGCCGAGGCCAATGCCCGAGAAGACGAAGAGAACGAAGATGAGCGCCCCGAGAAAGCGACCGGTCAGGTAGCTCCGCCTCTTGATGGGCATCGTGAAAAAGAGGTGGCTCGTCCCCGCCTCGAAGTCCTGGTGCACGGCCTGCCCGAACACCGCGGCGCTCATCAGGACTCCCAGGTTGGAGATCGAGCTGATGAGGTCCGAGACGAGGAAAGGCGCGTTCGCGTGGACCTTCTCCGAGCCCGCCCCCGCGGCGACGCCCGAGAACGCCCCCCCTTCGACGAACACGAGGAGGACTCCACACGCGAAGAAGACCGCGAGATAGACGTACGTGGAGAGCATGGTGAGCCGCTTTCGCAGCTCGAACGAGGCTATCCACCAGACCATCTCAGGGCGCCTGTGCAACCGTGGGAGTCGCTGTCGGCGCTGCGGTCGGGCCGGGGTGGAGCGCGAGGAAGTACACGTCCTCGAGATCGGGCGTCGTCGGCTCGAAGCCCGCGCCGGGGTTCCCTTCGCTGTAGACGCGGATCACGAGCCGCCCCGCGGAGCGGCGCGACGACACGATGCGATGGCGAGTCTGCAGCTCGGCGAGCTCGTCGTGTGTCACGAACCGCCTCCAGAGGCGGTCTTTCAGGTCGGCGATGAGCGTCAACGGATCGCCGCTCCCGACGACCCGCCCGCGATGGATGATCGCCACCTGACGGCAAAGGTCCGAGACGTCGGCGACGATGTGCGTAGAGAGGATGATGACGACGCTCTCGCCGATGTCGGAGAGCAGGTTCAGGAAGCGGAGCCGCTCCTCGGGATCGAGGCCGGCGGTGGGCTCGTCCACGATGAGGAGCTTCGGGTTGCCGAGGAGCGCCTGCGCGATCCCGAAGCGCTGCTTCATCCCGCCCGAGAACGCGCCGAGGCGCCTGTAGCGCGCTTCCCAGAGGTTGGTCCGCTGGAGGAGCTGCTGCACGACGGCCTTTCGCCTCTTGGCGTCGGAGATCCCCTTGAGCCCCGCGAGGTGATCGAGGAGATCGATCGCGGTCACCTTCGGGTAGACCCCGAACTCCTGCGGAAGGTATCCGAGCACCTCCCGGACCCGCTCCTTGTTGGCGAGCACGTCGATCGGCGCGGCGTCCACCCCCGTGAAGCTCGCCGTGCCACTGTCGGCCTCCTGCAGTGTTGCCAGGGTCCGCATCAACGTGGATTTTCCGGCGCCGTTGGGGCCGAGCAGGCCGAACATGCCGGCGGGAATGGTGAGCGAGACGTCGTCGAGCGCTTGAACGCTGTTCGCGTAGCGCTTCGACAGGTGCGAGATCCGAAGCTCCATGGAAGGGTCCTCAGCGCGCTCAGGTGAAGGCGGCGCGGACGTCCGGGTTGAAGAGGACGACCAGCGCCCAGATTCCGAGCGGGAATCCGAGGAAGCAGCAGAGCGACACGAAGGGGAGCATCGCGAGGATCGCGCCGATGAGCGCGACCGGGAACCTCCGGAGCTTTCGCATCTCGAGCATCGCGAAGATGACGAAGCAGCTCCCGAGGATCCCGAGGAGGGTGAGGATCGGATTGTTGTTCATGGCGTCCGGGGGGAACGGCTTCCCCGCGTTCTCCATGGTGCTCTTCAGGAACGTGTACAGCTGGCTCTTGAAGATGAGGTAGGCGACCTCGATCAGGAGGCCAAGGGCCTGCGACACGATGATGAGCATCGCGGGGAGGCTCACCTTGGAACGAGGATCGATGGCGGGGCCGGCGGCCGGCGGCGCACCGTAGGGATCGAGGGGTTGCATGAGGGTTGATGCGCATCGTGCCATGGAACGCCGCGCTCCGGTCGAGGACGATCTCCTGGCTACGGCCCGTCCGAGGGGCGCCTTCCCCTCCCGTCACATCGAGCCGCGAGCCGTCACCTCGAACCGCGAGTGTCGTACGTCTCGTGCCCGATCGTTCCGGTGAGCTTGCCGCTCTCGAGGTCGATGACATCGACCGAATCCATGCGCACCACGTATGCGCGCGCCGCGGAGCAGACCATGCCTGACAAACTATCGACGGCGAAGATCGGCTTGAGCGTGACGTCCCAGAGGCGAGAGCTCGTCTCGGCATCGAGCGCCGTGACGTGCCAGGCCTTCTCCCCGACCCCGTACGCCCCGACGAAGCGCTTACCGCAGAGCGCGACGTTGTTCTCCTGATAGTCATTGCGGACGGTCGCCAGATCGGCGGCGGGGAGCGGTACGCGCCACTTGACCGTGCCCGGCGGCTCGCTCGACTTCCGCGCCGCCCCTTGATGCGGTGGCGCCTGCGGTTGGGCCGCCGACTCGAGCAACGCGACCATGGGCGTCGGCGTGCCAGGGGACTTCTTTCCGTAGAGGATGCGCGAGCCCCCCCCGAGATCGAACTGGCGGCGCGTCTCGAACCCTTCGATCGTCGGAACGCCCGCGGGCTGGTAGGGGACGACCACGGCGCACAGGTTCGGATTGGCGGGCGCTTCCGTCACGGTGCCGGTCGCGAGATCGACGCGCACGTGCTTCTTGTCGATCTGAACCACCCAGACGTCGTCCGCCGCCGCGGCGGTGGTGGGGCCTGTGACTGTGCAGAGCGCCTTGACCTTGTCGGTCAAGGAGACGGTGTGCTCTTCCTTGCCGGTCTCGAGATCGTAGATGTGGAGCGCTGCGTGAAAGTCGCTCACCGCGATGTGAGCCTTCCCCACGGCGAAGCGGGTGCTCGAATAGCCCTGGGAGTACGTGCCGAACGGTCCGAGCTGCCAGCGCTTGGCCTGCGTCGCGCCGTCGAAGGCTCCCACGAAGAGCATGTCGTCTTTGCCGACGTTCCGTAGCGGTCCGATGACCGCTTCGCTCCCCGCGATCGTCGTCAGGACGGGGGGACCCCCGACTGACTCCCACGAAGGACCGTCCGCCTTCGTCTGATTCGCGAGCGCCGCCACGAGCGAGCTCGGCATCGAGAAGGAGGCCGTCACGCTCGTCGTCGCCTTGGACTTCGTCAGAGCGATGACAAGCCCGACGACGAAGACCATGGGAAGGATGGTCGCGAACGCGATCCACCGCCCCACAGCGCTGGCAGAAGGTGCCGACGCCGGAGCAGGCCACTCCCTGGGGGCCACGGGCGGGGCGGCGGGGGCCGGGCGTGGATCCTCGTGGTTGCGCGCGCCGCAGTACGCGCAGGGGCGATCGAAGCCCCCTTCGACCGCAGGTGCAGGCGGCACAGTGAGCATCGCGCCGCAGTTGTCGCAGCTCTCTCGCGTCGTCATGGCCAGGTCGGTCGATGATACGACACCCCGGGACGGCAGAGCGGCTCCTCAACGAAGCTCGACTTGGTCCACTTCGATCGCGAACTTCCCCGCCTTCGGTCCCCCCGAAAGGAGGACCCCCGTGATGTCCTTCGCGTCCGTTCCATTGAACCCGCCGAGCGCGAGCCGGTACTCCTTCCATGCGGTCCCGACTTCGAACGATTGCGTCATCGGCATCCTCCCGTGGCTCCGCGCGAAGAGCATCACGCGGTACTTGCCCGGGTCTCCCTTCGCCCAGAAGACGAGCTCCTTCCCCTTCGACGCGTCGACGGCCTCCATCGGGTGCGCGCCGGGCCAGAACATCGCCCCCGCCCACGCGTACGGGAGGCCCGGGGCGATCTCTCCCGCGATTCGCAGCGCTCCCTTCGTCCCTTTCGCCCCCCCCTTCGCGGGGCTCAACTCCACGGTCGAAGCGCCCCCGGCGATCTTGTCGGTCGAAGGGTCCCAACCCGCTCCGAACTTCGTCGCGAGCGTTCCGTCGTCGAAGTCGCTGACGATCCCGCCGACCGCCGCGACGGCGTTCGGGGGAGGGGCCGCTGCGCGCTCCTTCGTGCACGAGGCTCGCCAAGCGTCGCGATCGAAACGCACCCCCCCTTTCCAGACGGCGTCGATTGCCCGCGTCGCGCGGACGTCGGACGTCGGGTCCCCTGTCACGAGGACCATGTCGGCGCGCATCCCGGGCGCGATCCGCCCGCGATCGTCGAGGTGAAAGCGCGCCGCGGCAGCCGACGTCGCTCCGACGAGGGCGTCGGTGGGGGTGAGGCCCGCCTCGACGAGAAGCGCGAGCTCCTCGTGCACGGTGGCTCCGTACGTCGTCCCCTCGTTCGGCGCGTCGGTCCCGACGAGGAGCGGCACGCGGGCTCCCTTCAGCCGCCCGACCGACGTTGCGATCGCGCCCGGAACCTCGGCCACGGCGACGCGAAAGGACCGCACCAGCGTCCTCGCGCCGGCCGCCGTGATGTACGGGGAGACGAGCGGGTCGTCGAGGAGCGCCTTGCCGACGGGCTTCCCCTCAGCGCTCGCGATCACCGACAGCGTCGCGATCACGAACTCGTCCTTCTGCGCCATCTCGGCCACGAGCTCTGGCGTCGCGGGCGCATCGAAGAACAGATGCGCGAGCCCGTCCGCCCCCGCGTCGACGACGTCCTTCGCCTCGGCCATCGAGCTCACGTGCACGACGGCCATCTTCGACCGGGCGTGGGCCGCTGCGACGACGCGACCCATCTGCTCGCGCGTCAGCGTCGGCAAGTGGAAGTGAATCGAGCGGCCGTCGTCGTAGACGATCTTGATCCAATCGGACCCTTCCGCGAGTCGGGCGTCGACGAAGGCCTGCGCGTCGTCTCCCGGCGCCAGCGTCGGGATCTCGAACCCGTACTCGGTTCCGTGGCCCTTCGGCGCGGTGACGAGGATCCCAGCGCTCCTCAGGTCCGCGCGATCGTTCGCCGCGCCTCGCTTCTGCTCGTCTCGCATCGCGGCGTCGAACCCGGGCGAGCTGAATTGATCGAGGACCGTCGTGACGCCGAACGCGAGCGATTGCGCGAGGTGCTCTCTCTCCCAGACATGCGCGTGAGCGTCGATGAGCCCAGGCAGGAGCGTCTTGCCGGCACCGTCCACGACGGTCGAAGGGGAGGCCCCCGCTCCGGCGGCCGCTGCTTCGCGTACGGCGACGATGGCCCCGCCGCGGACGTCGACCGTCGCGTGCTCGACGACCTTCACTCCGTCGAAGAGGCGCACGTCGCGCACCTCGAGATCGACGGGGCCGATCGCCGGGGCAGCGGCGGTCGGCGGGGCTGCGGGCGTTGCGGCGGGGCTCCTCGCGGGCTCGGGAGACGCCGAGCAACCGACGAGGAGCGCGCCGAGGCATAGGAAAAGAGTTCCGCACGGGTGACGACGCATCGATGGGCTCCCTGCCGACCCATTAGCACGAGGGGCGACAGGGAGATCGAGGAGCGCCGGTGCCCATGTCGCTCCGCACTACTGCGGGCCGCAGCAGAACTGCGTGTTGCACGAGCTCCCCTCCCAGGTGCTCGTCGCTTCTCCGTTCACGCACGTCGTCCAGTAGATCCCGTTGGTGTTCGTTCCGAACGAGCTGGAGCAGACGAATCCGGAGGGGAGGCTGGAGCTGGTGCCCGACGGGGTGGAGCAGTATTTCTGCGCGTAGGCCTGGAAGCAGCTCGGGTCGTATCCGTCGCCGAGCCCGTTGTTGTCGTTGTCGACGCCGTCGAAGCAGCTCGTCTCGGCGAAGGTCGCCTGCCAGAGGTGGTAGGTCGAATCGAGGGCGTAGAGCGTTCGATCTCCCGACGGCTGGTCCGAGGCGGACTCCTCGATGAGGGTGGTGGACGCCGGAGTCGGCAGAGGGTTCCAGCCGTTTGCCGGCGCGAAGCCGGCGGCCTCCGGATACACGAGCTGGCCGTCCAGATAGACTCCGCGCTGCGCCGCCGGCAAGAGGCCGTCGTTGTACTCGAGCGCTCCGCTGCCGAGCAGGAACGCGCGCGCGATGCTCGGAACGTACGCACCGCCGATGTACGAGCCCGCCGACGTCACGCGCGTCGTGCTGTTCGCCGCGAGCGGGGTTATCGGAGAGAGAGCCCAGTAGGCGTCTCCGCCGGACGCGATCAACGGGTCGGTAAACCCGTCGACGACGAACTTCTCCGTGGGGCCGACGCCGGTGAGGTCAGTCGAGGAGTAGTAGAAGTCCCCGTTGAGGTTGAGGGTACCGAGCGAGCCAAGCCCCCCGAAGAGCAAGTGCGCGTCGTCCCACGCGCCGATGGAAGCCCATCCTGCGAAGGGCGTCGTGGTGGACGGGAAGCCCGGCGTGGCCTGGATGGTCTTGTCGGTGGTGAAGACGTAGAGAAGAGCGGCGTCGCACACGATGTACTCGGCCGACGGCACGGTCGCCTGGTAGGTCCAGCTCGATGGCGCGGCCCCCCCGTTTGGGCTGTACCAGAGCGTGTTGTCCGCGTTGAGCGCCCACAGGCCGTTCGGGTCGTCCTCGTTCGGCCCGCACGCCGCGATCTTCCGCGCGTCGAATGGGTAGCCGATCTCGGCCCACGTCGTGCTGAAGCCCGGCGAAGGCTGGAGCACGGGAGGGAGCATCATCGCCGTCGCGGGGGCGGGCGACGGTTCCTTCGTGGTCTCGCCGGGTGTCGGCTGCAGGGGTTGCACGGCGCAGCCTGCGATGACCATGGCAAATGACGGAATGAGCTTCTTCATCGGGTAGTCCTCCAAGTGACGTCCTGGACGAACCCCTGAGCAATGCGCGTACCGCTACGGACACGCATGATTTCACGACCGGGATGACGGGCCGGAGCGCCGCGAGCCCGTCCGCATGCACTACGTGCTGATCCGATGCGCTCGTTGTGCAGAGACCGCACAGCGCGCTCGCGCGCCGTGCCTCACACCTCGGTGAGCTTCACGCGCCGGCCGCTGAACACCGCCGCCACCTCGAGCTTCCCCCCGAGCGCCTCGACGTAGCGCTTCAGCGTCGAAATCCGATGATCTCCACGGCTCTCGACGCGCGACAGCTCCGACTGCGTCATCTCGGCGGTCCGCGCGACGTCGACCTGCGTCATCGAGAGGTCTCGCCGCAGCTCCTGCAGCGTCAGCTCTTCGACCTGGGCGCGTGCCCGTCGCGTGACGCGCGCGATCGCCGAGGGGTCGAGTCGCTCCCCCCTGACCGACTTCCAGCTCCGCGTTCCCGGTGGTTCCTTGCGCGTTCTCATCTTCATTTCTCGTTTTCTAGGTTTGTCGTTCTCGCCCTCCGCGAGATCGAATCAGCGTGCCCTTGCCGGCTGCGTAGACAGAGGATGACCCCCCAGAAACTCCCCCCACACGGC
>JBKQKP010000035.1:0-2553 GCA_052147435.1 Polyangiaceae bacterium | reverse complement strand
ACCTCGCCGACATTTACAAGATGCATCACCGAGGGCTCTTCGATGCGGCGCTCGCAAGGAAGTACCTTCTCGAGATGGATCCGGAGAAGGTGCCGGAATGGGAATCGCTGATTCGAGACTTCGATCGGCCACGCCTCACTTCTAAAAAACCGCGGAGAAAATAATCGCGATCGTGACCGAACGACGAAAGGTGGATGCACGATGACGATCGATACCCAAGCCACGACGACCCTGGTGTACCAGTACGGGCTCGCGGCGCCCCATGAGGGCGCCGACGAGGTGCGCGAGCAGATGCGCCTCGCGCACCGATTCCGCAACGCGCTCGTCGAGATCGAGCGCGAACGCCGGCGCGAGACGCGCGAGGCCGAAGCGGCGCACGCGCCCGACGTCCTCCGGACGGCGCGCGCGATGCGCGAGGCGGAGGCGGTCGTCGAGGGGCTGCTTGTCCGCGCCAAGAGCGAGCGGCAGAAGACCGGCGCGCGGCGCGTGGTCGGGGAGCTCGCGACCGCCATCGCGGACGCGCGGGCCGCGAAGAAGGCGGCGAAGCTCGCGTGGTGGGCCGCCCGGCGCGCGGCCGCAGACTCGCCCGCCCTCATCGTGGAGACCGAAGACATCCGGGCGCGGGCCAGCGAGCGGCAGAAGGAGGCGGCCGTAGCCTCGGGCGTCGCCTGGGGGACCAAGGCGCTGGTGGTCGAGGCGGCGACCAAGAGCTTCGCGGAGACGTCCATGTACGACGAGGACGGCGAGCCGCAGGACCCGAGGTTCGTGCGCGCGGCGGACGCCCAGGAGGCGGTCGGTGTGCAGTGCATCGGGGGGCTCCCGGCCGTGGACGCCACGGGCGGCGAGGACACGCAGATCCGAATCCTACAGCCCGACGCGCGGGCGTGGGATCGCGAAGCCGTGCCCGGCCGCCACGACCGGCGCCGCCTCGCCCGGCTCGGGGAGCTGCGGCTTCGGGTCGGCTCGGACAGCAAACGCCGGCCCGTCTGGGCCGCGTGGCGCTTGCACCAGGACTGCCCGCTCCCCGAGGGGGCGACGATCAAGGCGGCGGCGGTGCACCGGCGCCGTGTGGGGCCGCATGGGCGCTGGTCGCTCGTCCTGACGCTCGCAGTGCCGGGGGCGACGTACGCCCGGCATGCGGCGCGCCACGCGCCGCAGGGCGGAGCCGTCGCCGTCGACCTCGGATGGCGTGCGCTCGAGGACGGCGGCGCCCGCGCGGGGGTGTGGCTGGGCGACGACGGGCGCGGCGACGCCATCGAGGTGGATGCGGCGACGCTGCGTCTCCTGCGGCTGCCGCAGGTCATCGCGTCGGAGCGGTCGTTGGCGCTCGAGCGGATGCGGTTCGGGCTCGTGTGGTGGCTCACGTGGGGCCCGGTCCCGGAGTGGCTGATCGAGCGATGCTCCCACGCCGCAGCGTGGAGATCCCCAGCCCGGTTCGCCGCGCTCTTTCGGGATTGGCAGAGGCATGAGGGGGACGGGCCGATCTGGGGACAGCTCGAGAGCTTCGTCGCGCACGACCGTCATGCGTGGGCGCAAGAGGAGTCGCTCCGGCAGCGGGCGCAGGCGCGCCGCCGCGAGCGGTACGCGATCATCGCGAGCCGTCTCGCGCAGGAGTACGACACGCTCATCTTGGAGCGGTTCGATCTCCGCGCGGTGGTGAAGTCGGAGGCGACGGAACGCGGAGAGCGCGAGGACCACCAGGCCGAGGGGGCTTCGTCGATCCGTCAACTCGTGGCGCCAAGTTCGCTGAGGAAGGCGCTTGTCGCGGCGTTCCGGTCGCGCGGCAAGAGGGTCGAGGGGCTGCCGGCAGGTGACACTACGCGCATCCACGCGGAGTGCGGCGCTGTGGAAGACCGTCTTGTCGCGCGGTCGATCTGGGTGACGTGCGAAGCGTGCGGCGAGCGCTTCGACCAGGATCGGAACGCCTGCCGCGTCCTCCTGTCGCGCCACCGTGATCTCTGCGAGCGGCGGAGTGCCGCGCCGGACCCGGGGGTCGCTCGCAAAGACGAAAAGCCATGCGAATCTGAAGGGTCTGTGATGTCTCGATGGGCTCGCGCGAAACAGAAGCGGGCAGAGCGCGAGGTGAAGGTGGCCGCCGCTCGCGAAGCGCTTGCCATGTCTGCGGAATGAGCTACGTTGTGCGGGGCCTGTGAACATCGAAGCTCGATCGCCATTGGATCGAGAGTGGACTGCATGGACCCGCACCGCACGTCACACGTCCAGTGAACATCGAAGCTCGATCGCCATTGGATCGAGAGAATCCCGCGTCGCTCATCGTCGCTCTCCTTCCGGCGCCGTGAACATCGAAGCTCGATCGCCATTGGATCGAGAGGAGCACCGCCCGCGCGAGCGCGAGGGAGTGCAGGCGTGAACATCGAAGCTCGATCGCCATTGGATCGAGAGACACGGTGGGGCGGTGGCTTCGTGAGCCTGGAGCCTCTCAGGTGAACATCGAAGCTCGATCGCCATTGGATCGAGAGCAGCTCGCCAGAGACCTTCTCCCGGACGCCGCTTCGCGTGAACATCGAAGCTCGATCGCCATTGGATCGAGAG
>JBKQKP010000034.1:0-9895 GCA_052147435.1 Polyangiaceae bacterium | reverse complement strand
GGGGCGGGGGGCCGGGGGGGTGGGGTGGAGATCGGGCCGGGGGGACGAATCGAAAATCGGAGTCACCACTTGAATCGCGCAACATTCCTTCTCCTTGCTCTACTTGCCCTAGCCGCCGCGGCCTGCGGCAGCTCCCCCGCCCCCGCCCCCGCGACCGCCGCGCAGTCGGCGTCGCCCGATGCAGGAGCGGTCGCACAGGTTCTCGTCGCGAGCGAAGAGGACGCCGCGGTGCCGATATTCGCCGACGACGCGACCTGGGGCTCGCGCCTCGCGCCGGTGACGATCGTCGCGTTCGAAGACTTTCAGTGTCCGTACTGCTCGAAGGCAGCAGCGACGCTGTCGAAGGTGCAGGCCTCGTTCGGCACGGAGAAGCTCCGTGTCGTCTTCAAGAATCTCCCGCTCCCGTTCCACGCCAACGCGCGCCCCGCCGCCGAAGCGGCCGAGGGGGTCCGCGCTCTCGGCGGGAACGCAGCGTTCTGGCAGTTCTACGCGTCGGCGTTCGCCGGGCAGAAGGAGCTCGGGCCGGAGTCGTATGCCAAGTGGGCGAAGGCCGCCGGCGTTGACGCCGCGGCCATCGCGAAGGGGAACACGGCGTGGAGCGCCAAGATCGCGCGCGATCTACAGCTGGCAGAGAAGATCGGTGTCGACGGTACGCCGACGTTCCTCGTGAACGGCGAGGTGCTCACGGGCGCGCAGCCGTTCGAGGCGTTCGAGCAAATCGTGAACGACGAGCTCAAGAAGGCTCAAGCTCTGACGGCGGGTGGCATGGCCGCCGACAAGGTCTATGCGACGCTGACCGAGTCGAACCTGAAAGAGGAGGCCGCCGAGGCGGCGAAGCGACAGGCGGAAGAGGACAAGCCCGACACGAACGTCTACAAGGTCCCGCTCGGGAAGAGCCCGGTGCTCGGCGACAAGAACGCGATCGTGACGATCGTGGAGTTTTCCGACTTTCAGTGCCCCTACTGCAAGGCAGTCGAAGAGACCCTGAAGCAACTCCGCACGAAGTACGGCAAGGATCTCCGGCTCGTCTGGAAGAACGATCCCCTCCCCTTCCACCCGCGAGCCGAGCCGGCCGCGGAGCTGGCGATGGAGGCGCGGGCGGAGAAAGGCGACGCGGGGTTCTGGGCGGCGCACGACGCGCTCTTCGCTTCGCAGCCCAAGCTCGGAGACGACGACCTGGCCGCGATCGCCCGCGACCTGAAGCTCGACGTCGCCAAGGTGAAGCAGGCGATCTCGGCCCACAAATACGCGGATGCCATCGACGACGAAGCGCTCCAGGCGGACGACTTCAAGGCGCAGGGGACGCCGCACTTCTTCATCGACGGGCGCCGGCTCGTAGGGGCGCAGCCGCTCGAGGCCTTCACGGCGATCGTCGACGACGAGCTCGGCAAGGCGCGCGCGCTCGCGAAGAAGGGGACCGCTTCGAGCGCGATGTACGACGCGCTGACGAAGGACGGGCTCGGCCCGGCGGAGCCGGAGCAGAAGAACGCGCCTGTCCCGGCAGCGGATGCTCCCGCGCGCGGACCGCAGACGGCGAAGGTCGTCGTGCAAGAGTTCGCCGACTTCCAGTGCCCGTACTGCCGCGGCGTCGAGCCGGCGATCGACGAGCTCGTGAAGGCGTACGGGACCAGGCTGAAGCTCGTCTGGAGGAACATGCCGCTCCCGGAGTCGATGCACCCGGACGCGGAGCTTGCCGCCGAAGCGTCGCTCGAAGCGCAGGCGCAGAAGGGGCAGGCGGGGTTCTGGCAGATGCACGACCTCCTCTTCGCGAATCAAGGGGTGGACGGCGGCCTCAAGCGACCGGCGCTCGACGAGTACGCCGCGAAGCTGGGGCTCGACATGGCCAAGTGGGCGGTCGCGCTCGACGGACACACGCACAAGGCGGCGATCGAGGCGGACCAGAAGGCGGCGGAGGCGGCGGAGATCGGCGGGACGCCGAGCTTCCTCATCAACGGATACGCGCTGTCGGGGGCGCAGCCGTACGCGAGGTTCAGGCAGCTCGTCGACCGCGCGCTGCGGGATCCGGCGAAGCCCGCGCATCCCGCCGCGAAGTAGTGTGGTATTCGGCTAGGGATGCGCATGCGCGCGGCCTGGTGCTTGATCGGGGGGCTCGCGTGCACGCTCGCCCCTCGCACGGCACTGGCCGTCGAGCGCCAAGACCACCTGGGCCTCTCGGCGGGCGCGACGGTGATGTCCACGAACGGCGGCGGTAGCCCGTTCGGTTGGAACCTCGGTCTCCACTACACGTACGGCCTCTGGGACGCCGTGAACTTCGTGGTCGAGGCCGATGCTTCGGGCTTCGTCCTCGGGACCGAGCCGGCGAAGAACCCGCCCCCCGAGCCGAGCTTCGTCGCCACGGGGGGCGTCGGGCTCATGTACGTCTTCGACGTTCTGCGATGGGTCCCGTACGCGGGGGGAGTCGTCGGGGCGGGGTACTTCGGCGGGGGATGGCTGAGCGGCCCCTTCGTCACGCCTGACGTGCAGCTCGCGGTAGGGCTCGACTACCAGTTCTCGCGCGCGTGGACGGCAGGCGTCGCCTACCGCCAGCACTTCTTCCTGACCGAGATGAACACGTACCCCGAGTTCACCTCGGTGGGGCTCAGGCTCGAGTACGTCTGGGGGTGGTAGCGCTCACTTCGCCGGCGCGGCGAGGCCGAAGCCGTCGTGCAGCGCGCGCACCGCGAGCTCGGTGTACTTCGAGGCGACGAGGCAGCTGATCTTGATCTCGCTCGTCGAGATCGCCTGGATGTTGATCCCCTCGTCGGCCAAGAGGCGGAACATCTTCGCCGCGACCCCCGCGTGCGATCGCATCCCGAGCCCCACGATCGAGATCTTCACGACGTCCTCGTCGTAACGGACCTCGCGCGCCCCGAGCCCCTTGGCGATCTCCTCGATGAACGACTTCACGCGCTGCAGGTCCGTCTTCGACACGGTGAACGTCACGTCGGCGCGCGGGTCGTCACCGCGGCTGACGTTCTGGATGATCATGTCGACGCTGACGTTCTTCTCGGCGATGGCGCCGAAGATCTGCGCGCTCACACCGGGGCGGTCCTCGACCCCCACCAGGTGCACGCGTGCCTCGTTCTTGTCGTACGCCACGCCGGCGACGACGACGTCTTCGAGCGTCTTGTCCTCCCCCTGCACCCAGGTGCCTGGAGCGTCGGAGAACGAGCTGCGGACGTGGACCGGCACGGCATACTTCATGGCAATCTCCACGCTTCGGATCTGAAGCACCTTCGCGCCGAGCGACGCGAGCTCGAGCATCTCTTCGTACGAGATGCGATCAATCTTCCTGGCCGTCGGGCAGACGTTCGGATCGGTCGTGTAGACGCCGTCGACGTCGGTGTAGATCTCGCACACCCCGGCGCCTATGGCGGCAGCGACGGCTACGGCGGTCGTGTCGGAGCCGCCGCGCCCGAGGGTCGTGATGTTGCCGTGGTCGTCGACCCCCTGGAACCCGGCGACGACGGCGATCTCGCCGTGGTTCACCGTCTCGAAGATCTTCGATCCTTCGATCGCCTTGATGCGCGCCTTGGTGAAGGCGCCGTCGGTGAGGATCTTCACCTGGTGTCCGAGGAGCGAGCGCGCTTTGCCCCCTTCGGACTGGATCGCGATCGCCGTCAGCGCCGCCGCCACCTGCTCGCCCGTGGCGGCGATGGCGTCCATTTCGCGCGCGTCGGGGACGGCGGAGACCTGGTGCGCGAGCCCGAGAAGGCGGTTTGTCTCGCCGCTCATCGCGCTCACGATGACGACGACATCGTCCCCAGCGCGCTGGGCGGCGAGGCAGCGCCGCGCGACGTTCCGGATGCGCTCGAGCGAACCGACGGAGGTTCCACCGTATTTCTGGACGACGAGAGCCACGAGGTGGCGTGGAAATAGGGCCGATGGGGGGGCTGCGTCAATCGAGCTCCCTCCATCGAGGCGCCATGTGCGATGGCCACAGCGATGCTAGCGCGACGCTGTAGGCCGACGCTCCGCTGAGGATCGAGCCCGTCACCCAAACGGGTGACATCCCCCTCAGAGGCTACGCTAACGCAGCGTTACCTAATGTCTTTCGCTTCTCCGGCGCGCGCCGGCTCGCTGCAAAATTCCGCTTGATGGTCGGCATTTCGCCCGCATACTGATTCGCCATGAGCAACTCCTCCAACCGTACCGGCGCCTCGACCAAAGACGTTTCGACCGCCGAGGCAAAGCCCCGGCTCTCCTTGACCCGGGAGCGGGTGAAGGAGCTGCGCGTGCAGAGCGGCTGCAAGACCGGCTTCCTCATCGCCAACGGTCCCCCCCTTGGCCCGGTCACGGGGAACAACAATCGCTGCACCTACGGCGGCCAGCTGTAGGACGTCCGCGAGCGACGAACACGCCGGTCAGTGCGGACAGGCTAGCGCGACGAACCGCGCGTCGGCCCGGCGCGCGGTCACAGAGCTCCGTGCGCCCTTCCAGCGCTTTCGAACCACGGCATACGCGGCGCAGGCGGCGCCCGTGTCGTGGAGCCTTTCGAGCGTCTCTCCGAGCGCGAGGCTCGCCCACGTCTGTTCGAGCGGCGCCTCGCGCCCCACGCACGCTTTGGCCGCTCTCGTGAGATAGGGGAGCGCTTCCGAATCGCGCCCGGCAAGCCGGTACGCGTTGCCGATGGGCAGCTCGTAATCGGGGGCGCGCATCATCGGATTGGGGAGCGGGAGATAATCGGCGAGCGCCTCGATGGCCTCCCGCCCGTCCGCCGCGGTCAACGCAGGCTCGGCGTACGCCGCGATCCACGCGAACCCCAGCTGGTTCGCTCGCGGCCGTGCCTTCTTTGCGGCGAGCCACTTCGTACGCCGCTGGACGAAGTCCTCCCTCGTGATTGCGCCAGTCCGGTAGAGAATCCCGTCGAAGAAGATCGAATCGTCCTCCCCTTCGGTCCTCCACGCCGGTTGGCGCGCGAGATAGCTGGACGCCAGCGCATCCGCTTCCTTGATGCGCCCCTCCTCGAGAGCCAGAAGGATGCGATAGGCGGAGACCAAATAATGGTCCTCCACCGCGTGGCTCGTGGAGACGGCGTCGTCCCAGGCGCGAAGCCCTTGGTCCGCGCGGACGAAGTCTCCCGTGCGCAACGCGAGGAGCGCCTCGTCGGCCGTCTTCGAGAGCGGCGCTTCGGACGGTGGGAGGCGCGAGTGCTTCTCCTCTAGCGCATCGCGCACGCTCTCGAGCGGCTGCCCTGCTCCAAGCAAGGCCTCGGCGAGGGTGTCGTACGACGCCGCGGACTCCGGATCCGCGGACACGATACGGCGGGCGGACGTAATCGCCGCATCGCAGTCCCCCTCGAGCGCCTGGAGCTGGAAGAGCGGCGAAAGACACGACGTCGCGAGCGGAAAGTCTCGCACGCACGCCTCGAACGAGGCGAGCGCGCCGCGAACGTCGTCCGCATGGACCTGGGCGAGGGCGAGCCTCCGGAGCGGCGTCGCAGCGCCGGGATCGAGCTCGCTGGCTCGCCTGCACGTATCGATGGCATCCGCGCGCTCGAGGCTCCCCCGCACTTGGCAAAGCTGGAGGGTGAAGTCCGCATCGTTCGGCGATCGTGCGACGGCGTCGGCGAGCCTCTTTTCGACCTCGACCAGATCCCCCGGGAGGCTAGCGACCGGAGCGAACGCGTTCACGAGCACCTGGTCGTGTGCGTCGAGGGAGCCGCGCAGGCGCGTCGCATCCTGCAGGTGGCGCCGCTCCGTCTCCCCCGGCGGCACCCGCGTCAATGCGTACCTCAGGTGTGCCGCCGCAAACAGCGGATCAGCGCGGATCGCATCGTCGAGCTCCTTCGTGCCGCGCTCCATGTCCGCGTCGCGCAGCGCTGTCATCGCGGCGCGGTAGGCGCTCGCGGCCGCGGGGACCTTCGTTCCGGTCGACGGATCCTGGGCACTTGGAGCCGCGGCCCCGGACTGCGCCGGCGCTGCCTGCCCGGGCTCGGCCCGGCGGCGGTAGGTAGTCCCCGCGAGGAGGACGACGGCGGAGAGTACGGCGAGGACGAGACCCCAACGTGCCCACCCCCCTTTTTTCGCCTCGCCCGTCGGGCCGGTCGCGGCGGGACCGGCGCCCAGCGACGTGGGCACACCGAGCGAGATCGGCCCGCTCGGCGCACCTGGAACGAAAGACTCCGTTCGAGCAAGCGGGCTCGTTTGCGGGGGGAGGCTCCGAAGCGACGCGACGCCGGCCGGGGAGAGCGCCTCCACGATCGCAGTCATCGACGGGAAGCGCTCGTCGGGCGACTTCGCGAGGGCGCGCATGACGATCGCCTCGACGTCGTGCGGGATCTCCGGGTTCAGCGACGTCGGCGGCGACGGGCGCTTCGACAGGACCTCCGACACGAGCTGGAGCGCGTCCCGCCCTACGGTCCACGGCGGTTTCCCGGCGAGAAGCTCGTACGCCACGACGCCCCATGAGAACTGGTCGGCCCGCCCGTCCAGAACCTCGTTCCGCATCTGCTCCGGCGCCATGTAGTACGGCGTCCCGATGACGACCCCCTGCATGGAGAGCTGGGGGAGGAGCTGTGCCTCGGTCGACGACGTGGGATCGACCGCCGCCGTCGAGTACGAGCGCTTCGCGATCCCGAAGTCGAGCACCTTCACGACGCCGTCGTCGCGCACCATGATGTTCTCGGGCTTCACGTCCCGATGCACGATGCCGGCCCTGTGCGCTGCCGCGAGCCCGTATGCCGCGCCCGCGAGCCACGCGATCCGCTCCGCGAGCGGCGCCGGCGGCCCCTCGATGTACTCGCGCAGCGACTTCCCCTTGATGAGCTCCATCGCGATGTACGGCGTGCCGCGGAGCGACTGCGGCTCCATTATCTCGCCGACGTCGTGGATGGTGATCACGTTCGGATGCTCGAGCGCCGCCACGCTGCGCGCCTCGCGCAACAACCGCGCAGCTCCGCCGGTAGCGGAGCCGGAGCCGGCCATCGGCTCGGGGTGAAGGATCTTCAGGGCGACGTCGCGCTGAAGTCGCGTGTCGTGGGCCCGATAGACTTCGCCCATGCCACCCGCGCCGAGGCGCGCGATGACGCGGTAGCGGTCGACGAGATCTCCCGCGGCCAGTGACACACAGAGGAGCATACTCCGGGCGTGCGCCGGCGGCTCGGGGGCGGATCGAAGCTCCTCAGTCGAGCGACTCCCCCGAGGACACGCCGAACGCGCGGTCCCAGGACGAGCTCGCATCGCCCGTCGCGGCGAGGAGGGCGAGGACAACGCCACCCGCGCCGAAAAGGAGGCCCGGCAGGGAGTCACGGCGCTTGCGACCGAGGGAATCCCCCCCGACGGCGTCCCAGCCGTAGCGCGCGCGCTCGGAGCGCATGTCGACGGCGCGCAAGAGCCACACGCGCGCGGCCTCAGCGAGGCGCTCGTCTCGTGTGGCCACATATATGCGGTGGAAGACATGCCCCACCCCCGCGGCCCCGTGGCATAGCCCCGCATCGAGCACTCCCGAATGCTCGAACGGCCGCGCTGCTGCGGCGACCGCGATGCGCGTCGCCTCGCGAAGCCAGTCGCGCTCACCCGTGCACTGCGCCGCGACCGTGAGCGCTGCGGCGATCCCGGGGTCGCCGCGACACCAGGCGAGGCGAGCCGGCGTCCGCGGAGCGCGCGGAGTGCGTGGCTCGACCGAGCGGGGGAAGCCCCCTCCTGCGTCGCGAGGGAGCTCCTGGGCGAGCAGCCATGCCACCGCGCGATCGAGGAGAGCGCGCGCGCGCCGTTTCGTCCGCGCCCCGACCCCCGCAGCGGCATACGTCCTGGCGAGCATCGCGATGACGCCGGCGATGCCGTGGGCCGCCCCGAGGTCGCAGTCGTCCGTCTCCTTGAGGCGATGAGCGGGGGGCAACCAGCGCGGGTTCGAGCGCCACGTCACCCCGGGAGCATGCCGCTCGCTCATCTCGCCGAGGCGCGCGACGATCGCGTCGAGGAGCGCGCTCGCCGACGGGTCCAGCGCGCGCTCGAGCGCGTACACGGCGAGGCCACAGAGGCCGTGGGTCAGATCGAACGGGCCCTCCCATTTCGCGACGAGACCCGGGAGCGCACGGTCGACCGCGTTCTCCTCCTCGCCCGGATCCCGCCCCTGAAGTAGATCGAGCGCCCAGGTGACGCCGGTGAATCCGACCCAGAGGGACGGATGGCCCGCGTCCTTCGTCGTAGAGGCGATCGCGCGTTCGATGGCGCGAGAGGCGCGCTGGAGATGCCCCTCGTCGGGGAACGCATGCTCCAGGGCGGCGTAGACGATCGCGAGTCCGGCGTTCCCCGTGGCCAGGTTGAGACCGAGCCTCGGCGCGCGCAACGGAGCGTCGCCACGGCGCGAGGATCCGTCGAGGCCATAGGCGAATCCGCGAGACGCCGCCCGCACGGCGTCCCGCGCGCGATCGGCGTCGCGGCCCGTAAGCAGAGGGCGCTCTCCGTGTTCAGGCGATGGCACGGACTACTGTCCTACCTATGCACGCGGGAGGAGCGCAAATGGGGCCTTCGTGCAGAGCGCTGGGTTGACCAGAGGCGCTCCGCCGCGCGAGTCTCCGCCTCCCCGCACGTTTCGGCTTCCATGGGTTCCTACGCCGGCTACCTCCTCGAGACGCTCCTCACGCTCGCCGTCGTGTGCGCGGCGGCGTTCGCCGTGCTCTATGGAGCGCGGCGCCTCGGGGTGGGGCGTCCGAGCGGGCCCGTCACCCTGGCAGGCCACCTCCCGCTCGACGGACGACGCGCGATCTACCTCGTCCGGGTCGGCGCGCAGGTCTTCGTCGTCGGCGTGAGCGAAGCGGGATTCACGAAGCTCGGCGAGATCCCCTCCGCGGACTTGCCTGTGCAAGCCGCCGAGCCCGAATCGGCGTTCGCCAAGGCGATGGCGCGTGCGTTCTCGAAGGGGGGAGGCACGTGAAAGACGAGCTTCTCACGCATCCGTTCGCGCTCGTCGTCGCGCTCGCGATCGTCTCGCTCATTCCGTTCGCGTTCATGAGCGTCACGGCGTTCGTGAAGATCTCCACGGTGCTTCAGATCGTGCGAAGCGCCATCGGCGCCCAGAGCGTCCCGTCGAACACCGTGGTCCTCGCGCTCGCGACGGCGCTGACGTTCCTCGCGATGGCGCCCGTAGGCTCGCGTATCGCCGCGCGCGCGGCGCCGCTCCTGTCGAGCTCCGAGCACGATGCGGTCGCGCTCGTGCGCGAAGGGATCGACGCCGTCCGCGAGCCGATGCGCGACTTTCTCGGCGCCAACGCGAGCGCCCGCGAGAAGACGCGCTTTCTCGCGATCGCGAAGAACGCCCAGCCTGCCGCCGACCGCGCCGGCGTCACCGACCGCGATCTGCCGGTGCTCGTCCCGGCGTTCGTCGTGACCGAGCTGGGGGAGGCGTTCGCGATCGGCTTTCTCCTCTTCCTGCCGTTTTTGATCGTCGACATCGTCGTCTCGAACATCCTGCTCGCGCTCGGGATGCAGATGCTCAGCCCGACGCAGGTGAGCCTGCCGTTCAAGCTGCTGCTGTTCGTCGCGATCGACGGCTGGGGGCTCCTCTCGCAAGCGCTCGTCGCGGGGTATCGGTAGGCGCGCGCGAGGCTCGTGGCCTTGACTTTGGGCTCTCCCCGCGTAGAGTCCGCGCCCGTTCCGGGGCAATAGCTCAGCTGGGAGAGCGCTGCGTTCGCAATGCAGAGGTCCGGGGTTCGATCCCCCGTTGCTCCACGGATTCCTCGGAAAAACCGTCGGTTCCTGTAGCCAAAACGCCAGAACCGAGGCCACAACTCTCAAGCAGCTCCGGCGGTAGCGGAGGGAACGGCTGGCCGAAGCCGTCGCGAAGGTTCTCCGCCTCACGGATGTAGCCCTCGGTCGTGGTGAAGGTCGCATGACCGGCCCGCTGCTTGATCTTGAGCGGGTCATCGCCGCGAACAGCCGCCCACGTGATGCCG
>JBKQKP010000033.1:0-5711 GCA_052147435.1 Polyangiaceae bacterium | reverse complement strand
ATCGAAGCCCGTGATGCCCGACTGCGCCTCGAGGAAGGCGTCGGGGCCACCGACGAGCCCCGTGAGCGTCGTGTTGTTCAGGATCGCGTTCAAGCAGGGATCGGGAATGTCGAAGTGCGTCCGGCCGAGCACGACGTCGAGGAGCATCGTCGCGACGTTGGGGATCTGGAGGATTCCGCACGCCGGCATCGGGTTCGGAGGGATGTTCCCTCCGCCGACGAAGAGGCACGCCGCGGCGGCGAGAGGGCTCGTGGGGTAGTCCACGGCGACGGAGATCGTGCTGGGGGGGATCGTCAGGTGCAAGTGCGCGACCGCGCCCGCCTTGGTGCACGCGCCGAGGCCATTGGCGTCGTGGAGCAGCTGCATGAAGCGCTGCAGCTCGCTTCGGTTCGACCCGTTGTCGGGTTGGGTGCGGTCCACCGGCGTCATCATCGGGGAGACGCTGCCAGTGCTCAGGTTGAACGCCGGGCCGTTGAGGTCCGCCGTAGACCCGACGTTCTGATCGTTTTGGTAGGTGAGGACGTCGTCGTAGTCGATGTACGCCGTGAAGGCGTCCTTCAGGGCGAGTGTCTGGGGGGTTCCAAACGCAGTGATCAAATCCTCGAGGACCCCTCCGCTCTGAGGGTCATAGACGTGAGCAATCGCCGCAAAGACATCGAGGAGCTCGTCCCAGAGCGTCGACGCCGCCGGGATGTGTGCCTCGGGGTGAGCGTCTGCGATCGCCTTGATCTGGAGCCCGACGCCGACGAGCCGCGCGAGCTGTTGCGGGTAGCTCGTCGCGAGCTGGCGGAAGAGGTTCAACGTGTCGTCCGTCGTCGGGTCGGCGAGGATCTGACCGACGGCGTAGACGAGGTCCGCGAGCGGAGAGGTCTCGGCGTGGTACCCCGCGTACGGGAGCACAACGGGAGTGGTCGCAAGGGCCGGTGGCGCGGGCGTGTTCGGGTGCTCGAGCGCCCAAGCCTGCGGTGCCGCGGGATCCGGGGGATAAGTCTTCTGCGACGAGGGGCTGGTGTCCTTGTTCCCGAAGAGGAGCGGGAGCGCCCCAGCGACCCCCTGAAGGAGCGCCTCTCCGTTCGGTCCTGCTGCGGGATTGAGCAGAGGAACGAGGTCGCTCGTGACTTTTGCGAGGAGCGTCGAGCTCGTGTCGAGGTACCCGTACATGGGCGCCGCGCCGTTCAGCGCGAGCCCGTTTTGTCGCGGGCCATCGACTCCATCGATCGAGAAGAAGGGGGAGGGGACCGGGGACCCATCGACGGTGATGAAGTTTCCGAGCGAGTCGAGGTCGGCAAGGCCGTCGTCGTCAGCGTCGACGAATGGCGCGGGGATGACGCCGTTCACGAGGGGCACGAGCGCCACACCGCGTGGATCGCGCTGGACGAGCGGCTGCGTTGCGACGAACACGGAAGGGGGCGTGGTGGAGAGTGACGGAAAGAGGATGTCGCGCGTGATTTCGAGATCGTCCAGCGGGCGATTGAAGATCGTGCGTGTCGGATCGTTCGTATCCGTGAGCGAGGAGAGAAGCGCGACGGGTGGGTCCGGCGTCTCCGTCCGCATCTCCTGGTAGAGGACGCTCATGAGCTGCTGAAACTGTCCGCTCGCTGCGCCGGGGACCGGCGTACGCCCCGGGGGGGGGCCCTCGGCCGGGGTGAAGAGCCCCGCCGAGTAGGGGTTGGAGTCGGTCGCTAGAAGCGCGAGGAGGCTGTTTGCGAGGTCGACCAGCTGAGGGTAGGCGAGGATCGGCTGCGCGACGCCGAGCGCGATCTCGCTCGGCCGATAGCCTTGTCGCGCGTCCATGTGGGAGAGCGCCGTCTGCGCGTCGGGCGATGCTTTCACGGTATCGAGGACGTGGCCGATGGCCTCGGTGAGTAGAGGGATCGTTCGGTCGTCGTAGAGGTCGGCGAGGTTCCCCACCGTTCGGGCGAGATCCGTGTGCAGCCCACCTGTGCCGCCGTTCGGAGCCGGCGCGCACGACTGCGTCGGATCCGGGTTCGTGACATCCTTCACCGCGATCTGGATGTCGGGGATCGCGGCGTCGAGCGCTTGAATGATCGGCCCGCGGTCGCGTCCGAGCGACTCGACCCGCGCGATGTTGTAGGCGCGGTCAGCCTGCTGGGTGGCCATCGAGACCGGGTAGCCATCGGTGTCGACCGCGCCAGGCTCGAGCGGGGGAAGGAGGGTCGTGTCAACGGTCGCGGCGTACGCTCCCGTCGTGGGGTCCGGGTGACAGATGCCCTCGTAGGAGTCCCCGGTGATGTCTTCCCGCAGCGCCTGCGCGCCGACGCGGTCGCAGACGAGGCCGTAGAGCTCGGTGCCCAGCGTCCCTCTCGGCGGGGTCACTCGAGCCGTCGTGAAGTCGCTGCAACCAAGCGTCGCGCAGAGACTCCCGAGCGCGAGCGCGGCGCCGGCTTCTCCGAGCGGCCGAAATGCAGGCCTTCTCCCCATAAGGACCGGTGAAGTTAACGCGCCGTGATGCGCTGCGACAACGGGAATTCGGGCGCGTGACGGAGAGGGGACGCAAGCCGCCTTCGGCACCCCGGGAAACGCTACGGATCCGGCGGCGCTGACGCCGAGAAGGTCTCCCAATGGCACATGAACTCGCCCGTCGCGGGCCCGTCGAGCGCGTAGCGGACGTCAGCGCGCGTCCCGCACGCCTTGCACAGTCCCTCGATGATTCCGATCTGTTGCGAGTCGAGGAAGGTCCATGTGTCGCGCACCTTGAGGATTGCGCTTCGCTGCCCCGTCTCGACGACCTCGACGGTGGGCGTCGGCTTGCTCAGTGTGGTCGTGTACGCGCGCGCGAGTGAGGTGAGCGCGACCCCCACTGTATCCGGCTGCGTCAGGCCGCCGAGGAGGGCCTTGCCAAACGTGGTCTCCAGCAGGCTCGCGACGGCCGCGCGGCCAATTTTTCTCAGCCCTTGTCTTAGCGGGAGATCAGGCCAGAACGTCCTAGCGGCCTCGATGAGGAGTCGATTGTGATCGACGAGCGGGTAGTCGAGAAAGGGGAGGTACTTCTCGGCGGCGTGCGCGAGCGTGACCTTGCGCTGCTTTGCCGCCGCCGCGACCGTAGCGCCGAAGAGCCCCTTGATGAGCGCTCCCCGCGGGATCGCTCTCAAGTATCCCTCCGCGTCGAACGGCTGGTCCCAAGACGGCTCGACGTAGACGGTCATGCGCTCAAGATCCTCTTCGCGTCGAGGATTCCCTCATTGAGCGCGTCGGCGGTGATCTTCCGGAGTGCTTCGTAGCTCGCCGCGGTCCACCGACGGAACTCATGCACTCCGAAGAGCTCGCGCACGAGCAGGCCGCCATCGACGTCGTGGCAGATGCCCAATAGGGCCCGCGTCACTTTTTCGCTCGTCTCTTCGGCGAGCGTGCTGCGCGCCAAGATGACGTCGTTCGGTACGCTGCCGAACGCGATGAGGACGCGCGTCGCCTCCTCGGCGCCAGGGAGATCGGCCCACGCGCCGTTGACCACTTCGCCCGATCGATCGAGGCGCGCGTACGTGGCACCAAAGTCCGCGCGTCCTCCGACGACGGCTCGCACGACGGCCTCGTGCGATCCGTAGAACCGCTCCTCGGCGAACGCGGTCCGGGGGTCGACCCCGAGCGCCGCAAGCTGGACGCGCGGAAGGACGAATCCGGCGGCGCTGTGCTGGTCGACCCAGGCTGCGCGCTTTCCTCTTAGCCCCGTGGGCGTCCGGACGCGGGCGTCGGCGCGGACGATGATGACCGCGTGGAATTGAGACGTTCCGCCGCGATAGAGCGTCACCAGCGGCGTCGCGCTCTTCTTCTGCTGCAGGGCGATGAAGGGAATTGGCGGCATCCACGCCAGGTCAAACGTCTTCTTGTGCACGCGCCGGGCGAGCTGATCGTACGAATCGGCCGGGGAGACGGCGATCTCGAGCCCTGACAGCTTCCCCAGGAAGCGCGCGAAATCGCTCATTCGTTGGCGCACCGCGACCGACTGGGCCCGGGCGGAATAACCGAAGACGAGGAGCTCGCGTGGAGACGACTGCCGCGGATGGAGGTCGCTCACCGGGGCCAGGATAGCGGATAGCGCCCCGTGCCCGGTGGGGCTTGCCAAAGGCTGCTCCCGTGTTCAGTATTTGGGTATGCTGGTTCCGGTCTCGAGGACGAGACATTTCGCATGGTGCGACCGCTGCCTGCGCGGCTCGCCGATGCTCGTCTTCGATGCGCCGCTCGTCGCCCGCTTCTTCGCGATCGAGGAGCTCCGGGCCGCGGGATGGAAGCATAGGCCGGACGCAATGCTCCCGAAGGAGAAGCGGGACGACGCCGAGCGGATGTGGTCGGGAGCGACCTATTGTCCTGAGTGTTCCGCGCGCGCGGCCGCCAGGGCGAGCGCGAAAGCGGCCGCAGCGACGGCGCGGTGAGTGAGCGGGTTACTTCGCCCGGTAGGTCACTCCCAGCTGTTGAAAGAGGAAGGCGAAAGCATCCGTCGACTCCTCAACCTGCGCCGCGAGGGGCGAGCCGATGCCGTGCCCCGTGTTGGCGCTCGTGCGAAGGAGGATCGGCGCGTCGGAGGACGTGGCGTCCTGCAAGCGCGCGGTCATCTTCCGCGAGTGGTACGGCGCGACGCGCGGATCGTTCGCGCCCGTCATGAAGAGCACCGCGGGGTAGACGACGCCGTCCTTCACGCGATGATACGGCGAGTACGCGTAGAGCGCGTCGAAGTTCTTGGGGTCCGTCACCGAGCCATACTCGGTGACGTTGAACGCGCCGTTGGCGTCTCGCTCAACACGGAGCATGTCATAGATGCCGACGTGGGAGACCACGGCCTTGAACGCCTCCGGGTGCTGGGTCAGCTCGGCCCCCATGAGCAGCCCCCCGTTGGATCCCCCCTGGATTGCGAGGCGCGCCGGCGACGAGTACTTCGCTTCGGCGAGGTGCTGTGCGCATGCGTAGAAGTCGTCGAACACGTTCTGCTTCTGGGTCAGGTTGCCGCTGCGATGCCAGTCGTCTCCGAGCTCGCCGCCGCCGCGGATGTTCGCGACCGCGTAGACCCCTCCTTGCTCCAACCACGTCAGCACGTTCGGGCGGAAGCGGGGGACGGTTGAGATCCCGAAGCCTCCGTAGCCCGTGAGGAGGGCCGGGGCGGTTCCATCTTTGGCCAAGGACTTCTGACGAAGGATCGTGAGCGGGATCTTCGTGCCGTCCTTTGAGACGCACTCCTCGCGCGAGACCTCGATGTCCTTGTAGTCGGCCGGAGAGCTTGCCACGAGCGCAGTCTTCGCGACCGAGCCGTCCTTCGCGTTCACGCGATACCAGGCGGTGGGCTCGGTGAAGCTCGTGGCTGCGAAGACGGCGTCGTCCCCGTCGAGGGGCTCGAGGCCGCCGGCACTCGAAACAGGGGGCGTCACCAGCGTGGTCGGCGTGCCCGCCTTCCCCTTGGCGAGGGGTACGACCCGAACGCGAGACGGGCCACCGACGACCTCCACGACGTACACGCGCGACTTGAGCGGTAGGAACGAGCTGATGACGGCGTCGTCCTCCGCCAGGATCGGTTCCGTCCTTTCGAGCGACGGGGCCGCGAGAGACGTACGAAGGAGCTTCCCTTTGGGAGCTCCCTTCACCGACAGAAGATAGAGCGATCCGTCCGACCCCACGTCCATCTGCTTCACGGCGTCGTCCTTCGAGGCGACGCGCGTCCATTTGCCGGATGGGCCGAGAAGCCACTGGTCGTACTCGCCGCCGTC
>JBKQKP010000032.1:0-44020 GCA_052147435.1 Polyangiaceae bacterium | reverse complement strand
CCCGAGAAGAACGACTGACCCTGAGCCGGCTCACGGCGGCGCTGCGCGCCGCCGTGACGCCGCGCCCGATTCTTCCGGATCGGTGTGGCCGGCTACAGCTTGCCGCCCGGCGGGCGCGTAGGCCTCGGGCGCCTCGCGAACGGCCGCTTTCGGATAAAAGCGGCCGTTCGACTCTGATTCCTTTCCAGAACTTACGGCACCACACTGAACATCGACCAACGCTCCGGGGCTCGCCGGGCGGCGAGGCGTTTCGAGCGAGGCAACCTCGTACGCGCTTTCCCCACGAGACTGGACTTTAGACCAGCTACAGATATTATGTTCAGTGTCTCCTTCCGGAGCGGCACCATGGCGAGAACCAGCAAGAACGCGGACGAGACCTTTAACGAGATCGTCGCCCAGCTCGACAACGATCAGGGGTTGAACGGCCTGCTCATCGGCCTCCAGGTAACGCGCGTCCGCCCGTGCCCGTCGCCACCGTGGGACCCGAACACCGCCCACCGCGTCGCGCTCGTCCACGACAAGGCCCAGATCCAGAAGCGCACCGCCGCCGGCGAGTGGGTTCCGGCTCCGCTCCATGCTCCCTCGAGCGACCAGGCGCTGCTGACTGCCGCGCCCGGCGCCGTTCGCATCTTCCTCAGCCACGCGAGTGAGGACGTCGATCTCGCTAAGCGCTTCATCACGCTCATCGAAGCCGGGCTCCACGCGCCCGACGGCACGATCCGATGCACGTCGGTGCCCGGGTACAAGCTGGAAGCGGGGGACGATCCCGCCGACGTCCTGCGGAGTAACCTCGCGGGCTGCGGCGTGGTGGTCGGCCTCTTGACGCCGGCGAGCTTGGCGTCGCGGTACGTGCTGATGGAACTCGGCGCGGCCTGGGCCTTCAAGAAGCGCGCGTGCCAGCTCCTTGCCCCCGGCGTCCCCTTCGCCGACCTCCCCGGACCGTTCGCCCGCATCCACGCGCTCAAGATGTCGGATTCGGCCGACGTCGCGGACCTACTCGACACGATGTCCCGGCATACGGGGCTTTCGCGCCGCGAGAACAGCGCGAAAATGCAGGCGGCGCTCGAGGAGTTCGTCGCTGCCGCAAAAGCCTTGCCCGTCGGCGCGCGCGGAGCCGCGTCGAGCGTTCCCGCGCACGTGGACCCGGTCACCGCTCACGACGGGGAGGCCACGCTTCGGTTGAAGCATTGGGTGAACGAACGAGACCGCGACGGGCGCGTGAACCTCGCCGCGCTCGAGGCGGACCTGCGTCTCGCTCCGGGACTCGCGGCCAAGTGCATCCGGGCCGCGGTCGGGGAGTGGTACACCGTCGAGTTTGGCGAGGGGTCGGCGTACTTGAAGAGCAAGCCACTCGGGGTCGTCGACGTGAGTCGGAGCGGCGGGAGCATTTTCGGCAGCGGCAGCGACTTCTAGATGCACGGTCGGGGGGATGCCGTCTCTGTAGATCCGGAGCCCGTCGAGCAGACGCGACGTCGCGGAGAGGGGGCGCGCCCGCGAGTGCGCCCGAGCGAAGGCGATCGGGTCGCGGAGGGTGCGGTCGGCAACGTTCTCCCGCGGACCGACTCGGCGTCTTCGGCCGAAAGCGTGCGTTTCGGCGCGGTTGGGCGGAGAATTATCAAGGGCGCGCGTCCCGCGCGCGTTCAGGCTAGAGAGAAGACCCACATGGCGACGGCGGACCAGGTCAAGGCGCTGATCCGAAGTCACGCGGATGGCGACGACACGCGTTTTTACGCGATCGCCATGCAAGTGGCCGCGCTCGCTGCGCGAAGCGGGCACGGCAAGTTCGCCCAGGAGCTGCGTGAGCTCGTCGATCAGGTGAGGGCGCGCGCCAAGGCAGTGGAGCCCGCGCCGGGTGTGCGCCCCGTTCCGCTCGCGCAGCCGCGAGGGGAGCTCGCGGGCCTCCTCACGGTCGGGTACCCGAAGACCCGGCTGTCCGATATGGCGCTCGGGGAGGCGCTCAGCGCCAAGCTCGATCGCGTCATGACCGAGCAGCGCCAACGCGGGCGGATTCGAGAGCATGGCTTCTCGCCGCTTCGGAAGCTCCTCCTCATCGGCCCCCCCGGCACCGGCAAGACGATGACCGCCGCGGCGCTCGCGGGCGAGCTCGGGGTTCCGCTCTTCAGCATCCAGCTCGACGCGCTCATCACGAAGTACATGGGAGAGACGGCCGCCAAGTTGCGCCTCGTGTTCGATGCCATTCAGTCCACCCGCGGCGTGTACCTCTTCGACGAGTTCGACGCGCTCGGTGGTGAGCGCGGCGCGACGAACGACGTTGGCGAGATTCGCCGCGTGCTCAACTCGTTTCTCCAGTTCCTCGAGCAGGACGAGTCAGACAGCCTCGTGCTCGGCGCGACAAACCATGTCGGACTCTTGGATCGAGCCCTCTTCCGCCGCTTCGATGCCGTCCTCGAGTACAAGCTGCCCACGGCTGACATCGCCGCGCGCGTGATGAAGGCTCGGCTCGGTCTGCTGGATACGTCCGCCATCGACTGGGACGGCGCCGCGAGAGGGGCGGAGGGCCTTAGCCACGCCGAGATTGGGCTCGCTTGTGAGCAGGCGGCGAAGAACGCGATTCTCGATCACTCCACCGCCGTTCGTGATTCGGAGCTGGCCCTCGCCCTCGACGAGCGACGCAGCACGCACGCGTAGCCCGAGGAAACCGAAAGCGTGGCCGCTCCCCGGAACCGCAAGCACCTCATCGTCCGCATCCAGCCCACGGTCGAGGCGTACAAGCCGCACCCGCGGAAGATGGACGTCCCGAAGCCGCCGGCTCCGACGAGTCGGGCCGCGCACGGAGCGGCGCTGAAGCTCGCCCTGGAGGCGGCCGTGGCTGACGGACAGGCGCGCCGGGACCAAGCGGGCATCCAGGTGCACGGAGCCGTCCCGGGCCTCTACGTTCAGTTCGAAAGCGAGCCCGGCGTCCCGCTCAGTCTCTCGTCGTTCGAAGATGCTCGCCAAGGCATCGAGATCGTCGCGGTCACCCGCGCCAAGACCGAGGAGCCCGAGCCCCGAACCATCGAGCGGGCCACGGTCTTCGTACCCGAAGGAAAGGCGAAGCACTTCATCACGCGGTTCGAGACCTACGCGAAGACGACGGCGAAGAAGAAGGGAGAGCGGCGTCACGAGGCCATGCTCGATCCGGTCGCGACGCTGCGCCTCGCGACCCTGCGCGCTCTCTGGACCGACGCGACGGAGATCTACCCCGCCGACGATGAGACGATCTGGTGGGAGGTGTGGCTTCGTCGCCACGACGGTGGCGAGCTCGCGCGGCTGACGGAGTTCGCGGGCCTTCGGCACTTCGACGTCGCCGCGCGCCGACTCCAATTCGATGACCGCATCGTCACGCTCGTACATGCGACGGCAGCGCAGCTATCAGCCTCCGTGGATGTCCTCAACGACCTCGCCGAGGTCCGCCGCGCCAAGGAGACCGCGGCGGTCTTCGCCGACATGGGCGCGGGCGAACAAGCTGCGTGGACGCAGGAACTCCTCGCGCGAACGACCCGGCCCACGGGCGACGTCCCCGCGGTCTGCCTTCTCGATACGGGCGCGACCCGCGGTCACCCGCTGCTCGCGCCGTCCTTGGCCGAAGCCGACTGCCACGCGTGCGAGCCCGACTGGGGTACGCACGATCACAACGGTCACGGCACCGAGATGGCGGGGCTCGCCCTCTTCGGCGATTTGACGACGGTGCTCACGGGGCGGGAGCCGGTTCGTCTTCGTCACGTGCTCGAGTCGGTGAAGATCCTCCCGCCGACCGGCGTGAGTCTACCCGAGCTCTACGGGGCCATCACCGCAGCGGCGACGAGTCGCGTCGAGATCCAGGCGCCGGCGCGTCGGCGCTGCTTCTCGATGGCGGTGACCGCCATCGACGAGCGCGATCGGGGGCAGCCCACGTCGTGGTCGGCCGCGGTCGATGCGCTTGCCGCCGGGCGCGCATTCGATGCGACGAGCCAGGGGCTCGTCTACCTCGACGACGAGGTCGACCCCTTGCGGCGGCTCTTCGTGATCAGCGCCGGGAACGTCGCCGCCGGCGCCCTTCAAGCGGCGCACCTCGACCGCAGCTACGCCGATACCGTTCACGATCCCGCGCAGGCCTGGAACGCGCTGACCGTCGGGGCGTTCACCGACAAGGCGCTCGTCCAAGATCCGAACTGGCGTGGGTGGCGGTCCGTCGCTCCCGCAGGCGATCTGTCGCCCTGGAGCACGACGGGGGTCGCCTTCGCGGAAGCATGGCCAATCAAACCCGACGTCGTGTTCGAGGGCGGCAACGTCGTGACGAACGCCAATGGGGACTTCGACTTCCCGTGCCCCGACGTCTGCCTCCTTTCGACGCACTACCAGCCGGCGCAACGGGCCTTCACGCTCAGCTGGGCCACGAGTCCAGCGACGGCGCAGGCCGCGCGCATGGCGGCGATCATCTCGGCCGAGTATCCATCGCTCTGGCCGGAGACCGTACGCGCGCTCGTCGTGCATTCCGCCGAGTGGACGCCCCAGATGCAGACCCACCTACGCGGAGAGAGCCGCAAGCGGCAGCGCGCCCGCCTCGTGCGTCGGTACGGGTTCGGCGTGCCGCGCCTTGAGCGAGCCCTGCGGAGCGCGGGAGACGCGCTGACGCTGATCGTCGAGGACTCGATCAAGCCGTTCGCCAACGGCAAGATGCGCGAAATGCATTTCTTCGAACTGCCGTGGCCCACTGCGGTCTTGCAAGGCCTCGGCGGGACGCCCGTGCGCTTGCGCGTGACGCTCTCCTATTTCGTCGAGCCCAACCCCGGTCGTCGCGGCTGGAAGAAACGGCACCGCTACGCGTCGCATGGCCTGCGGTTTGAGGTGAAGGGGCCGACCGAGTCGCTCGAGGAGTTCCACAAGCGCCTCAACCAGCGCGCGCTCGACGACGATGAAGAGAAGCCGTCGACGGGGGGCGACTCCGCGGAGTGGTACCTCGGCGAGCAGGCGCGCAACCACGGCTCCATCCACTCGGACCTCCTGCAGGGGTTCGCCGCCGATCTCGCCGAGCGCGGAGTCCTCGGCGTCTACCCGGTGAGCGGCTGGTGGAAGGATCAGCCGAAGCGCGATCGGAGCGAGAATGGCGCGCGCTACGCGCTCGTCGTGTCCATCGAGACGCCCGACGCCCAGACTGACATCTGGACGCCCGTAGCGCAGCAGATCGGGGTGCCGATCGTCGTCGAAGCGTGAGCGGGCGCGCCTCCTCCCATGGCCGTCGCGGGCTCACCTCGATGATCGACAGCGACGCTCGGTGTCACGGGGACCGGCGTGGCGGTGGCGTTCCAGGCCTCCCCGCGCTGGCCGCCTCGCGCGCGACGTTGCGCGCGAACTCCGCTTCGGACATCGGCTTGAACCCGTAGCGCCTCGCCAGCTCGGCGCCGGACGCGGGGCGAGGAGTACGCAGGTGCGCAGGAGGGGCGAGCTCGACGGCCGAATTGTCGCCCGAGTCGGCGACAGAGGCGGCGACGGAGGCGCTGTGCTGGGGCTGCACGCAGCACAGCGCCGCGCGGCGTCGAGATCTGTCTGCCCGCTGGGGGGCGAACTCGCGACCGCCGCGTCCGCCCGCGGCCGGCTCGAGGGCGACGACGCGATGGCACGCGCCGCAGGCGTACGCGTAGACAAGGCCATCGGGGTCCCGCAGGGGGATCGGGTTCACAGCGCGTGAGAGTAGCTCGAAATCGCATAGGGCAGGCTCCGAGCGCTCCGGTCTCCGAGCGCTCCTCGGCGCCCCACGTTGCCTGAGGTGGCCGAGTTGCACGTCGCGCGCACATCCGTCCTGGAGACAACGTGCATGGGCGGGCGACCGGCCGCTTTGGGGTTAACCCGGCCGTTCGACCCTGATTCCTTTCCAGAGCTTGCGGCGTCCTACTGAACAACGCCACAAGGGAGCGCGGCGGACGGGCGAGCACGCACGCGAACTCCGGGTTCGGACCGACTGTAGCGCCTCGGCTACCCCCCGAACAACGTTCCGAGCTTCGCCTTGCGCATCTCCTCGGCCTTCGCGTCGCCTTCTCGACGATGGCCTTTTCGCTATGAGCCTCTGATCAACTTCACTCCCCCCCGCACCCCCTTCCCCTTCAGCATCGACGGCGGAAACCCGAACATCTCGCGGAAGGCGTGATGGGAGTGCGCGTAGTCGTGGAACCCCACGTCGTGCGCCACCGCCGTCAGCGGCTCGCCGTGGGCCCACTGCGACAGCGCCCTCCAGACGGCCGCGGTTCGAGCGTAGTGCGAGATCGTGCAGCCAAGTTGCTCCTTGAAGAGGTGGCGCATGCGGTCGGGCGAGAGGTGGGCGGCCGCGGCGACGCGCTCGAGGGAGGTGTCTTCGAGGCGGTGCCGATCGATGAAGGCGAGAGCGGTCTGGACGCGCTCGTCAGAGGGACGCGGCTCCAGCCGCGCGCCGCCGACGGCCTGGACGAGCTGGCGGCGCAGGGCACTCGCCTCCTGCGCGCTGAGCGCGCCGGCCGCCGCACGCTCGAGGTCGCGCGAAAGCGCAGAGAGGCTGTCCGCCGGCACTAGCCGCACGGGATCGCTGGCGAGGAGGGGCGCGAGCGCGGCGTGCTCCGGCGTGGAGACGGGAAGGTCGAGCAGGACGAAGCCGTTGCCCTCGGAGACGATCCGGCGCCGCTTCACCTCGGGCCCCATGAGCACCGCGGACGTGCGAATGCAGGTGCCATCGACGAGCTCGATCTCGACGTCCCCGCCCCGCGCGAGCATCAGGCGAATGGACGGGCGTCGCGTGGGCCGGTCGCCGCGGTCGACGACGAAGCTCGGCGCTAGGAACAGGAAGCCGCGCGGCCAGTAGTAGACGACCACACCGGCGCCCGCGGCCTGCCCACCCTCTTCCATCATCCCCGCAGGGACGGTGCCACGGCGCGCCGCCGGGTTCAATTCAGCCGCGTTCTACAAGCGCGGGGGGGGCTGCCGGCCGTACATCGATGACTACGACGCGGTCTCCTCGCGTCGGGGAGGTTACGACCCATGATTCCCTCGATCGCAGAGCTCACCGAGAAGGTCGCGAGCCAGGCGGCGTTGATTCCCGCGATCTACGGTCGCGTCGATTTCTCGATCACACCGGAGCGCTTCACCGCGGAGGCCGCGGCCCAGACCGAGCTCGAGCCCGCGTTCGCCGAGCGCCGATCCGAGCTGCTCGCCAACAAGGAGCTCGTGGCTCGCCTCAGGGCCTACACGATGCTTGGAGACCTCGTCGCCGACGCGTACGCCGCGCTGATCCCGCAGCATGGGTTCAAGCGCCTGATCACGATGCTCGACGAGGCGTGTGACCACGGCGTCGAGAGCGTCCCCTCGGCTCCTCCCGAGCTGGTTCGATTCATCGAGGCGATGGAGCGGGTGCCGGCGTGGCTGGACAGGAAGCTCATCGAGCAGGGCGCCCGCATCGAGCGCAACGCGTACGTCCACCGAGCTCCGTTCGTGATTCGAGGCGGCTTCATCGCGACCTTCATGAACAAGTACATGGCGCTGCCGATGGCCCTCACCGGTGCCCTCTCCAACAAGACGGCGGCGCGTCGCGTGAACGAGACGGCGGCCTTCTTCGCCACGACGGTCATGCCGGGTGCGCTCGATCGCCATGGCGCCGGCTTCAAGGCTGCCGCGAAGGTTCGCCTCATGCACTCGATGGTGCGCTTCAACGTTCTCACGCGCGGCGATCGTTGGGACGTCAAGACGTACGGCATCCCGATCCCGCAGGTCGACCAGATGCCCGCAGGCCTCATCACGACCTTCCTTCTCGCAAAGCGGGTGCTTCGCGAAGGTCGTACGACGTTCACACCTGCGGAGCGCGCCCGCGTCGAGCTGGCCCGCTACCGGTGCTTCCTGATGGGCCTGCCCGAGGACCTGCTCGCGGACACACCTCGGAGCATCGTCGACATCCTGCTGACCCGCCACGCCACCCTCCGGAAGGAGTTCGACGAGACCTGCGGTGCTCTCGTCGGTGCAACGATGGCCGCCCAGCTCACGTCGGACGACTCTCTGCCTGGGCGCGTGCACGCCTGGCTCGAGCACAGCTTCGCGAAGGTGTTCTTCCTCACCAACTTCATGCACGGGGACAGGCAGGCGGCGGCGAGGGCGGGTGTCGAGGTCGGCGCTCCCGACTACGTGGGCGCCGCAGCGGCCGGCGTCCTTCTCAGCTCGAGGATGGCGGCGTACGCCGTCGCCGCCCGGATTCCGGTCCTTCGCGACGTGGCGGACCGCTCGCTGGTCCACAAGCTGGCCAAGCAGCTGGCGGGCTACGGGCACGCCGAGTTCACGACCAACGCGGACACGTATCGCCCTGCGCACGCGTCCTAAAGGAGAGATGCGATGTCTACTTCTGTCAGTCACCCGGAGAATTCTGCCAGCCACCCGGAGAACACCGTTTTCCAGGACGATCTCCCGCTCCACCTGGCCGGTCTGCTCGAAGGCACGGGCGTGAGCCCTGCCGATACGGGGGGGACCATCACCTTTGCAGGCCGCGACCCGCTCTTTCCCAGTGCGGTCCGTCTCGGCTCGGCCTTCGCGCTCTCCGCCATGGCCGCTGCCGTCGGGGCCGCCGCCATCTGGCGAATGCGTACCGGGCGCAGCCAGGATCTCTCGATCGACTTGCGCAGAGCGGCTCACGGCATCAACCCCGAGTTCACGTTTCACCCGACCATCAATGGCTTGCCCTATCCCAATCCCATCGGCAGCCTTCATCCCTTCACCGTCTTCCCGTTCCAGACGAAGGACGGGCGATGGGTCTATCCCTCGGCGGTGTACCCGGCCCAGCAGTTTGCCTGGACGAACCTCTTCGACTGCGGGGCCAACCATCGCAGCATCGCGCGGGCCATTGCCAAGTGGGACGCCGAGGAGCTGGAGGAGGTCGCCAACGTCCAGGGCCACACCCTGTGCATCGCGCGTACGGCCGACGAGTGGAGGCGCCATCCGCAAGGACAGTACCTCGCCCGCGAGCCGGTGATTGCGGTCCGAAAGATCGGGGAGAGCGCGCCGGAGCCCTTCGGCCCTGCCGGGCGTCCGCTCGGCGACATTCGTGTCCTCAGCGCCACTCACGCGGTCGCCGGTCCCGTAGTCGGGCGCACGCTCGCCGAGCAGGGCGCCCAGGTGCTGCAGATGAACCGTCACGACGAGTTCGAGCATCCCTGGGTGTACGACGACGCGAACGTCGGCTTTCGGTCCACGTTTCTGGACCTCGATCGCCCGGAGGCCAGGGCTCGCGCCCACGCGTTGGCGAAGCAAGCCGACGTCTTCGTCGAGAACTACCGGGGGCGCAAGCTCGCCAAGTTCGGCCTCTCCCCGGAGCAGCTCGCGGAGCTTCGCCCCGGCATCGTCGTGGTCAGTGTCCGCTGCTACGGCTGGGGGGGGCCCTGGGCGGAGCGGGGAGGTTTCGACATGCTGGGAACCGCGGCGTCGGGGCTGGCGATGCTCGAAGGCGCCGACGGGATCCCCTCGGTGCCTCCGACGGCGCTCATCAACGACTACGTGACGGGCTACCTGGGGGCCGCCGGAGCGACGGCCGCGCTGATCCGTCGCGCGAAGGAGGGCGGCAGCTACCACGTCACGGTGAGCCTCACGCGCAACGCGATGTGGTACCTGACGCTCGGGTTGGTTCCCGAGGAGGAGCGCACGTTTGCCGTGAACGCGTTCCGCTACCTCCGCGACGTGACCCCGAGCCCCAACGTAGACCCGAACGCGCTGTCTTCGTATTTCGCGAGCCTCAAGCAACGCCTCCTCGAACCCGAGGTGCTCGTTCGTGACACTCCGCTGGGACGACTGCGTCGCCTCGCCCCGGCGGTGACCTATTCGGCCACGCCGGCGTCGTGGGACGACCCGATACTGGTTCCCATGGGATCGAGCGTCCCGGAGTGGGCTGCGCGTGCAGATCGAGAGACCGGAACGAAGGAAGGAGCAGGACGATGACCGTCCAACGAGCCATGCAGGCCGACAGGCCGGACCAGTACGAGCGCCTCGGGGTCACCAAGGAGATCCTGCCGTTCGAGGACGGCCTACGCACCGACCCGCACGAGAAGGGCGCGTTCGAGTGGTGGTACTTTGACGCCAATCTCTCGGACGGTGCCAAGCTCGTCGTCGTTTTCTACACGAAGAACGCGACCGCGCCGAACGTCGGCCTCGAGCCGACGGTGAGCATCGATCTTGACCTGCCCGACGGCAGGATGATCCACAAGCGCTCCAAGCTCCCCGCCGCCCAGTTCCGCGCGGCGACGGAGCGATGCGACGTGCGGATCGGCGACAATCGCTTCACCGGCGACCTGCACACCTATTCGATCAAGGCGACAGTCGAGGACGTTCGCGTCGACGTGACGCTGACAGGCTCGGCCGCTCCGTGGCGACCGGGCACGGGCTACATGGTCTTCGGCGACGACGAGTCCGACTACTTCGCCTGGCTCCCCTCGGTCCCGCAGGGCCACATCGCCGCGACGTACACGGTCGCCGGCGTTACCGCGACCGTGACCGGGACCGGCTACCACGACCACAACTGGGGAAACGTCCCCATGGCCTCGATCCTCGACAACTGGTACTGGGGGCGCGGCTCTATCGGCCCGTATACCTTCATCTCGGCGTACATCGTGACCGAGAAGAAGTACGGCTTCGCTGCCGTCCCGCAGTTCATGCTCGCTCGCGACGGCAAGGTCGTCGCCGACGATGGCGCCAAGGTCACTTTCACCAAGCAGCAGATCGCGGACGACCAGCCGACCGGGAAGCCTGTGGCCGACATCACGACCTACGACTATCGCGATGGCTCCAGTCGGTACGTCCTCACCTACACCCGTGAGAAGACGATCCTGCGGCAGAGGTTCATCGAAGCGCTGCGGGGCATCCAGCGGCTTGCGGCACACCTGATCGGCTTCGACGGCGCGTACCTCCGGTTCTCCGGGAAGCTAGAGCTCAGACACTACGAGGGAGGTGAGCTGACCGAGACGTACAGCGCGCCGGCCCTGTGGGAGCTCATGTACTTCGGGAAAGTGGAGCACGATCAGCATTAGCGACCGCTGATAGCGACACGCCCGTCCTCGCGATGCGCGCGCCGCTAAGGGGCCGCCTCCTCGTCGGGCGTGATCCGAAGCTCTTCGAGATCGAGATCGCGCTCGAGATGGCCGAGCACTTCGTCGTCGATGACCCGTTCGTTGCGGAGTGACACCGCGGCGCGGCGCCGCTCGGTCTGGATCCCTTGCTCGAGCCTACGGTACGGCTCGGCGGTGGCGCGATCCTGTCCCTCTCCGTCCAGGTCGAGCTCGAGCTGCGCCTTGCGCGCGTAGTGGCCGGGAACGCGCTCGAGGATCGATCCGGGCACGTTGCCCTCTTCGGCCACGTGCCCTAGCCATGCGTCGCTGGCCTCGACCATCTTGCGTCGAGCGAGCGCGAGCTCCCCGTCGAGCGAACGATCGACGGGAAGCCGCATCAACTTGATCAACGGCGCGAGGGTAAGGTCCTGGAGGAGCATCGTCGCGAGGATGACGCCGAACGTCGTCGTGACGATGAGCTCCCGGCTCGGGAACGGGGCTCCCGCCGCCGTGATCGTCGGCAGGGCGAGCGCCGTCACGAGCGAGCCGTGGCTAGGAGAACCTGCTAGCCGATGTAGAGCATCGCGGCCGTCGGCGCGGCGGGCGTCATGAGGTACTCGCCGACGACCGCCGTATTCGGGAGGCCTTGACTTACGAAGGTCAGCCGTCATATTACTATCGTACGATGTTGGAGGGCGGCCACTCATGACTGGGAAGGAAGAACAGAAGGAGCGCTCCCACGGGAGCATCCTGGAGTCCGCGGCGCGCCTTCTGCGTCAGAGGGGGATCTCGGGATCGCGCGTAGTCGATATCATGAAAGGGGCTGGGCTCACCGCGGGTGGTTTCTACGCGCACTTCGGCTCAAAGGAAGAGCTCATCGATGAGGTTCTTCAGCGGGCGGCGACTGGATTGCGCGAGCGCCTCTTTGGCCGACTCGACGAGAAGCCGGCTGCCGATCGCGCCGAGGTTGTCCTCAAGCGGTACCTGTCCGCCGCCCACCGCGACAATACTGAAAGCGGTTGCCCCCTGCCCGCTGTGGTCGGCGAGGTTGGAACCACAGCGACCGAGCATCGCGAAGTGCTCGGGGCCCAGATCGATGCGATGGCATCCGAGCTCGCCGTGCACCTCCCTGTTTCGGAGGGGGGCCCATCCAGGCGCTATATCGCTCTCGCCCTCGTCGCACTGATGTGCGGCGGCCTCAGTATCTCGCGCGCCCTTCGTGGGACGGAGCTCTCGGAGGAGATGCTCAAGGCATGTAGAGCGCTCGGTCGGATCGCCGTGCGCAACGATTTCAGGACCTGACGCTTCGAAAACGTAACGCAGTAAACCGCCCGAAACCTCCTCTGTTTCGGTCTGGGTTCCGTGTCATCCGAAAGGAGCGACCGATGAGCGATCCTGTTCGCATGCCGAATACCAAGGGTCACCTTCGTCGACTGGAGCAGATGGTCCGGGGGGAGATTCCGCCTCCCCATGTCGCCCCTATAGCCAAGCTCGTGGGCTTTACGATCGTCCAGATCGAGCTCGGGCGCTCGGTCTTCGAGATGCAGGCGGGCCCCCAACACGCCAACCCGATGGGCACGCTCCACGGTGGCATCGTGTGCGATCTCGCCGACTGCGCGATGGGGACCGCGATGGCGACGTCTCTCGAAGACGACGAGTCGTTCACGACCCTCGACCTGACGGCCAAGTACTTCAAGCCGGTCTGGAACGCTCAGCTTCGCGCGACTGCCCGCCTCGTGAAACGCACGCGCTCACTCGGATTCCTCGAGTGCGACGTTCACGACGACAAGGACGCCCTCGTCGCCAAGGTATTCAGCAGTTGCATGGTCCTGCGCGGAGAGGACGCGAAAGGGCGATGAGCTAGTCTCGGCAACGCTCGATCCGCTTGCCGCATCGATCGACGAACGCGAAGAGGTTGACCATGGAAGCGAAGAGTTCACGTAACCCAAGCCACGAGGAACACGTCATGCAAGTCCTTGTCATCGGCGCGACCGGCCGCGTTGGCAGGCACCTCACGAGGCGCCTGCGCGAGGAGAGGGTCCCCATGCGCGCCCTCATCCGCAGCCGCGACAAAGCTCTCACCGTCTTTCCCGACGCCGACGACACCGCTCGGCCGCTCGAGATCGTCTCGGGCGCGTTCGACGATCCGGCGGTGCTCGATCGCGCCTTCGATGGCGTTGACGCCGCGTTTCTGGCGCTCGGGACCAGCCCGCAGCAGGTCGCGCTCGAGAAGGGCTTGATCGACGCCGCCGCCCGCGCGCGCCTGAAGCAGCTCGTGCGCCTGTCGGTGATTGACCAGAACGTCCGGGCGACCTACGAGATCGCGCGCCGGCACGGTGAGCTCGATGCTTATGTTGGCGGCGTCGGGCGTGCCGCACACGGACCTTCGGCCAGCGTACTTCACAAGCAACCTTCTCGCGGCGGCGCCGTCGATCGCGAGCAGCGACCGCTGGTACGGGACGGCCCCGAGCGGGCGCATCGCGATGTGCGATCCGCGCGACGTCGGCGACGCCGCGGCGGTCGTCCTTCAGAAGCCGTCCGCGCAGAACACTGCGTACGACCTTACGGGCCCCGCGGCGCTGACGTTCCCCGAGGTGGCCGCGCACTTCACTGGAATTCTCGGGCGTCCGATCAGCTACGTCCCCGTTGACGAGGCTACCCTGCGCAAGGGGTATGCGACTCGCGGCATGCCCGACTGGCTCACCGACATCGTCCTCGGCCTCGACGCGGCGATGCAAGCTGGCGCTCACGCGCGGACGAGCGACGCGTTCCAGAAGCTCACGGGGAAGGCGCCGCGAAGCGTGGATGACTTCATCCGCGACCACGCGGCCGCGTACACACCCCGCTAAGGCGGCCGGCGGGCGGCGCGGCTCGCGGCTTTGTCAGCCGCACGGCGTGCGAAACGCTTGCTCGACTCATGACCCCTCGAACCAAGGAGCGCATCATGACCACGCTGTTGTCATACGAAACGTTCGTCTCGGAGGGCGTGCAGCGCGCCAACGGAGCGCTGCCCTCCGGCGAGCCGATCATCTCGTCGCCCATCACGTCGACCCTCATCTCGGGCGCCGAGGACGCGTTGCTCGTCGACCCGCCCTTCACGCTCGCGCAGACTGCGCGCGTCGCCGACTGGATCGCGCGGTCCTGCAGACGCCTCCGCTACATCTATGTGACGCACGGTCACGGCGACCACTGGTTCGGATCGGTCCAGCTCGCGCAGCGGTTTCCGGGCGTCACGGTGCACGCGACGGCAGGGACCATCGCCGTCATGAAGTTCAACGCGACCGAGGGACGGGCGAAGGTGTTCGACCGCGACTTCCCCAACCTGATCGGCGAGACGCCCGTCCTGGCGCAGCCCATCCCGGCGAACGGCCTCTCACTCGACGGCGTGCCGCTCGTGCCCGTGGACCTCGGTCACACGGACACGGACGAGACGACGGTGCTGCACGTGCCGTCGCTCGGGCTCGTCGTGGCGGGAGACGTGGTGTACAACGGCGTTCATCAGTACTTGGTCGAGAGCGGCAACGGCGGGATCAACACCTGGCTCGCCGCACTCGACCAACTCGAGGCGCTGCGCCCGGAGATCGTCGTCGCAGGCCACAAGAACCGCGCGCTTCCCGATGATCCCAAGATCATCGGCGAGACCCGGCGCTACCTGCGCGACGCGAAGCGGTTGCTCGCGGAGCGCCCGACGCCGCAGGCCTATTACGAGCAGATGCTGCAGCTCTACCCCGATCGGCTCAACCGCGGGCCGCTGTGGTACAGCGGCTTCGCGTTGCTGAGCGCTCACGACCGTGGGTGAGCTGTCGCCCCGCGCGCCAACGGCCCCGCGAATCGCTCCTTGTCATCGTGAAAGAGCACTGGGGCTCCAGCCGCTTCGCAAACACGGACCTCGACGCCCGCCTCACGCAAGCCGGCATGTCGCACGTCATCCTCGTTGGTCTTCTCGCGACACGTGCATCGAGGCAACGGGCCGATTCGCCACTGAGTTCGGCTACAACGTCACGCTTGTGAAGGACGCGACGGCCGCAGCGAGCGCCGACCGTATGCACGCGGCCCACGTTCTATACGGCCGGACGTACGCACATCGAATCGTGACTGTTGACGAACTGATCCACGCGCTGCCAATCCCATGACACCTGGAGGAGTACCATGAAGAAGAACTTCGTCGTGATCGCAGAGCACCCGCCGCAGCTCTGTCCCCATTCCAACGCAGCCGCCCGGAAGATCATGCAGCGGAGCTCGGAGATCGACGCAATTGCGCGGAAGCTGGAGATCGAGGTCGTCTTCGCCGGGATTCCCGCGCCGGAGCATCAGACGATCATGATCCTCCGAGCGCCGAGCTTCGAGGCCGTGCGGACAATGATGGTCGAGACCAACTTCGTCCAGATCAACACCATCTCGATCCGTCAGACCGAGTCGGTCGAGGAGTTCTTCGCCGAGACGAAGGACAGCGAGCCGCTCTTCTAGGGACTGCCGCCCTGCGGCGGATGCGGTCACAGCAATTCGCCGAGCCGAGCAGAGGAACCGGGCGGACGGAGCCACGACGCTGACCACGACGGTCTCACTCTCGCTAGGTCGCGCCCAGCGGCGTTCCGCGCACTGGCCCGGCGAACCAGTACCCCGCCCGACCGAGTTGGCGGTCACGCACACCGCTACTGCGGACGAAACCGCCGTCGAACCAACTCAGCGCCCGTTGCCGCGGCGTCGAACTGCGGCGACACCGCCAAGGTGGACCGCCCGGTACCGCAAGTACTAGGCGGAGGACACCGTCGTTGGCTGCGCCACATGCCACGCGGAGCGCTCCGTGCGCGACGCGAAGCGGTTGGCGTCGCCGACGTCGCGAGCTCCATGTCCCTCACGCTCCCCGCGGGGGGGCTCACGGCGCGCCACCTGCGTGTCGTCACCGCGGAGCACCCCTGAGCCGCGGAGCGGGCGCGTGGCTTCTCACGTCGTGCTGGTACCGGTTCCACTGTCCGTCGTGGGCTCACCCTGGAGAACTCGTCCACCACGCCGCGCGAACGACACGCCCGAACGGCGGCTTTCCGTGCGAACCCGGCCGTTCGACCCTGATTCGTTCCGATGCTTTACGTGCATCCACTGAACAACGTCGCCGCCGCGCCGCCCGGCGATGCGATCGGGGAGTCGCGGGGCCTTGGGGACAAGACGGCGGCCTGACAAACCGAGGTCGCCGCATCGGGCGCCTCGAGGGCCACTCGCTTCAGGCTGCCGAGCGCATAAAGACCTTCTCCAAGTACGGGATTAGTCGAGGGCAGTGACGCAGCGCCCATTCGCGAAGCGGCATTGGGATCCGGCCATGTACTACGGGAATGGGTGGAAACGCTGCCGCCGAGCCTGGCGAGTAGAGGTCGAGAAACTGTGTGAGCGGACGAGCGAACGAATCCGCCGGCGGCTGATGAGCAAGCCAGTCCGTTGCGACCGCCTCCGGCGAAGGCTCCAGAGCGAAGCGGGCGTCAGCGCCCGCCGCCGCGAGGAGTCGATCGGTGGCCTGTAGAATGTCCACGACCGCGTCGACTTCATATTGGCTGACAGCGAGAGTCGTCTGGTTCACCGCATCCTCAGCATCCGCGACGTAGCTCGGCGGAAGCGGGGTGCCGCGCTTCTCCAGTGCGGCCCGAAAGAAGTCGATGAGCTCGATGCGAGCTAGAATCTTGTGACGGCGTTCGGTGAATCCGCTCGCGAGCGGGCCGCTCGGCGCCGTGATCCTCTGCGCCTCTCGGAGCGTAAGGCTGTCGTCCGCGTTGGCGCTCAGCGGATCGCTGAAGATGCAGCGAACGCGGTCGAAGTTGCCGTACGGGAGCCACGCCGGGTGCACGCTTTCGGGCGGACGCCGCGGTGTGAAGGCGGCGTAGCCCATCGACTCAAGGAGCTGAACTACCAACTGCGAGCAGAACGGGCCATCAAGAGGCTTCTTTGGGCGCTCGCGAATCACTCGCGCAATCCACGCGTGGCCCCCAGCCGTGGCCACCCTGCCGAGGGCTCCGAGCGGGGGGTACGCTAATCCGTTCACCGGGACGAGCCGATCGAGGAGGTCTTGGCGCAGGGGACCGAGTTCAGTTGGGGTAAGCGCGGCGACGCCAGGATGCCGCAGGACGCGGACGCCCGCGAAGCGGGATAGGTCTTCCACGAGCCGCGTGCGACCCAGGTGGTGTCCGACCCGATGCGGGGCGGCCACGCGAAATCCGATGCCCTTCCCGGTCGCGTCGAACCGCACGAACGGACCTAGAACGATGGCCGCGTGCGAGAAGTTCCCCTTACCGAGGCGAGCAATCATCTTGGAGTCCAAGGCGCCACGCGGTCTCGTCAAGATGACATCAAGAGGTCGCAGTTCGTCGAGTGCCAACCACCGCATCCTCCTCGGCCCCCGTGCGCGAGTCTACACCCGGCAGCGGACGCCTCGTAACGGGAGCGTCGGCGACCCTTCGGCGACGAGCCGGTCGTGACCGATAAGTGAAGACTATCGGACACCAGGCCGCGTCGATCGTGGCGCGCGTCGTCGAGCCTCCGCGGTCTGCGCGATCGCGCTGCTCACGATGGGGTTGTTCGGCACCTTCCACCGCTCCTTGCGTGTCGCGCGCACGTACATCCGACACGCTAGGCTTGCTCGACGACAACGCTGCAGGCGGCCTGCTGTGAACGCGGGCTCCGCGCGCTAACCTTCGGGTAGCTCGTCATGATCACCACCGACTTCCGAACGCTCCCTTTCATCCAGCACTGGATCAAGCCATCGACGAACCTGCCGGGCGACGCCGGATCGGTCGACCAGTGTCCCGAGACGATCGGAACGATCGCCTGCGCCGTCGATCTGATGAACACGATCGAGGCCATGCACGACGGCTACATGCGGGAAGCGGGCGAGTGGCTGAAGTTGCTCGCCGCCGACTTCGCTCGCGCTAACGTCTCGGTCGCCGGAAGGATGCCTGCGTCGCTCGACGGTCGCGTGGATCCTCGGGTCGTGGCGGAGTTCAGGAACCGCGAAACGATCCTCATCAACGCCTACGTCGTGCAGTCCAGCGGGCTTCTCCGCATGCTCGGCCGAGAGTACGAGCTGGTCAGCGATGTCCTTCGTCACATCGCGCCAGCCCAGGCGCCAAGCAAGGAGGCCCTGCGGAAGACGGTTTGCGAACGGGACGACGAGTGGAGGCACTTTCGCCTCGTTCGGAACAAGGTCTCCGCGCACGCCGCCTTCGCGAGGCCGGAGCCGGGCGACGATCTGGCGATGGAGCTGACCTCCCTGCTCGTCTACACCGGCAGCGACTTCAGGATCGACAGGAAAGGCCTCATCCTCGGTGAGTCACAGATCCAGATGTCTGGCAGCATCGCCGCGCACGTCTTCGGCGTCGCGAACCCCAGGTTGCCTCCGATCAGCTTGCACAGCCTCTCGACGGCGCTCGCCGAGCACCTGCCTGCTTGGTACCGGATGTTCGAGGAGTTGCTGGATGCCGTCGCGAACGTGCCGCGCGAGGTCGTCCTCGCGGCAAAACCTGACCTCGCTCAGATCTACGTCCACCGCGGTGCGCAGGCAGTCGAGTGGCACCGTAGCATTTGAGGTACCGCCATCTCGCGCCAGCAGCTCGCTGATGTGTCTCGCACGAGCACCCGGGCTTCCACGCTCGAGCACGATGACGTTGCCCGCCGAAGCGAGCCGGGAGCTGGGCGCGCGGGTGCGGGAGCCGGGGCGGGGTGGCGCCAACGGCCGCTTTTGGAGAATCCCGGCCGTTCGACCCTGATTCCTTTCGTGAGCTTGCAGCGTCGCACTGAACACCAACGAGGGCGCGCCCCGAGCTGATCGACCCGACGGTGCCCGCCCGGTACGCGCGAGCGTCGGGGGGACGCCGCGGAGTGCTCCGACGGCGCCACCGCGTGGTGAGGGGCAAGTTCGAAACGCCGCCGCGGCACAAGCCGGGCTCGACGGCGCTCCTCATCGAACGCTTCGCCTACGAGACACGACATGCTTGACTCGGCCCGAGGCAACCCCGGGTGTTCGCGTTTCCATGACGAACGAAGCCGTAGACGACGTATCTCCCGGACCGCCGAGAGCACGCTTGGCGCGGAATTCCGTAGGGGACGGCGTCCACGCGGGCGGTCGGCGCCCCAACGGAGGTAGGGTGACCGGATGGAGATGCGCGCGCCGTGAAGCGTCGGCCGCCCGGCGATTCGTTGGCCACTCGCCTCCGATCGAGCCTTCATGCCGCCGGCTGCCGGATTCACGACGCTTGGAAAGACGTGCGCGCGTGGTGGCGCCGCACCGTACTGCGACTCGGCGTTCCACCTGATCACTTCACCAAGAGCCTTGCCATGCCACTCGGTCACCTCGATTTTCTGACTGCCACCCAAGTTGTGGCGGGGGTCTACACCCTCGGCTCACTCGAGAAGCGTCTCTCCGTCCGCTCGCAGCAGGTCAGAGCGCTCAACTTGGTCGAGGCGCTGTTCGCAACGAACACGCTACGTGCAGGGCAGGTGTTCGCGGTCGTCGGCGGCGGCGCGGCGGGCCTCACCGCCGCGGTGAGAGCCGCGGAGCGCGGGGCCAAGGTTGTCGTCATCGAGAAGCACCACGGCCTCCTCCCGATCCTGAGCGGCTGCGAACAGCGACTCCTTCATCCCCACCTCTACGATTGGCCGGCGGACGGGTGGGAGGCCGAGGATGCGGGACTCCCGATTTTGGACTGGCCAGCAGGTTCGGCTCGGTCGGTCGCGGATCGAATGGCGGAGGAGTTCGCGCGCGCGCAGCAGCGCTTCGGGATCATGGTGCACACCGCAACGTCGGTGACCGACTTCACCCCTGGATCTCGCGTGCGCGTCAGCTGCACGCCCGGTGGCCCCATTGACGCCGATGCGGTCGCCCTCGCCGTCGGGTTCGGGTGGGAAAGGGACTTGGACGCGCCGACAGCTGGCGCCCCACACGACGAGGTCCTCCGGCTTCTATGGAGGCGCGACGTGCGCTCCTACTGGCGCGACGACGACCACGGAAGCGCCGGCGTGGAGGGAGGAACGCGCAAGTACCTGATCTCCGGCGCCGGCGATGGCGGCTTGATCGATCTCCTACGGGTTCGCCTGAAGAACATGTCGCAGGAGACGTTGGTGGATCGGCTCCTTCCGAACGCCGCGCCCGATGTGAAAGAGATTCGCGCGCGACTCCGGCAGGTTCAGCTCGAAATCGAGCGCGCCAAGCTTTCACCAGAGGACGAGGCGCGCATCTGGACCAAGACCCTTGCGGAGCCTATGGCGGAGCTCGACGCGCGCCTGCGCGACCAGCTCCGCCCCGACAGCGAAGCCATTCTCATCACGCGGCGCGCGGACTGGGCCTCCGGGAGCTTCTTGCTCAATCGGCTGCTCGCGGCGCGCCTCTTCGTATCCGACCCGAAGACCCGGCTCGCAGTCGGAGAGTTCGACCCAAAAGAGATTCGCACAGCGGGAGGCGGGTACGAAGTGCGGGTGGGAGGGGCAGCGCATCAGTTCACGCACCTGATCGTGCGGAACGGCCGCAGAAAGGCGTTCGAGGGATTCGCCGCCGGCGACGCCTGGCGCGTGGCCGTTGAGGGTCGCTGGTCCACCCCGCACGTCGACCTCACCGACGTGCCCGTCTCGGGCGTTGTGCTCGCGCCAAAGCCGGACACTCAGAGGCGCACGGAGCTACGCCAAGCCATCCGGAGATCAAACCACCGTTGGGACCTGGCGGAGGCGCTCGCTCTCTTCTTGGGCCGATGGGAAGCCGAGGCCGCGCCCCGACCAGATCAGGAGGCCGACTACACGCAGCTCGAGGAGCTTGCCGCTGCGGCATTCGACGACCCCGACGACGCGGTAGTGGACCTCGCGAAGCTCGAAGCATGCGTGAACAGCATCGAGGGGTACCGCTGCGACGCCGCCATCGTTGCTCGCGCCATCTTTCGACAGCTCGACGCCATGCGCGGAGAGATGCTCGTGGCGGCACGCGCCCAGCCCATCCAGGTCGCTTCTCGCGGGCTGTTCGTGACAGCGCGCGCGCGCCTCCTGACGCGGCCGATCGGCGCCATCGATACGCGGTACCTGCACGTGGCGCCGTCGGCGGCGCTCGACGTTCACATCACTGTGCGAAGGCATTCTCTCGTAGCGACGACGCCCGCAGCGCTCCGGAGCTTCGCTGGGGTCGTTGCCCGCGACGTCGCCGACTTCGACGCCGGGAAGGAACCGCGCGATGTCGCGACGCACGTGGGGCGCCTTCGCGGAGCACTCGCAGCTGCTTCGACCGCACGAGCCGAGCTCCTACTGTTTCCGGAGGCGAGCGTGCCCGCGAGCGCGGCAGACGAAGTGCAGGCGTGGTGGGATGCGCACGGTGCCGGGCAGCTCTTGCTCACGGCAGGCAAGCGTCGGTGCCGGCTTCAGATGGCCGGTCACGACGAGGAACACCTTGCGTCGAGCGGGGGTCGTCGATCCATTCGCCTAGCGGCCACCGCCGGCGGGACGATCGCGGTGGTCTTCGGGGACGAACTGACGCCAGCGCTCGCTTCAGCCCTCGCGGAACTTGGAACCGATCTCTTGCTACTGCCCCACTTCGGCCCGGCAACGGCCGCCGAGGGCGCCGCGGCCAGCTGGGCGCTCGGGGAGTCGGACGCGCTCGCACTCCTCGCGACTGTTCCCGATAAGAACACGAATCCATACGGCTTTTTTGCGACGAACGGACGCCTCGCCCGCGTGACTTGCGCCGGCGTGCCGGCTGCCGCACCATTTGGTTGACGAATTGGTTGACGTACTTGTTGACAATGACACCACCGGCTTCATGATAGGCGGGTGAGCCACCTCGAACAGTTTCTGGAGCGACTGCGGGCGGAGCCGGCGCGTCACACGGACCGCGAGATCGCACTGCGTGCGGGCAGCGAGCTCCGAAGCGCGAGCATCGATGAGCTTCGTCAGTTTCGAACCGTGCTCGCACGGTCGGTCGACGCACTCGGCGACGACTATCGGAAGGGGTATCGACACGCCCTTGCGGACGTGCTCGACGGCTTTGAGATCGCGTCTCGCGCTCAAGCGGACGAGGACCTCAGCGCTGGATCGCCCGCGCTGACGGCGAGTTTGCAGCGTGCCGTTGCGCGCCGCCTGCGTCAGGCGCCGGCACAGGTCGGCGAGATTGCACGAGACCTTGGAAAGGATCTCTCGTCGATCTCGCGCTGCCTCACCACGCTTCGTACGCGTGGGCTCGTCGAGCAGTGGGCACCTCCCCCATCGCCCTCGTCCGACGGACGTGTGCGAATGCATCGCCTTTCGCTCGCCGGGCGCAAGGCGCTTGCGCGAGCGGAGAGCGCAATCGCCACCGAACCCACCGTCGAAACGACCGAAGCGGCGGCGCGCGAGGGTGATCTGGTCATCGAGCCGGAATCCCTCGTCGCCGCCGCAGCGGAACCGGCGGCTTCTGTCCTTCCGATAGACGAAAGCGTCCTGCCGCCTCCGGTGTCAGTGGCGGCGGATGGCTCGATTCCCGACCGAGATGAAGGCGACCGCGCATCGTTTGACGATTGGGCGCTACGCATCGAGGAGCTTCAGGCGGCAGGTCAGTGGGAGGAACTCTCGAAGGCCCTGCAAGACCGGGCGGACCTAGAGATCACTCGAGGGTCCTCATCGTCTGCCGTCGCGTTTCTGAAGCGCGCTGCGGAGATTGAGGATTCGAAGCGACAGCGATTCGCCGAAGCCATTGCTCTGCTGAAGCGCGCAAGGGGGCTTCGGCCCGAAGATCACGACCTCGCGATTGCGTTGGCCGACGCCTACGTGACAACTCGCGACTACGCGCGCGCGCGCGACGTACTGGAGCGTGCCATCGCTTCCTTCGGGGGGCAGAGGACGCGCCGCCTCGTCCCGTTTTATCAACGACTCGCCCACGCACTCGCGGCGACCGGCGATCTGGCTGAGGCACTTCAGCAGATTGCGCTCGCGAGAAGTCTCGACTCCTCGTCGCCGCAGGTGCTGTTCGATACGGCGGTGCTTGCCCTCGAAGCCCATGATCGGAGCCGCGCGAAGCAAACCTTCCACGAACTACTTCGAAGAGGTGTGGAGCCCGAGTTGAAGGCAAAGGTCTTCCATTACCTCGGACGAATTAGCCGCCAAGAAGGCGACGAGCCGAGGGCAAGGCAGCTGAGCGCCCTAGAGCAGAAGACACTCCCCAGTGCGGGTCGGGCCGGTTCGCTGCAGGTCGCAGAAAGAACGGTCACATAAGGCTAGGTTGCCAGTCAGTTGACGCTGGCAACTTACTGCGCACGACGCTAGGCCTTGCAACTTTGACATGCGCAACGTAGCCTTCACGTGTGGCTGCCGCGGTTTCCTTTGCCGACCGCCTGGGTGAGCTGCTCGCAGCGCGGAAGGCTGAGGGGGCGCAAGCTTGGCTCGCCAAGCTGTCCGGCCTCGAGCCTTCCACCATTTCGCGCCTGCTCCGCGGCGAGCGCCAGCCCACGCGGGAGACGCTCGATCTCATCGCCACTTCGCTGGGCGTAACAGTCGAAGACCTGGTCGAAGGAACGAGCGCTGCGGAACGCGCCCGGACCGGCCCCGACTACATCAGCCTCGAGCAGTACCAGCATGCGATCGCGACGGTGCACGCTTTCGAGCGCCGAGCGAACGACGCGGAGACCAGAGCCCACGACCTGCAGGTCGAGAACAAGGAGCTTGGCGATCGGCTCCGCAAGGGGCGAGCAGAAGCCGACGCGGCGCAGCGAGCCCAAGCCGAGAGCGAGGCGACCATCGCGAAGCTCGAAAGCGAGAACGCGAGACTGCGCAAGGATCTGGAGGCGCATCGGCAAGGCCTTGAGACGGCGGCCGCGGAGGTGTCGCGCGTCAACGCGCAGCTCGATGAACTCAAGCGGCTGGCCCAGTCCACGAACAAGACAGCGTCGCTGACGGCGTTTCTCGCCGGGATCGCGGCGGTTGGAACCGTCGTGACGGTCGATCAATACCTCCGCCGCGATCAAAAGGAGCCCGGCCCCGCCCCGCCGGCCGACGGCGAGGTCAGTCCCCGAGCGAAGAGGAAGAGCGCGGCGAAGGCCGAGGGCACATGAACATGGTCGATCGACTCCGACACGCTCTCCGAATCGGCGCCCCGCGCGAGCTGCTCTCGGCGACCGATCGGGCGCGCCTCGAGCACGCGCTCGACGAGGAGCTCGGGCGAGTGCCCCGTATCGCCATGATCGGCGAGACCGGCGTGGGCAAGTCATCGACGATCAACGCGCTCTTCGCGGAGGGCCTCCCGGTGAGCCATTCGCGCGCGTGCACGCAGCTCGAGACCGAGCTCGACATCGCTGAGGGACGCCGCCTCCGCGTGATCGATCTTCCGGGTCTCGGGGAGGATCTCGAAGCTGACAAGCGGCACGAGGAGACCTACGCACGCGTCCTCCCGGGAGTCGATGTCGTCCTCTGGATCCTCAAGGCGGACAATCGTGCGATGACGCACGTCCAGGCGGCGCTTCGTCGCCTGATTCGGAGGAAGATCCTCAATCCTCGGCGCCTCGTGGTCGCCCTCAATCAAGTGGATCTGCTGCAGCCAGGCGCGTGGGACCTCAGCGTCAATCAACCGTCGGTCGAGCAGGAACAGACGATCGCGGAGCGCCGCAACGATGTGCAGACGAAGCTTCGTCAGGCGACGCGGCGCCTCCCAGACCGCCAGATCGTCGCCTATTCGGCGCTGCGCTTCTTCAACCTGGAGCTCCTCTTGGAGGCGCTGCTTCTCGCCTGCGACGACGAGCGGCGGTGGATCCTCAAGGAGAATGCGCGATGCGCGGACTTCAACTCGCTTGTTCCAGAAACCACGGTAACCACGGAGACTCCGCCATGACGATGTACGATTCGACGGCTCGACTCGAACTGGCACGCCTGCGCCAACTGGCTGTCCAACAGCGGATTGAAACGCTCGATCGTGGCGTGGCTCTCCATGGCACTGCGGCGCATCGTGGGACCAGTAGTTCACGCGATCGTCAGCTGGTTCGCGAACTTCTTCCGCTAGCGGGACTGCTGGCTCCGCCGCGCGATCTGCGCGGAACTATGCCGGATCGGTCCACGGTTGCAGGTAGTGAGCGACCTTCACCAGGTAGCTACGATGGTGAGAGAACGGAAGGATCCTTTCGAAGTGGAGGCGTCCGACGACGATCCCGGGGTGGAGTTTTTCGCTCTTCGCGAACCCTTCGATGGCCTCTTTCGACAGCGAGCGCCGATGGGTGCGTAGGAAGGCATCGACAGCCGCTCGCCGGAGAAGTGCCTCGCCAGCGTACTGATTGGCCTCCCGCTCATCGTCATCGGCGGCTGGTTCTGCCTCGAAGATGTCGAGATGCCCATTCTTGTGAGACAGCGCAAGATGCGCCAGCTCGTGCATCAGTGTGAACCAAAACCAGTCAATGCGATTGTAGCGGAGCGACACGGCGACGATTGGTCCGTCGGACCCGTAAGCGGCCGCACCGTCAACCTTGGTTCGTGGAAGGTGAGTGACGACTACGAACCGAATACCGAGACTATTAAGTAGAGCGGGAACCTTCGCAACGTCCTCCTCGGCGTGAGCCAGCGCGCGAACGGAGCCGAGTCCCGCGCGAAGTTTGTCGACCGAGAATGTCGCCTTCAGCCGCTGCTTGCCCGCCACAATCTCGATGCGTCGCACCCACGCGTGCTGCGCCGCAATCACGTCGTCGGCGTCAGTCGAACGCCGATAGCTCACAAGCGCTGGGCGGTCCTCGTCGATCGACTCGACGTCGAGAAAGCTGCAAACTTGGCGCTCGAGCTCATCAACGTTCGAACTGCCGTTAATCCACCCTCGCCGCACGAGCTCGGCGATGGGTAGGCGCTGAAAAATCTTGGCGCGACGTTCGATCGAAGATCCGCTCGCATGTCTAGTGCGCGCCAAGTGCAGTCGGTACTCGGTCTCGAGATTGCTCCATAGGCTAGGGGCATTGCCGAAAGCCGCTCCGAGTTCGAGCGCCGTGTCCGGCGTGATCTGCTTCGTGCCTCGGATGATCTCGGTGATCACCTGGGGTGGACGCCCGAGGATCTGAGCGAGATCCTTCTGCGTCCAACCCCTTGTTGCGAGCTCTCGCTTTAGGATGGCGCCCGGGGGTCTCAGCTGCGCTGGAATACGCTCCTTCATCCTGATCTCCGCGCCGGGCGGGTGGCTCGCCGAACTGATTCGATGGTCGCGGTAGCGCCCTCGTCGCCGTCCGCCTGAACGGAGAAGACGAGTTTCCAACCTTCGCCGAGGGCAATCTCTCGGCGTTCGCCGGGCTGCCCGTCGATGGGCAAGGCAGCGAACGCCCTGAGCTCCGAGAAATCTGCGAGGCTGCGTGCCGCCCGAAGAACGGCGAGGGTGTCGAAGAAGTACTCCGTCACCGACACGTCCGCGCCCGGCAGGACGGCGTGGGGATCCTCGTAGAGGCGCTCGAGGCCCTGGTCGGTGAAACGGAGCCGCACAACACTGACCTTACCTGTACACCCGCTCACCGGATCCGTCCACAAAATGTATCCCTGGGGTGAATGGGTGAGTTGACGAATCCGCTCCAGCGGTTAGATCGATCGGCAAGAGCTCGTCACGGGGGAAGTTCCGGACCCGCGGCCCGCGCGTTTCAGAACAGGGATCCCAGAGCGAGCTCGGCTCGCGGACGGAGCAACGAAAGTGAGCCAAGCAAACAAAGGGGTCGTCGCCCTCGGTGTCGTCATCACGGCGCTTTGCGCGGCGTGCTGCGGCGGCGTCCCCGCGAACGACGTCCAGCTCGAAGCGACGCAGATCAAGAAGAACGTCGAAACGGCGCAGGCACTCCATGCTCGCTGCCTCGACGCAGGCGTCGGGGCCGCGCCGGGCATTGCCGACGCGCTCTGCACCGCCGAGATGCGCGCGCTCGCCGACATCGAGCAAAACGCCGACACGCTCTTGAAGAAGGCAGGCGCCGACGGCGGCGGGGGAGGTTGATCATGGGTGTCGCCGATACGATCGAAGCACTGCTGCAGCTTGGGATCTCCGCCAAGGACGCTTTCACAAAGGCGCAGTCGAACAAGACCGCGACGGACTGGGTGACTTTCCTCGACTCGCCGGAGTTTGCGGGCATCGAGGGCGACGTGACGAGCCTCGTCGGCAAGCTCACCCAAAGCGACCTGGACGCGGCGCTCAGTGCCGTCCGCCAGAAGGAGGCGGCGCTTCTCGCGTCGGCGCCGAGCGTCGCCCAGCTCCCGAACGACAAGCTGCTGCAGTACTCGGACTTGCTGCACACCGAGTCGCTCCTCGTGAACCGCAAAGTGGCGAGCGTCACGGCAACGGCGGAGGCGCTGTCGTGGGTCGTGAACGAGGCGCTGCCGACGCTGCTCACCGCGGCGAAGATGATCCTCCCGCTGCTGCTCTGACTACCGCGCGGGGGGGGCGCGCGCGAAGAGCGCGACCCGTGGAAGCCGGCCCCCACGCGCCCAGTGCACAACGAGCGTTTCGTCGCCGAACCCCGCATCCATCCGGATCCATTGATTAAAGAAAACAAAGCAATGTTCAGCACTTGCACGATGTCCAGGGGTGATTATCCGTCCATCTCTCTCTCCCAGCTCTGGAGTTCCCCCCGATGTCCCTTGGTCGTTCCCGCCCCTCCTGCCTTCCCCACCTACGCGCGCGCGTCCAACGCGCGCCCGACCCCCGCGGGCGGCGGCTCTAATGTCGCTCCACGCGATCGCCGCGCGCCTTGAAGGCGACAACTACCAGCACCGGTTCTTCTGGTACCAGGCCTCGCTCCTGCTCGTGCGCGGCTCCCAGGTCGAGCGCGTCATCCTCGAGTGCGACGCGGCGAGCGGCATGGACGACGTCGCGGTCTTCTACGCGCCGCCCGGCATCGTCGCAGGCGCCAGCCCACTCGTGGAGGCCGACTACTACCAGCTGAAGTACCACGTCGATCAGCGCGACGCGTACGCGACCGATCGTCTGGTGGCCACGGGGCCCGGCAGCAAGCGATCGCTCCTCGCGCGGATCGCCGACGCGTACAAGGCCGTCAAGGCGAAGCACAAGGGCTACCGCCTCACGCTCCTCTCGAACTGGGACTGGGCCAAGGACGATCCGCTGCGCGCCCAGATCCACGACAACGACGGGGCCCTGCGCGACGCGCTCCTCGCGGCGACGGGACGCACCGAGCTGGCCAAGATCCGCGCGCAGTGGTTCACGCACGTCGGCATGAGCGAGGCGGAGTTTGACGACTTCACGCGCCGCCTTCGGTTCGTACCGAACTACCTGTCACGCGCCGGCCTTGCAGTCGCCCTCTCGGATCGGCTCGCCACGGCGGGCCTGATCCCACTCGACCGCACTGTGTCGAGCTCGCCGTACGACGATCTGGCGCAGAAGCTCGTCATGAACGGCACGAACGACTTCACGCCGGACACCTTCAAGGAGCTGTGCGTCCGTGAACGGCTCCTTGCCGACGCGCCCCCGCCCCGCAAGCCGCGCCTCGGCGTCCGCTCCTTTCTCCGCTGTGCAGAGTCGATGGAAGCCGAGACCGACGCCTTCGTGTGCGTGGCGAAGGACTTCGATGGGCGCGCGCCGCGCACCGCAGACAGCTGGACCGCCGCGGTCCGGCCGACAGTCACCGGCTTTCTCGCCGGCAACATGGAGCGCCTCCGACGCGAGCCCCACGAGCTGCTCCTAGACTGCCACCAGACGCTGGCGTTTCTCGCTGGCTACGAGCTCGATCCGAAAGGGGGCGTGACGGCATTTCCCGTACAGAAGGGACCGGAAGGCGCCGTCGTGTGGAAGCCCGGTGCGGGCGCGCCGCCCGCCGACGCGGGGTGGACCACGCAGAACGACGATGGCGATCCCGCGGCCGAGGACGTGGTCCTCGCGCTGTCGGTCACCCGGGACGTCGCGGGCGACGTTGCCGCCTTCCGCGAGGCGTCCCCGTTGCCCGCGCGCGCCATCCTGCACGCCCGACCCGCAGGCGGCATCGGGCAGCGGAGCGTCCAAGGCGCCGACCACGCCGTCGCCCTGGCCGACGCGCTACAGAACGCGATCTTCGACCTGCGAAAGAGTCTGCCGGCCAAGGGCCGCTTGCACGTGTTCGCGGCGGCGCCGAACGCTCTTCTCTTCTTCTTCGGTCAGCGGGCGCGCCGCCTCGGCGCCATCACGCTCTACGAATTCGATTTTGAGGGAACACGCGGGGGCTCATACACGAAGAGCCTCGAGCTGCCCTGAAGCCCTAGGGAGGAATCATCGCCATGGACGTTCCGAGTTATTTCAACGATTTCCTGCAAGACATCCGCCCCACGTCGACGCAACGGAGCGGCTACAAGAACGGTCATCGCGTCCTGCGTGCTCGCCTCTCCGACTACGCTCCGCTCAAGGACTGCATCGTCAGCACCTTCCTCCAGGGCAGCTACCGCCGCGCCACCGCCGTCCAACCCCAAGGCGACAAGCGCCCCGACGTCGACATCATCGTCGTCACCGCGCTGCACCAGCAGGAATACATACCGGCGCAGGTGCTCGAGCTGTTCCACACCTTCGCGAAGAAGCACTACGAGGGCAAATGCCGCCCGCAAGGGCGGTCGATCGGCATCGAGCTCGACGCCGTCGACCTCGATCTCGTCCCGACTGCCGCGCCGAGCGAAGCGGAGTTCGGCATCCTGGAGTCCGACAGCGTCACCGACGACGAGGATCTCGAGGAGGCGGCCGACTGGCGCCTGAACCGCCTCTGGCTGGGCGAATCGGCGCGCGCCGGGCGCGCCGACGCGAAGACGATCCTGGCGAGCGCCCGCGCCGAGCCTGAATGGAAAGCCGACCCGCTTCTCATCCCCGACGCGGAGGCCGGTACTTGGGAACCCACTCACCCGCTGAAGCAGCTGCAGTGGACCCGCGACAAGAACGCCCGATGCGACGGCCACTTCGTCAACGTCGTCAAGGCGCTCAAGTGGTGGCGAAACGAAACGCTCCCCAAGCTCAAGCACCCGAAGGGCTTCCCGCTCGAGCGCATTATCGGCGAGTGCTGCCCCGACGGGATTGAAACTGTCGCCGAGGGGGTCGCGAAGACGCTCGAGGGCGCGGTGGAGAAGTTCAAGTGGATCCGCGCCGCCAACGGCGTCCCGCAATTGCCCGACTACGGCGTCCCGTCGCACAACGTCCTCAAGCGCATCGATCGAGATTCGTTCGCGACACTCTACGACGCCATGGTGAAGGCTGCCGAGACGGCGAAGGAGGCGCGAGCCTCCAAGGAGCTCGATGAGAGCGTCGGCCTCTGGCGCGATCTCTTCGGCTCCAAGTTTCCCGCCCCGCCGTCGGGCGGCGGAGTCAAGGGCGGCTTCTCGCCGCGCGACAAGGTCTCCGTCCCGGGCGCCCAGCGCTTCGCGTGACCGATCGGGTGCCGTCGAGCGAGCTGCTGCGCGGGCGTCGCGCGCTCGACGGTGTGCCCGAGCTTCGGCTGCGCGACGACCTCGCGTGGCGTGACGAGGAGGGCCTTGGGCGATGGCTTCTGCGCGTCGAGGTCCGCCTCGACGTCTCGTCGCCCAACCTCCCCGCGAACACGCAGTGGTTTGTGGTGCTGGAGAACGACTACCCGCAGGGGAGCGTGAAGGTCTATCCCGCGCGCGAGGGCGGCATCGTCGCGACCTTCCCTCACCAAGCACGCAACGCCCTTAGCCCCAACGAGCGTCCTTGGCGGACCGGAGCGCCCTGTCTCGACTCCACCCTCGCAACGCTCGACCGGAGCGCCGGCAAGACGGAGGAGCCCACCGATGCCGACGGGCGTCTCGCCTGGCACGCCGAGCGCCTTGTCGCCTGGTGCCGGCGCGCGGCGACCGGGACCCTGGTGTCGGCGCGTGATCCGTTCGAGCTGCCCGCGCTCCCGACGGCTCCGGAGGGCGCCCGTGTCGTCGCCTTTCAGGAGGACGCCGCATCGTTCGAGGCGTGGAGCGGCGTGCCCCATGCGCGATGCGGCACGTTCGACTGGTCTCCAATAGGCGACTGGATCGTCGTGCGCCGCTTCGTCACCGCTGGCGGCGCCGTGGCGGGCGCGGGGAAGTGGGGGAGTTGGCTGCCCGAGAAAGCGTTCGTGTATCGCGGCGCGTGGTTCCTGCTCCCGGACTTCCCGGCGGTCCCGCCGTGGGGTGCGCCCTCGACGTGGGGGGAGCTGCGGGACGCGGTGCGTAGCGCCGGCGCGGACCTCGACGAGCTCCTCCCACGCGCGCTCCGGGTCATGCGTCACGAACCCGAGTCCCTCCTCTTGATTGGCCATCCCATGCCGTCGGAGGTGGAGGGGCCCCTGGCGGAGATGAACTGGCTCGCGCTCGAACTCGAGTGCTGGGACGGACAGACGCCCGTGCGCGGGAGACCGCGCGGAGGCCGCCGGCACCGGCCACGGACGTCGCCGCCGCCGGGCGGGCGCATCCGAAGCCTTTGGACCTACGATCGGGCGACCTCGTTTCGCGACGCGCAGCCGATCGTCTGGCGCGCCAGCGAGAATCTCGCTGAGCATCGCCTCCGTGCCCGGGGCGTGCTCGCCGCCGGGCTCACGCGCACGCGCGTACTGCTTGTCGGAGGCGGCGCCGTGGGCTCGCTCCTTGCCGAGTACCTCGTCCGCGGCGGCGTCCAGCACCTCACGGTCTACGATGGCGAGAACTTCGACGCGGGCAATGTCTGTCGCCATACGCTCACGCTCATGGACGTGGACGAGCCCAAGGTGACGGCCTTGGCCGAGCGGCTCGCTGCGCTCTCGCCCTCCCTGCGCATCACCGGGGTGCCGCAGACGCTGCGCGGCGCCCGCAAGCAGTTCGACATCGACCTCAAGAGCGCCGACGTTGTGATCGACTGCACGGGCGCGAACGCCGTCCTCGAGACGCTCGCTTCGGTCGGGCCGCTGCCCCGCGCGATCGACTGGTACTCGGTCTCGCTCGGCCTGCTCGGACGGCGTCTCTTCTTTTTCCACGCGCGGGCTGATCGATTTCCAGCCAGTGCGTTCGGCGAACTATTCGAGCCGTGGGTCCCGAGCGAGACCCAGGCGATGAGCGAGGCGAAGCTACCGCGGCAGGGGATTGGGTGCTGGCATCCGCTCTTCCCGGCTCGCATGGACCAGGTCGCGATCGCGACGGCCACTGCCGTGCGGCTCCTGCACGAGCAGGCGGGCCGCCCCGGCGACGGGGCGCCCGCATTGACCGTGTTCGAGGAGCGACCCGGGGCTACCGGCGAGTTCGCCGGACTCGTCCGCGTCGGAGCGCCCACGTGAAGCGCGAACGTCGGTGGGCCTCCGTCGACGCGCGCTTCGCGGCCACCATGCCGCCGGGCGCCTGCGACGCAATCGAGAAACACATCCGCGCGGCGCACCCGAACGAGAGCGGGGGTGTGCTCGCTGGGAAGTATGACGATGCGCTGGCGGTCGCGATCATCACCGAGGCGAGCGGTCCGCCGCCGGACTCCCGTGCTGGCCGCACGTGGTTTCAGCGCGGCACGAAGAACCTTGCGGGTTGGATGCGCTCGCTGTGGTCGAAGCCGAGCCGGGAGTACTACCTCGGCGAATGGCACTACCACCCTGCCAAGCACGTGGAGCCAAGCCCCGACGATGTCGAGCAGATGGTGGGGATCTCCTGGTCGCCGAAATACAACTGCCCCGAACCGCTGATGTTCATCTTCGGCGCGAGCAGCCGCGAGCCGCGCATCGTCCGCGTCTTTGTCCAACCGCGAGGGGGGAAGTTGATCGAACTCGACGAGACGCTGCACTGGTAGCCACCCCTGCCATGCTTTTCTGTGAAATTCCCCGTCCAGGCCGAGCATGACCGCACACAGCCGCGCATCGCGGAAGCCCAAGCCGCCGCTCCTCGCGCGCGTCTCGCAGCACGAAATCGACACGCGCGCGCAGCGGATCTTCGAAGCGGCGCTCCCCCCTGCTTGGGTCGCGCGCCCGCTGCACGAGCCCGACTACGGGATCGACTACCAGCTCGAGGTCTTCGAGGCGCAGCAACCCGTGGCGTTGCGTACGGCCGTTCAGCTCAAGGGAACCACGCACCTCGTTATCGTCGGCGGGGAGATCCGGTTCTCGCTCGCAACGCGCGCCCTTGCCACGTACGTAGACGCGGAGGTTCTCCCCGTCTTCCTTGTCGTTGTCGACGTCGAGGCTAACGTCGCCTACTTCGTCTTTCTTCAGCGCTACGCGCTTGAGGCGCTCAAGGGCACTGGGTGGCGCGACCAGGAGTCAGTAACCATCGCCCTCCATCGGGACGACCGCGTGGACGAGACCCCGCGGCTGCGCGCAGCTCTCGCGGAGGCCCATCGCTACAACGCGACCCGCCGCCCGGCCGCCATCGAGGGAGCTCTCGCCGCCGAGCAGGAGCGCCTGCAATCCATCGATCGCCGCTTCCTTGCGACGATCACGGCCGATCTGCACACGCAGCGCGTGACCCTCACCCCCCTCGAACCCGTGAGTTTTCACCTTGGGCTCAACGAAAACGTCAGTGCGGAGAAGGTGCGCGCCTTCGTCACCGGCGAGCGCGTCACCCTCGCGCCGGGAGAGCTCCTGGTCCGGGGAATGCCGCTCTGGGAGCACCTCACGACCCGTACCTCCGAGGTCCGGGTTGGCACCGACTTCGCCTGCACGGTGAGCTTGTCGCTCCAAGGACGCAGCGGCGCACGCGCCGAGCTCGTCAACGTACCGGCGACCTTCGTCCGCGGCCTTGAGGGGTTCCGCCTCGAGTGCGCCCTGCCCGGAGAGCTCTTCACCTTCTCGCTCAGCGCGATGCCCCCCGATGCCACGGGCGCACCGAACATCCGCGCGAGCTTCTCGCTTTCGCTCGACGCATGGCGCGGTCGAGACGTCCGCACGCTTCCGCACTTTGAGAACATTCGCGCGTTCTCGTCGATGCTTGGCGACGCGATCGCGGCCGACATGACCGTGCATCTTCCGGGGCAGAACCTCCCGTGGCCGCGCTTCGACCTTCCCGAGCGGGAGGGCGCCGAAGCATTCGCGCGCGCCGTCGAGACCCTTCGGAAGGCGCGTGAGATCATGGCCGCGCTCGGTCGCCCGCTCGTCTTTCGGCAGATGGTCTGCGACGAGGACGTCATCAACGTGAACCGGATCCATGCGCTCGTCACGACCGGCGAGCATCGAGGCTCAGGACGGCGCACGGTCATCACCATCAACTTCGACAAGGATCAGATGGATCCGAACGTCCTCAAGAAGACCGACCTGGGTGACTTCGAGCTTCGGGTAAAGGGGCGCAACGATACGGACACGGTCTTTGGCAGCCTCCTCGAGTACCCCGTCGGAACGGTCCTCCTCACCAACGCCCAGCCCCCTCGCGCCGTGCGCGGTCGCAAAGCGAGCGAGGTGCGCGTGCAGATCCGCGGCGGCCCCGCTTCGGAGTTTGTGCTGAGGACGTCGGCCGGAGATGGCGGCTGAACGCGCCGAGCGATCGTCCGCGGTCGAGCGAAGGCTGACTCGTCGACGGCGTGAGACGCTTGTGTGCCGAAGCTTCGTTGTTCGTCGGAGGAATCAACTTCGCGGCCTTGACCGCGACCAGCGGGGTCGTCACGCTTGACGAGGAGGAGCTTCGTCGTGGGTCATCGTCTTCTTTCTCTTGGGGTTAACGTCGGGCCGAGGGCGCGCGCCCTTTCCTTCGCCGAGGCCGACGCGACGCGTGTGCGCGACCTTCTGACGAGCAGCCGAGGGTCGGTGAAGAACGACGCCGAACTGCTCCTCGGGGCTGCAGCGACCCGCGAGGCGGTGCTCGCGCGGCTCGACTACTTGCGCTGGTTTCCGCCGGCGCACCAGTTGACGATTTTCTTCTCGGGCCACGGCTCCCCGCGAGGGATTCTCCTCGCGAACGGCGAGCTTACCTACGCGGAGCTCGCCTCGTACCTCCGCGAGATCGCGACGCCCCACAAGGTTCTCGTGTTGGACGCTTGCTTCGCTGGAGCTGCGGCGCGCCTCTTCAACGAGCGCATCGCCGGCTTCGGCGGCGAGGTGCTCGACGCGGCCTGGCTCGATGCGCTCGAGCGGGCCTGTCCGGGGCTGAGAATCTTCGCAGCCGTCGGGCCGGACCAGGTGTCGCGCGAGGACCCCAAGCTTCGCGGCGGCGTTTTCACGTGCGCGTGGCTCGCGGCCTTGCGCACCTCGCCTGGCGACCTCCTCATTGGAGACAACTACTTCATCTCGGACCTCTCGGCGTTTGAGCGTGCCGATGGCCTCATCGCGCAGCGCTACCCGAGTCACCCTCGCCCGCAGCTCATCTCTAGGTGCGAGCAAGGGACGCTCCCGATCCTTCTGTCGCAGTACGAGACTCCGACCGGCTTCGCCTACGCCGTCGGGATCGAGTCGATCCCTGGGCGATGGGCAGCGTCAGTGCGCGCCCACGCCTTCGAGCGCCGGAACGTGGCGACCTTCATCGAGTGGACCGTGGTCGCGATGACCGGCACCGTGGTGGGCCAGGGACGCCAGCTCTGCTACGCGAAGTCCGACCAGGACCGATTCGACGTCGCCATGCCCGCCGACGTCGCGGCAATCCTTGGCGACCGATTCCTCGGCTTTTGGCTGAGGCAAGGCACAGGGGTCGAGCTCACCTGGCACGTGGACATTCGCGACGAAGTCGGCCACTACCTCGATCGGCAGGTGTTCAGCGACGTCTACAGGCTCCGCGCGCGGGTCGCCTGACCTCGCCCGCGGCGGGCCTGCGGTTCCTCAGGATCGCGGGCCGGCTGACCGTGATGCTTCTGAGTTTGCTTATCGGAGGACTAACGCGATGGAAATTCATGAACCCAAGGTCGCCGGGGCGGAGGGCATCCTCTACCCCATCCAGATCGACCACATCCGATTCAACGTCCGGGTGCGCCTCCTCGAAGACGGCGCCTGGCTCGTTCGCATCGAAGATCGCGGACACGCCGGCGCGATCGCCGATGACCCACTCTCCGCCTACCGGGCCGCGGTGAAGCTCGCCGACGCGAGCTTCCGCCAGCGCGGGCTCGTGGTTCCGTGGGGGGTACTCGAGGATCGCCTTTGCGCCAAGATGGCCTTCGCTACGGACGTGCCGATCGCCCTTTCGGTCGCGCAATGGAAGGCCATTGGGGTCGCGGCGGCGCGCGGGCCGATCGATCCGGCCTCGATCGAGCGTCAACTCCGCGAGTCCGACTTCGTTCGGCAGGCGTTCGGCGTCGGCTCCGACGCGTGGAACGTCACGAGCGCGAGGTGGGACGACTTCGATCGAAACATCGCCGTCAACGTGCACTTCGGCCGCGACTGACGCATGGGAGGGGAGGCGACCGGCTCGCCTCCCTTGTGCTCGGCCACGGTTCATTGGACCAAGCGCAAGAACGCACCGACTCGTGTACGCTCGCGGCCGTCCATGCCCGCCAAGCCGAAGCCCTCGTCGAAGAAGCCCGTGAACAAGACGGCGTTCGTCCGTTCGCTGCCGTCCTCAATGCCCGGCGCCGAGGTCGTCAAGAAGGCGAAGGAGGCCGGGCTCAAGATCTCGGTCGGCTACGTCTATTCGATCCGAGCGAAGACCCATGCGAAGAGGCGGAGCAGCGCCCCCGCGGCGGCAGGGGCGCCCGCGAAGCGCGGTCCAGGACGGCCCCCGAAATCGCCGCCGGCGACGAATGGGGGCGGCGCCGACGCCATCCAGAACAGAACCGCGGGCGGGCTCGTCGCCGAGATCGAAGCGATCGTCGAGCGCAAGGTGACGGAACTCCTCAAGCGGAGGCTGGGGGCCCTGTTTGGCTAGCCTCCATCCGGCGCACGCGCCCCGTACGGCCTTTTTACGGCCTCGCGACGTAGCCACGGGTGTCGATGCGCGCCGAGTGGAGATGGCTCACGACCTCAGAGATTGTTCTGCAACGCACCGGATTGATTCGAAATCAGGTGTGGGTGCAAGCTCACCAGGGGTTCGAATCCCCTTCTCTCCGCTGGGAATCACGCGGAAATTCGGCTTCTTAAGCCCGGGTATTCTGTGACCTCCAGAGCTTTTTAAGCCCATACGCGAGCCCTTAAGCGGCTCCAGACCGCTGAACCGCCGGTTTTTTGGCTGGATCGTGTGGGCTTCTAACGGGCTCTGCGTCGGTAAGAAGGTCGCCACAGAAGGTCAGCGACGCCGGCGAAATCGAGCAAGCGCCGGGCGCTCGACGGCTACTGTGGCCGGGACCGGAGACGGTCCCGCAGCGCTACCCCTTGAGCCGGTGGCGGGCTTCGGCAACTTCCTTCGCGAAGCTGACGGCGCGTTCCATGAGCTTCGATTCCTGCGCTGCCGTGATCGTCGGGATCCGCTCGATCACGACGCCGTGGACGACCGTTCGGAGCGCAACCACCGCCGTTGAAGATCGTGCACCTCCCGGCTCGCGGGCAGGCCGGCGAGGTTCTACCTGTCCTGGTAGTCGGCGTAGGTCTCGCGCAAGAGGTGACGGACTTGTCGCACGAGCGCCTCACGGTTGATGGGCTTGGGGAGAAAGTCCTCGGCTCCAGCACTCCGCCCGCGCTCCTTGGCGTTGAGGTCAGCCAGGGCGGTGACCAAGATGATCGGAATGTGCTTGGTGGCGGGGTCGCCCTTGAGGGTAGCCGTCACGTCGTAACCGTTCATTCCCGGCATCATGACGTCCAGGAGGATCAGGTCCGGGTGGGGCCCCCCCCCCCCAACGATCGCGAGCGCCTCGTTGCCGCTGGCGGCGGTCACGCAGACAAAGCCCTCCCAAGTGAGGACGACGGCCAGCACCTCGGTGTTCTCGCGGTTGTCGTCCACGATCAGAAGGCATGCTGGACGGCCGGCGATGCTGGGGTTCATGTTCGCCAGCTAAGTCGGGCCGCCACACTTAGAGCCCTACGCCGATCCTTGCGTAGAAGCTCGTCTCGTCTCCTGTGAGCCACTGGAAGGCCGCGCAGAGCGTGACGGATGGCGCGCGTGGGCGGTCATCGGCGGCGACCCCGAGCGGCGACGGTTCGGGGGACTTCAAAGTCCGACCTCGTTCGTTGCGACGCGATCGTCTTGCCGTGAAGCTCCACGACGAGATCGAACATGGCATCGAGCTGCGCGAACGTTGGCGGCACCGTCGTCCAGTGCTTCACCGCCTGATCGTAGAAACGAGCCTGCGCCCACAGCTCTCGCATATGCGGCGTCTTCTCTGCGCCGTCCAACAGGCGGAACACCTCGGACAACGCATCCACGATCAGCGTCTCGCGCGAGGCGCCGCGTTGGGTAAAGTCGCGCGATGAGGATCTACTCGGGCCCGCTCAGCATGTTCGGCGCGAAGGTGGAGATCGCAGCGCACGAGAAGGAAATCGAGTTCGAGCTCGTCATGGTGCCCTTCGACCCCGCGCGGGGCTACCAGCCGAGACATCCCGACGTCGAGCGCATCAATCCCAAGCGTCAGGTGCCCGTCCTGGTCGACGGCGACCTCGCACTGTTCGATTCGACACAGATTTTCGAGTACCTGGAGGATCGCAAGCCGGAGCCTGCGTTGTGGCCGCGCCAGCCGATCGCGCGCGCACGGGCCCGGCTCCTCGAGCACTGCTCGGACGAGGTTTACTTCCCGCACGTCATCCGTCTGATGAATCTCGAGGAGACGCCCGACGACCCGGCGGCAGCGACCGCACGCGACGGGGCCGCAAGGATTTATCGCGAGATGGAGGAGACGCTGCAGGGCGGCGCATTTCTCGCCGGGGCCTATTCGTTCGCGGACATCGCGTTCTACATGGCGCAGCTCTTCGGCGCGCGAAAGGGGGCGCCCATGACTGAGGAAACGCCACGCCTGCTGGCGTGGCGCGACCGGATGACGGCACGCCCCGCCGTGCGACACGTCGTCGGGACGATGGCGCGGTATCTCGTCGCCATCGGGAGTCCCATCCCCGATTTTCTGCGTGGGGCGATCTAGGAGCGCGGATCGCTGCGAAATGGCGGCCCCCTCGGGGTCCTCCGCATCCTTTCGGGGCTCTCACTCGTCGTCGAGGCATGAGAGCCATTGCCGTCCCCCGCGTACGGCCCGATCGAAACCCTCGCGCAGGTCGACGCCCCCCGCCCATCCCCGGTCCGGGGGAGGTTCGCGTCCGCCGTCGTCGCCTCGACGCTGAACCCGGCCGACTACAAGGTCGTCCAGGGACGCTGAAGTTCCTTCACGCGCGCGGCTACTCGGCCGCCTGCGGCGGAGCGGTGCGCCATGCCGAGTTGGTCGGTGGGCGTTGACGCCGGATGAGATCCTGGATGCGATGGGCTGTGACCGACCCCTCCTCCTCTCGGCCAGAAGAAGGATGATGGAGCAGCCGTTCTCTCTCGCCGCAGTTGTCGCGTCCGCCGGCGGCTATGAAGCGTTTTCCACGATCGCGCGGACCCTCCCCGCCTCGTTCCCTCTCGCAATCGCGCTGGTCATCCATCGGGGGGATGCGCATCTCGCCCCTCTTCTCGAGCTCCTTCAAAGAAAGACGTGCTTGCACGTGAAGGAGGCGGAGCAAGACGAACCACTCCGCAAGGGATGGCTTTACCTGGCGCCGGGTGGTTCACATCTGATCGTGCAGCCGAACGAAAGGTTTGGCTTCTCGCATGGGCCGAAGGTGAACCACGCACGCCCTGCGGGGGACGTCCTTCTATCCTCGGCTGCGACGGTCTTCGGTCCGCGTACCATCGGAGTGGTTCTGAGCGGCGGTCTCTTCGATGGAGCAAAGGGCATCGCCGATGTGAAACGTCACGGCGGGGCGACTCTCGTTCAGAGCCCGGAGACGGCCTTGACTCCGTCGATGCCCCTTGCCGCGATCGCATCGGGAGCTGCTGACTGGATTCTTCCGCTTGCCGCCATGGGGCCGGCTCTCGTCCGGTTGGCCATGGGCTGCGCGGTTGCTCCACCGGGTTAGAACGTCGGACCGCCACGCACCGGCGACACGGGAAATCGAAGCTTGCGGAGCGAGCGGTGTGCTTCGCGATCCCTCGCTGCCGCTATTCGGCGGCCTGCGCCGAGTCCCTTCGAAGGTTCGCGCTCACCGCGGCGAACTCGGGGATCACCTCCACGAGGGGGGCCAGGGCGCCCATGACCACCTCGGCGTGGCACTGAGCCTGCCGTCGGTACTCGTTGATCATCTTCGAGGACTTGTGCCCGGTCCGGCTCGCGACCCACGACTCCGTCCTGCCCTGAGCGAGCGAGATGGTGATGAACGTGGCGCGGAGGTCATGGATGCAGATCGGCCGCCGCTCCTCATCGCGTTGGAAGAGTTGGTGCCGCCGGCAGCCCGCCTTGCGGAGGTTCCCGCGGAGTTCCTCGGCACGGGTCGCGCTGGCGAGCGGCTCGCCCGCCCCGCGGCTCTCGGCCGGGTAGACGAACACGCGCGATTCCGGGTGCGGCTTCGGGTGGAAGTACTTCTTCCAGAGTCGCAGTGCTTCGGCGACGGAGGGGTCGAGCGCCCAACTGCGGGGGTCGTCAGTCTTGTTGCGATCGAGATGGATCATCCCGTTCTTCAGGTCGAGGTCCACGAAGTCGAGCGTGAGCGCCTCCTCGATGCGGAAGCCCTCGCGGTCGAGCATCCCGTAGAGAATCCGAAGCACGAGGTAGATGTCCGTGCACCCGAGGAGGGTGCGGTCCTCGGCGGCGTAGAGGTACGTGCGTGCCTTCTTCGACCGTATCGCAGGGACGAAACCCGGAAGGATCGGCGACGTCTTGACCAGCTTCGCCGGGTAAACGGCGAGCTTGAACAGCCGGCGCATCACCTGCGCGACGTGCCTCGCCACGAAGTCGGACTTCTCCGGCGGCAGAGAATTGAGCACGTCCTCGCAGTGCTCCGTCGTGACCGCGAGCAAGGGCAGATCGCCGATCTCCGGGAACACCCACTTGGTGAGGAACTGTTTGTCTTGATCGCTCGTCTTCTTCGCCTTGACCTGGCGCGGGTACATGTCGTGGAGCGCGCCCGTGTACCACTTCTCGGCGAACTGCTTGAACGTGATGGCGTCGTCGAACCGCGGTCGCGCGGCGACCTGTTCCTCGCAGATGGCGCGCACCGCGATCATGACGCCCTCGAGTTCGGCGTGCGAGCGCGCTGACGCCGCGCGCTTTGCGAACTCCTCGGCAACACTCTCCCTACCGGCGCTGCGAAGGCTCACGATGATGCCGCTGACGACCTCGACGCGCTTCTGTGCTTGCTGCTCGTCCTCGCACCGAAGACGGAAGAAGGGACGCCTCTCCCCGATACGCACACGGACAACGGGACGCCCCCCGCGCCAGATCAACTGCCCACTCGGATCGCGCATGCACCTACCCCTTTCGCCGTCGCAGACCGACATGCGTGAGAAGAGCCGTAGCCACTTCGTCCGCGCGCGCGGCGTCGGCCGCGTCGTCGGAACCGCTCCTGACCGCGTGGTGCTTTACGGAACGATGCTCCAGAAATGAATTCAATTCCGCTCGGCGGACGAGGATTCGACGGCCATGCTTCACACCGCGCAGGTCGCCCCGACGGACCGCCTCCATGTGCGCGCGCTTGCCGAGTGGCGATGCATGTTGGTCGACCCACTCGTTCGCGCCGGCAAGGTCACGATGGACCTCGCGGACATACCCGTCGAGCGCGCCGAGCAGGGCCCCCGCTGCGAGCTCGCGCCGAGCCGTGGGCGTGAGGGCGGCATCATCTGATGTGCCGGACGTCGCAGCGAAGAGAGCTGGGCGCGGATTCAGGTTCGTCATGCACGAACAACAGGGCCTCCTGGACGGGTGCGGGGGACAGCCGCGTCGATTTCCTCGCGCTCCCGTCGCCCCGTTGGCGCCGTCGTCACGGTGCCGCCAAGCGGCGCGAACGGCAGCACGCCCCCGCTCAGGTCGGGAACCTATAGGTGTCGCTTCGATAAGCGGGCGCAAGACGCCGAACGGTCGCCTTCCCGGCGCGGAGGCGGTATGAACCTCGCGCGCGATCGCGCGGCGACGGGTCGCTCGTTGCGCGAACAAACTTTGCCTGACTGATGTGGTCTGCGAGCGTCGGGACCGTTGACCGTGGGGGGCTCGATCAAAGCCCATGGAAATCGCCACCTCTGGAACGACAGCCGTCTCCCACCAGGTCGCCGACCGCTCGCGCAAGTGCCGGCGGGCTCGCGTGACTCTCTTCGCGGTCCCGCGGCAGCGCGGATCCTGCGTCGGGCCCCATCCGCGGTCGGTGCCCGCCAAGTCCTACACCTGCGCACCGCTCGTCCCCGCCGACTCCATGCTCGTCACGATGTACAACGGAGATCATGCCGCCGAGGGACGTCATGCCTGAGCCCATCCCGACCGAGCTCCTCAACTGCCGGATCACGGCGTCCTCGTACACCGACGAGCTCCTCCCCGACGACGAGCCGTCGTCGTTCGCAACGCACCTTCCGTTCGAGGTGCGACAGGGCGACCTCGTTGTGGCCCGCGTCCACGCTCTGCTCCTGCGGGTTAGGCTAGCGGAGAAGAACGGAGTGAGCCCCGCCGAGCTCTTCGACAGCGTCGACCAGGACGTGCACGAGCTCTACTGCGCGATCTTCGACCAGGAGAGCGAGAACGTCCGCGGGGACATCGCCGAAGCGAGTGACTTCCGCGACGTTCTCTACATCGAGAGCGTGAAGGTGATCCCGAACAGGCGCGGCAAGAAGCTCGGGCTCCACGCCGTCGAGCGCCTCCGCGATGTCTTCGGTGAGGGGTGCGCCGTCGTCGTCCTCAAGGCGCACCCCCTCACGCTAGAGAAGTCGAAATACCAGGATGCGATCAACCATGAGGTGTTCTCCGCACCGTTCGAGGCGCGGGGAGACGCCGCGAAGGCGAAGCTCCGGACCTACTGGAGTCAGATCGGGTTCGCGCGCGTCGATGACACGGACTTCATGGTCCTGGACATGAACGACGAGTAGTCGGCGGCCTAGCCCTCTCGCTTCGCGCGGACGGGCTTGCCGAATCGTGCGAGGAGCGCCGCTTCGACGCCGTCCAAGGTGTCGAGGATCACGTCGGCACGAATGTTCCACCGGTTTCGCCGGATCAGAAACGCGCGTTCGTCGGGCCGCTCGTCCTTCGGATCGAGCTTTCGCCTCCGTCCCTTCCGCCGCGCGGGCTCGCCGCAGGTTCCGCTGAGCGCGTTGGCGGCGCCGCCAGGAGCGAGGTCATTCACGGCCCACACGACCTTCGTCCACGGACGGAGACACTCGCGAAACGCCTCGATGTCGTGCCCGCGGACGGGGAACCCCTCCGCGCGGAGAAGCTGATCGACCAGCTTCGGCTCGATCTCCCCGCGGAGCCGGACCCACGTCTTGCTCTCGAAGTCCGGAAAGCAGATCGCGAACGCTCCTCGCGGCGTTACTACCCGCACAAGGTCCCGGACGCGCTCTTCGGCGGCGGGCGCAGCGCCGCTGTCGCTTCGACGCGCGAGCGGGACCATCTGGAACCCACTCTCCCGACGCACGGGAGGGATCGCGTCGCGGAAGACGTCCGCGAGGTCCGTCGTCGCCCCCGAGCCGGAGTAGATCGCGGCGAGAGCATCGAGGGCTTCGGCTGCCTCGGGCGGCAGCGTCCCGAGGTTCCGCCGGATCGAGAGCACCAAGTCATGAACATAAGCGAGCGCGCTGGGGTGCGTAGGAAGAGCCACGACCGATTTCCGTCCTCACATCGAGGGTTCATTGCAAGTGGCCCGCACCCATCGTTCGATGGGCGCCTCCGCGTTCGTGGGACATACGAGGGCAACCGTTCAACGAGCGGACGTCGACCCCACCGTGCACCAACTGCCAGGTCGACGGCATCGATGACCGTTCCCATGCGGATGAGGCGGGGCGGTACCACGGTCCTCGCGCCGTCGCGAACAAACGACCAAAGCGCCGTACAGAACGGCGATTCGTACGATGCACCAGCGCTGGTGGTGCACCGTCTCCCCAGGGCTGGCACCCATTCGACTCTTTTCGCCCAGCTACGCGGACCTCCAGCATGGAACGGTTCCCGCCTCCGGCGGCGTCCGAGGGAAACGCGCCATGCGACCGCGCCAGTCAGCAGGAAAACTATCCCGTCACAGCGTGATCGACGCGGCCCTGCGCCTCGTGGACGGAGGGGGCCTCCGTCGGCTGACGATGCGCGCGCTCGCCGACGAGCTCGGGGCTCCGCCGATGAC
>JBKQKP010000031.1:0-17808 GCA_052147435.1 Polyangiaceae bacterium | reverse complement strand
CGCGATCCGTGTCCGCAGCGCGAGAGGAGCTTGCCTCTCGCGCAGAGTCGTGCGACCCGTCGCCGGATGGGACGGCCGAGCGGCGAGGATATGGGGGAGCTGCTCGTGCGCTCGCAGATGGCCCTTCACATGCTGCAGAACGAGCTCGCGGAGTTCCTCGGTGTCTCCGACAGGACGATGCGCCGCTGGGTGAGCGGGGGAGTACGTCTCATTCCTTCCACACTCCTCACGCTGACGAGCGCGGTCCACGAGAAGGATCCGGCGCTGGCCGCGCGAATCGCGGCCGCCCATGGAGAGACCCTCGAAGGGCTCGGGCTCGGGCTCGCCCCCGACCAGCAGCTGGTGCACACGATGGTCAAGGTCGCGGCCGAGGTCGCGCAGGTGTCGACCCGTGCGATGCGGCCCGCGCTCGCCGCCGCGCTCGAGCGGGGACGGGCGGCGGGGCTCACGATGGAGGCCGCGCACTCGCTGCTTGCGGGCGACGGCGGCGGGAAGAGCGGGAAGAACAAGAAGGGCTAGCCCAGCGTCAGCCCTCCCGGTTTCGCCTTCTCAGAGGCGTGGATGGGATTCGAACCCACGTATGACGGTTTTGCAAACCGTTGCCTAACCACTTGGCTACCACGCCACCCGGAGCGACCGCCTCGAGGGCGGCCGCCCCGCCCGCGTACCCGGAAGCTCGTCTCGCGAGCCCAGCCACGCAGGAGGGCCAGTAGGCTTAGCGGCCGGACATCTTCCCGTCAACGCCTCCCCTACCCCTTCCCTTACCCCTTCCCTAGCCCTTGGGCCTCAGCACCTCCACCCCCCCCATGTACGGGAGGAGCGCCTTCGGCAGCGTCACGCTCCCGTCCGCGTTCTGGTGGTTCTCGAGCAGCGGGATCAGGATCCGCGGGCTCGCGATGGCCGTGTTGTTCAGCGTGTACGGGTACGTCATCCCGCCGTCCGCCGTCCGGAGCCGGATGTTCGACCGGCGTGACTGAAAGTCACCCATCGTCGAGCAGGAGTGCGTCTCGCTGTACGCGTTCCGCCCCGGCATCCACGACTCGATCTCGTGCTTGCGCGTCTGCCCGATCCCGATCTCCCCCGTGCAGGCGAGCGCCACGCGGTACGGGATCTCGAGCGCCTGGACGACCGCCTCCGCGTTTCCGAGGAGCGCGTAGTGCTCCTTCTCGGCGACCTCTTCGTCGGGCACGCAGAACACGACCTGCTCCACCTTCGTGAACTGGTGCACGCGGTAGAGCCCCTTCGTGTCCTTGCCGTAGGCGCCCGCCTCGCGCCGGAAGCAGGGCGAGATCCCCGCGTAGCGGATCGGCAGCGCCGCCGCGTCGAGGACGTCGTCGCAGTGCATCGACACGAGCGCCACTTCGCTCGTCCCGACGAGGAAGAGCTCGTCCGCCGTGATCGCGTACGCCTCTTCCCGGCCGGTGGGGAAGAACCCCGTCCCCTGCATCGCGCGCTCTTTCACCATCACGGGGACGATGACCATCGTGAGCCCGCGCTTCACGAGGATGTCGATCGCCATCCGCGTGACCGCCAGCTCGAGGATCGCGCCGAGCCCGGTGAGCGCGTACGAGCGCCCCCCGGCGAACTTCCGGGGGCCGTCCCAGTTCACCATGTTCATCGACGTCATCAGCGCGACGTGATCCTTCGGCTCGAAGTCGAACTTCCGCGGCGTCCCCACCTTGCGAACCTCGACGTTGTCCTCCTCCCCCTTCCCTATCGGCACCTCGGGGCGCGGAACGCTCGGCACGCGAAGCATGAGGTCGTCGAATTTCTTCTTCGCCTCGGCGAGCTTCGGCTCCATCTCCTCGATGTCCGTACGGACCTGCTTCCCCTCCTCGATGAGCTTGGGCCGGTCTTCTTTCGACGCCTTGGGAATGAGCGCGCCGATCTCGTTCTTCCGCGCGCGCCGGACGTCGAGCGTCGAGGTGATCTCGCGCCGCGCCTTGTCCGCGGCGAGGAGCTCGTCGAGGTCGAGATCGAAGCGCTTGTTCTTGATCGCCGCGCGGACCAGATCCGGGTTTTGCCGAATGAAAGCGATGTCGAGCATAGGGGGCTCTTTCGTCCTCGTGCACGTAGCACGAGGGGATTCGTGCTACGCACTCTCAATCGCACGACGAAGTGCGGGAATTCAAGCGGCGGCGTTCGTGCTACTGCCACGGGTGATGCGAAGCGCCGGACGAATCCTTGAACTGGCGCGGTTCTCGGTCGCGGCGCTCGCGGCACTCGCCACGCTCGCGGCATGTCACCACGCCCCCCGCGAGCTCCCCATCCCGGCGTCCACCGCCACAGTCCGCTTCGATCCCCCCCCCAGCTACCCGGACATCGTCTGGGTGAGCTCGCTCGACGAAGCGCGCGTCCGCGCCGCCGAGGAGCACAAGCCGATGGTCGTCTTCATTCGCGCGGCGTGGTCGAAAGGGTCGGTCGATATGGAGACGACGGTGTGGAAGGACGACCGCGTCCTTGCGGAAGCTCGCCGCTTCGTCTGCCTGCGAATCGATCTGACGCCGCAGTACGACGGCGTCGTGCCCGACTCGCTGAAGGAGTTCGACATTCGAAGCGTGCCGAGCACGTTCGTCGTGTCGAGCACGGGGCAGATCCTCGGGCGGTTCGGCGAGGGGAAGGCGCGATCGAAGGACATCGCGGCGGCGATGAGGGACGCGAAGTAGGCGCGAAGTGGGCGACTCTTCGCCTCGCCCAACTGATCACCCCACCCCCCTGGCCCCCCGCCCCGCTGGCAGGGCGGGGGGAACGTGAGGAGACGTCACTGGCCCGCTTCGATCTTGCGAGAACTAGAGCCGGGAGGTTTGTAAGACTATGCGGGCCTCGACCCCCCGAGCGCAGGCGCCGTGACGACGCCGCAGCGACTCCAGCGCGCCGAGCGGGAAGGCGTTGGCGCGGCGCGTGCGCGTCAGGTCGTGGCCCGGGGCGTAGGGCGAGGAGGCGGACTGAGCGAGGAGGCACGCGGGGGGCGTGCGCGGCTGCGAGTGCTGCGAGCGCGGCTGCGGCTTGAGGATCGGGGATCGCGTTCAGACGCGTGGTTCCTCGCGACGCAGACCCGAGCCACGCCCCAATCGTGCGCACCATCCGCGGGCCCCTTCCCTCGAGCCCCTCCCCCCGCGCCCCAGCCGCGCTCGCGGCCGCGCACCCGATACCCAGGCCGATTCGGCACTGCGCCTTCTCCTCCCCCAGCGTTACCCCAGCAACCTCTCCAAATCCTCCCTCGTCAGCCCCCCGATCGCCCCGCCCTTCTCCCCGAAGAACCCCTCCGCCAGCGCGCGCTTCTCCCGCTGCAGCTCCTCCACCTTTTCCTCGATCGTCCCCCTCGCGAGCAGCCGGTACGCAAACACCGTCTTCGTCTGCCCGATCCGGTGGGCCCGGTCGATCGCCTGCGCTTCGCTCGCCGGGTTCCACCACGGGTCGAGCAGGAACACGTACTCCGCCGCCGGCAGGTTCAGCCCGACGCCCCCCGCCTTGAGACTCAAGAGGAACGCGCTGCACTCCGGGTCCGTCTGGAAGCGCTCCACCCGCTTGGCCCGGTCGACCGTCGCCCCGTCCAGGTACTCGTACGTCACTTTCTGCGCGTCGAGCCGCGCGCGCACGATCGCGAGGAGGCTCGTGAACTGCGAGAACACGAGCGCCTTGTGCCCTTCCGCGCGCGCGCTCGCGAGGTGCTCGAGGAGCGCCTCGAGCTTCGCGCTCGTCTCGCCTCGCCGGTCCTTCGCGATGAGCCCCGGGTGACAGGCGAGCTGGCGCAGCCGCAAGAGCGCCTCGAGCACCTGCACCGCGGAGCGCTTCATACCGTCCTCGGCGACCCTCTTCGCCAGCGAGCGCCGGTAATGCGCCAGCAGCTCGTCGTAGTGACGCCGGTGCTCCGGCTCGAGCTCGCAGTAGATCGTCTGCTCCACGCGCGAAGGGAGCTCGGGGGCGACCTCCTGCTTCGTGCGCCGCAGGAAGAACGGGCGAATCCCGCGCGCGAGCAGGGTGCGCGACTCGTCGTCGAGCTTTCGCGATCCCGGCGCGAGGTGCGCGAGCGCGGACGACGCGCCGAGGACGCCGGGATTCAGGAAATCGAGGAGCGACGCCAGCTCCCCCAGGTGGTTTTCGATCGGCGTCCCCGTGAGCGCGAGCTTGTGACGCGCCACGAGCGAGCGCGCCGCCTTCGCCGACCCGCTCCGCGCGGTCTTGATCGCCTGCGCTTCGTCGAGGACGACGTAATCGAACGAGACCCGCGCGAGCGCCTCGGCGTCGCGTCGCAGGAGGCCGTACGTCGTGAGGACCACGTCGTACTCCGCGAAGCGCTCCTCCGCGGCCTCGCGCCCCGCGCCGTCGTGCACGAGCACCCGGAGCTCCGGGGCGAAGCGAGCCGCTTCGCTCGCCCAGTTGTAGAGGACCGATCTCGGCGCCACGACGAGCGACGGGCCGGTTCTGCCCAGGCGATTCGCGTCCAACAGCGCGAGCACCTGCACCGTCTTTCCGAGCCCCATGTCGTCGGCCAGGCACCCGCCGAAGCCGAACTGGCGCAGGTACGCGAACCACCCGAGCGCGCGCCGCTGGTACTCGCGCAGCGTGCCGCGAAACGACGCGGGGGGGTCCTGCGGCTCGAGCCCGTCGAAGAGGCGGAGCTGGTCGCGCGCCTTCTCGAACGCCGCGTCGAGCGCCACGCTCTCGTTCTTCGCGGCGTCCCCCTCGGCCAGCGCCGCCACGAGCCCCGCCTGGGCCCGGGTGAAGCGGAGCGTCGCGCTCGTCGGCTCGGCGAGCGCGCTCCACCGCCGGAGACGCTCGACCCACTCTTCGGGGATCTCCGCGACCGATCCGTCGGAGAGGACGATCGACCGGCGGTGCTGGCGAATCGCCGCGAGCATCTCGGGCAACGTGGCGGGGGCGCCGTCGAAGCTCGCGTTCACCGTCACGTCGAGCCAGTCGATCCCGGTGGCCACCCCCACGGAGAGGCTCGTCGCGCGCCGGTGGACGTGCCCGTCGATCTCGAGGCGCCACCCGAACCCCAGGACCGCGCGCGCCGTCTCGAGCAGATCGCGCTTCGCGATCCGGTAGCGCCCCCCTACCGGCCGCGCGCCGAGCGCTTCGACGCGCGCGACGGCGTCGAATTCGACGGGATCGTCGCGGTCGATGATCCTGCGGCCGGCGCGATCGACGAGCGCGTGCCCGAGGTCGAGCGCGTGGACGCGCATCCCGCCGTAGTCGACCCCGAGCTCGAGCGAGATCCCGCGCGCGGCGTGCGTCCGCAGGATCACGTACGGACGCGGCACGACCTTCACGCGCGCAAACGCGCGCTCTTCCGGGAGCTCCACGCGGGGGGACTGCACCCGCGCGTGCAGCTCCTCGAGGAACGCAGGCAAGTCCCCCTCCGCGAGCGGAAGGCAGCCCCCCGTGCGCGCGGCGTGGATCCACTCCCCTTGCCCGCCGTTGTCGAAACGGATCGCGCGGTCCCGGAAGAGCGCGACCCCGCCGTCGAGGACGACGAGCGGTTCGTCGACTTCGATCTGTTCCTCTCCGCGCTCGAAGAACGGCGCCACCTGCAGCGCGCCCGGCTCGCCGGCCTGCACGTCGAGGACGAGGTCGTACTCCTCGCCGTCGTCCCACGCGATCGCGGGGGCCGTGAGATCGGTCTCCCCCCCGGCCTTCGTCACGTACGCGCGCCCCGTCTCCGCGAGCCGCGCGACGACCTCGGGGGCGACGGAGAGCGGCACGTCGAACCGCGGCTCGACGCGCGCGTAACGCTCCGCCGCCACGAAGCGCCCGTTGACCCCGTCGAGGAGAGCCAGCAAAGCCGCATCCTCGCGCGAGGCGTTGCTCGCGAACGGACGCATCAGGTGCGCCGGGTGAACCTGCAGATGCTCCGGCGAGCCCCACGTCGCCCTCACGTGCACGACGAGCGCGCCGCCACGGCTCGCGAGCTCGGTCTCGAGGTCGTACCGGAGCACGTGGAGGCTGCGCGAATACCGCTCGGTATCCTCGCGCTTCGAGATCGCGTGGAGGACGCGCCGCCACTCGGGGGCGCCTCGAAGTGAGGGCGAGCGCGCCATGGGACGGGGTGCCACGGTGCGACGAAACCATGCGCGGTGACAAGCCCTTGCGCGACTCGCCTCGATCATCCAGAGCTGACGCCTACGATGAAGTGGGTGACTTGCTCGCCGCTCTTGCCTTTCGCCGTCGCCGCAGCCCTCGCCGTCACGGGCTTTGCGTGCTCGCGCTCGGAGCTCATCGATTGGGGGACCATCGAGGGGCTCGAGAGCCCGATCTTCGACGCGGGGCTGGACGCGACGGACGCCGCGGAGGACGCGGACGACGCCGCCACCAAGATCCCCGTCGCCCTCTCCTGCACCAAGGAGGTCTTCGACGTCTGCGGGACGAACATGTACCAGCCGGGCGCCCCCTGGCCGACCTACCAGCGCTGCTCGTCGCACCTGGGTCGCACGACCGCCGTCGGCCCGACGAACCCCGTCATCCTCTGGCAAGACATCACCGCGGGCGCTGATCTCATCGGCCCTCCGAGCATCAGCGCCGACGGAACGATCTACTTCACCGGAAAAGGATCGCTCTCGGCCATCAACCCCGACGGCAGCGCGAAATGGAACGCCGAGCTGACGGACCTCGACACGGGAGAGTCCACGGTCGCCGTCGGCCCCGACGGGACGATCTTCGTCGCGCTCGACCGCGTCTACGCGGTCTCCGCGACCGGGTCGCAGGAGTGGAGCTCGCTCCCTCTCACGGCGCCGGGCTCGACCGGCGTGTTCGGCTCGCTCGGGTCGAGCGGCTCGTCGGTGGCCCTGGGCCCTTGCGGCACGCTCTACATCGGCTCCGCCCTCGGCCTACTCATGATGGACCAGCACGGCAACGAGATCTGGGCCCACAACGGAGAGGGGCTGACCCCCGCGGTGACCTCCGCGGGAGCCGCGTTCTATGGCTCGACGGAGGGGGAGTTCTTCGCCGTGCAGCCGACGGGCGCGACGCAATGGACGTTCACGGCGGAAGAGGCCGACGCCACCAGCGTCGGGTGGATCCAGCCCGCGCCGGCCCTCGGACCGGACGGGACCCTCTATTACGGGGCGAGCGACGGCCTGTACGCGATCTCCGCGAACGGCACCAAGCTGTGGGAGCTCCCCTGGGCGAGCGATACGCAGACCGGCGCGCTTGCCTCGCTCGCCGTCGGCGCCGACGGGACGATCTACGTCGCCGCGCCCGACACCTCGCTCGACGCCGTGAGTCCCGACGGGAAGCTCGCGTGGTCGCTGCCGCTCAGCGTGACGGGGACGCCGCCGGTGATCGACGGCAACGGAGTGGTCTTCGCGCTCGCGGCCGGCGGCGTGTACGCGGTGCTCCCCACCGGGCACGTCGAGTGGACGCTCACCCTCCCCGCCTCCGAAGGGGGCGCCTTCGCCCTCGGCGCGGACGGGACGCTCTACGTGGCGGCGGCGGGGCTGACGGCGATCGGCAACGCGCAATAGAGCGCGGACTACGTCGTATCCGACGGCGACTTCACCGTCAGCGGCCCGCCGGGCATCTTCACCGGGACCTCCGCGCGCACTCGCTCCGCGCGCGCCATCCGCTCGAGCACCTCGAGGCGCGTCGTCGTCTCCGCGCGGAACGCGGCGAGGTCGCGCTGGAGGCTCTCGATCCCGACCTCGTTCTTCAGGTTCACGCGGAAGTCGGTCTCCGCGGTCGCGCGGTCCTTCATCGTCTGCCGGTTCTGGCTCATGACGATGAGCGGCCCCTGCAGCGCGACGAGGACGGCGAGGAACAAGTTGTAGAACTGGTAGGGGTACGGGTCGAACGTCGTCTTCGCGAGGACCGAGTTCGTGAGCGACCAGCCGAACGAGAGGAACAACAGGAAAAGGATGAACGCCCAGCTCCCGTTCAGCTCCGCGATCTTGTCGGCGAAGCGCTGGCCCCAGGTGAGGTTCTCCTCGATCTCCTTGACGGCGTTCGTCGCGGCGCGCTGGCTGAGGAGCGAGTTCGTCACGCGGAGGCGCTCGGCCATCTCGCTCAAGATCGAGAGCGCCGCCGTCTTCGATCGCCCGAGGTGCTCGGCGAAATCCTCGCGCGTGAGCTCGAGGAGCACCGTGTCCATCGTCGCCTCGACGCTGGCCGAGCGGGGCTTGTCGTCGAAGAGGGCGAGCTCGCCGAAGTACTCCCCCGTTCGCGAATCCTTCAAGATGACGCGCGGCGCGTCCTTCTCCTTCGGCGGCGGCGGGAGGAAGATCTGCACCGCGCCCGACAGGACGACGTACATCGACGTCCCCTTCTCGTCCTTGCTGAAGACCTTCTCACCCGGCGCGTACTTCTTCTCCTGAAGCCGGGAGGCGAGCGCTTCGCGGTCGGCGTCGCTCAACCCTTCGAACATAGGGATCTGGGCGATCAGGTCGGCGTGACGCATCGATCCTCATCCTCCCGCGAGGCTCCGTCGTCGTGCAATCACTTTTCCGTTGGAATTTTGCTTGGCGAGATGGGCATCTTGCTGGCCGAGGTTCGCGTCGGCGGCTCGAAGGGCTCGGCGGAATTGTCGGCGACGCCGACACGTTGCCGGCGCACGCTCGTCGGCCCCTCTTCGTCGAAGCGGTCGCGCGGGTGCATCCCCCACGAACGCAGCTTTGAGTAGAATGTCACCTTCGAGACGCCGAGCGCCTCGGCCGCCTTCGCAACGTTCTGGTTACACTTCTCCAGCGCGTGCAGGTACGCCTTCTTCTCGAGCTCGACGAGCGGGACGATCGGCGCCAGCGGCGAGAAAGGCGGGGGCTCGACGGCGCGGAACTCTCCGGTGGAGGGAGCGGCGCGAAACTCCCCCGTGGTCGCGCTCATCGACGTGCCACGGAAGCGCCCGATGAGGCGCGTCGCCAGGCGCTTGAGCGTCGTCGCGTCTGCGGGGAGGAGGCTCACCTCGGCCTCCATCACGTTGGCGAGCTCGCGGACGTTGCCCGGCCAGTCGTAGAGCGCGAGCTCCTCGTACACGCGCGGGCTGAGCTCGATGACCCTCTTTCGCTGCTGCTCGGCGAACTTCAAGAAGTAGTGCTCGGCCAGGATCGAAATGTCCTCGGGGCGCTCGCGCAGCGGCGGCAGCTCGATCGCCAGGACGCACAGGCGATAGAGGAGATCCATCCGGAACTTCCCTTCGTCGACGAGCTGCGTGAGATCGCGATGGGTGGTCGCGATCACGCGCGCGTGGACGGGGCGCTCCGTCGATCCGCCGAGGCGGACGACGACCCGCTCCTGCAGGACGCGCAGGAGCTTCGCCTGCATGTCGAGCGGCATCTCGCCGATCTCGTCGAGGAGGATCGTCCCCCCCCCGGCGAGCTCGAACTTCCCGGCGTTCCCTTCGCTCCGGGCCCCCGTGAACGCGCCGCGGTCATAGCCGAAGAGCTCCGCCTCGAGCAGATCGCGCGGGAGCGCGGCGACGTTGAGCCCGATGAACGGCTCGGCCGCGCGCGGACCGGTGGTGTGGATCGCCTGGGCGATGATCTCCTTGCCGGTGCCGCTCTCGCCCGTGATGAGGACAGTGGAGTCGACCGTCGCGGCTTGCCGCGCGATACCGACCGCGCGAAGCAGCGCTGGGCTGCTCCCGACGACGTCGTGGAAGCCGTACCGGGGGCGCGCGGCGCCGATTCGCTGCGCGAGTTTCTGCGCGCGATCGAGCTCCACGAGCGTCGTCACCATCCCGGAGGTCACGTCGTCGCCGCCGCCGAGAGGGCGCGTGCTGACGACGAAGTTGCCGCTGGGCATCCGCACGACGGCCCCTTCGAGCCGCGGCGTGACCGAGACGACCGCCCAGAGCGGCGCGAGGGCTGGCACCTGATCGACGCGCGCCCCGACGAGCCTCTCGTTCCCGATCCGGAGCATCCTGTCGAGCGCGGCGTTCGTCGAGAGGATGACCCCTTGCCCGTCCACGGAGAGAACGCCGTCGCGGATGGCGTCGAGCGTGACGGCGAGACGGCTCAGCGCGAGGTGCTCCTGCTCCCGCGCGCGGAGTCGCCCGAGCGCGATCGCGCTGTACTCGGCGAGGAGGAACGCGAGCGCGTGGTCCTGCTCGCGGAACTGGCCGTTGCGGGCGAACTTGTCGGCGTAGATGACGCCGTCGACGTCGCTCGCGCGCATCGGGACGACGAGAACGGGACCGGCAGGCTGCGCCGCGGCGCGCCGGGAAAGCGGCTCGGAGGAGGGGCTCGCGGCGCGCTCCTGGTTGAGCGCCGCGGTCGAGGCCCCCTTCCACAAGTCGGCCGCCCCGGGAGGCGCGGCCCCCCAGCGCCCCGCCGGCTCGAGCTGCCCTTCCTTCGTCAGCGCGACGACGACGTGGTCGGCCTCGAGGATGCGCGCCGCGACCTGGGCCACGAGCGGCGGGAGCGCGTCGCGATCCGTCGCGGCGTCGACGTCGGAGAGCGCGTTGAGCAGATTGCGGAGCCTGTCGCGCTCGACGAGCGCCGCGCCGATGAGGTCGATCAGGTCGTGAACGACGCGATCGACGTCCCCGACGGCCGGCGCGACCGCCGACGACATCGAGAGCGCAGCGTCGCGGACCCGATCGACGAGCTTCTGAACGGCGTCCGGCGCCGGCGCGCGCGCGACCTGCGCTTCGAGGTCGTTCAGCGCGCACTCCGCCGCCTCGACGGAGACCGAGATCGCGCTGAGCAGCGCGCCGCGGGCCCGCTCGAAGCCCTCGATGCGGGCTGCGGTCTCCTCGGACATCACCCTGTCGAACAGCCGCCGCCCGTGCGCGCGGAAGCCGGTGCGGATCGACGAGCGATCGCGCCACGTGGCTGCGTCGCCGAGCGCGGCCTTCGCGCGCCCCAGCCAGAGCGGCGCAGAGTCGTGCTCGGACTCGACGCGCTTGGCGGCCATCATCTCGGCGAGGCGGATCATCGACCGCCCCTCGTCGCGCTTCAGCCCCGCGGTGCTGAGCACTTCGATCGCGTGGCGAATCCGCACGTACGCCGCCGCGGGGTCGTCGACCTCGGCGCTGTAGAGGCCGATCTCCGCCTCGACGAGGGCAATCAGCCGCGGCGACGAGGTGGTGTTCGACAGCTCTCGCGCCCGCTCGAGGTGGCTGCGCGCACCGGCCCAGTCGTGAGAGAGCCTCGCCGCGACGGCGCGCTCGAGGGAGAGCTCGGCCCCGAGGTCGAGCCTCTCGTTGGGATCGAGGAGCTCCTCCTGGGTCCCCTCGAGATCTCCTCCGGCCCACGGGGGGGCGGGGCGCCCTTCGGCGCGCGCGAGGCGAGCCTCGACGATCCACGAGCGGGCCGCGATGCTCGCGGGGATCGGGTGGAGATGGTGTCGCGCCGCCGCCAGGTGCCCATGTGCGCGGGCGTCGTTGTCGCGCGCTACGGCCCCGTCAGCCAGCGCGATCTCGATGCGCGCCATTCCGGGCAGATCCCCGCTGCGCGCCGCTTCGCGTCGGGCCGCCGAGAGGATTGCCTCGCCCCCTTCGTCGTCTCCGCACGCGAAAAGCATCGCGGCGAGCCGCGCTGCGCAGGCGGGGCGCTCCTGGGGAGGGGCCTCCGGGAGCGACGCCCGGGCGTCTTCAATCCAATGGGCAGCCCACGGGGTCCCTAGAGCTTCCTGCGGGGACAGAGGCGTGCTCACTCAATCATGCAGATTACCGCAACCTCCGCCCCTTTGTCCCATTGCCTACACCTCTTCCATCGGCCTCGGCTGCGAATTGACCCGCTCGATACACGAGTAGGGCGGGATCGTTTCGACGTTCGTGACGCGCACTGACGTGAGGTGCCTAGTGCGTGCGTGTGTGCGAAACGGCCGGCATTCCAGGCGCGAACGCAGGGGCGGCCGCTGCGCGCGAGAATGGAATCAAAGAGTAAGGGCCGATCCCCCAATCGTATTTATCGATTAGGCCGGATGCGGCAAACCGACGAGATCGCTTCCAGCGACATTGATTGGCGCTTACTGCATTGCGCAAGAACGGCTCAATGCGCCTTGCGCCCCGGCACGACATTCCAGAGCGTCGCCATGAGGCCGGCGCCGATGCAGGCGAAGGGGATCGGCGCCCACTGCCACGCGTGCCATCCCCAGGTGTCCAGCACCACGCCCACGCCGACCCCGACGAGCGCCCCGGCGAGGTACTGCATCCCGTCGAACAGGCCCGCCGCCGTGGCAGCGGCTTTTCGTCCGCCGAAGTCCATCGACGCCGCGCCGCCAACCATGCCGTGCGCGCCGTTCACGAAGAAGGCGAGCGCGATCAGCATCACCGCCGCCGCCCACGGCCCGAACCCGAGCTGATCGAGGATCCCGAAGATAGTGAGCATCACCACCATGCCGAGGAACCCGATCGTGATCACCGGCGCGCGCCGCCCTCCGAAGACGCGATCCGACGCGATGCCGAACGTGAACCCTCCGGCGATCCCGGCGAGCGCCGTTCCGATCGCGGCGGTGACGAACGGAGGGAACTGCCCCAGGTGCTTGGCCTGCGCGCCGTGGACGTTGACGAAGTATTTCCCGAACCAGTCGTCGACGATGCTGACGCGAACGAAGCCGATCATCATCGACGCGCCGGCGATCGTCCATGTGGCGCGGCTCGCGAAGACGCGGCGGAGCACGAACGCGAGTCCGACGGGCTTGTCGTCGTCCGGGGAGCCGGGAGTCATCGGCTCGTCGCCGGTGTCCAGCTCGCCGAGCCCGGCGTCCTTCGGCGTGTTCTCGACGAAGAGCCACGTGAGCACCAGGAAGAGAGCCACGAGCGCGGCGGGGATCCAGAAGACCCAGTTCCACGGGAGGAACGCGAGGATCAGCGGCGTGCCGTAATTGCCCAGAATGAGCCCCAGGCGGATGAGCACGCCGAAGACGCCGGAGAACGTGCCGCGCTCGTGCACGGTGAACCACTGCGCATTGACCTTCACGATCGACAGGGCGCCGAACGACTGGAAGTAGCCGTTGATGCCCCAGATCGTGACGAGCGTGGCGAGCACGGTGCCGCTCGTCATCCCGAGCTTGAGCGTCCCCGGCGGCGTTCCGGGATCGTGCGAGAGGAGGAGCGCGAGCCCGAACAGGAAGTTTGCGATGGCGACGCCGCCGGCGCCGAAGAGAAATGCCTTCTTGCCGCCGATGCGATCGGCGAGCGGCCCGTTGAAGACGACCGCGAGCCCGTACACGAGGCGCTGGACGAAGCCGAAGAGGCCGAGCTGCGTGTTCGTCCAGTGGAGCTGCTCGGCGAGGTACGCGTTGTTGGCGGTGAAGTTGTACCGCGACATGTAGAAGAACGCGTAAAGCAGCCCGAGGATGACCCAGTTCTGCGTGCGCCGCGCTCGGAACGCGGGGGTCTCGTGGCCGGAGAGATCGCTCACGGGGCGTCGTTGTCGCCCGACGACCCCGGCCTGTCCAGACCCTTCACCCCGACGTAAGCACGGGCGCGAACGACCCCCCGTTCGTGGAGCGCGACGATCGACGGCGTGAATCCGGCCGCACGGAGCTTCCCGAGGAACGAGTCCGCCGGGTATCCGCTCCAGACCGCGAGCATTCCCCCGGGCTTCAGCGCGACGCGCGCGACGTCGAGCCCTGCGGGCGAGTAGAGGCGCGCGTTCGTGCGGAAGGACGCCCACTCGGGGCCGTTGTCCACGTCGAGGAGGATCGCGTCGAGGTCGCGCTCGCGCGCGAGGACGTCGGCCACGTCGGCGTTCTCGAGGACGACGCGGGGGTCGTCGAGCGCGCCTCCGGGGACGAGATCGGCGAGCTCGCCGCGCAAGAGCGGCTCGAGCGCGGCCACTTTCTCGACGACGACCACGCGCGCGTTCTGGGCCGCATCGAGCACCCCTCGGAGCGTCGCCCCGAACCCGAGCCCCCCCACGACGACCCGCTTCGCCCCCTTCGGAACGAGCGCGCCGAACGTCCGCTCCGTCTCGAGCGCCGCCGAGGAAAGGAGGACGACGTTCCCCAGAACGAGGTCGACGCGCTCCCCGCGACGGCGAACGACCAGGGGGGAGGCTTTGGGGGGAGTCATCGGAATGGCCCCTTCGTAGCGTCGGTCACCGGCACGTGCCACCCCCCAAACCGGCAGGACCACACGCTGGCGGGACCGATCATCGAAAAACACCGCGGGTTCGAAGCGGCACGGAGAATGGAAGGGGAGCCGGTCATGCGCTCACACTCCCTACGGCCCGCACGGCCCGCACGGCTCGCCGTCCTCCGGTTTCTCCTTCTCGTCTTCCTCCTCACGCTCGCCCGTCGCGCGAACGCACAAACGTGGTTCGACGCGAGCCAGTCGCGCCTCGAGGACCGCTTCGCCGACGGGGACATCGACGCGGAGGATCTCGCTCGCATCCCGGCGATGGAGATGCGGGGAAGAGGATCGGGGGGGCGCGGCGAGGGGGGAGGCCAGCTCCTCGCGCAGTCCTGGATCAGCCTCGTCGCCTTCACCCGCGGGGTCCGGCCGGGGCTCACGGATGTAGGGGGGTTCGTCGTCGTCGGGCTGGCGCTCGACAAGATCGTGAAGGGGAAAGCGCGCGTGGACGTGCGTCCGTCGTTCGCGGACGGCCCCTCCCCCACTGACCCGCCACCCCGTGCCGTCGCCACCGCTCCCGATCCGCCGCGTCTCGCCATCGACGCCGCTCTCGCGCGGGGAGCGGTGAGGACGGCGTGGCGCGTGTCGGGGATCGAAGTGAACGACGCGCGGATCGACTCGATGATCGCCCGCTCGCGCCTGAGCGCGATCCTCCCCGAGACCCGCATCCGACTGATGCAGGTGTTCCAAGACGGCCAGAACGCGACGTCGTACGTCGACGAGGGGGGGACGCTCGTGAACACCAGTGGCACGACGACGACGCTCGAAGCGCGCTTCACGTGGCGGTTCGATCGGCTGCTCTTCGCCGACGACGAGCCGGCGCTCGAGCGCGTGCGACTCGAGCGCGAAGAAGCCAGGGGCCGGATCGGTACCAAGGTGCTCGAGCTCCTCCTCGCCTGGCAACGCGCCGTCCTGGACGAAGCCGACAGCGACATGGGCTCGAAAGCCGAGATCGAGGCCACGCTCCGACGGATCCAGGCGGAGCTCGCGCTCGACGTCCTCACGGGGGGGTGGTTCGGCGCGCAGCCGAGTGTGCGATACCGCGGCCCGCCCCCTGCACGACCAGCGGCGACGCCTTGACCAGGGGGGCTGCGGCCGTCATAAGTGGCGGATATCCCCATGCTGAGCGAATCGCGCGACACGCTTGCTGACCTTCAACGGCGCCTCACGACGCTAAGGGGGCATCTTTGACTTCCCGAGGCTCAACAAAGAGCTCGAAGCGCTAGACGCGAAGACGCTCGCCCCCGGCTTCTGGGACGACACCCGCAAGGCCCAGGCGGTGAACCGCAAGCGGTCGGGGATTCAGCAGACGCTCGACACCTTCGAGAAGCTCTCGCGCGACGTCGAGGACGCGAAGGTCCTCCTCGAGCTGGGGGCTTCCGAGAACGACGAGGCGACGGTCCACGAGGCGGAGGGGCTCCTCCCCGCGCTCGAGCACCGCGTCCGTGGCGCCGAGCTCGCGCGCATGCTCTCCGGCCCGGTCGATCACGCAAACGCGATCGTGAGCATCCACCCCGGAACCGGCGGTACCGACGCGAAGGACTGGGCGCAGATGCTCCAGCGCATGTACATGCGCTACTGCCAGGCGCACGGGTACAAGACCGAGATCATCGATTTCCAGGAGAGCGACGACGCGGGGATCGACAGCGTGTCGTTCACCGTCGAGGGAGATCACGCCTTCGGGTACCTGCGGAGCGAGAACGGCGTGCATCGCCTCGTCAGGATCTCGCCGTTCGACGCGAACGCGCGGCGGCAGACGGCGTTCGCCGCCGTCGAGGTCACCCCGGACATCGAGGACGAGATCGACATCGTCGTGAAAGAGGAGGACCTCGAGACGACGACGATGCGCGCGGGGGGTAAGGGGGGGCAGAACGTCAACAAGGTCGAGACCGCGGTGCGCATGCGGCACATCCCGTCGGGGATCATGGTCGTATGCCGCGCGGAGCGGTCGCAGCTCCAGAACCGCCGGATGGCGCTCAAGATGGTGAAGGCAAAGCTCTACGAGATGGAGCTCGAGAAGCGCGAGGCGCAGAACGCGCAGTACCAGGCGACCAAGAGCGAAATAGCCTGGGGGCACCAGGTGCGAAGCTACGTGCTCGCGCCGTACCGCCTCGTGAAGGACCTGCGCACGTCGTACGAGATGGGGAACGTCGACGCGGTGCTCGACGGCGGGCTCGACCCGTTCATCGAGGCGTACCTGTTGGCCGCGGCGGGGGGGACCTTGAAGAAGGGGGGCGTCGCGACCGAGGCCGAGGCCGACTCCGACGCCTAGGCGCTGACGACCAGGGCCTTGACGATGAGGCCGATGAGCACGAGCGTCGTGAGCCCGCCCACGCCGAAGGCCATCGACCGCCACGGCTGCTTTCCGCCGAGGTAAGCCCACGAGTGGCCGAGGCGCGCCGCCGTGAACGCGCCGAAGACGATGGCGGCGGTCATGCCGGAGGCGCCGGCGAGCACGTAGACGAGGCCGAGGATCGCGAACGGAACGATGTTCGCGGTCGCGTTTCGGTGCGCACGGAGGACTCGCGCGACCTCCGGCGGCTCCACCTCGACGACTGCCCTCCCCCCGCGAGCGTCCTCCGTGTTCGGTGTGGTCTTCGTCTTGCCGCGCACGGCGCCGCTGTATGCCCAGAGGACGAGCATGTTCAGGGACAGGACGATCGCCATGGCGGCGTAGGCCTGGAATGCGGGATTCGTCGCGAGAGATTGCATGAACGGGCTCCTTTCCCGCACAGACTCGCGTGCGCCCGATTCGTTACAGACGAGCCTCGCCTGGTTTCGCTTGTCCTGGATGCGGGGCGCGGGCCATCCTCCGGCGGTGCCGGGGGAAGAGCGGACCGAGGCGACCGCGGACGACGCCGCCCTCCTGGCGCAGCTGCGGGCGGGCGACGAGGGGGCCTTCCGCGCGCTGGTGAGGGGGCAGCACCGCGCGCTCTTGCGGGTCGCGATGGCGTTCGTCGAGTCGCAGGCGGCGGCCGAGGAGATCGTCCAGGACACGTGGCTGGCGGTGATCGCCGCCCTCGACCAGTTCGAGGGGCGATCGAGCCTGCGAACGTGGATCGGGAGGATCCTGGTCAACCGGGCCAAGACGCGCGGGGTGCGCGATCGCCGCACCGTGCCTTTCTCGGCGCTCACGCCCGAGGACGAAGCGCCGACGGAGCCGGAGCGGTTCGCCGCGAACGGGTTCTGGTGCGCCCCTCCGCGCCCGCACGCGACCACCGACGACGCGCCCGAGGCGCTCGTCCTGCGCAAGGAAGCCCGCACCCACATCGAGCGCGAGCTCGAGGCGCTCCCGCCGGCCCAGCGCACGGTCGTGACGCTCCGGGACCTCGAGGGGTGGAGCTCGGAGGAGGTCTGTAACGTTTTGGAGGTCAGCGAGACAAACCAGCGTGTGCTGCTTCATCGCGGTCGGACCCGGTTGCGCGCGGCGCTCGAGCGCTATTATTCGGGGCACCCAGGGCAAGGGAAGAGCTGATGTTCGCCTGCCGTGACGCCACCGCGATGGTCACCGACGAGAGCGAGGGAGCTCTCTCCGGTGCACGCGGCGTTTGGTACCGCGTGCACATGGCGGTCTGCCCGTACTGCCGCGCGTTCCGCAGGCAGCTGCGGGAGACGGTGGAGATCGCCAGGGAGATTCCGCCGGAGGGGGAGACGCCGCCGGCGGAGGTGGAGGAGCGGTTGGCGGAGGCGTTCAGGGGGCGACGGGAGAAGAGCGGCGCACGCTAGGTAGCTGCACGCTCGGTAGCTCCTCGCTCCCGACCCCGGCACTTCGCGAACCCCACCCCCCCGGGGGG
>JBKQKP010000030.1:0-74003 GCA_052147435.1 Polyangiaceae bacterium | reverse complement strand
CTCCCGGTTACTGGAGTTCTGACGTGTGCACTTCCTATCTTTCCCCCCGCAGCAGTACACGCTCCGCTTCAACCACAAGTTCCACATCAACGACTCGTCAGGCCCCCGCCTCAAGTGCGCCACCTGCCACAAGGCCGCGCTGACGAGCGAATCGGCGCGCGATCTGCTCATCCCCAAAGGGGACGTTTGCGACAACTGCCACATGAGTGACCACTCGAACCTCGACAAGGTCACCCCGGGGGACGACGCCGAAGGGAAATGCGGGTTCTGCCACGTCGGCTACAAGCCCGAGCACGGCAACCTCGTCGCGCGCTTCGAGCCCCCGCGGGCGAACATGGTCTTCAACCACAAGAAGCACCTCGACCGGAACATCCAGTGCGCCCAGTGCCACGGCGATGTGGGCCAGCTCGAGCTCGCGACGCGCGATCAGCTGCCCCGCATGCGCGGGTGCTTCACCTGCCACCAGATGGCCGACTCCGCGGCGCGCGGCACCGCCAAGAGCGACTGCCTCGTCTGCCACGTGGCCACGGAGGCCACCCAGAACGGGAGCCGCGGCGGCAACGCGCGCATGCGGACGGCGTTCGTCAGCGGCGAGATGCACCCCCCCCGCTGGCTCCACGACGCCGAGCACGGTCCCGACTGGATCTTCCGCCACCGCCAGATCGCCGGGAACGACTCGCAGTTCTGCGCGAACTGCCACCGCGAGGACTACTGCACCGACTGCCACGACGGCAAAGTGCGCCCCCACTCGGTCCACCCGAGCGATTACATCTCGATGCACCCGATCGAGGCGCGCATGGCGACGGTCAAATGCCAGAGCTGCCACGAGGAGCAGAGCTTCTGCCTCCAGTGCCACCAACGCCTCGGCATCTCGATGAGCGGCCCCACGGCCGTCCGCGAGAGCGGGCGCTTCCACCCCCCGAAGGAAATCTGGAGCGACCCGCCGCGCCAGCCGGGCCACCACTCCTTCGAGGCCGAAAAGAACCTGAATCAGTGCGTTTCCTGCCACGTCGAGCGCGACTGTGTCGTCTGCCACGGGGCGCAGGGGATCGGCGGCGGCTTCAACCCGCACCGGTCGAGCTTCGCCGTCGGCTGTGCCACGCAATTCCGGCGAAACCCGCGACCTTGCTTCGTCTGCCACGAACCCGGCGATGGGGTGCTCGCGCAATGTCGCTGAACCGCAGCCTTCGTGCGCCGAACCCCACGATACTCTTGCGCCAGCCGGCGGCCGGGGGATATAGCCCTTTGCCCATTCCTTGTCCTTCGCCCCGGCAACCCGAGGGCGACTCCCCCCGTGACGGCACGTCCGAGGCTCCCCCTCGGCGTGGTCCACATCAGAAAGAGGACTTCCGTGAAAGAGCTTGTGCGGTATCTGCTCGAGAATCTCTACCTGGACTTTCAGGGGGAAATCTCGCTCGACACGGTTCGTCAGTTTCTCCGTGGGGACGACAGCCGCGAAGCGAAACAGCTCCTCGCGAAGCTGATCGAGGACAAAGGGGTCGACGAGCTTCTCCTCACGCTGGCCGACTGCTTGAAGGAGCACATCCGGTCCGGGGTCAACGAGCAGGTCGTGCGCGAGCAACTCTCGCTCTACTCCGAGAGCTGACCGCCCCTCTCGCCGCGCTCGCTGTCCTCGCACCGCTCGTCGCGGGCTGCGACACGGGGACGCAGGCAAACGCGTCGCTCGAGATCGGCCCCCCGATCCACGTCGTCGGATTCAACGGCTCGAACGGTCTTCAGCTCCCCGCAGACGGGACGATCCAGATCGCGTTCGATCGGCTGCTGAACCCCGCGTCCGTGACACGCCAGTCGTTCACGCTCGAGGACGAGGCGGGGAACTACCCCGAGCCCGTCGTCACCTACGATCCCGTGACGAGGGTCGTCTCGCTGTCGAGCCCGAACGCACAGCCGGGCCCGTGGCTTACTCCCTCGGTGACCTACACGGTCACGATCGGCGTCTCGGCCCCCGGCGACTACACCGGCGGCAGCGGCCCCCGCGCGATCGACAACGCGACCCTCACGGCGCCGGTCGTGGAGACGTTCCAGGCGGTCGCGCCGGCGACGCCTACGTCGGGCGCGGACCGCACGATCGACTTCTGCGACGACGTCCTGCCGATCTTCCAGCTCCGTTGCTCGGGTGGCCTCTGCCACGCGGCGCCGCTCGGCAACGACAACCCGGCCGAGGGGCTCATCCTCGAGACCTCGCTCGGGGTCGCCAACACGGCGATCGGCCGCGTTTCGCAAGAGTCGAACACAGGCCCCTTGGCCGGAGCTCCGCAAGCGCAGGGGAAGACCTTCGGCGTCGATATGGGGATCGTCACCCCGGGCAATCCGGGCTCGAGCTGGCTCATGTACAAGGTCCTCCTCGGTGCGCTCCGCCCGATCGATGCGACGCTCGACGCCGGTGTCGCGACCTGCGGCACCGATCCTGCGCCGACCGCCGTCCTGCAGCTCCCCACTCCGCAGCCGGCAGCGACCCTGATGCTCTCCCTGTCCGAACAGGGGATCCTGTCGGAGTACATCCTCGGCAATCAGATGCCCTACCCGCTCAATCTCCCGGCAAACGAGGGGACCCCTCCGGAAGATTTCGCCACGCTGCCGCTCACGTTCGACGAGCTCGAGCGGGTCCGGGCGTGGATCGCGCAGGGGGCGAACGTCACCGACTGCACGTCTTGTCCGAGCGCGCAGTAGGAGTCGTCACGCTCCCGAGTGGACGACGTTCCGCCCTTTGCGCTTCGCCTCGTAGAGCGCCTCGTCCGCGCGTTCGTAGAGGGACATCGGGTCCTTTCCGCGAGGGTCCAGTGACGTCACTCCTACGCTGATCGTGACTTTGACCTTCAGCGCCTCGACGACGAACGTGGCCCCCTCGATGATCTTCCGCACCTTCTCCGCCGTCGCCACCGCGCCGTCGTGGGAGATCTCCGGAAGAAGCGCCGCGAACTCCTCCCCCCCGACTCGCGCGAAGATGTCCTGCTCGCGCAGACGCGGCTTCACCTCGGCCGCCACGAGGCGCAAGACGGCGTCTCCCGCGAGGTGGCCGTTGTCGTCGTTGACCTTCTTGAAATGGTCGATGTCGAAAAGAAAGAGCGATAGCTCGCGCTTGTAGCGGAGCGCGCGGTTGTATTCCCGCTCGAGCGCCTCGCTGAAGTAGCGCTTGTTGTAGACCTGCGTGAGCGCGTCCACCGTCATCAGGCGGTAGATCTCCTCGTGGTAGTTGGCCTCGAGGTTCGAGCCGCTCATGAACTTCAGGATCGAGCGGCCGACGCGGATCTGATCGCCGTCCCGCAGAGGGGCGGTCTCCTTGCCGAGCTTCTCGTCGTTCACGTACGTGCCGTTCGTCGAACCGAGATCTTGAATCGTGAACCCGCGCGAGCTCGACGTGATGCGGGCGTGGTGGCGGCTCACGCTCTCCTGGTCGATCGGGAGCTCGTTCTTCGAGGACCGTCCGATTTGGAACTGCCCGCGACCGATGGTCGCCCGCCGCCCTAGCTCCGGACCATACAGGACGACGACACACGCATCCCCGCGCCGCTTGGCCGAGGGCGCCGGCTGCGCGGGCTCGACGGCGGTTATTGTCTTACTCGTACGGTCTCGGTGATGATCGCCCACGCTTCGCAACAAGGAAGTATAGCCAGGGGTGGGGATGCTCGGAACGGAGCTTTTCAAGCTTTCCAAGAGATTTCGGGTCTCGCGGCGCATTGGCGAGGGCGGGATGGGGACGGTGTACGAAGCGCTCGACACCGAGACCCGCCCCCCGCAGCGCGTGGCCTTGAAGCTTCTCCGAAGCGCCGTCCCCGACGCGGTTGTCCGTTTCAAGCAGGAGTTTCGCTCCCTGCAGGACATCCACCACCCGAACCTCGTCACCCTGGGCGAGCTCGTCTCCGAGGGGGAGGGGTGGTTTTTCACGATGGAGCTCGTGAGCGGCGAGGACTTCGTGTCGTGGGTGACCGGCGGCGCTTCCCCGTTCGTCCCCCGGTCCTCCGAGGGCTCGCCGACCCCGTCCAGCCCCCAGGCGGCGTTCGGGTTCGACGAGAAGCGCCTGCGCAGCGCGCTCACGCAGCTCACCCAGGGGCTGTGCGCCCTCCACGACGCTCAGAAGGTCCACCGCGACGTGAAGCCCTCCAACGTCCTCGTCGACGAGAGCGGCCGCGTCGTCATCCTCGACTTCGGCCTGGTTACGGACGTCCGCGCGCTCGGGGCGTCGATGACCGATCTCGAGGTCGTGGGCACCCCCGCCTACATGGCCCCCGAGCAGGCCGCGTCACGCGCCGTCGGTCCAGCCGCGGACTGGTACGCGGTGGGGGTCATGCTCTACGAGGCGATGACGGGGGAGGTGCCGTTCAACGGCGCACCGCTCGAAGTCCTGCTTCGCAAGCAGCGGGACGAACCCGCCCCCCCGAGCACGATCGTCCCCGGCCTCCCCGCCGACCTCGACGATCTTTGCACGCGCCTCCTGCGGTTCGATCCCTCCGCGCGCCCGACCGGCAAGCAGATGCTCCGGTCGCTCGACGCGCAGCCCGCGCGCACGGGGAGGTCGGTCTCGTCGGCGTCCGTCTCTCTCGGTGTCCCTTTCGTCGGGCGCGAGGCTCAGCTCGATGAGCTCCGAAGCGCCTACGCGCACGTGCAGACGAGCCGGCGAGCGGTGACGGTCGTCGTGCGCGGGGAGTCGGGGATCGGCAAGAGCTGTCTCGTGCGCCATTTCACCGAGTCGAACACCTCGCAGGACGAGCGGCTCCTCGTCTTCTCCGGGCGGTGCTACGAGCGCGAGGCCGTCCCGTACAAGGCCCTCGACGGCGTCGTGGACGATCTCGCGCGCTTCCTCGGTCGCGCGCGCACACTCGAAGCGGCCCACTTCATCCCGACCCGCCCGGGCCCGCTCGTGCAGGTGTTCCCGGTCCTTCGAAGGGTGGAGGCGATCGCACAGCTCCCCACGCCCGACGAGCCCATGGCCGACCTCCACGAGCTACGCGCCCGCGCGTTCGCCGGGATGCGCGAGCTCCTCGTGCGGATCTCCGATCGGCGACCGGTCATCCTCGTCATCGACGACCTGCAGTGGGCCGACGAAGACAGTCTCGCTCTGCTCCACGCGCTCCTCCTCCCCCCCGACGAGCCGAGCGTCCTCCTGCTCGTCACGATGCGCGACGAAGCGCAGGAGCTCTCGAGGACGACGAAGCTGAAGCTCGACCCGGAGCTGGCGATCCCGGGCGATGTCCGGCGCCTGAGCCTCGCCCGCCTCGGAAAAGACGACGCGCGTGCGCTCGCAACGCGCCTGCTCGAGCGCCTCGCGCCGGGCATGCACGTGCAGGTCGAGACGCTCGCCCTCGAGGCCGACGGTCATCCGCTCTTCATCGACGAAATCGTGCGCCACCTCTTCGCGGTGGGGGCGCCGCAGGGGGAGCTCAGGCTCGAGGACGCGCTCTGGTCACGAATCGCGTCGCTCGAGGAAGCGCCTCGACACATCGTCGAGCTGTGCGCGATCGCCGGCGCGCCGATCCCTCAGTCCGCCATGAACCGCGCGGCCAAGGCCGACCCGTCGACCTTCGCGCGGCTCGTGTCGTTCCTGCGCGTGGCCCACCTCGTTCGCACGACGGGGACGCGCGGATCGGACGTGATCGAGTGCTTCCACGGACGCATCCGCGACGCCGTCTTGAAGAACCTCTCGGCGCGGGAGAGACGAGAGCGGCACCGCCTCCTCGCCGTCGCGCTCGAGACGACGCCCGACGTGGATCCCGACCTCCTCGCGATCCTCTGGCTCGGCGCGGAGGACTTCGAGAAGGCGGCAAAGCACATGCTCGCTGCCGCCGATCGCGCCGCGGCGACGCTCGCCTTCGACCGCGCGGCGCGTCTCTACGAACGAGCGCTCGATCTACGCGCCGACACCGCGGCGTCCCAGGCCGTGCCTCAGGATGGCAAGAACGAGAGCGGCATGCGTCGCGAAACGCGCGCGGAGGAGAGAGCGCTTCAGGCGAAGCTCGGCGACGCGTTCTCGAACGCGGGGCGCGGGACGAGAGCGGCTCACGCCTATCGCGCCGCGGCCGTGGGGGCGAACTCCGCCGAGGCGCTCAATCTTCAGTGGCGCGCGGCCGACCAGCTCCTCCGGAGCGGACACTTCGACGAAGGGCTCACAGCGATCCTCGACGTGCTCGCGTCGATCGGCATGAAGCTCCCGCGGACCCCTCTGCAGGCGCTCATCGCCCTCGTCTTCTGGCGCCTCGTCATTGCCATCCACGGCCTCCGTTACAAGATCGTCGACGCGAGCCACGTCCCGGCGCGCGAGCTGATGCGGATCGACGCCTGCTACTCGATCGCATCGTCGCTTTCGCTCATCGACCCCATTTGCGGCAACCTCTTCCATGCCCGAAACCTCCTCGCCGCGATGCGCGCGGGGGAGCCGAGGAGAGTGTCGCGCGCGCTCGCGATGGAGGTCTCCTACCGAGGGATGGCCGGCGGGCCAGGCTGGGCCAAGACGCAGGCGCTCGACACGGAAGCACGCCGCGTCGCCAGCGGCGTCGCAGAGCCCTTCGCGATGGCGTGGTCCACCGCGACGTCGGCCGTGGCCCACTACTTGTCAGGTCGCTTCGCCGAGGCGCTCGAGATGTGCAACGAAGCGGAGCGAACGCTCGTGGAGCAGGTTGCGGGGGCGACGTGGGAAACGCTCTCGATGCGCCTGTTCGCGATCAACTCGCTCGCGCAGATGGGGCGCCTGGAAGAGCTACGCGCGCGGCACGCGGCTGCGCTTCGTTGGGCCGTCGAGCGCGGCGACCTGTACGCCGCGGTGAACATGCGCATCGGCTACTCGAGCCTGGTCTGGCTCACCGCCGGCGACCCCGCGCGCGCGCGGCGCGAGGCGACGGACGCGATGCGCCAGTGGTCCACGCGCGGGTTCCACCTCGAGCACTACTACGAGCTCCTCGCGCTCACGAACGCGGACCTGTACGAGGGCAAGGCGCGTGATGCGTTCGAGCGCCTCTCGGCCGGCTGGAAGCCGCTGCGCCGTTCGTTCCTGACGCGCGTCCAGATGGTGCGTCTGTACGCGAAGAACATGCGGGCGCGTGCGGCGATTGCGACGGCCGAGATCGAGCCGGCTTCACGCGCCGAGCTGATCGCCCTCGCGGAGCAGGAGACTCGCTTCGTCGAGCGAGAGGCGATGCCCTGGACGGCGGCGATGTCTACCCTCGTGCGCGCCGGTGCGGCCCGTCTTCGCGGCGACGCGAAGCAGGCTGCCGTGCTCCTCGAGCGAGCCGTCGGGGAAGCCGATGCGCGGCACCTCGGACTGGTCGGCGCGGGGGCGCGCTACGCGCTCGGGGCGACGAAAGGGGGCGACGAAGGGGCGCAGCTCGTCGCAGAGACCGTTGCTTCGCTCGCCCGCGCGGGGGCGAAGGAGCCCCTGCGCTTGATCGCCACGGTCGCCCCCGGGTTCGGCGCGCTCGCGAGCTCGGTGCCGCGAGTTGGCGGAGACGAGTCCGCTGGAATCGCCGAGCACGATTCGGCAACGGGTCCATCGACGGCGATTTAGCCTCGTCCCGTGGGGACTTCGCCCCCTCCTCGCTCCGCTCAAGCACGACCCCACGAGTAGCTGACCAATCAGCGTGCGGGGCGGCAGTGCGGCATGTCGCGCGCGTCGAGCTGCCGGTGTGTCGAGCGCCCAGGCCCTCATCTCTGGGGCAACCTCTCCGTCCCGTCCGTTTTCACCTCGGCCACTCTGCTCCCCCCCACGCCAGCGCGGCGCGGCGCTCGCCTCGAGACGCGTAGCGATCGATCTCGAGCTGCGAGCGCAGTGACGGGCGGCACGGACAAGCGACCGCGTCAGGCTCGAACGGGAACGCCCCCCCCATGATGCCTACCCGCTCTGTCCATGAGCGCGACACAGCGATGAGGACCACGTGGAGACCGCACTAGAAGCACGTTGACCGTGCTGTTTTTCGCGCTTGAACTAGTTTCCAATAGTGGTAACTATTGTTCATCCTGCGAAACAAGGAGGCGTGATGAAAAAGGTACCCGACGGCTGGCCCCGCATCTCTTCCTCGCTGTTCTACGATGACGCCGCCGCGGCCATCGATTTCCTCTGCCGCGCATTCGGCTTCGAGGTGAGGCTCAAGGTCGAGGGCGAGGGGGGGCGCATCGAACACTCGGAGCTCGTGCTCGGGGACGGGCTGGTGATGCTGAGCACGGCGCAGAAACCGGAAAAGGAGGGGCGCGCGCCGTCCCCAGGACGGAGCCCGCGTTCGGTCGGCGGCGTCAACACGCAGACGTTGTGCGTCTTCGTCGACGACGCCGACGCACACTGCGAGCGTGCGCGAAAGTCCGGCGCGAAGGTCGTCGACCAGCCCCAGACGAGCGACTACGGCGAGGACTACTGGAGCGACCGCAGCTACCGCGCCGAGGACCCGGAGGGTCACCAGTGGTGGTTCATGCAGCGCGTGGCCACCCGCGGAAAGCCCGCTTGATGGAGGACCGCCTTTCCCGCACCTTCGAGGCGCTCGCCGACCCGACCCGTCTCGCGGTCGTACGGATGCTCCGCAAGAAGCCGCGTCGCTCGAGCGAGATTGCCGAGGCGCTTTCGCTCAACCGGCCGGCGACGAGCAAGCATCTCGAGGTGCTACGCCAGGCGGGGCTGGTGGAGGCGGAGCTGCTCGACGAGGACGCTCGGGCGCGCCTGTATCGGCTGAGGCCCGAGCGATTCACCGAGCTGCGTGACTTCGTCGACGAGGTGGAGGCGCACTGGAGCGACCAGCTTGCGTCGTTCAAGGCACATGTGGAGCGCAAGCACGGCAGCGCGGGCGGGAGACGCAAGTGACGGCGCACGCTCCGCGGCCAGGCGACCGCGCGCGCGTCTCCGTACTCGTGGCGGTTGCGCCCGACGTCGCCTTCCGCGTGTTCACGGAAGAGATCGACCAATGGTGGCGGCGCGGTCTCAAGTACCGCGTCTCGGGGAAGGGGCGCGGCATTCTGCGCCTCGAGTCCGGCGTAGGGGGGCGGCTCTTCGAGGAGATCGAATCGAAAGCGGGCCCGCGGATCATCGAGACCGGTCGCGTTACGGAGTGGAATCCACCGGCGCGTTTCGCGCTCGAGTGGCGCAACGTGAACTTCTCCGAGACCGAGAAGACGCTCGTCGAGGTGGCGTTCGACGAGAGCCCGTCGGGTACGCTCGTCACCGTAACGCACTCCGGCTGGAGCGCCATCCGCGCCGACCACCCCGCTCGCCACGGCCTGGAGGTTGCGGCATTCATCCGCATGAACGGCATGTGGTGGGGGGAGGTGCTCACGTCGCTCCGCGAGCACGCGGAGGCCTCTAGGAAGGGGTCGTAGCGGGGACCCACTCGAGCGAGCTCTCGACGCGCAATCGTTTCCGCCGAGCGAGCGAGCCACCTTCGTCGGAGCAGCCCCCCGCCTCCTTGAGCCGCAATCATTACAGCTCAACGAGGCGAAGTGCCCCCTCCTGGGCCCCGATAGGCGGCAGGACGGTCGTGCGGGCTCGCTCGAGGCGCAAGCGTTTCCTGTCGAGCAGGCAAGCAGGGCGCTGGAGCAACCAACTTCATTCGAGATGCGAGCGATCTACTCGCTTCGATCGCAACGCTTGCGGCTCTGCGGACTCCGGAGCCCGTCGCTGCCGCCAAGGAGGTCGCTCGAGCCGCAACGATTGCTGCTCGTGCCGCCCGGCTAGACGCTCCTCCGGTGCCGCGGCCGCTCGGTGGAGGGCGACAGTCACGAGGGAGAGCAATGCTTGCGGCTTCAGGGGGCAAAGAACAGGTACTTGCCCGGCCGCGGGTCCGTACCGCCGATAGGCTAGCCGAATCGCGCTCGGCGATTTAGAGCGTGACCTCGCGGAGCTGGATCGCGCTCCGATCGGCAACGCCGAGACCGAGGTCACCCGCGGCCCTGATGTACGCCGGAGGCCTCCCCGTCGCCGCAAGCGTCGGGAGCCCCTTCGAGACGCGAACCTGGTCCACGAGCTCCGCGCCGAGGGTATCCATCGCCACGGCGTCGCTCGTGACGTAGACGCTCTCGTGCGGCACGACGAAGCGCGGCTCGGTCCACTTCGGGCCGCCGTTGAACATCAGCTTGAAGCCGTCCGTGATGCAGAGGCGCACGCGGCTCTTGATGACGTCCTGCGCGTACAGAAGGGCAATCTGCGGGCTCGCGTGGTGCTGGTGGAAGTAGTGCGGAAGGATCTGGCAACCGTGCGTCATGTTCTTGAGCATGCCGGTGTAGCCGCAGATCGAGTGGTCCTTGATGAGAGAGAAGTTGATGACCGCCGTCGACTCGGTGAGGACGCGGACGAACTTCGTCTTCACCCCGGTTCCGGGGATCATCCGCTCGTCCATCGTGGCGTCCTTGTTCTGATGAACGCTCGTCTTCACCCCTGCCGGGACGTTCGAGTCGTTCACGCGGGTGCCGGCGAGGAAGCTCCCGTACTGCTCGAGGACGGTGATGTTCTGCGGCTTCACCCCGGCCGCGATCATGGCCTCGAGGAACGGCAGGACGAGCTCCTTGTTCGTCCCCATGTTGTGCTCGGCGATACCGTTCACTTTCACGCAGACCACGTCGTCCGGGCTCACGAACTCCTTCGTCGCGGCGACGAGATCCGACTTGCCGGTGAGCTCGGTCATGGCCCGCGTGAGCATCGCCCTAGCGTCTTCCGGCTTCGGATAGATCTGGTTCGCCTGGAGACAGCCCGCCTTCGTGACCTTCACGATGCGCCCGGGGGCGGCAAAAGGGACGAAGCCCGCAGGGGGGGTCGCGGCCAGGTTGGAGGGGGACTCGATCGCGCTCGCGACCCCCTCGCGGAAGGTCACGCCGGCAACGGCGGCAGCGGCAGCGGTGCCCAGGAAAGCGCGGCGCGAGGTCGCCGCCGCTTCAAACTCAGAGTCCCGTTCGCGAGCCATGGATTCTGCTCCTCGTGTGGATCGCGCGGGGAAGAGCCCCCGGGCGTGCCGTCCGCGTGAAGTCTACTCACCGAATCGTCGGGAGGGAAACCCGTGAACCTTCCCAGCAGAGCCGTGGCCGTGCCACCCGAAAGATCGGCCGGACCAGTACGACGGAGGCTCGCCGCTCGGGAAAACAAGGATCACCGGGTTCGGCACGCGCATCGCAATCCTCCGGCGCATGGCACGCCGAGAGACGGCGCGGCCTTTTCCCAGAGGTGGACGATGGAAACGAAGACGATGAAGACGGTTTTCACGGTGGTCGATCGCGGTCAGGGCAAGTCGTTCTGGACGCGCGTGGGGGTCGGTTTCGTAAACCAGGACGGGTCGTGGAACCTGCGCCTGGACGCGATCCCGGTGAACGGCGTGCTCCAGGTGCGCGAGTGGGAGCCGTACGATCGGCGTGACGCCCCGAACAACGGCGCTCAAGCTCAAGGGAGCGAGGGGCCGCGCGTCCAGCGGCGCGACGGTCCGCCGACCGCGCCACCGCGCGACGGCGTGGCCGACGCGAGGCGCCCCACCTTCCCGGGAGACGCGCTCGTCTGAGCGCGTGATGGGCAATGAAGCCGTTGCTTCAGAGGGACCGCGCTACCAACGCGGTCCCTGCCCGCTCTCTCGCTCTCGCGCGCCTCGGCGCGTGGGCGCGCGAGAGTCTCGTCGCACGCGGGATCGCGGTCCTCCTCGGCCTCGGTGTCCTCGCGATGATCGGAGGGTCCGCCCTCGCCGGGAACGGAAGCGCTGCGAAGCCCGTCTCCTCGGCCGCTCCTCCCCAGGCTCCCCAGGGTCCCTCGAGCCCCCGAGCAGTCGAGCCCGTGGACGCGATCGACGCCGGTGCGATCCCGCTCACGCGACCGGAGCTTCTTCCCGTAGCGTCGCCGGATCGCCCCGCGTCGGCCGCTGGTCCCGTGACGAGAGCGACACCCGACGATCCCGTCGATCTCAACACGGCCCGCGTCGAAGACCTCAGGCGCCTCCCCGGCGTCGGAGCGAAACGCGCGGAAGCCATCCTCACCGTGCGCGCACGTCTCCCCGGAGGGCGATTCAAGCAGCTCGAGGACCTGCTCAAAGTGAAGGGGATCGGCCGAGCGATGCTTCGACGTCTGCACCCGCTCGTCCGGATCTCTTGAGACGATGTGCTAGAGGACCGTGATGCGAAGCGTCCCCTCGCGACTTGCTTGCGCCTTTCTCGCCGTCTCGGCCATCGCGTGCGGGTCGAGCGGGACGGGCGCGGCGGGCGCGGGCGACGCGGGAGGTGGAAGCGGATCGGATGCAGGGGGCGCCACGGGTCCAACGGGCGCGCTCGACGCCGGGGAGGACTCGTCCTTGCCAACGGGAGGATCGGACGACGCGGCGATCCCCTCCGTGCTCACCGGGCTGCACATCACTCTGTCGCAGACCTCGGTGTCGGGCATCTCGTCGGGCGGCTTCATGGCCGTGCAGTTCGGGGTCGCGTTCTCCTCGATCATCGAGGGCATCGGAGTCTTCGCGGGGGGGCCGTTCGACTGCTCCCAGGGATCGGTCACCACGGCGGAGAACGCGTGCGGCGACGCGACGTCGGCCCCGGACGTGACGCCGATGGTCGCGGCTACGAAGAGCCTCGCCGCCTCCGGGGCGATCGACGCGACGTCCTACCTCGCGTCCGAGCGTGTCTTTCTCTTCGGCGGTGCCGACGACGCCGTCGTCTCCCCCTCGGTCATGGACTCTGCACAGACGTACTTCGCGGCGTTCTTGCCCGCAGCGTCGATCCAGTACGTGAGCCGCCGCGCGGGGACGGCGCACACGATGCCAACGTCGAGCTATGGCGGATCTTGCGACTCCAGCGACGCGCCTTGGATCGGCGACTGCAACTACGACGGCGCGGGGACGGCGCTCGCGCAGATCTACGGGACGCTGACCCCTGCCGCGACGACGCAGACGGGCACTGTGGCAACGCTCCCGCAGGGCAATTTCGTGGTGGACCCCGCGTCGCACAGCCTCGACTCGAACGCCTACGTCTACGTCCCGACCTCGTGCGCGAGCGGCGAGACGTGCCGCGTTCACGTCGCGTTCCACGGCTGCGAGATGCAAGCGAGCGGCGTCATCGGGAGCGCGTACTACCTCCACGCCGGCTACAACGTGTGGGCCGATACGAACCACATCGTGGTGCTCTACCCGCAGCTGATCACGACCTCCGCGAACCCGTACGCCTGCTGGGACTTCTGGGGGTACGACAGCGCCGAGTACGACACGAAGAGCGCGCCGCAGATGGCGGCGGTGCGCGCGATGGTGGGGTTTCTCGCGGGGGCGGGCGGGGACGAATAGCGATCGCCCGCTCTAGCTCTGCAAAACCGCGTCGCGCAGTCGCGCGACGAGAGGGGCGATGACGTCTTGCCGCAGCTTGAAGCTCGCGCGATTGGCGACGAGCATGCTCGAGATCCGCCCGACCTCCTCGCGCTCCTCGAGCCCATTCTGGGCGAGCGTCGCGCCGGTCTCGACGAGATCGACGATCAGCTCGGCGAGCCCGGTCAGCGGCGCCAGCTCCACCGAGCCCTGGACATAGACCACCTCGGCCTGCACGCCGCGACGCGCGAAGTGGGCCGCCGCCGTCTTCGGATACTTCGTGGCGACGCGCGGAAGGCTCGTGCCGCCTCCAACGCTCTTGCGCTCCGACTGCGATGCGAGACCGGCCACGATCATTCGGCACCGGCCGATCCCGAGATCGAGCGGGCGGTACAGATCGCTCGACCGCTCGTCGAGGACGTCGCGACCGCAGACACCGAGGTCCGCCGCGCCGTACTCGACGTAGGTGGGAACGTCGTCGGGCTTCAAGAGGAGGAAGCGAAGGCCCGGCGCTGCCTGACGGATGAGCGTCCGATCGTTCGCCAGGAGAGGCGCGGTGTCGATCCCCGCGAGCGTGAGGAGCTTCGCCAACGGCTGCAGAATGCGCCCCTTGGGGACGGCGATCGTCAGCGGACTTTGCGCACCACCCGTGCCGCTCACGCCTCCGCGCCTCGAACGCGCTCGATGTCGGCACCGATCCCGCGGAGCTTCTCCTCGATGTGCTCGTAGCCGCGATCGAGGTGGTACACGCGCCGGATCTCCGTCTCGTCCTCCGCCACGAGCCCCGCGATGACGAGGGACGCGCTCGCACGAAGATCGGTCGCCATCACGCTCGCGCCGTAGAGCTTCTCCACCCCTTGCACGACCGCCGTGTTCCCGCGAAGCGCAACGCTCGCCCCCATGCGCTGCAGCTCGGGGACGTGCATGAAGCGGTTCTCGAAGATCGTCTCGCTGATGACGCTCTCCCCCCGTGCAAGGCTCATGAGTACGAGAAACTGCGCCTGCATGTCCGTCGGAAAGCCGGGGTGCGGTGCCGTCGTCACGTTCACCGGGCGGAGCGGGCCCGGGCGGCGGACACGCACGTGCTCCCCCTCACTCGCGATCTCGACGCCGGCCAGCCTGAGCTTCTGCGCGAGCGCCTCGAGCGCCGCGAGATCGACCCGCTCGAGCGTCACGTCCGACCCCTGCATCGCCGCGGCCGCGATCATGTACGTGCCCGCCTCGATCCGATCGGGAATGATCGCGTGGTCGAACGGCGCGAGCGCGTCGCGATCGGCCCCCTTGATGCGGATGACGTCCGTCCCCGCCCCCTCCACCTCGGCCCCCATCTTGTTCAAGATGCGCCCGAGCTCCTCGACCTCCGGCTCGCGCGCGCAGTTCACGAGGGTCGTCCGCCCCTTCGCGAGCGCCGCCGCCATCATGATGTTCTCGGTCCCGGTCACCGTGGGCAGATCGAACGCGAAGTCCGCACCACGCAGCCGCCCGCCGCCGTTCGGCCCCTCGGCGATCACGTAGCCGCGCTCGAGGCGGATCACGCACCCCATCGCCTCGAGCCCCTTCAGGTGCTGGTCGATCGGGCGCGCGCCGATCTGGCACCCCCCGGGGAGCGACACCTTCGCGCGTCCGTAACGCGCGACGAGCGGCCCGAGGACGAGAACGCTCGCGCGCATCTGCTTCACGAGCTCGTACGGTGCCTCCGGGCGAACCTTGCCGTTCGACGGTTCGAGGGTCACCTCCGGCGGGGCGACGTTGACCTCGCGGCCGAGGAAGCGGAGCAGCGCCGCGGTCGTCGTGATGTCCCGCAGATCGGGGACGTTTCGCAGGCGGCTCGCGCCGTCCGAGAGGAGCGTCGCGCAGAGAATGGGGAGAGCGGCGTTCTTCGCTCCGCTGATGCGGACCGTGCCGCGGAGCGGGGTCTTCCCGCCGCGAACTTTGATTGCGTCCATGAATCCTTCTTATGGCCTAAACGCTCGAGCCGGCACAAGCGATCGACGTCAGTTCGCCTGCGCGATCGCGATTCCGATCTGCTTTCGCAGCTTGGCGTGCCGCTCGCTCACGGCGAACGCGAGGAGGTCATCCATCCGCTCCTTCGCCTTCGCGGGGTCCTCCAGCTCGAGGACCGACTGCGCCGACTTCAGGTCCCCTGCGAGGAGCAGCCCCGCGCGCGCCGCCGTCTTCTCGACCGCCCCGGCCCAGCGCTGCAAGTTCGCCCGCCCCCCCTCCTCGACGAACCGCAGGAAGCACCCGCGCAGGCGATCGATCCCGCGCGCCTCGAGGATCGGCTCGATCGCCTTCGAGATCGGAACGACCCGCTGCCGCGTCTCCGCGCTCAGCGGCAGCCCCGGGTTCCCGATGCTGAGCGCCGCGAGGAAGATGTCCTCGAGCCCCTGGATCGTCGGAAAGAGCAGCCGGACGAAGTGCTCCTCGCGCTGCATCGCCAGGTTTCGCCCCGCGAGGAACGCGAGCTCCCCCCCTTTCCGCCCCGACAGCGCCTTCACCCCCAGGCGCGTCGCCGGCGGGACGGCGGGGACGACCTCGACGAGCCCTTCGTAGTCCGGGTCCGCGTAGAGCGGCGGCGAGACCATTCCCAGGATCGCCGCCCCCCACGCGAAGGCGCGCACGGCCTGGAGCGTCGTCTTGGCCGGGTCCTGCTTCTTCTCGACGGGGAGCTTCACGAGCGCCTTGTCGCGGCGCAGCGCCGAGAGGCGCCCCATGAGGACGGCGGAGACGACGATGGAGAAGATCTCCCCCACGAGCGGCTCTTCCTCGGGATGAAAGAGGAGGCGCGTCCACGCCTCGGGGGTCACGGGCGAGGTCGGCCGAATGAGCCCCTCCTGGCGATGCTTCGCCGCGAACGCGCGCTCCTCGGCGTTCGCCGCGCCGATCGCGTCGAGCGCCTGCGCCGTGAAGAGCGCGCGATCGGCGTCCCCGGCGCGAATGCATTGGCGGTAAAGGGCGTGGAGCGAGTTGTCGTCGCGGGGATCGTGTCGAAGCCGGCGTTCGAGCTCCGCCGGATCGTCCTCCGGCGCCGCGGCACCCGCCGCGCGCGGAGCGGCCGCGTCGGAGAGATCGACCTCGACTGCGACCTGCGACCGGGCCTCCGTCAGCTCGCGCTCCAGATCGATGATCCGCGCCTCGAGCTGCGCGATTCGCCGCTCGAGCGCCAGCGTTCGCGGATCGGTCGCCGGCTCGAGCGGGGTGAGCGACGCGACGGGGGGCGCTTCGTCCGCGAGATCGCGAATGACGACGTGATACCGCGCCTCGTACGCCGCCTGGAGCGCCTCCTCGAGCCTGCGGAGCCGAGCGCGATCGAGGCCGAGGTTGTCGGCCATCTTGTCGAGCTGCGCCCGCTCGTCGAGCGTGATGATCCCGTCCGCGATCACGTCGGCGAAGAGCTCTTCGTAGAGAGACTCGAGCTGCCCGAGCCGGACGTTCCCCGTCGTGGCGGCGGCCGTGAAGGTGTCTTCGTGCTCGAACGTGACGTCGATCTCGGTCATGGGGAGCGCCTCCGGGGAACCGCCAGGATACCTTTCCGCTCGCGATGAGATGATGCGCGAGTGGAGTACCGTTTCCCCCAGCGAGATCGGATAGTTGCTGACGAGCCCGGACGGGTTCGCGACGCGCGCCTACTTCGTCTTGCTCCCTTTCGCGGCCTCCTCCTTCGCCGCCTTCATTCGCGCCCGCAGCTTCAGCGCGTACCCCTCCTTGTTCTCCTGTTTCACGCGCGAGAGCGCGAGCGCGTTCGCGGGCACATCGCGCGTGACCGTCGTTCCCGTCCCCACGTAGGCCCCTTCCCCCACGCGCACAGGCGCGACGAGCTGCGAATCGCTCCCGATGAACGCCCCCGCCTCGATCGTCGTCGTGTGCTTCTGGAAGCCGTCGTAGTTGCAGAAAATCGTCCCCGCCCCGATGTTCGCGCCAGCGCCGATGATTCCGTCGCCGAGGTACGCGAGGTGGTTCGCCTTCGCCCCCTTGTCCATCCGCGTCTTCTTCGTCTCGACGAAGTTGCCGACGTGCGCGTCCTCTCCGATGTCGCTCTCCGGCCGCAGGTGCGAAAACGGCCCGAGCTGCGCGCGCGGACCGACGCGCGAGTCGCTCGCGACGGTGTACGGCTTCATCACGACCCCCTCGGCGACTTCGACGTTCGTGAGCACGCACCCCACGTCGATGACCGCGCCGCGCCCGATCCGCGTCGCCCCGCGCAAGCACGCCCCGGTCTCGATCGTCGCGTCGAGGTCGATCGTCACCCCGGCTTCGATCCTTGCGCCCGCGCGGACGGTGACGCCGGCGACGCGCCACTTGCGCGCGATCCGCTCCACCATCGCCTGATCGGCCTCGGCGAGCTGCTGCCGATCGTTCACCCCTCCGAGCACTTCGCCCCGAGAGCGCACGCCGGTGATGCGCCCCCCTGCACCGCGCGCGTACGCCACGAGGTCGGTCAAGTAGAGCTCCCCCTGCGCGTTGTTCGGCTGCAAGCTCGCGAGCCCCGCGCGGACGAGCGCGACGCCGGCGGCGTAGATCCCGGGGTTGATTTCCCGCACGGCGCGCTCACGGTCGTCACGCAGGTCGCGCTGCTCGCGGATCTCGAGGACCTCCCCGTGCTGGTCGCGCAGCACGCGCCCATAGCCGAACGGCTCGGCGACTTCGCAGGTCGCGAGCGCGAGCCCCGGTGCATCCCCCAGGGCGGTCACCACGGGTACCAGGTCTTCGGCGGCGAGAAGCGGAACGTCGCCGTAGTAGATGAGCACTCTCTCAGCGCCCGCCGACACGGCGCTCATTCCGGCCCGAGCGGCGTCGCCGGTCCCCTTCTGCTGTTCCTGTACTGCCGTCTTCACCCGTCCCTCGAACGCCTTCGCAAGGTACGCGGCCACCTGCTCGCGCCCGTGTCCGACGACGACGACGACCTCCCCACATCCGGCCTCGAGCGCGGCCGCGACCGGGTAGTGAACGAGCGGCCGCCCGGCGATGGCGTGGAGCACCTTGGGGGTGGCGCTCTTCATGCGCGTCCCCTGGCCGGCGGCGAGGATGATGGCGGTGGTAGTGGCGAGCGGATTCATCGCGCCAGCTTAGCCAAAAGCGCCCGAGCGTCATCCGAGACGTCTCGACTGAGCCGCCATTCAGTTTCCGATTGCAATCTTCGCCAGGCGCCCTAGAGAGAGACCCTCGCGCGCAGCCGTCCCAGCGGTAGACTTATCGCTCGCGGCGGCGAGGTAGCGGAGGGGTGTGCTCGATGGGTTCGGCTTCGGCCTCGCGAAACAGGAGATCTCTGAAGGTAAGCGCCGTCGTGGCGATGGCATCGCTCGCGGCCTGTGCGGACCCGTTTACCACCGCGCGAAACCCTCCCCCGCAGGGGACGACGGGGCAGCTCCTCTATGGCCTCGTCTGCGACCGCATCGGCGCGCAGGCGCTCCCCGAGGACCTCACGGGCGCGTCTTACGAGCCCATCTGCCATTTCGACGCGAACGGCAACTACGCGAGCACGGTCGATCAGACGCAGCTCCCCCCTCTGAGCCCCACCGCGGTCGACACGGACGGCAACCCGGTGAGCCTCGCCGTGCAGACGGCGAACCGCGCCTACGACGTCGCGCGAATCGAAGCGCTCGCGGGCCAGAGGTCGAATCTGATCAGCTCTTTCGACACGATCTTCCCGGCCACCCAGGTCAACATCGTCAACACCGGGAGCGCCGACCCGACGCAGTCCTGCGCGCCGAACGGGACCGACACGTTCACCGACCAGCTCACCGCCCTGCTCGCGCGCTTCACCCCCCTCTACAACGACGGCACGATCCCGCAGTCCACCGAGTCGCTCGCCCGGATCTTCCAGGCGATCCAGGCGTCCCCCGACGCGCAGCAGGCGTTCGCCCGCTTCCAGGCACGCCAGGGCTACCGCCCGATCGACCTGACGCTGGGCGTGGCCCGCCCCGCCATCGCGTACACCAGCACGTCAGGACCCGCGCCGCTGCCGGGAGTGCCCGCGGCGGGGCTACGTGAGCTGACCAACGCGGCGCTCGCGCTCCTCTCGGGCGACTCGCAGCCGTACAACACGTCGAAGCTCGACTCGAACGGGAACCGCCTGCCGATCCCGGGCCCTGCCAACCCGCAGTTCAACGCGCTCATCGCCGCGGCACACGACGAGCTCGCCTACGCGACGCAGGATCCCATCCTGCCGCCGCTCACGACCACGACCGATCCCGCCGTCGGACGCACGATCCTCAGCCGGCCATGGACGGATCTCGAGCTCCTCGAGCAGCTCTTCTACGCGAACGATTCCGCCTACCAGATCTGCGGCAGCCCCAACTACATCGCCTTGCGCGACTCGCGCGGCTACGTCCAGGTGGCGCTCGTGAACGGCGCCATCCCGCCGCCGTTCGAGGACACGAACAACGACGGCCTCGCCGACGTGGACGGCAACGGGAACTTCATCACGTCGGACGGCTCCGTCCCCCCTTCGCCGTTCGATGCCGTCGGCGCGTCGCCAGCGACGCGCGACGGGTGCGGGCGCGCGCTCCGGACTGGGTCGGGAGGGGGGAGCGAGGACGCGGGGGCGGGACCGACGCCCGGAGGCCAGGACGCCGGTGCCGGAGAAGATGGTGGATGTGCCGCGGTGAGCCCCTGCGCGGGGGTGCCCGCGAGCGCGCTCCTCTACAACTACATCGACACGTCGTCGGTGTTCGCGACGTCCCTGCTACAGCACACCTACCCGCTCGTGAACCCCGATCCGACGGCGCGCCACGAGACGGTCATGTACGCGCTCGCCGGGGCTCCGCTCCTCTTCGGAACGCGCGACGGCTCTGCGACCTCGAGCAAGTGCTACGACCCGGACCCCCTCAATCCGAGCAACTGCGACGACCCGGCGAGCCTCCTCAACTACAACGCGTTCGAGACGGCGAGCTCGCCGATCCTCGACCTCGTCTACGCCCTCGGGCAGATGCTCGGCGATCCGACGATCGACGACACGCTCGCGTACGTGAAGGCGCTCTTCACGCAGCAGCTCGGGTTCATGGCGCGCCTCACGAGCGATGCGCTCCAGATGAAGGCGAACGCGAACGCGCACCTCGAGGCGAAGATCCCCGCGACGTCCACGTTCTGGGACGAGATGCTCGACGTGACCGTGCAGCTCGAGCAGGAGCCGGGGCTCCTCGAGGACGTGCTCACGTCGCTCGGCGCCGACGGTTCGCAGAATCTCGGGCAGATCTTCGCGAACTACATGCTCTTCAACGACAAGATCTCGTACGACGACTCCACCGACACCGTCGCCGGCCTCAACGGGCCGCCGCTCAACGTCACCACCGGCGTCTCCGGCGGCAACATGGTGACCCCGGTGGACCGCACGCAGCCCGACACCGGCTTCAACCGGAGCGCGATGCAGCGCTTCCTGTCTCTGGTTCACGACACGGACGGCGTGACGGCCTGCAACAAGCCGGGAGCCATCGTCATCGCCCAGGGGATCCCCCTCCTCGGAACGGTCAACGTCTGCTCGGGGGGGCTCTGCTCGCTCGGAAGTCAGCCCTTCCAGGAGTGCGCCGTCTTCAAGATCGAGAACCTCGCGAAGTTCTATCTCGACTCGATCGTCGGCAAGGCCACGCTCAACTTCCGCTCCGACTTCTTGAAGAGCGGCATCCTCGGCATCGGCGCGGCGACGGTCGACCTCGTGGAGCAGTCGAGTCAGATCGGGCTGAATGCCAACGACACGTACGGCTTCTGGGACGACACGAGCGCAAAGACCTTCCGCCCGCGCCCGCAGTGGCTCAACCGGCTCGTGTTCTTCGATCAGACGACGCACACGAGCTCGAGCGACCCGCTGAACATTACCCAGCAGTTTCTCGCGAGCCTCAACGGTCCCGACATCGGCTCGTCGGTCTGCCCGGAGCGGACCATCCAGGATCCCTGCTTGTCGAGCCCCGACTGCCAGGACGCGACCGACATCGACCCAGGCGGCATGATCCCCGGCCTCCGCACGTGCCAGGACGGCGACTGGCTCCCCCAGCGCGGCCCCGACACGATCTTCGTCTGGGAGCAGTTCGGCTTCTACCAGTCGATCACGCCGCTGCTCACGGCGTTCATCAACCACGGGCGCGAGGACATCTTCATCAACCTGATGGAGACCCTCTACCGCCACTGGGCCGACGCGCAGGGGACCGCGGACGAGTGCACCCTCTCCGCCGACCCGACGGCGCAGTACCAGCAGTGCACGAAAGACGGCGTCGTCACGTACGAGCCGCTCATCGCCCAAGACTTCCAGGGGGACATCCTCCCGGCGCTGAACGCGCTCGAGCCGCAGCTGCAAGCGACGACCATCCCGCACTGCACGGCGACGAACGCCTCCGGCGCGTGCACGGCGGAGCAGTCGATCGACGGGATCAGCGTCCTGGCGAACGCGACGCGGGCGCTCGTCGATCCGAACCAGGCCTTGTCGATCGGGCTCGTCGATCGCCACGGGAACGTCACCGGTCTCCGGAACGACGGCTCGACGAACCCGCAGGTGACGCCGATCTACTTGCTCACCGAAGCGCTGAACGAGATGGACGCGGCGTTCCAGACCGCCCCCAACCCGAACCCGAACGAGGACCGCTTCGCGCAGTGGAGGCTCGCGCGGTCGCAGCTGGTCGATCAGTTCCTGGCGGTCGACCAGGGGACTTCACCCGCGGGCCCGACGTGGACGTTCGACAACGCCGGCGTTCCGAAGTTCGTCCCCACGCTGATCGATACGCTGCGCGCGCAGATCTTCGCCCACTGCCCGACGACCACGACGCCGCCGTACACGCGGTGCGCCTGGGCGCGCGACACGTTCACGAGCGAGCTCGCGACGGTCGTGCACGGCCCCGTCTTCGCCGGAACGATGGACATCCTCGAAGCCCTCCGGACCGATCCCGCGTCGCGCGCGCAGGTCGAGCTCCTCCTTCAGTACCTCCTTTACCAGGCGTCTCAGAACGAGGCGCTGCCGAGCATGCTCGCGACGGCCAACGACATCATCCAGGTGATGAAGGACGACACGAACCTCGTGCCGCTGTACCAGGCGCTCGCCCCCGCGCTCACCCCGAGCACGCTCGACTCGCAAGGGCAGTTCATCCAGAAGAACGCGGTCGACGCGGCGCTCTCGCTCCTCGGGCGGATCAGCGGGCGGGCGTACGACGGGAGCGGCAACGAGATCTGCTCCGCGGAGCTCGACCCGAACCAGATCCTGGCCATCTCGCTCCAGAACCTCGTGACGCCGGTGCCCCAGTCGAGCGGGCAGCCGGGCCAGGCCCCGCTCCAGACGATCATGGACGCGATCGGCGACGTGAACCGCGGTAACCCGGCGCAAACGGGCACGTACCAGGCGGTCGACTACGGCAACATCGCCGACAACGTGAGCTCCTTCCTCCTCGATCCCCAGAGCGGCCTCGAGCAGTTCTACGCCATCGTCAAGCTCGGAACCGTCGAATGAACCCCACCCCCCTGGCCCCCCGCCCCGCAAGCAGGGCGGGGGGAACGTGAAAACGTGCGACTGATCCGCACTTCAGCGATGTTGTTCGGCGCGCTCATGATCGCGCAGGATGCGCGCGCTGCAGGTCTCTACTTCACGGACCGCGGCGTGCGTCCGCTCGGTCGCGGAGGGGCGTTCGTCGCCGGCGCCGACGACTTCAACGCGACTTGGTACAACCCCGCCGGTCTCGCCGACGCAGGGACGAGCTTCCTCCTCGACGCGTCGTGGCTGAACTTCTCGAGCACGTTCCAGCGACAGACCGACGTGGTGACGGCGAGCAACACGGTCCTCGTTCAGAACGACCCGACCGTGAACGGCACGACGAAGTTCATCCCCATCCCGACGATCGGCGGAACGTACAACGTCGACCGCTTCACGTTCGCGCTCGGCGCGTTCGCCCCGTACACGGCGATCACGAGCTACCCGCTCACGCTCTCGGACGGGAGCCCGTCTCCGTCACGGTATTCGCTCGTCTCGCTCGACGGCTCCGCGCTCGTCGTGACCGGCCTCTGGGCGGCGTACAAGCCTGCGGAGTGGATCCGACTCGGGCTCGGCATCGAAGGGCTCGTCGGTAACTTCGACTCGACCGTCGTCTTCAGCGCGTGCCCTCCCAAGAACCTCCTCTGCGCGGGGGAGGACCCGCAGTACGACGCCTTCAGCCAGCTCAAGGTGGGCCCGATCTTCGCGCCGAGCGGAAACGCAGGGATCACGATCGTGCCCGACGAGCACGTCCGCGTCGGCCTCTCGGGGCAGCTCCCGTTCTCGATCAACGCGCCGGCCACGGTCACCGTGCAGCTGCCGAACGCCCCGGAGTTCAACGGCGCGAGCCAGCAAGGGACGAACGCGAACGTGCAGTTCACCCTCCCGGCCGTCCTCCGCGCCGGGATCGAGTATCGCTTCGCGCTCGGCCCCGGAGGCATGCGCGTCGAAGCGGCGTACGTGCGGGAGCTCTGGAGCGAAGAGCAGTCGATCAAGATCGTCCCGACCAACATCACGCTCGTCGGGGTGAATGGCTTCCCCAGCCCGTACGCGGTCTCGCCGATCACGATCCCCCGCAACTACCAGGACTCGAACTCGTTCCGTCTCGGCGCGGAGTACGCGGCCAAGGTCCACGGCTACGGGATCGATGCCCGGATGGGGGTGAGCTACGAGACAAGCGGAGTGCCGGCCGCGTATCTGTCGCCGCTCACGGTGGACATGAACAAGTGGTTTCTCGGCCTCGGTGCGAGCTTCCACCTGAAGAAGCACTGGCGGTTCGACATCCTGTACGGCCACGTGTTCGCGTCCAGCGTGTACGTCGATCCGTCGATCGCTGCTGCGCCGAAGATAAACCCCGTCCAGGGGAATCCGACGCAGACCGAGTCAGTGAACGGGGGGACGTACACGGCGACCGCGGACGTCTGGGGGCTCGGCATGAACTACACGTTCTGAGCGAGGCGTCAGGCGACCGTCAGCTCGGCGCCGAGCACATCGGACATCGTGTCCGCGCGTCGCCTCAGCGCGGGCTCCGGTCGCCAGAGGACGCGGCTCGCCGCCGGGCGCGAGAGCGGGCCGCAGCACGACGGGGCGTACCAGCGCCCGTACCAACAGGCGAGCGCGCCGTGGAGCGCGCTCAGGTAGTCGTCGATCGTTCGAACGGCCGTAGTCACCGTGAGCTCACCTGACGTCCACGCGCGAACCACCTCGAGGGTGAAGACGATGATCTCTTCGCTCCTCCCCTCGAGCCAGAGAAACGCCGCGTCATCGACCGAGGTCTGGGTGTGTAGGGCGCGGAGCGCGTGTGCGAGGCGGTGCGCGTGAGAGACTTGGGCCTGCAATAGCGGGGGATACCGAGGAGCCGCCCGGCGGAGCGAGATCGTCATGTGCCGTCCTTCCGACCCCGCAGTAGGGGCCCGCTGCTCGGACGGCTCATGAATCGAACGAACGTTCGCGCCCCGCGAGCCCGCTCCGCTGACCTCCGTGGAAAGTCAGTCGCCGGCCGCGTCCGGAATCCCCTTCCCACCGCCGTCGGGAATTGTACCGCCCGTTCGACACACATCGACGAATCCACCGCCACCGACGCCGTTCCCACCGAGCGGCTCGCAGTGCTCCCCCGTCGGGCAGGGATCGGCCGTCGAGCACAGCTGGAGCGCGCTGCCGCAGCCACCGACGACGCAGGCCGTCGAGCCTGTGTCCCCGGCTGTTCCCACAGTGACCGTCGCGCAGCAGAACGAGCCGCTTGGGCAGGACGACGCCGAACAGGTCGTCGCGAGCCCCGTCGTGCACGCGCTCTGTGCCTCGCACTTCGCCGAGGCTCCACCGGTCGCCGTGCCGGCTGTCTCGCAACAAACGTCCGGAGGGGTGCAGACCGTCGCGGCTGCCCCTTCGCCGCAGACGAACGCGGCGCCCGTGACGGTTCCGCCGTCGTCCGTCGAGCCTCCGCTGCTTCCGCCGCTGCTTCCGCCACCGCCGCTCCCCCCGCCGCTTCCGCCACCACTACCGCCGCCCCCTCCACTGCCGCCGCCACTACCACCGCCGCTGCTCCCGCCGCCGTCGGAGGTGGAGCTGTTCGAACCGACGCTGGAACCGCCACAAGCCAAGGCGACGAGCGCCACGCCCGCGATCGATAGACCAAGGATTCTCTTTTTCATCATGGCAAGCCTCCCTTGACTGCCCACTACAGTCTATCCGTCGCTCAGACGGCTTCCACGCTTCGGCCTCGTCTCGATGCTCCGCGCACTCACCCCGACTGCGGTCTGCCCACGTGGCAACTCTACGTACCAGCCGCCGGCGAGAATCACGCTAGGATGCCGGCCGTCGGTGAAGTGACGCTGAGAGCCCGCGGAGATCAAAGTGAAGAAGATCGTCTCGACGTTCATCGCTGCCGCGCTTTGCGCGATCACGGCTTGCAGCAATACGTGCAACGGCGGAGGGGGAGGCGGAGCGACCAGCTACTCGTACACGAACTGCCCCGCCAAAGTCGTCTTGGCCCCTTCGTGCGTCACCTGCCTCGAGACGAGCTGCTCCAGCCAGCTGAGCGCCGTGAACACCGCCTGCTCGCCGTACTTCAACTGCGTCTGTCCCAACGGAGTCGACGCCGCGACGTGCCCCAAGGCCCCCAGCGCCGCCCTCGCGGGGGGCTCCCCTATCGATCCGTGCGGAGCCGCCCTGTTCGGCGTCGATGCTCGCGCCCGGGGCGGTCTCTCCGACTGCGCAGTGAAGAACTGCTCCAAGTGCGCCCAGAACTGACTTGCGCGAGAGGACGGGCTCGCGAGGTGGCGCGACCGCTCAGTCGTCCGTGAGCTACGCTAACGCACCGATTGAGCAGCTGGAGTCTCACGCCGTGATCCAAGGCTTCGTAAGGGACGACTTCCGCGCGGTCGCCAAGCAGCTCGAGCGGCAGCTCCAGGGGCCTGACGCCGGGGGCGCGGCGGTATGCGTGTATCACCGCGGGGAGCGCGTCGTGGACATCTGGGCGGGAGCGAAGAGCCCGAGCGTCGAGTGGGCGTCGGACACGCTCGCGCTGTCGTTCTCCACCACGAAGGGGGTCATGGCGACGATGGTTCACACCCTCGTCGACCGCGGTCTCCTCGACTACGACGATCCGGTCGCGAAGTATTGGCCCGAGTTCGGGCAGTCCGGAAAAGCGCGCATCACGGTGAGGCAGATCCTGAGCCACCAGGCCGGGCTCTACTCGATCCGGAGCCTCATCGATCACGCCGATCGAATGCTCGACTGGGAGTACATGACGAGCGCGCTCGCGTCCGCGACTCCGTCGCCCGAAGCGGGGGCCCCCGGGTACCACGGGATCACCTACGGGTGGCTCGTGGGCGAGCTCATTCGCCGAGTCACGGGGGCAAGCCTCACCGAAGCGATCCGAGCACTCCTGGTCGAGCCTCTCGCGCTCGACGGAGTGTTCCTGGGTGCCCCCGCAGAAGAGCGCCGTCGCCTGGCGACGCTCATCCGGCCGACGTTCCGTCCCCCCACGCTCCTCTCGCGTCTTCTGGCATGGGCCGCGCGCGCGGTGAGCGCGATCCTCGGGCTCGATCCCGCGCTCGCGAAGGAAGCTCTGCTCCCGCACGGAAGCCGCGAGACGTACTTCTCCGATCGCATGCTCGACGCGGAGGTCCCCGCGATGAACGGGGTCTTCACCGCGCGATCCCTCGCGCGGATGTACGCGATGCTCGCCGGAGGGGGACAGCTCGACGGCAAGAGGCTCCTCTCCGAAGAGACCGTCCGCCGCGCCACGCAGGTGCAGAGCCGAGGGCTCGACGCCGTGGTCGGCTTCCCGATGCGCTGGAGACTCGGGTACCACCTCGTCGGGACGAGCCGCGGGATCCTGCCGAACGCGTTCGGTCACTTCGGCTACGGCGGCTCGGGGGCGTGGGCCGATCCGGATCGCGATCTGTCGCTCGCGATGACGTTGAACCGCGTGGCGGGGACCCCGTTCGGCGACATGCGGATGGTCCGAATGGGGGGGATCGTCACGAAGTGCGCGGAGAGAAGCGCTCGCAGAGCGACGTCGTGAGCGGAGCGTCGCGCGGTGGATCGAGCTGGGCTCGGGCAGCCGGCTCTGCGTCAGCGCCGCTCGACCCGCCCCCAGAACTCGCTCACCGCGCCGACGACCTTCTCGGCGTTCTCGACCTGTGGGTAGTGGCCGAGGTCGTCCCAGGTCACCCGCTCGCAGCCAGGGATCTCCGCGGCGAGCGCGTCGGCGATCGCCATCACGGCGACGGGGTCGCGCGCTCCCCACGCGACGAGCGCCGGTAGGTCGAGTCGCTCGAGCGCGCCGATCCATCGCCGCCGAAAGCGCGCGCGCTCCTCGGTGTAGCGAATGAGCGCGGGGAGCACGCTCGGCCCGTCGGCGCGCGCGACGAGGTGCCACATCGCGTCGAGCTCCTCGTCGCTCGGCGGGTGGGCGAAGACGCGCTTGATCTGCGCCTTGAACGTGGCCCCCGTGGTCAACGTCGCGAAGAGCGGCCCGAGGGGAGACTTCAGGATTTGCTGACCTATCGTGAGGTGCGCGAGATCGATGTGCACGCTCCCGTTCATGAGCACGAGGCTCTCCATCGTGAACGGGAGAAGGCCGCGCTCGCGGCGGGCGCAGAGCTCCGTCGCCACGCTCGTCCCCATGTCGTGCGCCCAGACGTGCGCGCGCGTGACGCCGTGCGCGCGCGCGACGATCTGCGCGACGTCGGCCTGCTCGAAGAGCGAGGCTCCAAAGTCGCGCGGCTTGTCGGAGAGGCCGTAGCCGAGGAAATCGAAGGCGATCACGCGGCGCGACTCGGCGACCTTCTCGATCGCAGCGGCGAAGTCCCACGAAGAGGTGGGGAAGCCGTGAAGGACGAGGACGGGGGGGGTGGGGGGCGCGCTCGCGGGGCCGCTCTCGAGCGCCCAGACGGAGCCGTCGGGGGTCGAGATCGCGCGGCCGCGAGCCTGCCACGTTTCGATCGAGATCATCGGGCTGACGTATCAGTCGGACGCTTCCACGACGAGATGGACGCGCAAGTATCCGTCGGGCGGCCCCCCTCCGAGCGTCGGGTCGGCGAACCACGTCACCCCCTCTTCGACGAGGCCGAACTCGACGTCGAAGGTCCCCGTCTGGTTCGCGTCGAGCGTCACGGCGAAGTCGCCCGAGCCGCCCGGCGCGACGTTGGAGGCGACCGTCGAGATGCGCGTGGTCGAGAGCCAGGACGGATCGGCGAAGGGGGAGGCGACGTCGCGCGGGATCGGCGCGAGCTTCGTCGTCCCCGAGATCCACGACTGCGTGCCTGTGTTGCTCAAGTGAAACGAGCCGCTCACCACAGCGCCGAGCACCGCGGTGACCCCCGCGTCGGCGAACGTCTGCGACACGAGCTTCGCCCGGTACTGAGGAGCGATGACGTTGATCTGAACTTCGATGTCGTCGTTGGCAGGTCCCCCCTGCCCGGGATCGCCGAACCAGATGTCCGGCGCGTCGGGGTCGGGCGAGCTGCAGTGCCACGGGCTCTCGTCGACGAGCCCGTAGAACTCGTAATACGTGTCCGGGATCTCCGGCGCCTGGAGGTCGAACTGGAACTTGAACGTCCCCCCCGGAGCGACGGTCCCCTTCACGGCCGCGGGCTGCTCCGGCGACAACCACGTGCTGTCGGCGAAAGGGCTGACCCGGAACTCGGGCTGGGTCGTGGCGAGCCTCGTGTACGAGGTCCACGGTGCGTTGCCGATGTTCTTGAGCTCGATGTACGAGGGGATGACCTGCCCCTCGACCATCGTCAGCGCCGTCGTCGCCAGCGGGAAGCTCTGGTCGACGTAGTTCGCGCCGTAGATCGGCAGCGTCGCATCGGGGGAGCACACGTCTTCGCCGGCGGCGTCGGCCGCGTCGTAGGCAACGGGGCCGCCGTCGGGGAACGGCTCCACGTTCACGTCGTCGCCCGACGTCGCATCGGCCAGCGCGCCCGCCCTGGGCGCGTCGAGCGTCGTCAGAAGCGAGCACGCGCTGCCTACCCCCAGGACGAGCCCGGCTCCGATGGCCATCAATCGCTTGGCGCGCATGTCGGTGCTCGAGCGAGGTCAGTATAGTCGCGGCAGGGACTCCGCGCGACGCGCGGCGGTGACGCGCGCTGTGTGGTAGCTTGTATTCATGCACGAGCCCGTCGTCCAGGGCACGAGCTTGGGGCGGTACGAGATCGTCCAGGAGCTTGCCGCGGGGGGCATGGGGACCGTGTACCTGGGGCGCCAGCACGCGGCGCGCGGGGTCTCGCTTACCGTCGCGATAAAGCGGATCAATCGGGCGCTCGCCGGCGACCCCCACGTCATGGGGATGTTCATCGACGAGGCCCGGATCACGGCGCTCATCCGGCACCCCAACGTCGTCCAGACGCTCGACGTCGTCGAAGAGGGGGGGGAGCTCCTCCTCGTCATGGAGTACGTGCACGGGGTGTCGCTCGCGAGATTGCTGTCGGCGGCCCGCACGCGCGGCGAGAGCTTGCCGCTCCCGGTCACCGCGCGCATCGCGTCGGACGTGCTCCACGGGTTGCACGCCGCCCACGAGACGACGAACGAGCAGGGGAAGTCGCTCGACATCGTGCACCGCGACGTCTCGCCGCAGAACATCCTCGTCGGGGTCGACGGCATCGCGCGCGTCGTCGACTTCGGGATCGCGCGCGCGGCGAACCGGATCGAGACGACGAGGGCCGGCGAGGTCAAAGGGAAGCTCCGGTACATCGCCCCCGAGCAGTTCGTGCGCGAGGCGGTCGATCGGCGCGCGGACATCTACGGCGTCGGCCTCTTGCTCTGGGAGATGATCGCGGGGAGCGCGATGCGGCGCGCCTCGTCGCCCGGGGGGCTCACCTCCGCCATTCTCATGCCGAAAGTGGACGCTCCGTCGACCGTCATGCCCGGAGTCCCCCCCGCGCTCGACGACGTGGTCCTGAAGGCGCTCTCGAACGAGCCGCGCGACCGCTTCCCGTTCGCCGCGCAGATGGCCGTCGCTCTCGAGGAGGCGGTCACCCCCGCGCCGTACGCGAAGGTCGCCGAGCTGGTTCAGGATCTGGGGCGCGAGGAGATCACCGAGCGCAGAGCGATGCTCGAGCGGGCCGCGTCGTCGCCGAGGTTGATCCCGCCGGCGACGCCGTCCTCGGTCGTGCTCGAGCGCGCGAGCTCACCGGGTGGAGTGGCCGCGGCGGCAGGAATGGAGACCGTGGCGACCCCGGCGGTCGTGAGGCGAGACGCTCGGCGGCAGCGCGTGATCGTCGCCGGGGCGGCCGGCGGGGTCGCGGTGGCGGCGCTCGCGTTCGCGCTCCTGCGGCCGTCCCCGCCGAAGGTCGTGAGCGCCCCCCCCGCGGTGGAGGTGCCCGTCGCGAGTATCGAGCTCCCCACAAACGCCCCCCCGGAGCCGACGGCGACGACCGCTGCGGACCCCGCGCCGACCTCCAACGTTGCGTCCCCGCCTGCCGCGCCGGTCCAGGCTCCGTCGCACGCGCAGCGCTGGCGAAAAGGGCACTCGTCGCCGCCGCGACCTGCCTCCGCGAAGCCGGATTGCACGATCCCGTACGTCGTCGACCGCAACGGCATCCGCGTACCGCGGCGCGAGTGCATGTAGCTCTCGCAAGCGCCAGCAATTACGACAACTTAGCCATTCTCGACGTGGGCCACGTTCCTCATCTCGACGGACCGGTTCGTCACGATGACGGATCGACCCGCAACGATGACGAGCCGCTTCGTCACGAGGACGGACCGACCCGCAACGGTGACGGACCGACCCGCAACGATGACGGACCGGCCCCTCCCCGTCGCGAGCCGACCCGCCACCGTGACGAGCGCGTTCGCCACGAGCGCGAATCGACTTTCGGTGTCACTTCCCCGCGAACGCGAGCGTCGGACGAATGCGGTCGATGAGGTTGCTCATCGCGGGGCGATATCCGTAGAGGGGGTCGGTCCCGGTCGCGTTGTCGGCGATGTCGACCGGGCAGATCGACGCGACGATCCCCTGCGGTCCGAGGAGCTTCGAGAGCTCGAGCTCGCGGATCGTCGGGTAGGCCTTCGCGTAGAGCTGGCTGGTCACGTTGTTGGGATCGCAGACCGGAGACGTCTCCTCCGGCGTGAGCCCGGTGGACGAGCAATCGCAGGAGTAGCCGTTCGCCGGCACGTTGTACTCGCCGCTCGCGCTCTTGGAGCAATCGCGTGGGGCCGTGAGCGGGAAGATGCAGGCGTACTCGCGGTCGACGTTCAGATCGAGGTGCGGCCCCTGGTTCGTGATCCACTCGCGCCCGCTGATCGGGTCCGTGCCGTCGGGAGAGGACGGATCGGGGAGCCCGGCGCGGGGCTGGTACGACTCGATCATGTGCGGATCGATCCCCGTGTAGTTGTAGTTCAGCGGATCCTGGCCGAGGATTTTGACCCAGTCGGCGCTCGAGAGCAGGTTCGCGCTCGGGTTGCCGGGCGTGTAGTGGAGGAGCGTCGCGGGGACGCCGCCGATGTGGAGGAAGTAGACGAGCCCCGCGGTTCGTGGCCCGGCGGGGAGGTTGCAGAGCGTCGTGACGTCCGAGGCCGTCTCCGCGGTGGCCACGTTCGCCGACAGGGCGCTCCCTTCAGGAAGGGAGGCGGCGTAAAGCGGGTTCGTGCAGTCGTTGGTACCGACATACCCGGACGGGATCCCCCCGTCGGTGGTCTCCACTTCCGTCGGGTACTCACCGGTGCGATCTGGAACCATCGTCGAGGCGAGGCCGTTCTGGTAGCGGACGATTGGGAACTGCGGCTCCAGCCCGTACTTCGCCTTCATGTGCACGTGACGAAGGTTGAGGTCGTAGCCCCAGTCGGTGGGCGAGTTGTAAGGCCCGAGCGCGCAATTCGGATCCCCGGCCCCTTGGTTCGGAGCAAGCTGACACGACATGCAGCCCGGGTCCGCGGGATTCGTGAGGCACTCCGACGTCCCTTGGGGAGGGTAGAACTTCGTGCTCATGAACAAGTAGCCCTGCCCGCCGACGGAGCGAACGTCGATCTCGGAATCGTTCTCGTCCGTGAGGTCGACGATCGCGACGAGCGAGTCGGGGCGAAGGAAGTCGTGACGCTCCTGAATGATGGTGGTGTCCACGCCGACCCACTGCGCTTGCGAGTTGCTGAGCGCGAGGCTCGCGTACGGATCGGGCTGAACGAGGAACCGGTACCAGCTCTCCAGCTGCGACTCGATCCCGCACCCGTACTCGTGCACCCCCGTGACGAGATCGGTGAAGTCGCTGAGCAGCACGCCCGAGCTCGTCTCCGCCACGGCCCCCGGCGTCACGGTCGACCCGCTGTTCGCCGGCGAGCTCGGGAACCACGCGAGGAAACCCGACCCCGGAGCCGGCGGCGTCCCCGTCGCCCCGTCGGCGAGCGGCACCTCGTCGACCGGATCCGCCGGCGTCGTCGACCTCGTCAGAAGGTGCGCCTGGTCGTCGTTGTGGTTGTTCTGCGTGACCTCGGTGCCGGACGGATTCGGGAGCGTGATCGTCGCGGTCGGCAGACACTCTCCCCCCGAGCCGTCCGACGGCTGCTGATCGCCGAGGCGCGGCCCGAGCGACGAGCTGATGATCCCGATGTGCATGTCGTGGACGGCGGGGAACTCCGGCGTCCCCTGCGCGCAGACAGCGTTGCCACTGGCGTCGAGCGTGGAGGGGCCGTAGTCCGTGGCGGCGTTCGCCGGGTCGATGCAGTCCGGCGTCACGAGGCGCGCGACGAGCTCGGGGACCGCGGTCGCCAGGTAGGCCTGCTTGTCCCCCATCGACGCGGAGTTGTCGATCATGAAGAGGAGGTCGACCTTGTGAACCGCCAGCGTTTGCGGAGGGATGACGATCGTCCCGCCGTCGGGCTCGACGAGGACCGTCCCGCCGTCGGGCTGGACGAGGACCGTCCCGCCGTCCCCGCCGGTCGGACCGGCGTCCGACGCGCCGCCGAGGAGGAGCTCTGCTTTGCAGCCGAAGAGCGCGGCCGCAGACACGAACGAAAGAATCGCGGTTCTAAGGTGCATGGTTCTCCCTGCTTGCGGACAAATGACCGCGCCCGTCGGGATCGATCACGGATTCGACGTGCCGAGGAGCGACCCGACACGCGCCGCGTACGGGCTCGTCGGGTTGGCGCGGAGGAAAGCCTCCCCCTCTCGCTTCGCCGCGGATGGGTTCCCGGCGTTCACGAGCGCCTCGATGCGAAGCACCGACGCCTCGGGGGCCATGACTCCGTGCGGGAAGCGGCTCGCGTAGGTGTCGAGGAGCGCGAGGCCGCGCGCGGGATCGCCGGCGTCGATCGCGCTGCGCGCTTGATCGAGAAGCACGAGCTCGGCAGCCGAGGTGGAGCCGGTCGCAACGGTCGCCTTGCCCGACGGCGTTGTCGCGCGGCCGGCAAGCGCGGGAGCTGGAGACGGAGGGGCGGCGACGGTGGCCACCACCGGCGGAGCGCTCGCGGGATCCGTCGTCGCGACGGGAGGAGGCGCGACCGGAGTGGCCGGCGACAGCGCAGCGCGTGCGGAGGGGACGTACGGTCTCGCGGGAGCAGCGATCCCGGAGGGTGCGGACGCCGAGCGCGCAGTCCGCGCGGAGCGAACAGCGACCGTCCCTGCGACCATTCCGACGCTCGCCACGCTGACGACCACGATCCACTTGAGCGACAAGAGAGTCGTCGCCGTCGCCGTGGCCTTCCCTGTGACCGCCGCCCCCGCTGCCCCCGCCGCGTTCCCGGCGCTGAGGGTCGATGCCGCAATGACGCCCGTAGCCGCCGCGAGCGCGCGACGCTTCGCCCCCTTCGGCGCGCGCTCACGCCCCGCGCGGAGCAGCAGGCGCGCGACCTCGCTTTCCGACGACTCGAGGAGACGGTCCGGGTCTCTCATTTGTTGCCTCCGCGCAGGCGCCCCGCCGCCGCGTTCTTCCTCTTCACGATGCTCTCGAACTCCTCGCGTGCGCGACGCAAGCGCGACGTCGCCGTCGCGAGCCGCACGCCGGTCGCGGCCGAGATCTCCGGCAGCGTCAGCTCCTCGATCTCGTAGAGGACGAAGACCATCCGGAGGTCGGCGGGCATGGCGTCGAGCACTTCCTGCAAGATCGCGCGCGCACGCTTCTGATCGAGGAGCTGCTCAGGGGATGGGAGCGGAACCGCGAGCTCGTCGACGTCCCCTTCGGATGCCACCGGACGGCGACGAGCGGCGCGCCGATGCTCGGAGGCGACGCGCCACGCGGCGGACAGGAGGAAAGCCAGCTCGGCGCCGGGGGCGATCTGATCGAGCTTGCGCGCCGCGACGCAGAACACCTGCTGCGCGACGTCCTCGGCGCTCGCGTCCGGAACCCCGAGGAAGCGGACCGTCCGCCAGACGGCGTCGTAATGACCATCGACCATGCGCCGCAGCCGCACCGTCGAATCGACGACCGGCACGGGCTCGACGGAAGGGATCGCGTGCGCCGCACGAGGCGTGTCGAGGGCGGGCAGGGTGTGGTCGTCGCTCATCGGGCGGTGCGTGGCCGCGGGGCTCCTTCCCTCCTAATGGCCACGCCGCCCCCGGTCGATCAAAGAAAATGAGCGGCGACGACTGCTCCCCGTCCAGAGGACCATTCGCATCATTTCATACGGTTAGGCTCGCGCGCGCCCGTCGTGTCCCCCCTTCAGAGGACATGCACACCGAGCCCGGCCTCGCCCGAGAAGCCGACGATCGGGACCGTCCACCCGCTCGACGAAGACTGCCCCTCCGGATTGAAATAGAAGTGGTTCGCCGTGATGTGGAAGGCGGGGCCGGCGCCGAGGTCCAGCATGAGGGGGCCGAAGAACGACCACTCGAACCGGGCGAGCGGTCCTAGCGAAAGCCACGCGCTGGGCTGCGTTTGCGCGTTGGCGACGTCGTAGCCGCTCCCCTCGAGCACCCCCGCCTCGATTCGCGCGCACCCGCCGAGCCGCAGCGAACGGCTCGGCCAGAGCATCGCGCACGTGTCGACGCGCCCGAGGGTCAACGTGAAGTCGGCGCTCCCGTCGGTCACCGTCTCGGGCGCCGTCCCAGCCCTTAGAAAGGCGACGTGAACGTTCAGTCCGAGGAGGGCGTCGCCGGTGGACCTCCAACCGACGTACGGGGCCCCTGCGAAGATCACGTTGGGCGCGATGTTCGTGAGGACGGCGAAGTCGCCCCCTCCGAAGTAATGGAGCGGGCGCGGTGCGGCGGCGGGCGTGGTGGCAACCGAATCCGCGGGGCTCGGCGTGGTCGGAGGCGGGGGTAAGGAGGGCGCGGACGTGTCGGGGGACTCGGCATCGGCGACGAGCGCCGCTTCGGAGTCGGGCGCGGAACCTGCGTCGAGCGCCTCGGGGGGAGCGGCGTCCGTCGGCGGAGGAGCGGCGCTCAACGCGTGCGGGTCGACGGCGAGAGCGACCATCAACGCGAGCGCGTCCGCGACGTCGGCGCACGAGTCCGCGTCGAGGTGGCGCGTCCCCTCGGAGCGAAGGCCGTTCATCACCGTGACGCTCCCCGAGGGATGCACCCCCGCCGTGAGCTCCACCTTGAACGTGCGCGCCTTCTCCCCTTCCCCGGCGCCGACGAACCGCGCGCGCGCCGTCCTCGCGCGAACGCGCGCGACGAACGCCGCCTCGTCAGGGCACTCGCCCGCGGCGCGGTACTCGAGGCGGACCGGCTCCCCCGCGTCGTCCGCGGCGGCGATCGCGACGCCGCTCGCCGCGAGGAGCAACGCCGCCGTCCACCAGAGGCCCCGCAGACCGCGCGCGCCGAGTCCCCCTCTAGAACCTCCCGGCAACGCTCACTCCCGAGGGTCCGAACGACACCGCGGTAGTCGCGCCTCCGCCGTGATGGACGAGAATGACCGCGACCGTCGCGATCGCCGCCGCGAGGCCGACCCCCCACGCGGCGTCCCCTCCGATGAGCTGGTTGCGCACGTTGTCGCGCTGGCTCTGCGTGCAGCCGGCGCCCGACTCGCAGGCGTTGTTGTACGTCTGCGCCGCGCTGGACCCCGTGACCCAAAGGACGCTCCCCACGCCGATCCCGACGAGGCCGATTCCCCCGAGCACGAACGCGCCGGCCGGCACTCCCCCCGACTCCGTGGTCGTCGCGGGCGTCGTGGTCACGGTGGACGAGGACGAAGCGCTCGACGCGGGCGACGTGCTCGACGAGGACGATGCGCCGGTGCTCGACGGCGCCCCCGCGAGACGAAGCTCGATGCGCCGCGACTTCTCGCCGACGCGAACGACGACCTGCTGCCGCAGGACCTGCCCGCGCGCGTACGCCTCGACGAGGCGGTTGCCCGGGTCGACCGGGTGACCGAGGCCGTCGGTCGCGCTCGGGACGTCCGCTCCGTCGACGCGGATGACCGCGCTCGGGACGTCGTGACCGTCTGGATCGAGAACGGCGAAGACGAGCGTCGGGATGTCGGTCTCGACCTGGGCGAGCCACGTCTTGCAGTCGTTGCTCACGAAAGGGGGGCAGGCCTGCTCCGCGCAGCGGAGGAGATCCGCGCGTGCGAGGAGCAGCTTCCCGCTCGCCCGCATGCGCTGCGCGTCCTGGTACTTCTCCGAGCACATGCCCTTCTCGTCGGCGTTGGCGCGCGAGCTACCGCCGACGAACGCAAAGCAGACCACGGCGATCGCCGTCCACGCGCGACCACGCATTAACGCGCGACCCTCGCCTTGAGTCGGAAGAACTGCCGGCGCGCGATCCCCGACGCGGCCGCAGCCTTCGCGATGTCGCCTCCATGCACGGACAGCACGTGCTCGATGTACACCCGCTCGAACTCGTCGTTGAGCTGCTCGCGCGCACGGGCGATGGGCAGGCCGAGGAGCCCCTCGAACGCCGAGCTCGGGGGGAGGATAGGCGCGTCGCCGGGGGCCGCCACCGCCGAGATGTCTCCGAGCGCGAGGTAGCGAGCCACGGCGTTCTTCAGCTCGCGCGCGTTGCCGGGCCAGGGGGCGTCTTCCCAGCGGAGCATCTGGTCGTAGGGGATCGCGCTGGGCGAGGCGCCAGCCTCCTGCGCGAAGTGGCGCGCCAGAACGGCGATGTCCCCTTTGCGGGCGCGCAGCGGCGGAAGCTCGATCCGCGCGACGGCGATCCGATGGAAGAGGTCGTCGCGGAAGCGACCGCGCTGCACTTCTTGATCGAGGTCGCGGCGCGTCGCCGTGAGCACGCGGACGTTGAACTTGAGCAGCCGCTGCCCCCCCACTCGCCGCACCTCGGACCGCTCGATGGCGCGAAGCAGCTTGGGTTGGAGCGTAGGCTCGAGATCCCCTATCTCGTCGATGAGGAGCGTCCCCCCATCGGCCTGCTCGAAGAGCCCGGCGCGCGCGGCCGCCGCCCCGGTGAACGCGCCGCGCTCGTGGCCGAAGAGCTCCGACTCGAGGAGGTTCGGGGCCACCGTGGTGCAATCGAAGACGACGAACGGACCGCTCGCGCGCGGCCCCGCTTCATGAATCGACTCCGCGAGGATCTCCTTGCCGGTGCCGGTCTCCCCTTCGATGAGGACGGTGACGTCGGTCTGCGCGAGCCTCTCGCACAGCGGGTAGAGGGCGCGCATCGCGGGGCTCGAGCCGACGACCCGACCGAAGCTCGCGCGGGGTGACACGTCGCTCGCCTCGAGCTTCGCGGTGACGCGGGCGACCCGCAGCGTCGTATCTCCGATGACCACGTCCTCGCCGCCTCGCAAGAGGACGTCGATCACCCGGATGCCCGCGACGAAGGTGCCGTTGGTCGAGCCGAGGTCGTTGACGCGGAGCGAGTCCCCGGCGAGCTCCAGCGCGAGATGGCGGCGGGAGACGCGCCGGTCGGGCAGGATCAGATCGCACACCTCGCTCTGCCCGATGAGCATGCGCCGCCCGGGGGTGCTTACGGTGACCGTGCTGCCAGCGCAGGGTCCACCGATCGCCAAGAGCGAGAACGCGCCGGTCGGCCGCTGGGACGCAGGAGCCGCAGAGAGCTCCGTGCGCAGATCGTCTTCCCCCGAGGGGGGCTTCCTGAGGTCGTCTGACACGAGCGAAAGGGTGCGCCAACTGCGCTAGGAGGCAAGCTTTTTGGGTTACTTGCGGCGACGGAGCGAGGCGAGGGCGAACGCGAGACCTACGACGATCCCCCACATCGACGAGCCGCGGGGGCGGGACGCGATGGTGCAGCCTCCGGCTTGCGTAGACGGGGCGTCGGCGTTGGAGCCGCCGTCGTCGCCCGCTGTCGTCGAGGTCGGGGCGCCGAGAACGACCCCCGCGTCGTCCGCCTGTCCGCTCGACGCGCCGCCGTCGTCTGCCGCGCCTTGCCCCCCCGAGCTCGATCCCCCCGCCCCACCGTCGTCCGACGCGGCGCCCCCTGCGTCCTTGTCCGATCCGGGAGGCGCCGCGACGACCTTGATCTGCGCCTCGAGGTCGTTGTCCGGCGGCCCCCCCTGCCCGGGATCGCTGAACCACGCCACGCCGTCCTGAACGACGCCGAAGTACTCGTCGTACGTCCCCGTCGTGGCGGGTGCGTGAAGGTTGAACGTGAACTTGAACGTCCCGCCCGGAGGGACCGTCCCCGTCACCTGGGCCGGGCGGTTCGGCGAGACCCAGCTGCTGTCGGCAAAAACGCTGGTCCGATCGCGAGGCTGCGTCGTGCCGATGCGTGTGCTCGAGTCCCACGTCGCGCTGCCGACGTTCTTGAGCTCGATGTACGAGGGGATCGTCTGGCCTGCGGTCATCGTGAGCGCGGACGTCGCGAGCGGGAAGCTCTGGCTCACGTACTGCGCGGCGTAGGGTGCGGGGCCGCCGAGCGCCTGGAGCTGCGCGAGCGTGCCGTTGAAGACGTCGGTGTCGACCGCGCCGGAGATGCCGGAGACCGAGCCGTTGTCGGCGTTCTGCCAGAACGTCCAGGTGGTCCAGGGGGTCGACGTGTCGGGGCAGCTGACGTCCCAGTTGGCGACCCACGAGAGCTCGCTCGCGAACTGGGAGGTGCTCGGCAGGTCGTCCCAGAAGCCGGGTGACGCGTAGATCATCGGCGTGCGCCCGGTCTTCGACTTGATCTCCGTGACCCACGTGGCGAGGTTCGCGACGAGCGTCGCCCCCGACTCGCCGTCGAGCGTCTCGACGTCGGCGACCGGGGAGAGATCGCCCGAGCCGAGCGTCCCCTCGCTGCTCGCGACGAGATCGGCCTGCGCTGTCGGGTCCTCCGAGGCGCGGAAGTACTGGTATGCCCCGCGCACCATGCCGGCCGCCTTGATGCCCGCCCAGTTCGTCGCGAACGTATCGTCGGGAGTCGTCGTCCCGTCGCTCACGCGGGTGAACGCGAAGTCGATCCCGGCGGCGTGCACCGAGGTCCAGTCGACCGAGCCCTGGTACGTCGAGACGTCGACTCCGTTGACGGTGCTTCCGCCCGCGCAGACGGTGACCGCTTGGCTGTTGGTCCCGACTCTCTCGAACCCCGCACCCGCCACACCGTCACTCCCTCCGCTGCATGCGGTGCTGACTGTGAAGACGACTGCGGCGAACGCGGCGAGCGTGATCTGCGAGGAGCTCATGCCGAAGCGAATTGCACGGCGCGGGCCTACGCAACCTGAGCGCACGACGACGCGAGTCTCTCGAAAAATCCCGAGCGAACGGCGCCCGCGAGTGTCACGCGAGGTCAGCGCGGTGTCGGATCAGGACACCCCCTACATGTGGTGTCGACGACTCCTTCTCTCGAGTGAAACGAAGGATCCCCACGTAGATCGCGGTCCTTCGTCGCTGCGCTCGTGAGGACGGCAGTGGCATGTCGCATGCGATGAGTCGACGACATGGTGACTCGATCCTCCTCGCCTCGCGCACGACCGCTCGCCATGTTCGCGCTGATCGTCGGCTCGTTCGCAGCGACGCTGCTCCCCGCCTCCCGGTCCTCCGCGTCGGCGGGGGACCCCGAGCCCGCGCGCCCGGTGATGACGCCTCAGGTGAGCGGCAGCTCGATCGCGACGCTGGCTCTCGCCAACGTCGGCATGATGGCCTGCTCGACGAACTCGCTGGGCGGGAGCTACTTCGGGACGAGTTGCACGGGCAACGGCGGATCGCCGGAGTACTGGTGCGCGGACTTCGCGCTCTGGGTGTGGGCGAACGCGGGTGTCTCCAATGTATCGGGGCTCGATGCGGCGGCCGGCAGCTTCTACGTCTACGGCCAGAACAACGGCACGCTCTCCGACACGCCCGCCGTCGGCGACGCCGTCGTCTTCGACTACTCGGGCGGCGGAGTCGCCGACCACGTCGCGATCGTGACGCAGGTGAACTCCGACGGAACGATCGAAACGGTCAGCGGCGACTGGGGGGGGACCGGATCGACGGAGGCCGGGTTCGCGAGCACGTCGGCGGTCGTCCTCAACTCGCCGGCGTACGCATCCACCGTGGGCAGCGCGCCCGCGATCATGGGGATGACGATCTCGGGCTTCATCGCGCCGGCCGGCCTCGGCTTCGACTACGGCGCCGAGTACGTGAGCCAATCGTTCCCGCTCGCGTCGACGGCGCTCACGATGACCGCAGGCCAGACGATCCCCTCGTACATCGAGCTCACGAACGTCGGCGCCAAGTCGTGGGACTCGAACACGCGCATCGGGACGACCCAGCCGCGCGACCGCGTGAGCGTGTTCGCCGACAGCACGTGGGTCGCGACCGACCGTCCCGCCGCGGTGAGCGGCTCGGTCGCCCCCGGCGACTCGTACAAGTTCACCTTCGATCTCCACGCGCCGGCGACGGCGGGGACCTATTACGAGTACTTCGGCGTGGTGGAGGACGGGGTCGCCTGGTTCAGCGATCCTGGCGAAGGGGGGCCCGCGGACGACGATCTCGAGGTTCAGGTGGTCGTGGTCGATGCCCCCACGACGACCGCGGACGCGGGGGCGGCGGACAGCGGTGGGGGCCAGAGCGCGAGTGACGACGCGGGAGCAGGCGGCAGCGCCGGGAGCGGAGGCGGAAGCGGAGGCGGGAGCGGAAGCGGTTCGTCGGGCTCGACGGGATCGAGCACGCCGACACCCGCGGACGATGGCGGCGCGCCCGCAAACGGCGCGAGCTCGAACGGGGGGAACTCCAGCGGACCGAGCACCAACGTCACGCCGAGCGGTGCCGCGGCGACGTCCGCGGGTTGCGGGTGCGCCATCACTGGAGCTCCGCAGAGCTCCGACCTCGGCGCGTTCGCCGCTCTCTTGTTCGGTGCAGCCGCCGCAACTCGACGGAGGCGTGGGGGGACGGACCGCTAAGTCAGCCCTCGGGGCTCACGCCCTTCCGGGCTGCATCGCTCCCCACTCTTCGACCCGCACAGGCTGCACGCGCGACTTCAGCAGCGCGATCACATCGTCGTCGCTTCGCTCGCGCCCCTCGAGCCGGACGAAGTGCTTCGCCAGGACGCGCCACTGCCCGGTCCAGAGGAGGACCGAGACCAGGAAGAAGTCCAACCCCTCGAAGACGATCGCGTCTTTTGCCGCGTAGGTCGCGCGGTTGTCGAGGAAGTCCTGCGGCATCTCGGTCCAGTGGCGGTTCGCCTTCAGGTGATGGCCGATGTGGTAGCCGTCGTTGAAGCAGCGGGCGTTGTAGCCGCTGTTGATGCACGTGATCGAGTTCGCGAAGCCGTCGTTCTTCAGCTCCGTGTTGATGAACGCGTGCTGCCCCCAGTTCCCGGTCATCATCATGAAACGCACGATGAAGTACGGGCCGGCGAACGCGACGAGGCCGAAGCGCCAGTTGAGGAGGAGCGCGCCGACGATGAGCGCCTGGTGCGACAGGTCGCCGATGAGCGCCCTCTTCGCCATCGTCGTCCTGCGCTTCTTCGCGAGGTAGACGGTCAGCTCAGGGAGGATGAAGAAGTTGAAGCGGGCCCAGTAGGCTAGAAAGTGCAGGAAGCCGTCGCGCCGGTAGCGCATCGTCGAGGAGAGGTCCTCTCCCATGTTGTCCTCGACGTGGTGCATCCCCATGTGGTGCTCGGCGTAGCCGGTCGGGATCCCGAAGAAGAACGACATGAGGAACGGGTGCGCCTTCGCCAGCCACTTCGGCCGCCGGATGAACGGGCGGTGCATCGTGCAGTGGAGCATCAGGATGACCGGCGGCACGTTCCACCCCCACAGGAGGAAATAGAACGGCGCGACGTGCCAGGCCCAGCGCGCCGGGACCGCGAAGAACGCGATCATCGCGAGCGACATCAGGGTGACCATCTTGATCGTGAGCCGGACGAAGATCTCGTCGCGCGGATCGTAGAGGTTGACCTTGCACCAGCGCGAGACCGGCCCGTCCCCGTACGTGGGGACTGAAGTGGGGTCCTTGATCGCAAGGGGTACTGCGGGCGTCATGGCCACGTACGCATAGCCGATCTTCCGGCCGGCGGCAGTAGAAGCAGGAGAGCGAAATGCTCTACGCAGGCGTAGTTTCGCCGACTTACTCCGCTGCCTCCGCCTCGTCCGAAGCGTCCCCCTCGCTCTTCACGAAGGCGAGCGCCCTCTTGGCGGCCTCCACGGTGATGTCGCGCGCCTCGACGATCATCGTCGCGACGCGGTCGACTGTCTCCCCCACGCACCCCGCTGCGAGAGCCACCGACCGCGCGTGCTGCGCCATGTGCCCGCGCTGGATTCCGTCGGTCGCGAGCGCCCGAACCGCCGCGAGGTTGTTCGCGAGGCCCACGCTGGCCGCCGCCATCGCCAGCTCTCCGGCGTTCTCGGTCCCGAGGATCCGGAGCGCGAGGCGGGCGGCAGGATGAACGCGGAGCGTCCCTCCAACCGTCCCGAGCGCGAGGGGGACCTCGAGGAAGCCGACGAGGTTCGAGCCTTCCCGTCGCCACGTCGCCAGCGGCGAGTACTGCCCCGACCGCGCCGCGAACGCGTGCGCCCCCGCCTCGACGGCCCGCCAGTCGTTGCCGGTCGCGATCACGACGGCGTCGATGCCGTTCATGATCCCCTTGTTGTGCGTCGCCGCCCGGTACGGGTCGAGCTCCGCGAAGCGCGACGCGTTGACGATGCCGTCGATGACCGCCTCGCCGTCCATCTCCTCGGTCGCGAGAGCTTCGGCCGGGATGCTGCAGCGGACGCGGACGCACCGCCGGTCGCACAGGTTCGAGAGGATCCGGAGCCCCACCTCGGCGCACGCGATCGACGCGAGCCGATCCGCGACGGCCTCGGCCACCGTGTTCACCAGGTTCGCCCCCATCGCGTCGCGGCAATCCACGATGACGTGGACGACGATCATCCGGTCCGCCGGCTCGCCGAGCACGCGCACGTCGATCGATCGCGCGCCGCCGCCGCGGGCCACGAGGCCCGGGATGGCGCGGTCCGCGAGCGCCAGGATCTCCTTCTCGCTCAGGCGAAGGAGAGTCGCCGCGATCTCCGTGTCCTCGACGTTGACGAGCTGGATCTGGCTGATCATCAGCGGCGCATCGACCTCGGCGTGGAACCCGCCGCCGCTACGGATCATCTTCGCCGCGTTCGACGCGGCCGCGACGACGCTCGGCTCTTCGACGACCATCGGCACGACGTGGTCATGCCCGTTCACGCGCACGTTGAGCGCGACGCCGAACGGCAGCGCGTACGTTCCGAGGACGTTCTCGACGAACTTGTCGGCGGTGTCGGCGTCGATCCCTCCGCCGTCGAGCGCGCTCTCCATCACGCTGGGCGTCACTCCGGTGGTCTCCGCGACGAGCGCGCGGCGCTCTTGCACGGTCACCTTGTAGAACCCGGGGAATCGCGACGTCCTGGCCATGATTCAACCTCTTCCTAGCTTGGTGACTCTGCCGGTGCCTGCGTTGCCGATCCGCGGAAGCTCGCGCTCATCGACCAATGAGTGCGCCGGCGCGACGCGCGTGACGAAGCCTTCGAAGCCGGCGCCGCGCCAGGCGTGCAGCACCTGCCACGCGCCGGGCCCCCCGTTCACGAGCGCCACGACGGAGCCCCCGCCTCCTGCGCCGGTCAGCTTCGAGCCGAACGCCCCGTGCTCGCGCGCGAGCCGGCACATGCGGTCGATCGCCGGCGTGGAGAGCCCGAGGTCTCCGAGCCAGATCTGGTTCAACTCCATGAGCCGCCCGAGGCCGCGGCGGTCGCCGGTCTCGACGGCGTGGCGCGAGCTCGCGACGAGGTCGTGGATTCCGTCGAACGCAGCCTCGACGGCAGCGGTGCGCTCCGCGTGCAACCGCGCTACCCCCGCGACCATCGCGGCGGTGCTCGACGACGCCCCCGAGTTCCCGATGCAGAGCGTGAGCGGCACGCCGACGCGCATCTCCTCGATCCCCTCCTCCTTCGAGAAGAGAAGGCAGCCCCCGCGCGTCGCGACCGCGGCATCCACGCCGCTCGGGTTGCCGTGGAAGATGCGCTCCCACGCCATGACGCGCTCTGCGATCAGGTCTGCAGATGCGCTCGGGTCGATCGCCCGCGCGACCGCGACGCCGAGCGCCGCCGAGCATCCGAGGCCGCCACCGGGGGGGAGATCGACGAACGCTTCGATGGCGAGTGGCGCGTCGAGCTGGCTCGCTTGGACGAGCGCGTGGAGAGCGCGCCCGAGATCGCGCGGATCTTCCTCGGTGACCTCGGCGTTCCAGGTCCGGATAGTGAGACTGCTGAGGCGCGACGCGCCGGGCTCGATCGGGCGAGCGACCGCGCGCACCCCCCGCTCGATCCCGGCGGCGAGCGCGGGGACGCCGTACACGACGGCATGCTCCCCGAGGAGAATGACCTTTCCGCCGGCGGCGCCCGCTCCTGGCGTGGACCGCCGCATGCGGTGCGCGGAGTCGCCGTCTTCGTGCGTGCGGGGGTCGACCGATTTCACGGGCTGCTTGTCGGCGTTCTGACGCACTTGGTTACCGTCTGCACCCCCCCGAGATTGGTTTGAGACAAGATGCCTGTAGGGTTCCGTCCCGACTGCGCAAACGGCGCATCGCAGGGGTGAGCCGGCGGTGAAATTGATAAAGTCGGTAACCTTTTCCGCGCCCACGCGACATACGAGGACGTGATGGTGCGCGAGACGTCCGACCGATCCGAGCTTCCGCTCAGCCTCGTGCGAGCGAACGAAGACCGGAGTCTCGTCGAGCGATGCATCGCCTCCGACCGCGCCGCGCAGCGTGAGCTGTTCCGCCGCGAGTCGCGGCGCGTGCACGCGACGCTCTTTCGAATCCTCGGCGGCAACCTGTCGATGGACGACCTCATTCAGGACGTCTTCATCGAGGTCTTCAAGTCGCTCCCGAGCTTTCGCGGCGAGGCGTCTCTGTCGACGTGGATCGACCGGTGTACCGTCCACATCGCGATCAGCTACCTGCGAAAGAAGCGACCGAAGCTCGTCGAGATGGTCGTCGAGACGCAGTCCGGCGGGTCGAGCCCCGAGGAGCACATGCTCCTCAAGGAGGCGGCGAGGCGGCTGTACGCCGAGCTCGATCGCATGGACCCGACGCTCCGCCTGGCGATCACGCTTCACGTCATCGACGACCGCCCGGTCGCCGAGGTGGCGGAGATCATGGAAGCGTCGGTCGTTGCCACGAAGACGCGCGTGTGGCGCGCGCGCCGGCATCTCGAGAAGTGCGCGCAGCGCGATCCCGCGCTCGCGGCGTTCCTGTCGCATGTCCCGGTCAGCTCGGGCAGTTCGGGGGGGGGCGAATGAGAGTCCAAACGATGGTGCCTCTTCCGCCGGAGGTGGAGCCGCTCGGCGACGTCCGCTGGGCGCGCATCGAGCAATCGCTCATGCAGCGCCTGGAGGAGATCCCGGCGGCGGAGACGAAGCCTGCCGACGTTCGCGCGAAGTCTCGCTCGCGCGTCTGGCCCGTAACGCTCGTCGCGACGTTCGCGGTGTCTGCGGCCGCCGCGGTGACCCTCCATGTGGCGAGGCCGTCTATTCACGCGTCGACGTCGCGCGTCGTGACCGAAGCGAGCCCCTCGCACGTGACGATTGCCGAGAATTCGATCGACGTATCCCCCGAGTCCGGAATCGTCGTCACTGAAGAGGAGCACGCGACAGTGCTCACCCTCGAGCGGGGTGAAGTCTCGCTCCACGTGGCGCCGCGAGAGAAGGACCGTCCGTTCTTGGTCGAGGCCGGCGACGTGCACGTTCGCGTGGTTGGTACGGAGTTCACGGTGCGCCGCGTGGGCATCGGCGCGACGGTGGCCGTCCGCCACGGAGTCGTCGAAGTGCGTGAGCACGGCGAGCTGGCGCTGGTGAAGGGGGGAGAGCGATGGCCGGCTGACGCGAAGGACGTTGCACCGGCGGCAAACGCAGGAGCCACTGACTCCGTCGGCTCCGGAGGCGGAGCGACTGGGGGCGCGCTGGACGCGCCCATCGCCCCGCGATCACCCCACCCCCCTGGCCCCCCGCCCCGCAGGCAGGGCGTGGGGAACGTGAACAGGTCTGCGTCGGTTGATGAATCGAGCTCCCCCGCCCTGCCGGCGGGGCGGGGGCCGGGGGGTGGGGTGATCGCCGAGCATGTCCCGGCGCTCCAACCCCCCCCCGTAGCCGACCCCTCCCCCGCGCCCGACCTCCCCATCGCCGCCGCCCCCCCCTCCGAGCCGAGCGCCCAATCCCAATACGAAGCCGCCGCCCGCCTCGAGCGGAGCGACCCGGCGCGCGCGCTGCGCCTGTACACCGATCTCGCGCGGGGCTCCGACGCCTGGGCGCAGAACGCGCTCTACGCCGCCGGGCGACTCCAGGCCGATCGCGGTGCGCGGGGAGATGCCGACAGACTCCTCGAGGAGTACCTTCGTCGCTTCCCGCGTGGTTCCAATGCCCAAGATGCGCGTGCGCTGCGCGAGTCTCTCCGGTAGGCGCCCGCCACGTCGCGCGTACGCGCTCGCAACCAGAGTCCTCGCAACCTTCGCGCTCGCGCTCGGGCTCCTCGCGGCGTCGGCCCGGCCTGCTCGGGCTGCCGCGCGCCGCATCGTCCTGATGCATGCAGATGCAGACCTCACGCGCTCCGTCGATCTCGCGCTCTACCCGTGGGACATCGCCGTCGTCGAGGTCGATGAGCCTCTCCCTGACGCCACCGCCCCCGATGCCGTCGCTTCTGCCCGGTCGATCGCGAAGCGCCACAGCGCGGACGCGATCGCCTGGATCGAACGGACGGACGAGAGCGCCACGCTCTGGTTCTTCGACGCCAGCGATAGCTCGCTCCACTCGCATCCTCTCCCGCTCTCGCCGCAACAGGACGCGGCCCAGCTGGCCGCCGTCGCGCTCACGCTGAAGACGCTCGTTCGGGCGACGCCGTGGGAGTCGCGCATCCCCACCGTCGTGCACGAGCACAAGGGGACGGGCTGGGAGTCGCACCTAGAGCTCGACGTCCTCGCCCGAGTCCCCGTCTCGGGTGCCAACGGCGAGCCACGACTCGGGCTCTGGGTGAGCGAGTGGTACGGAACGTCGCGCTGGATGGTAGGTGCGGCGCTCGGAACCTCCGCGGGGCTCGGGATGACGTCCGACGACGCGTCCTCGCACAGTTCACTTCAGGACATCGACGTCCGCGGGGCGATCCGCGCCCGACTCCGCCTCGCGCGCCATTTCATCCTAGAGCCCAAGCTCGGCGCGAGCGCGCACATCGAGCGCGCCGACGTGACGACGACGACACCCGCCGATACGCAGAGCTTCACGCGCGTCGATCCCTCGCTCGACGCGGGCCTCTCGATCGGCTGGCTCGTGACCGAGAGCTTCGTCTGGTCGATCGGAGTGGAGGCCCTCGAATCTCTCACGTACCAGCGGTGGCTCGAGGGGCAAGAGGTGGTCTTTGCCCCGTCCGCGCTCTGGATCCAAGGTGGCTCCTCGATCTCATGGAGCTTCCGATGAGATCGCAGCTCTCGATCCTCCTCGGTCTCCTCCTGATGACGGCCTGCGGGCGCGAGGACATCGAGCTGCCCGGCCCGCTCGTCGACGCCGCGATCGTCGATTCCGCGATCGCCGACTCCGCGTCCGACTCCGCGATCGCCGACTCCGGTCCATTTGATGCCGTGGCCTTCGACGCGTCGACCGGAGACGACGACGCCGCTTGCTCGACGGCCCCGACGTGCCTCGGCAACGGCGCCACGTGTGGCGCGAGCTCCGACTGCTGCTCGGGGCGATGCGCGGGGAGCGCATGTCTCCAGAGCGGCACCTGCGGCGGTCCGGGAGACCAGTGCAACACCCGGAGCGACTGCTGTAGCGGGCAGTGCGATCCGGTCTCCGTCTCGCTCACGAACGAGTGCGCCCCCTACTGCCTCATCGACGGCTCTCCGTGCACCTCCGCCTCGGACTGCTGCTCCCTCGGCTGCAACAGCGGCACATGTGGCTCCACGCTGTGCTCGACCGCCGGCACCACGTGCACCCTGGACAGCGACTGTTGCTCGGGTGAATGCGAGACCACGCTGGGGGTATGCACGCTCGCCGCGACTGTGTGCCGCGCGACGGGCGAGATCTGCACGAACGCGTCCGTCCCCCCCTGCTGCGGCAACTGCGATCCCGTCAGCAGTCGTTGCGACTTCGGCCCCGGCCCGTGCCTGCCCCGAGGAGCCCCGTGCGACACCTCGGAAACGTGCTGCAACGGCTCGTGCACGGCCAACCCGCAGGGCATCGCGGTGTGCACGTCGGCCTGCATTGCGGAGGGGGCGTCGTGCGCGACCAGCGACGAGTGCTGCGCCGGGACGTGCGCCGGGAACCCGCTCAGATGCCAGACCCCTTCGAGCTGCGCGATCATCGGCGCTACGTGCAGCGACGGGGGGGACTGCTGCACCGGATCGTGCGTCGCGGGGACGTGCGGGTGCATTGCACCGGCGCATTAGCGCTCAAGAATCGCTTCTAGATCGGGCGCTTAGCTGGCCGCCCGGCCGTTTCGACGCAATCGGTCATTTCAACATTGACAGTGTTTAGTGTCACATTCATATATGACTCATCGGACGGCGCGACACTGCATCGTGCCCCGTAGGAGCAAGTCATGGCCGCTTCATCGAGGTCGCTCTGGTCCCGGTTCGCCGACATCGCGAGCCTCGCGACGACGCCGCTCACTCCGTCGCATTACCTGGAGCTGGTCCGCCCGCTGAGCGCGACGCACACGCTCAACGCGCGCGTCGAGTCTGTGTGGGACGAGACCGCGGACGCCCGCACCCTCACGCTCCGCCCGGGGCGCGGGTGGCGACGTCACCACGCGGGGCAGTTCGTCCGCGTCGGAGCGGCGATCGACGGGCGCATGGTGACGCGCACGTACTCGATCTCCTCCTCGCCGGATCGCGAGGACGGTTGCTTCACGATCACGGTCAAGGCGGTGGCGGGGGGGAGAGTGTCGCGTCACCTGGCGCGCAACGTGAAGCCAGGGGACTACCTCACGATCGGTCTTCCTCAAGGAGACTTCGTGATGCCCGAAGGGGCCCCCATCCGGCCTCTCTTTCTCACCGCGGGGAGCGGCATCACCCCGGTCATGAGCATGATTCGAACGCTCGTCGCGCGCGGCACGATGCCGGACGCGGTCCACGTTCACTACGCCCCGAGCGCGCGCGACGCGATCTTCGGCGCGGAGCTCGCGCGGATCGCTGCAGAGGTGCCAAGCTACCGCTTCGCCCTCGTCACGACGCGCGACGGCGCGCCGCACGCGAACCGGTTCGAGGCCTCTCAGCTCGAAGCCCTCGTGCCCGACTGGCGGTCGCGCGACGCCTGGGCGTGCGGCCCCCAGGGACTCCTCGATGCGATCGAGTCGGCCTTTGCCGAAGCGTCGTGCGAAGACAAGCTCCGGATCGAGCGCTTCCGTCCGAAGCTCGCGCCGGCCGATCCGAGCGCGTCCGGCGGGCGCGTGCGCTTCGGCTTGAGCCGCGCGGACGTCGAGGCGAACGGACAGACCTCGCTCCTCCAGGTCGCGGAGAGCGCAGGGGTCAGCGCGCCTCACGGCTGCCGGATGGGCATCTGCCACTCGTGCGACGCGACGATGGTCTCGGGCTGCGTGCGCGACCTGCGCACAGGCCGGCGCATCGACGAGCCCGGGGCGCGCATCCAGGTGTGTGTGTGCGCGGCCGCGGGCAACGTCGAGATCGAGCTCTAGAAAGGAAAGACAAATGACGCTCCCGTCTACCGTCACCGCCCTCGGCATCCACCTCGACGACGACGCACTCGAATGCTTCGGGCGCGAGCTCGACGCCATCCAGGACGAAATCAAGGCCAGCCTAGGCGACCGTGACCGCCGCTACATCAAGCGCGTGATCGCGATCCAGCGGAGCCTCGCGCTCGCGGGCCGCCTGACGATCTACGCCAGCCTGCCTCTGCTCCCGACCGGCCTCCCCTTCTTCGCCGTCATCGGCGCCGGCACTGTGGCGCTCGCGCTGTCGAAGATCCTCGAGAACATGGAGATCGGTCACAACATCATCCACGGCCAATGGGACTGGATGAACGACCCTGCGATCCGCTCGGCCACGTGGGAGTGGGACAACGTCTGCCCCGCCGACCAGTGGAAGCACTCGCACAACGTCGTTCACCACACGTGGACCAACGTGCTCGGGAAGGACCGCGACGTCGGCTACGACATCCTCCGGATCAGCGAGAAGCAGCCGTGGAGGCCCGCGTACCTCTTCCAGCCGTTCTACGCGGCGCTCCTGGCGCTCCTGTTCGAGTGGGGGGTCGCGATGCACGACATCGACCTCGGGGCGCTGCGAAGCGGAAGATCGAAGCTCGCGGACGTCCGCGCCCTGCTCCAGGGGATCGCTCGCAAGGCCGCGAAGCAGATGCTCAAGGACTACGTCTTCTGGCCGCTGCTCGCAGGGCCGTTCTTCCTCTACGTCCTCGGCGCGAACGCGGCGGCGAACGTCCTCAGGAACCTGTGGACGTACATGATCATCTTCTGCGGCCACTTCCCCGACGGCTCGCAGGTCTTCAGCGAGGCGGACATCGTCGGCGAGACGCGCGGCGGGTGGTACCTGCGGCAGATCCTCGGCTCGTGCAACATCGAGGGGAACGCGCTCTTCCACGTGATGAGCGGGAACCTGAGCCACCAGATCGAGCACCACCTCTTCCCCGACATGCCGTCCAATCGCTACCCGGAGGCCGCCCCCCGCGTGAGGGCACTCTGCGAGCGCTACGGCATCCCGTACAACTCAGGCTCGCTCGGGCGGCAGTTCGGCACGACGGTCCGCACGATCCTCCGCCTCGCCCTACCGGGGACGAAGACTCTCGAAAGCGTGAGCGCATGACATACTCAGGTGCGCACAGCGCGAACGCGCCGCTGGCCCTCGTCATGACGACACCCGACGCCCCTCCCCCTTCCACTCCGGCCGGGCTCACGATCGACGAGCTCGCTGCATCGACGCGCCTGCCGAGCCGAACGATCCGTTTTTATCAGTCCAAGGGGGCGCTCATGCCTCCGGAGATCCGCGGGCGCGTCGCGTTCTACGGACAACCCCACGTCGAGCGGCTCAAGCTGATCGCGCAGCTGCAGGACCGCGGGCTGCGGATCCACGCGATCGGGGACCTCCTCAAGAAGATCGATCGCGGCGAGCTCGATCTCGCCGAGTGGCTCGGCGTCGAGGAGCAGATGCAGACGCCGTGGGCCAACGACCGCCCGCGGACGGTGACGGAGGCGGAGCTCTACGAGCTCGCGGGGACGCGCCGGCCCGCGCTCCTCGCGGATCTTCTTCGATCGGGGATCGTCGAGCGTCGCGGCGACGTGTACCTCGTCGCGAGCCCCGCCTTGCTCGCGACGGCCGCGAAGCTCGAGGCGGTCGGGATCGATCTCGAGATGGCGGCTGAAGCTTCCCAGATGCTGCGAAAGCACCTCGGGCGGGCGGTCGCCGATCTCGTCGAGCTGTTCGTGGGGCGCGTGCGAGACGGTCACGTCGACGTGACCGAATCGGGCCCGCTCTTCGAGACGCTCCGCAGCGCAGGGACCGAGGCCGTGCGCGTTCTCTTCGCGCGCGCAATGGAGAAAGCGCTGCGCGAGCTGGCTGCGTCGGGGAAGGTCGCGTCGCTCTCGGCAGAAGGCAAGCGTCGAAGTGACAAGAGAAAGCGCCAGAAGGGCTAGGAAGCCCAAAGCGGTCAAGAGACCCGCGTGACGGCGCCAAGTCACAAGCCACAAGAAAATGCGGCGAAAAGCGCGAAGAGTCTTGCGGTGGCCGCAAAAACGGCGGTAACTCTTCGCCCTTCACAGGAGGTCCACATGGCAGCAGCGAAGTCGGCGAAGAAGACGAGCACGAAGCCCCTCTCCAAGAGCGGCGTCCTTCAGGCGGTCACGGATGCGGTCGGGGAAGAGCTCTCCCGCAAGCACGTGAAGCTGGTGGTCGAGACGCTCGCGACGATCGGACACCGGGAGCTGAAGAAGAACGGCGTGTTCGTTCTTCCGGGCTTCGCGAAGTTCGTCGTCGTGAAGAAGCCGGCCCGTCCGGCCCGCGAGGGGATCAACCCGTTCACCAAGGAGAAGCAGAAGTTTGCCGCGAAGCCCGCGAGCAAGGGCGTTCGCGCCCGCCCGATCAAGGCACTGAAAGACGCAGTCGCCTGAGGCGCGTCCGCGCCCGAGGCGCGGATACGAATCAGCGCAACGTGCGCGCCGGGGGGGGCCTGACAGAGCGTAATCCTGTCGGCCCCTATCCGAGCTTTCGGTAAAGTGCTCGGACTCACGTGCTGTCGATCGCGTTCGTGGCTGGAACCCTCGAGATCCGGGGGTCGCCGCGCGATCTGTCCCTCCCTGAGTCCTGCGCGTTCGATCCCCGCACAGAGTGCCACCGCGCACCGGGGGCCGCCTACGCAGACATCGTGCGCTCGCTCGTCGCGGCGAAGATCCCGTTCGAGGATCGCGCGCGACGATACGAAGAGCTCTCGCACGGTGCCCTCGTGCACCGCGAGCCGCGCCCGTACCAGACCGAGGCGCTCGCGGCGTGGAAGCGCGCCAAGGGGCGCGGCGTCATCGTGCTCCCGACGGGGGCGGGGAAGAGCCACGTCGCGACGATGTGCATCGACGATCGGCGGCGCAGCGCGCTCGTGATCGCGCCGACGCTGGATCTCGTCCGCCAGTGGTACGACCTCCTCGGCGCGACGTTCGGCGTCCCGATCGGCGTCCTCGGCGGCGGCGAGCACGACGTCCAGGCGCTCACCGTCGCGACCTACGACTCGGCGCACCTTCACATGGACCACCTGGGGGCCCGCTTCGGGCTCGTCGTGTTCGACGAGTGCCACCACCTTCCGAGCGCCTCGTACGGGATGGCGGCCAAAGCGTGCCTCGCCCCCTACCGCCTCGGGCTCACGGCGACCCCCGAGCGCGCCGACGGGCGCGACGCGGAGCTCGCGTCACTCGTTGGGCCGATCGTCTACCGAAAGGAGATCGGTGAGCTGGCAGGGGATTTTCTCGCCGAGTACGACGTCGAGCGGATCGGGATCGAGCTGTCTCCCGCGGAGCGGGCCGAGTACGACGCGGAGAGGTCGATCTACCGCGCCTTCGTCGGGATGCACCACATCCGCATGTCGAGCCCCTCGGGATGGAGCGACTTCGTGCGCCTCTCGTCCCGAGGCACGGACGGGCGGCGGGCGATGCTGGCGTACCGCAGGCAGCGCGCGCTCGCGTTCGCGGCGCCGGCGAAGCTCGACTTCGTAGGGCACCTCTTGCACGCGCACCGCACCGACCGGTGCATCCTGTTCACCCAGGACAACGCGACGGCGTACGCCATCTCGCGGCGCTTCCTCGTCCCGGTCATCACCCATCAGACCAAGGTGCGCGAGCGGAGCGGCATCCTCGCCGGGCTCTCGAGCGGCGCGTTCGGCGCGGTCGCGACGTCGAAGGTGTTGAACGAGGGGGTCGATGTGCCCGACGCGAACGTCGCCGTGGTCATCTCCGGGAGCGGGTCGGTGCGGGAGCACGTGCAGCGCCTGGGACGCGTACTCCGAAAGCGCGAGGGGAAGCGTGCGGTGCTCTACGAGCTGGTGACCGCGGCGACGAGCGAGGAACACACGAGCGAACGGCGGAGGGAGCACGGTGCTTACCGCTGATCTCGTTCGCGCGCGCCGGCGGGGGGACGAGCTCGTCCTCGTCGGCCTGGACGCCGCGGCCCGAGCGCGCGCGCTCGGAATCGCCGACGCCCTCCTCGATTGTGCGCGCGCGCACGTCGGGCGATCGCGCGAAGAGCTCGACGAGGCGATCGGGGCGATCGACGTCGAGCCGCGGGACGAGCGTCTGAAGACGGGGCTGGCGAAGTTGATCGACGACCGGTGCGACTTCGAGATCGACGAGGAAGTGGACGCGGACGGCGCCGCGCGGTCCACGCCCGAGGAGCTCCGTCGCGCGCTGTTCCTCCGCGCGAGCGCCGAGCGACGCGCGCTCCCGCTCGACGCCCGCTTCGACCGTGACGCCGTCGTCGCCGCCTTCGCCGCGGAGCGGGGGCTCGACGCGGCGCGGGTCGAGCGCGGCCTCTACGCGGACCTGCGCGGCGCGCATGTCCTGCGCGGCGTCGAGCCGATCGCCCCGGCCCCCCTCGTCGAGGCGTGGGAGCGAGGACAAGCGCAGGCTGTTCTCTTGCGCGCCGTGCGCGCGACCGTCGACGTCCGGTGCTCCTCGCCCGGCGCGACGCGCGCCCTCTTCCACCGCCTCAAGTTCCTGCGCCTCCTGCACACGATCACGCAGACGGACGACGGGCACCGGATCGTCATCGACGGTCCTTTCAGCCTCTTCGAGTCGGTCACCAAGTACGGGCTCCAGCTCGCGCTCGTCGTCCCGATGCTCGAGGGGTGCGAAGCCTGGTCGCTCGTCGCCGACGTTCGCTGGGGGGCGGAGCGGGCGCCGCTGACGTTCCGGTTGGACGGGGGGCGTGCATCCGCCGGGGGGAAGGTGGCGCCCCCGAAGCTCGCCGACGACGTCGCGGCGCTCCTCTCTTCGTTCAAGCGGCTCGACTCCGGCTGGCGCGCGTCCCGAGCGACGGCGATCCTCGATCTCCCCGGGGTCGGTCTCTGCGTGCCGGACCTCGTCTTCGAGCGGGACGGGGCGGTCGTGCACCTCGAGGTGATGGGGTACTGGAGCCGCGACGCCGTCTGGCGCCGCGTCGAGCTCGTCCAGGGGGGGCTGACCAAGCCGATCCTCTTCGCGGTGAGCAGCCGACTCCGGGTGAGCGAAGAGGTGCTTTCCGCCGATGCGTCGAGCGCGCTCTACGTCTACAAAGGGACAATGAACGCGAGCGCGGTCGCGCAGAGGCTCGATGCGCTGGCGGCGCGCAACCCCACCCCCCCGGCCCCCCGCCCCGCTGGCAGGGCGGGGGGAGCGTGAGCAACGCCACGACGGCACGTCCGCGGCGGAGCTGCGGCGTGGTCCACACCAGAAGGTGGGGTTGGCGACGGCTCGTCCTTCTCGCCTTGCTCACTGCCTGCCGCCCCGAGTCCCACGCGACCTCGTCGATCACCCTCTCCCCCTGCCATCTCACGGGTCGCTCGGCGGTCGTGGTCAATGCGATGTGCGGCTCGCTCGAGGTCCCCGAGGACCGCGCGTCGAAGACGGGGCGAACGATCGCCCTCTCGATTGCCGTCGTGAAGGCGACGGGGCGAAAGGTCGCCCCCGATGCGCTCTTCTTTCTCGCCGGCGGACCGGGGCAGTCGGCGCTCGGCGTGTACCCTTCGATCGGAGACAGCTTCGCGCGCGTGAACCTCAACCACGACATCGTGCTCGTCGACCAGCGCGGGACGGGGGGATCCGGCGAGCTGGCATGCCCGGAGACCGAGCTCGAAGGGACGACGGTGGACCCCGCCGAGAGCGCGGCGCTCGCCGCAAGGTGCAGGGACGAGATCGCGAAGCGGGCGGACCTTCGCCAGTACACGACCGCGATCGCGATGGACAACCTGGACGACGTGCGCGCGGCGCTCGGGTACGAGACGATCGACCTGTACGGCGGGTCGTACGGGACGCGCGCCGCGCTCGTCTACCTTCGGAGACACGAGAGCCACGTCCGGAGCGTCGTCCTCGACGGCGTCGCCCCGCCGGACTGGACGCTCGCGGCCTCGTTCGGGCGCGACGGGCAACGCGCGCTCGACCTGATCTTCGCGCGCTGCGCCGCGGACGCCGATTGCAACCGGGCGTTCCCGGATCTGCCGTCGAGCCTCGCGTCTCTCCTCGCCGCGCACGGCAAGGCGGTGAGCCTCGTCGTCCCCCACCCCACGACCGCGGCCCCGACGACCGTCTCGGTTTCGCGCGACAGCATCGCGGCGACGGTGCACGCGCTCAGCTACGAGAGCGAGACGGCGGCGATCCTCCCGCTCCTCATCCACTCCGCGGCCACGACGGGAGACCTCCACCCGCTCGCGGCGCAGTCGCTCATCATGGCGGAGCAGCTGAAGATCGACGTGGGGATGCATCTCGCCGTCGTCTGCAACGAGGACACGCCGTTCCTGGACGTCGCCAAGCTCGCGACCGAGAACGCCGGCTCGTACCTCGGGGACGGCCCGGCGCAGAGGTACCTCGACGGGTGCAAAGGGTGGCCGCGCGCGAACGTGACCGCCGCCGATCGCGCTCCGGTCTCGTCGAACGTCCCCGTGCTGCTTCTCTCCGGCGAGCTCGACCCGGTGACCCCGCCGTCGAACGCGGCGGCAGCGGCGCGGACGCTCCCGAACAGCCTCCAGATCACGGTGCCCGGCGAGGGGCACGGCGCGCTCCAGAGGAGCTGCACGCGGCGGATCGTCGCCGACTTCATCGACCGTGCGAGCGTGGCGGGGCTGTCGGCCGACTGCCTCGCCGGGACGAAGCCCCCCCGCTTTTTCACCAGCTTCTCGGGGCCGCAGCCATGATCGAGGTCACGGGAATCCACAAGGAGTTCGGGAAGGTCGTCGCGGTGGACGACGTCTCCTTCGTGGCGCGAGACGGTTCGATCACGGCCCTCCTCGGGGCCAACGGCGCCGGGAAGACGACGACGCTCCGGATCATCACGTCCGTCTTCACCCCCGATCGGGGGACGGTCACCGTCGACGGCGCCGACACCGTGAAGGACGCGATGCGGGCACGGAGCAAGATCGGCCTCCTGTCGGACAACCGCGGTCTGTACACCCGCCTCACGTCGCGGGAGAACGTGCGCTACTTCGGGCGCCTCCACGGCCTCGGCGGCGCCGCGCTCGAGGCGCGCATCGATGGCCTGGTGAAGCTCCTCGACATGGCAGACATCGCGGACCGTCGCGTCGACGGCTTCTCGCTCGGCCAGAAGCTGAAGGTGGCGATCGCGCGCGCGCTGGTGCACGACCCGCCGAACGTTCTGCTCGACGAGCCAACCGCGGGGCTCGACGTGATGACGACGCGCGCGATGCGCGAGGTGATCGTGCGGCTGCGGAACGAGGGGAAGTGCGTCGTCCTCTCGAGCCACGTGATGCAGGAGGTTGCGCGCCTCGCCGACCGGATCGTCGTCGTGGCGCGCGGCCGGGTGCGGATCATCGCCACCCCCGACGAGCTCCGCGCGCAGACGAAGCACGAGAACCTCGAGGACGCGTTCGTCGCGGCGCTTGGCACCGACGAGGGGGTGCTCGCGTGAACAGCCGGGCAATCGTCGTCTTCCTGAAAGAGCTCGTGGACAACCTGCGCGACCGGCGCTCGGTCGGGACCGCGTTCTTCTCCGCGCTCCTCGGGCCGGCCCTCCTCATCCCGCTCCTCGCGTTCGAGGCGAGCTCGCTCGACCGTGGCAACTCGAAGGTCATCGACGTCGCCGTCCAGGGGGGGGAGCAGGCGCCCGGGCTCCTCGAGTACTTGCGTCAGAAGAACATCGAGACCCACCCCGCCCCCGCCGATCCCGCGCAGGCGGTCCGCGACCTGAAGTGCGACCTCGTCCTCGTCATCCCTCCAGGCTACGCGGATGACTTCCGCGCCGGGCGTCCGGCGGCCGTGCGAATCGTCACCGACCACTCGCGCACCACCGCCGCCGGCCAGATCTCGCGCGTCGATGGAGCGCTCGAGACCTACTCGCGGACCGTGGGGGCGCTCCGGCTCGTCGCGCGCGGAGTGAGCCCGAACGTCGTGTCCGCCGTGGCGGTCGAGATCGACGACGTGGCGACGCCGGAGAGCGAGGGGGCGCTCCTCCTCGGGATCGTCCCCATGTTCCTGATGATGTCCGTCTTCCTGGGGGGACTCTACGTCGCCATCGACGTGACCTCGGGAGAGCGGGAGCGAGGCTCGCTCGAGCCGCTCATGGCGACGCCGGTGAGCGCGGCGGAGATCGTCCTGGGGAAGCTCGGCGCCGTCATCTTCTTCGCGTTCGTCACGATGGTGGTCACGCTCATCGGGTTCACGATCGTCGTCAACCTGCCGTTCGCCGAGGTTCCGGGGATGCGCTTCAAGCTCTCGCCAGTGGGGGCGCTCGAGATCTTCGTCGCGCTCGTGCCGGTCCTCTTGCCGGTGGCGGCGTTGCAGATGCTCGTGGCGAGCCGGAGCCGGAGCGTGAAAGAGGCGCTCACGGCGGCGTCGATCTGCTCGATGCTCCCGATCGTCCCGGGGATGCTGTTGATCTTCTCGCCGTTCAAGTCGACGACGTCGGCGATGACGATCCCGCTCTACGGGCAGGACATGATCATGACGCAGATCCTGAAGGCGGCGCCGCTGCAGGCGCTGGACTATCTCGTCGCGGGGGCGACCGCGACGGCGCTGGGGATCGTGCTCACGGTGGTCGCGGTGGCGCAGTGCGCCCAGGCGAGGATGTTGGCGGACAGGTGAGAGGGGGATACGGTTGAAGGTTCGACCGACAACCGGCCGGCGCTCTTCGGGCGGAGGCCGACAAGGAGGATCATCCAATGAGAAGCGCAGCCAAGTTCGTGTTCGGAGGAGCAGCAATGCTGGTCGCTCTGGTCGCCTGCTCGTCCAATCCGCCGCCGGACAACATCGACACGATCGACGGGTGCCCCGGTCCCGGCCAGCCGCAGGAGTACGGGACGAACAACCCGAATGCAGCTTCCTGCACGAGCGACTCGCAGTGTTGCGGCTTCTGCAACACTGCCGCAATTTGCATGTGCTACCCGCCCGGCATCGGCTGCAATAGCGCCGAAGAGTGCTGCTCCGGGACGTGCAACACGACCACCGGCCATTGCGAGGCAGCCGCCAATGGCGGGATGTGCCAGTCGGACGGCGACTGCGAGAGCGGGCTCTGCGTGGGGGGGACGTGCGCGAGCTGAGAGGGGACAACTGACGCGGCACACCGCCGATGAGGATGATCCTCACCTTGGGCGAGGACTTGCTCACTCGGGGTGAGGACTTGCCTGCGCTAAGCTCCCCCCGCGTGCCCCCTTGGTTCGTCTACATCGCCCGGTGCTCCGACAAGACCCTCTACGTCGGCATCGCCCTCGACGTCCCCTCGCGCATCCTCGCCCACAACGAAGGTCGCGGCGCCCGCTACACGCGCGGTCGCGGTCCGCTCGCCGTCCTCACCACGCGCAAGTGCCCAACGAAAGGCGACGCGCTGCGCCTCGAGCTCGCCCTCAAGCGCCTCTCGCGCGACGAGAAGCTCGCCGTCGCGGCGTCGAAGCGCCGTCTCGCGGCCTTCGCAGCCCGAAACCGCTCCGAACGGAACCGCGCGAAGACGAAAGAGACGCGGAAATAGCCTTGATCTGCGCGTCGAGCAGGGGCCCACTTAGACGATGAGGAGCAGTGTCAGCTCGCGCAAGCTCGCGCGCTTTTCCACCTACCTTCCCTTCTGCGCCGCGCTCGCGGCAGCCGGCGCGTCCGCCGCGTGCGGGTCGAACAACGGCGCGCCAGGGGGAGGCCCGAGCGACGGGAGCACTGACGGCACCCTACCCGGTGACTCCGGCGGCTCGCTCCTCGAAGACGGCGGCTGCTCCACGTCGGCCGACTGCAACGGCGGCGTGTGCATCGCGGCCTCCGGGACCTGTTGTTCGTCGGCTGCCGCCATTTGCGGGACCGGGTGCTGCGCGCAGGGATCGGTGTGCCTGTTCAATCAGTGCGTGGTCCCCGGCGGGCCTTGCCAGAGCAGCAGCGATTGCTCGCCGGGTCAGTACTGCGAAACAGCCCTCGGCTCGGACGACGCCGGCGCCCCCGTCGACGCGAGCTGCACGCAGGCGTTCCCGATCACCGGACGCTGCCTCCCTCTCCCCGTGACGTGCGCCGACGACGGCGGCGCCGGTGACGACGCCGGCGACGGAGGCTGCACGCCGTCCTGCCAATACCACCCGACGAACACAGGCAACCTCAGCGCCGTCGTCGAGTGGACGTGGGGACCGACCGCCACGGCCGAGCCCAATCAGACCGACGTCTGGTCCACGCCGACGGTCGGGCGCATGTACGACACGAACTGCGACGGGAAGATCGACAACCTCGACTCCCCGGTCATCGTCTTCGTCTCGGGGGACGTCGGCGCGACCTGCTGCGGCTGCAACGGCGCGACGCCGAGCACCTGCGAGAACGGCATCCTCAGGATGCTCAACGGCTCGAACGGGAAAGAGGTGTGGACCCTCACGAAGGCGAGCGCCACCTCCGTCGGCTTCGTCGGCTCGGCCCCCGCGCTCGGCGACGTCGACAAGGACGGCGTGATGGACATCGTCGCCATGACGGGCGAGGGGTACATCGTCCTCATCGATCACCTCGGCAACGTGACGCGAACGAGCGACAAGCCGTATCCGCACACGACGGCGCTCGACGCCGGGCAAGGGACGGGCTGGGGGGGCGGGATCGCGATCGCCGACATGGATCTCGACGGGTTCGCCGAAATCACCTTCGGCGACACGGTCTGGACGACGACGAACGGCGCGATCACGCGGGTCTTCGTCGGCGCGGGCGGTACGGGCGGCGGGGGGAACGAAGAGACGAGCGCGATCTCCGACATCGACCTCAACCCCGACGGGCACCTCGAGCTCGTCGCGGGGAACACCGCGTACTCCATTCACGCCGGCGTCTGGGGCACCCTCTGGACGAACGCGAACCTCCCGAACGGCTTCCCGGCCGTCGCGGACTTCAACCAGGACGGGAAGCCCGACGTCGCGCTCGTCGGCTACCCCACCGGCGACACGACGACGGGGAACGTCTGGATCCTCGACGGCGCGACCGGCGCGATCGAGCTCGGCCCCGTCCCCCTGCCGTACACGGCGGGATACGGCAACCACGGTGGCCCTCCGACCGTCGCGGACTTCGACGGAGACGGGAAGCCGGAGATCGGCATCGCGGGGGGCACCTTCTACACGGTGCTGAAGCCCGACTACGCCGCGTCGACGATCGACGTCCTCTGGAAGATGGGGAACCACGACTTCAGCTCGTCGGTCACGGGCTCGACGGTCTTCGACTTCGAGGGGGACGGCGTCCCGGAGGTCGTCTACGCCGACGAGTGCTGGCTCTGGGTGTTCGACGGGCCGACCGGGGCGGTGCGCTTGGCGTGGCCTCACTCGTCATTCACGGGGACCGAAGCGTCGATGCTCGCCGACATCAACGGCGACGGGCACGCCGAGATGCTCATCGTGTCGAACGGGATCGATCCGGGCCCCAGCGGATGGAAGTGCACCGGCTACGAAGCGGACGCGGGCCTCACGATCAACGGGCAGACGTGGACCCCCGGACCGGTCGCGAACGGCTCGTACCGCGGCCTCATCGCGCTCGGCGACAGCGCCAACTCGTGGGTCGGGACGCGCACGCTCTGGACGGAGCACACGTACCACGTGACGAACATCTGCGACGACACCGACAACGCGTGCACGGGCGCGAACACCTACGGGTCGATCCCGACCCCGGAGACGATGAACTGGACGCTCCCCTGGCTGAATGACTTTCGCCAGAACGTGCAAGACCAGGGGATCTTCAACGCGCCGGACGCCCTCGTCGCGCTCTCGGCGGACTGCACGAGCCCGGTCGTCGCGCACGTCGAGGTGCGCAACGTCGGGCAATCGGGGCTGCCGTCGGGGGTCAACGTCGGGGTCTTCGCCTCGGGGGCGCAGGTCGCCGAGGTGACGACGACGTACGCGCTCCTCCCCGGCCAGACGCAGGAGATCGACGTGACGCTCCCCGCGTCGGTCTCCCAGACGACGACGCTCTACGCGCAGGTCCTCATCGACCCCGCGCACCCGACGTTCCACGAGTGCACGACCGCGAACAACACGAGCCCGAGCGTCACACCGACCTGCGTCAAATAGCCCCGTCCCGCGTCGCCACCAGCTCGACGACCGCGCGATCGACACTGTGCATCGACGGCACGCGGAGCTTCGTGGCGGCGACCCGCACGCGTGTGGCGGGCGTGGCGGCGAGTAGTCGATCGATCAACCTGAGCGCGTAGGTCTCGAGCAGGTGGTATGGCGTCGCCTGCCCCTCTTGCACGACGAGCTGCGCGACAGCGTCGTAGTCGACGACCTCCTTCTTCACGTCGCGCGCCGGGAGGGAGCTCGTCGGGAGCGTGAGCTCGACGTCGATCACGAGCTCCTGCGGGAGCGAGCGCTCGGTGCGCGAGGCGCCGACGTTGGCGCGAAAGCGGATGGCGTGCAGGCGAAGCGTGTACTCGTTGAGCATGGTGTTCTCGGACCTCGGGCGGCGGGCCCGCAGCTTAGCCGTCCGAGGCGCCGCGCGTCAGAACGTCTGCCCCTCGAACCGGAAGAACAGGATGGGGGACGAGGGGGACGTCGGATTCAGCACGATCGCGCCGTCCTCGCCGCTTCCGTCCTCGTAGTGGACGTCGTGGCAGCCGTTCCCTTGCGGGGTGTAGGCCGTACAAAAAATGGAGATCTTGGACGTGTCCTCGAGGAGCGATTCGACGTTGGCCGCGATCTGCGTAGGGGACGTCGTGGGGAACTCCGTCGAGCTCAGGCCGAGCGTCGGATACGCGAGCGAGTCCGTCCCGTGCCACCCTTCCGCCCACGCGCCCCCTGGCACCGCGAGGGTCTCCTCGTACATGCCGACGTCGTCGCCCGTCGAGCCGACGTCGACCGCGACGTCGTACACGAGGCCGCTCACTTCGACCTGGAGATGGACGTGGCTGTTGTCGCCGTTGCACGCGTACGAGCCGCCGAGGGGGAGCACGTAGACGAGCGTCCCGTCGAGCCGGCCGTGCTCCGTGTTGGCGATCGAGCCGGTCTGCGCCGACGTAGGGGTGCAGGTGCTGTTTCGCGCTGCGGGGACGCCCGCGTCGTCGGCGGCGTCAGGCGAGCCGGAGTCGACCGAAGGGGGCGTCGTGCTGCCATCGGCGGCAGGCGTAGAGGCGTCGTTCGAGGGAGGGGGTGCTTGCCCATCGGGCGTCCCCCCCTTGGCTAGATCCTCGGAAGTGCCGCCGCAGCTCGCGCAGAGCACGGCCGCTGCGAGACCAATCGCGAGCCAAACGCTTTCCGAGGACCTAAGCATCCTCGAATGATGTGCACCAATGCCGCGAAAGGATCACGAGAAAGCAACAAACGGACAGCGCTACTCGTGCCAGGCGAACTTCGCAGCAGGGATGAAAGAGACTCCTCGAACGTCGTCGAGCGGGTCAGGACCCCTTTTCGAACTTGAGCGGGATCTGAATGGTCGACCCGCCCGCTCCCGGCGGGCTGAACTGCGCCTTCTGGATCTGCGTCGTGATGCAGGTGACGAGGTCGGCGGGGAGGGTCGGCGTCCCTGCGGGGGTCGCCGAGGAGACCGCCCCCTTGGCATCGATCTGCGCCTTGACCATGACGGAGCCGGCGAGCGACGGGTCCTTCGCGAGCGCGTCGTTGTAGCACTTGCGGATGTCGGGCTTCAGGTTGCCGATCACCTTCTCCGCGTCCGCGATCGGCGCGCTCGCCGTGGATGCGCCAGCGGTCACGTTGCCACCACCCGACGTGGAGTCCGTCGAGGAGGACGGAGTCGCCGTAGAGGCCGGCGACGAGGCAGGCGTCGCCGCGGGGGTCTGGCTACCGCCGCCGCAAGCGACGACGAGACTCGCGAGCACGAGGAATCCACTGGTCGTTTTCATCGGGTATCTCCCTTTTTCGCTTCGCCCGCTCCGTCGCACCCCTAGCGCTCAGGACCGCGGTGACTCCGTGAGAGGGTACACGTATTCTGAGGACGTGAACGACGAGCTCGATGCGCTCCGTCAGGAGATCGCTCGCCTCCAGAAGGACGGCGACGAGCTCCGAGAGCGCGCGCGCCGGGCGGAGGACGACCTTCGCGCGAGCCGCGCGCTGCACGCCGCGACGATCGAGAGCCTCCCGTTCGACTTCTGGGCGCGCGATCGCGAGGGGTACTGTTTCAGCCAGAACTCGACGACGCGCAACAACTGGGGAGACCTGCTCCACAAGCGACCCGAAGACATGGGGTTGCCCACCGAGGTCGTCGAGACCTGGCTCGCGAACAACCGGCGCGCGCTCGCCGGCGAGATCGTGCATGGCGACGTGACCTACTCAAATGCTGGCGAGGCGCGCGACGTGCACAACGTCCTGGCACCGATCCACATGGATGACTCCATCGTCGGCACGCTGGGGGTGAATATCGACATCACCGAGCACAAGCGAGCCGAGGCCGCTCTCTCGCGCACGCTCGACGCGCTCCGTGCCAGCGAAGAGAAGCTGCGCATGGCCACCGACGCCGCGGGCATCGGCCTCTGGAGCTGGGACACGCGGAACGACCTCGTCACTTGGGAGGCCCCCCTCTGCGCGATCTTCGGCCTCCCACCGGGGAAGGCGCCGATCGGCCGCGAGGGGTACCTCGCGCTCGTTCATCCGGGCGACCGCCAGCATGCGACGGCGAGAATCGCGAACGGCGTCGGCGCCGGCGGATGGGAGGACGAGTTTCGGATCGTGCGACCCGACGGCACCGTGCGGTGGGTGATGGCGAAGGGGACGGTCTTGCACGCGGACGGGCGAGACGTCGTCTACGGCGCGGTCCTCGACGTGACCGACCGGCGTCACCGGGACGAGCAGCTGCGCCAAGCCCAGAAGCTCGAAGCTGTCGGGCAGCTCACGGCGGGGATAGCCCACAACTTCAACAACATGCTCATGGGAATCCTCCCCAACGTGCAGCTCGCGGCGCAGAGGTCGCCCCCCGACGTCGCGGCCCTGCTCAAGAACGCCGAGCACTCGGCCGCGCGCGCGGCGGACCTCGTCCGCCAGCTCATGACCTACGCCGGACGCAACCAGCCGAGCGCCCGCAGCGTCACGCACATCGGGCCGCTCGTGGAGCGCGCCGTCGAGTTCTGCCGGACAACGTTCGACCAGCGCATCGCCATCTCGGGCCACTATCAGGCGCAGGCGCGCGCGCGGATCGACGCGACGCAAATCGAGCAAGCGCTCCTCAACATCCTCATCAACGCCCGCGACGCGCTCGCCGAGGCGCGCGGCGAGGCCCCCTTCATCGACGTGAGCGTCGAGGTCGTCCCAGCAGGGGAGCTGGAGCTCGAGGAGCGCGCTGGCGAGTTCGTGCGCATTCGCATCCGCGACAACGGCGTTGGGATGACCCCGGCGACCGCCGCGCGGATCTACGAACCCTTCTTCACGACGAAGGACGTCGGCAAGGGGACGGGGCTCGGGCTCGCGACGACGCACGCTATCCTGCGCGAGCACGGCGGGTTCATCGCGTGCGACACGGTACCGGGTGAGGGGACGTCGTTCTCCCTCTACCTGGCGTTCGAGCCGCTGCAGGCGACGCACGGAATGGCGCCGTCGGAGTCGCCCCCATCGGGCGGCACCGAAACGATCCTCATCGTGGACGATGAGCCGTCTATCCGGCGCGTAGTACAGCTGATGCTGACGTCGGGGGGCTTCAACGTGAAGGTCGCAGCATCGGGGCAAGAGGCGATCGACCTGCTCGCCGACTCGAAGCTCGCCTCGGAGGTGGCGGTCGTGCTCCTCGACGTCTCGATGCCAGGGATGACGTCGCGCGTCCTGCGGAGTCGCCTGAGGGAGCTCGCCTCGCACGCGAAGGTCGTCTACTTCACCGGGTACGCGTTCGAGGCGACGGATCCGGAGGACACCGTGCTCGAGAAGCCGGTCAGCGAGAAGCGGCTGCTCGGGAAGATCCGCGAAGTCCTCGATCGACGGGAGGGCGAGTCCTAGCGCTCATGCGCCGCGCCGCTCACTGGCGCCGGACGATCTTCCCCCCCTTCATGACGAGGTGCACGTGGCGGAGCGCGCCGATGTCGCGCGTCGGGTCCCCCTCGACGGCGACCAGATCGGCGAAGAGACCCGGTGACACCCTACCGATGCGGTCATCCATGTGGAGCATCTTCGCGTTCACGGACGTCGCGGCGCGCAGCGCGTCCGCGGGGGACATGCCGTAGTCGACGAGGAGCTCGAGCTCACGCGCGTTTTCGCCGTGCGGAAAGACGCCGACGTCGCTCCCGCTGCAGATCGTGACCCCCGCGGCGATCGCCTCGCGGAAGCTCTCGCGCCGGGCATGGAGCGACGCAGGCTCCGGAGCTCCCCCCTTCCACCCCTTGAATCGCTGGATGGCGTCCGTTGCGGCCAGCGTGGGGCACAGCGTGATCCCGTTCTTCGCCATCAGGCGGAAGATTTCGGGCGTCCCGGCGTCACCGTGCTCGATCGTGTCGACGCCGGCGAGAATCGCGCGGCGCATCCCTTCGGCCGTGGCCGCGTGGACCGCGACGAAGCGGCCGCCGCTGTGCGCGACCTCGACCACGAGACGCAGCTCGTCGACCGTGAACGACGGTCGCGCCTCGCCGCCGGGTCCCCAGCCGTAGTCCGCGTAGAGCTTGATCCAGTCCGCCCCTCGCCCCGCCTGATCGCGAACGACGCGCGTGAGCGCGTCGACGCCGTCCGCCTCTTCCGCCCCCTTCGGCGTCTCGTGCTCCGGCGTCCCGCGCGGCGCGTAGCTCCCCGTGGCGACGATGGCGCGCGTCGCGACGACCATTCGCGGGCCCGGGATGACGTCCTTCTCGATGGCAGCCTTGAGACCGACGTCGGCGTACCCGGCCCCCTCCGTCCCGAGATCGCGGATCGTCGTGAACCCGGCTTCCAGCGTCCGCCGCAAGTTCACCGTCGCGCGCGCGATGCGAAGCGCGAGCGGCTCTTTGAGGACCTGCTCCTCCCAGCGGGCCTCGTTGTACGGATGGAGGAGGACATGCGAGTGCCCCTCGATGAGCCCCGGCAGGAGCGTCGTGCCGGCGAGGTCGATTCGCTCGACGTTCCCCGCAGAGGCCAAGGTGTCGTACGGCCCCGCGGCGACGATGCGATCGCCGCGCACGAGCACGCCCCACCCGGCGTGAGCTTGCGCCGACGTGCCATCGAAGACGCGGTCCGGCTTGAGAAGATAGGCCGTGGTCGGGGGGGTGGGCGTCGTCCCGGGAGGGGGGCTCGGCGGGGGCGGTGCGATCGGCGAGGCGGGGGGCGGAGCGCAGGACGGAAGGAGAGCGAGGAAGAAGATCGATACGACGAAAGCGAGCCGCGGCATGGGCGGATGGTACGCCCCTCTACGGTCCGCCGTCCTCCGAGACGCCCGCGTCTCCCCCGCACGTGTGGTTCGTGTACGCCGTGATCGCGTCGTTCACGAACGTGGTCAGGGCGGTCTGCATCGTCTGCGGCATGACGAACATCGGGTGGCTGTACGCCGGCCCGGTGGCAACGGCCTGCTGCTTGGTCATGATCGCGTTCGAGGCGACCGGCGTCGTACCGTTCAGCCCGAAGTACTGGATGACGTACGTGGACATGAAGGGTCCCTGGAACGTCTGCTGGAATGCGATCGAGCCGTCGGGATCGAACGCTGTCCCCATATCCATGAAGAACCCTTGCTCGCCGCTCGAGTGGCACGACGCGCACTGCGCGTAGGCACATCCGCTGCACTTGTCCGGGTTCTCGTCCGTGCGCGGTTGCGTCGTGAGCGTCCCCCAGCCGATCGCGTTCCAGTCCGCCTCGCTCACGCACTGAGCGACCTCGGAGAGGATGTTCGCAGGAGCCGCCGCGCCGGTCCGCTCTTGCGCCTCCATCCCGAGCCACGTCGTGATGTCCGCGGACTCCTGGCTGGTGAGAGCCGGAGCGGCGCCGTTGTCGTGCGACCCCTTCGTCAGGAGGAGGCTGCTTGTCTGGATGAGCCCCAGCGCGTCGAGCGACGAGTAGGTGTTGTCTGCCGGAGGGGCCATCATGGTCGGCGCGCCGCTTACGCCGGTCGCGTGGCACGGCGCGCAAGTCGTCACCAGCTCGGGGTAGACGGTGGCGTCGAAGAACTGATGCGCCTGAGAGCTCGTGCTCCCCGGCCCGGCATCGGGGGGTGGAGCAGTGCTCCCCCCCCCCGAGGAGCTCCCTCCCGACGAGGAGGCAGCCCCCGAGGAGCTGCCGCCGCTGCCGCTGCCGCTCCCGCTTCCTGATGGCTGACCGCCGCTCGATGAGCCACTGGGGACGTACGTGGCGCGTCCGAGCAGGCCGCCGCTCGTGTCGTCCGAGGAGCACGCTCCGAGGAGCGCCGCCGCGGCGCTCGAGGCGAGGACGAGGACGAGAGACGAGCGGGTCATCTCACGACTCCTTCACGCTGCCGCTGCGGCGTCGCAGACCGAGGAGCGCGAACCCGAGCCCCAGCGCCGCGAAGCCCAGGAGCCCGGAGCTCTTGTCGGAGCCGGCCGTCACGCATCCGCAGCTGTCGCTGCTCGAGGTCGGGCCGAAGCCCGTGTGAACCCCGCTACCGCCGCCGCCCGAGGTCGATCCCGTGGGGGCCTGTCCAGCACCCGAGCTCGGGCCCGTGGGGTTGGTCGCCGGCGTGCCCGAAGGAGCGGTCGGCGACGGACCGGGGGGGACGGTGCCCGCCGTTCCAGGCGTCGTGTTGTAGCTCGGGTCCCAGGTCGCGGGGACGAGCGAGAACGTGATGCTCTCCCTGTTGTCGGTGTTCGGGTCGTTGTACCCGGCGACCGCCGAGACGCTGAACGTCTTCACCTCGGGCATGAATCCGTTGGCCACCTGGTACCCCGGGTTGGGGAGCCCGTAGTAGGCGTGGATGAACCCGCGCCCCTGGTCGGGGTCCTTCTTCGTCATCGCCGGCAGGTTCGCGACGTCGGAGTACTGCGAGACCTCGTAGAGCTTCAGCGGATCCGGAACCGGCTCGAACGTGCCGTCCGCGTTGATCGGGATGACCTGGAGAAGCCCTGGCGAGAGCCCCGTCGCGGCGCCGCTGATGACGCCGACCGCGCCCCCCGCCGTACCGTCGGCTCCGTACAGCATGCCGAACGCCTCTGCATGGCGGCTGTACGCCGACACGCGAGGGGCCGTCTGGATGACCTGGAAGTCGCCCCCCGGCGCCGGGACCGACAGCGTGGTCAGGTAGGCTAGGTTCGGAGCGCCCGTGTGATCGTCGGGATCGCCTTGGTTCCCGCCTTGATCGTGGCGGTCGTAGGGCGCGTTCGACATTTGGTACTGGAGGGCCACGACCGTCGGGCTGATGTACTGCGCCGTCGGCTGTACCGCCCAGACGTTGTTGTTCGAGTCGGGGTTGATGACGCGCGTGCTCGAGACCTTCTGGCCCGTCGTGACGTCGACGAGGATCGCGCGGATGCCGTAGTCGGCCGGCCGCACGTCGGCCTCGACCGTCGTAACCACGATGTACTGTCCGGAGACCTGTCCGCTCGTCGTCGCGTTGGGGGGCGGACACGCGAACATCGGCCGGGTGTGCTGCGCGGTCCCCTCGACCGTCGTCTCGTAAGGGACGTTGACCTGCACGCCCCCCACGCCGTCGGTCTTGTAGTTGACCTTCATGACGCGCGCTTGGGTGTTGTTGTACTGAAGCCCGATGATCCACGACTCGCTTCCGTCTGCCTCGTCGGGGAGCTTGCAGAAGCTGTGCGGGCTGAGCTGCTGACCGTCGTTGTCTCCCGAGAGCGTGTAGAGGTTGATCGGATCGGTGACCTTCTGCCCCACGGATCCCGCGTTGGTCACGTTGAGCTGGGTGAGCGTCGTCCGGTCGAAGGCCCACGTGACGGGCTGCGGGTTGCCGTCCTCGGCGGGCCCGTCGTTCTCGTCGGCGAAGACCACGGCGACGAAGTCCTTCCCGAGGAGCGTGTTCGGCCGCATGAACACGCGCTGCTCGCCGTTGTAACCCTGCAGAGCCAGCGACGTGACCGTCGGCGTGGTGAGGCCCGTCGTCGTGATCTTCGACGTGATGAGCCCCGCCTGCATGCCCGTGCTCAGGCCCGTACTGCCGCCCCAGGTGGTCGACTTCGTGAAGAAGGCGAAGAGCTCGCCGGTCTGCGGGTCGAAGTTGACGGTCGTGTCCATGCCGCCCGCGCCGCTGCAGCGCTTGTAGACGTAGTTCGGGTCGGTCTCGTTCGGCGCCTTGTACGCGAGCGTGCTCGACGTGTTGAGTATGATCGTCGACTGCGGTGTCGACGTGGTCGACTGCGCGAACGACGGGAGGGCCACGCCGAGCGTGCTCAGGCCCGCGAGAATTCCGAGAGTCATCTGGCGCTTCGTGGTCAACATTGCAATCGTCCTCCGATTCGAATTTCCGTTTGGGCCTCTCGCGGAGACAGCGCCACGCGAGAAAAGTCTTGTTGGCTAGTCCTGAAGGTCGTCCTCTTGCGCCACCTGAGCGCGCGCGCTCTCCGGGAGCGCGCCGAGATCGACGACGTGGTCGAGCGAGACGACGGGCATCTCGCGCGGCTGCTTGTGATTGAAGACTTCGATCGCCGTGACTTCCGTCTCGCGATCCGTCGTCGTCCCCTCCCCCTTCTTCGCCTGGAGATCTGCCGGGATGTTCGCGCGCACCTTGCCGTGCGCGTGTCGAACGACCCGGAAGGTCAGCTTCTCGGCGTCCGCGGCCCAGGCGTCGGCCGAGGCCGATGCGACGACCGAATCGCCCGAAAGGAGCTCGATGCGCTTCACGCTCGCGGTCTTGATGCCGAGAGAGCTCAGGTACTTGTCCGTCGAGAAGACCGCCTCGTCGTCGCTCGTCTTGGTGGCGAGCGCGCTATCGGAGATGAGGCGCCGCTTGACGTAGGAGACGAGCTTGCCGTCCACGTACACGCGGGTCCCCTTCATCATGGGGGCGTCAGTGAAGCGCGCGACCGGACGGCACTCACCGTCTTCGACGTAGCAGTGCTGCTTGTGGTCGATCTGCCACGGGGTCTTCGCGACGAAGACGTTGATCGCGTAGAAGTAGTCGATGCGAAGCTGCGTCTTGAGCCCCGCCGTGCTCCAGACCATCTCCGGCATGCCGCCGGTCGTCGCCGTGAAGTCGAACACGAAGCGATCCTTGTCGCCGCGCAGCTCGGAGCCCTCGAGGCTCGCGATCCGATCGCTCTTGTCGGCGAAGTGGACCGCCTTCACGCGATCGACGTTGACGCCGATACCCGCCAGATAGTCCGAGATGCGGAAATAGCGATCTGCGTGATGCGAGTTGGAGGGGATCGTGATCGGCTCGGTGCCGGGAGGAAGCTCGCCATACCGGAGCACCGCGACCTGCTTGCCGTCGACGAAGACGGGGACGTCGCGGTTCAAGAGCTTTCGGAGGCCGTGGATCTTCGCGCTCGCAGTCACCTGCGAAGCGTCCGCTCCCACCCCTTCCGGAGCGGTGACGACGGGCGCGGTGACCGCCGTCGTGATCGCGGGCGCGGCGGGCTTGCGCGAGCACGCGCCGGCGAGTGCCACGGTCGCCGCGATCAATCCAATCGCGATCGGTGAAGTGAGGGGGCCACGCTGCATCGTGGCCTGTCAAGAGCATGTAACATGCCCAGTGAGTCGCCGTTCTCGTCACGGAGCCCAGAAATGCCGCGCGCATCGAGAGTTTCCGGGCGAACGCTCTTCGGCGGGGGATGCGCAGGGACTGCGCCGAGGGGCCAATCTTCACACGGTGAAACAATTGGGCGCGACGCCCGGGGATCCTACGAGCCACCTGAGGCCGCGAGTCGGCACCGGGCCGGCAGTTTTCGCGGACGCGGCGCGCGCGCCCCGCTAGGCGCCGTTTTCTGACTTCACCGCGCGGAGCCGGTAACCCATCCCGTGGACGGTCTCGATCGCATCGCCTCTGTCGCCGAGGCGGTCGCGGAGCCGTCCAACATGGGTATCGACCGTGCGCTTTCGCTTGTCCTCGTGGACCCGACCCCAGACGATGTAGAGGAGCTCGTCGCGCGTGAAAATACGCTGGGGATACTCCAGGAGCGTCGCGAGGAGTCGATACTCGAGTCGTCGCAGGTTGAGCTCGGCTCCGCCGGCGAAGACACGACGCCGGAGCGGATCCAGCTCGAGGTCCTGCCAGCGGAGGATCCGCGGCCCTTGCGTGGGGGGCTCGGACTCGGGCTGCCCGCGGACGGCGGCGCGGCGCATGAGATCCTCGCGCAGGCGCGTCAACTCCTCGATCCGCTTGCGCTCCGTGACGTCGCGGATCGCGACGATGACGCGCGTGCCGTCCGGCGTCTCGACGGGGCTCAGGCTGATTTCGGCGGGAAACTCCGTGGTGTTCTTCCGCAGCGCGAGGAGGGCCATCCCGGCGCCCATCGGCCGCACGCGCGGCGCATTCGTGAAGCCCCCCCGGTGCGCGACGTGCGCCTCGCGAAAGCGCTTGGGTACGAGGATCTCCATCGGCTGCCCGAGCAGCTCGGCGCGCGTGTAGCCGAAGACCCGCTCCGCCTGCCGGTTGACGAGGACGATCACGCCGTCGTTCGCCACGACGATCATGGCGTCGGGGGCGGCCTCGAGCAGATCGCGAAACTGAGCGCCGTCCACGCGGGCAGTAGTCATTGACACGATCCTCTTCGTTGCAAAGGGCTCGCCAGAGTCGTCCCCGCATCGCGAGGCGAGCTGGGGCTGGGCTTCTCCGAGGGAGGAGCCATCGTGACCTTATTTTCTACTACGCCCCGATGTCCACGGCGACGAATCACAGAGCTCGTTCTCGAAGAGCTCGGCTATCGTCGTGACCATGCCAGAGGCGCCGCGCGCAGCCGTCGGAAGAATGCCGGGCGAAGTGGGGAGGCTTCGGTCCACGCGCGCGCGCGCGCTCGCCTTGCGGCTTGCGCTCGCCGCGCTCGCAGGATGCGCCAAGGACAAGGAGCCGGTGCAAGCCGAGCCGCCTGCCGCCTCGCCCGTTTCGTCGCCCTCCTCCATCGCGGCCGCTGCTCCTCCGGCGGTCGACGCGTCGTTCCTCTCGGCGACTGCCCTCGATGCGGGTCTCACGCCGCGCGAAGACGACGAGCTCGCCACGATCTTGTCGCGCCTCGACGCCCCTTGCTCGTCCGAGGCCGTCTCGATCGCCCAGTGCATCACGGATCATCGCGCTTGCTCCGACTGCAGTCGCGCCGCGCGCTACCTCGCCCGCGGGGTGCACCAGGGGTGGCCGGCGCTGTACGTTCAGAAGGCCTTCCGCGCGCGCTTCAACCGCGAGGACTCCGTGGATCTCCCGGTCGGCGGCTCGCCCACGCAGGGCCCGTCGTCCGCGGCCGTCACGATCGTCGAGTTCGGCAGCTACGTTTGCCCGCACTGCGCACTCGAAGCTCCCAAGCTCGACGCGTTGCAGAAGGCTCACCCGAAGGACGTGCGCATCGTCTTCAAGCCAATATGGTCCCCCCAGGACGAGATGCAGGTCCGGGCGACGCGCGCGGCGCTCGCTGCGGCTGCGCAAGGGAAGTTCTGGGAAATGCACGCGCTGCTCTTCGCGAACCAGCCCAAGTTCGACATCGAATCGATCGACGGGTACGCGAAATCGATCGGGCTCGACACGAAGAAGCTCCACGCCGGCATCGTGTCTGCCGCGGTCACGGAGCAGATGAACGAGGATATCGCCGCCGCCACGACCGCCCGCGTCGACGCCCTCCCGTCGATCTGGATCAACGGCCACCCCTTTCTTTCGTTCGAGGATCTCGAGAGCCGCATCGCGTTCGAGCTCGCGGAGAAGGAGCCGGGGTCGAAGCGCTAGGCAGGAGCTCCGTGAGCGCGACCTATCTCGGTCTCCGCGGGCAACCCCACCCCCCTGGCCCCCCCGCCCCGCAGGCAGGGCGGGGGGAACGTGACAACGAGCCACTTTTCACGCTCCCCCTTCCCTGCCTGCGCTGACCATTCATCTCAGCTTCCCCTCGCTTTCTAGGGCTTCGATGGCGATAGCGGCGGGTCTGATGAAGTCGAGGCCGCGCCGGATGGTGAGGGAGCCGGGTGGTCCGCCGGAG
>JBKQKP010000029.1:0-25013 GCA_052147435.1 Polyangiaceae bacterium | reverse complement strand
GGAGACCCGGGGAGCACGCGCTCGACGAGCGCGCCGCCGCCAGGGGCCTCTCCGACCTGAATGCCGAGCGTGTGCGACGCGGGGCTTTGGGGCGATCCCGGATCGTCCCCGTTCTCTCCTTTCTGTTTGTCGTCGTTGATCGCGGCGAGCGTGACCCCCACGGTCTGCTCGTGTCCGTTGCGCAAGAGCTTCAGGTTCACGCGCGTGCCGGGGGTGTGGCGCGCGATCGTGCGCGGCAGATCCTCGGAGTGCGCGATGTCGGTCTGATCGACCTGCTCGATGAGATCGCCCGGCTGCAGCCCCGCTTTCGCGCCGGGGCCGTCGGGCTCCACCTCGCCGATCAGCGCACCATGCGGGTGATCCATTCCAAGCGCCTTCGCGAGCGTCGCGTCGACCCCTTGAATCACGACCCCGATCCGCCCGCGCGCCACTTTGCCGGACACCATGAGCTGATCGACGACGTCCTTCAGCTCATCGACCGGGATCGCGAAGCCGATCCCTTTGCCGTTCGGGTTGATCGCCGTGTTGATCCCGACCACCTGGCCGCGCAGGTTGAAGAGCGGCCCGCCGCTGTTGCCGGGGTTGATCGACGCGTCCGTCTGGATGAAATCGTCGTACGGGCCGGCGCCGATCGTCCGCCCCTTGGCGCTCACGATCCCCATCGTGACCGTGTTGCCGAGCCCGAACGGATTGCCGATCGCGACGACGTACTCGCCGACGCGAAGCGCATCGCTCGAGCCGAGAGCGACCGGATCGGGGAGATCCTTGGCATTCTCGAGCTGCAGGACCGCGAGATCCATCCGCAGGTCTTTCCCGATGACCTTCGCGGTGTACTCGCGCTCGTCGGTCAGCTTCACTTTCACGACGTCGGCGTCGTCGATGACGTGCGCGTTCGTGACGACGTGGCCCTTCCTGTCGATGAGGAAGCCCGAGCCGAGCGCTTGCTGCTTCAGCACCTCGTCCCCGCCGCCGCGCGGGTTGCGGAAGCGGCCGGCGCCGCCGAAGAGCTCGAACGGAAAGCCTTCGGGCATCTCCATTCGCGCCTGCTTCATCTCATGGACCGTCGTGATGTTCACGACGGCCGGCTTCACTTTCGCGGCCAGCGTGGCGACGTCTGCCGTCCCGGCGAGGACCGGCGGAGTCGCGAACGGAGCCGGTGTGGTGAGCTCGTTCGGCGTCGGGGTAGAGGCGGCTTGCGCGACGTGGCTCTCGCAGCCGGTGACCAGCGTGAGACCGCTGGCGAGGAGGAGCGCTTGGATTCCGTAAAGTGCGGTTCGATTCATGGCGTTTCGTCCTTTGGAACCTGCGAGGGTCGAGAGACATTCCCGGGCGCCGCTAGCGCCCATTCCAACGGGTTTTCAAGGGGAGGGATAAGTCCTGAGGCCGGCTCGTCAACCCCGCTTGGCGCCGCGCGCGCCCCCGGGCGATGATGGGCGCCGCATGACCGAGCTCGTCCTCTACACGTACTGGCGATCCTCCTCCGCGTACCGGGTCAGGCTCGCGCTCGGGGCGAAAGGCCTCGCCTATCGCTCCGTCGCCGTGAACCTCCTTACAGGGGCGCAGCTCTCGGCGGAGCACGTGGCGCGAAGCCCCATGGGGTACGTGCCGTGCCTGGAGGTGAACGGGGAGGCGTTCGTCGAGTCGGTCGCGATCATCGAGCTCCTGGACGAGCTGTACCCCGAGCCGAATCTCTTGCCGCGCGACCCGGTGGGGCGCGCGCGCGTGCGAGCGCTCGTGGAGGTGGTCAACTCGGGGACGCAGCCGCTCCAGAACCTGAGCGTCTTGCAGAAGCTCTCGCCGGACCACGCCGTGCGAAAGGAGTGGATCAAGCACTTCATCGCGAAGGGGCTCGGGGCGTTCGAGGCGATGATGGCCCTGAACGAGAAACGAGCGGGGGGCGGCGGCATGAAAGGGCGTTTCTCCTACGGCGACACCCTCTCGATGGCCGACTGCTACCTGCTCCCCCAGGTCTACAACGCGCGTAGATACGAGGTCGATCTGGCCCCGTTCCCGCGCGTCGCCGCCGCCGCAAACGCCATCGCCGCCACGGACGCCGGCCGGGCCGCCGCCCCCGAAGCGCAACCCGACGCGACGCCGGACGCGCGCTGAGCGGAGATGCCCCGGCGCCTCGCATCCGCGGTCTTCGCAGCGCTCGTCGCGTTCGCCGCGCTCGTGCACGTGTCCGCGGCATGGGGGCAGCCGCTCCACACCTGGGGCGCGAAGCCGCAGACCGCTCCGGCGGACTCGTCGACCCCCACGACTCCGAGCGAGCCACCCCCCCCGCCGCCGTCCACGCTCGGCACCCCCGTCGAGCCCCCCGCTCCGGTCCCCGCGCCGACGCCGCCGGTCGCGCCTCCGAGCACGCCCCCTGCCGATGACGCCGCGTCGTCGTCGATCGTCCGCTCGCCGGGGCACGTCGGCCTGCGGTACACGCTCGAAGGGATCGAGGTCCGCGGGAACACGACGACGCTCTCGCGCGTCATCCTCCGCTACATCCCGTACCGGCCGGGCGACACGCTCGACGTCGACGACAAGGAAATCGAGCTCACGCGGTTCCGTCTCCTCGGGACGGGCTTCTTCCGCGACGTGAACCTGTCGCTCCGGCGCGGCTCGCAGCGCGGGAACGTCATCCTCGTCGTCTCCGTCGTCGAGCGGAACACGATCGTCCTCAACAACGTGTGGCTCGGGCTCGCGACCGACGCGAACCCCGACGGATCGACCCGGCCGATCACCGCGTACGGCGGCGTCGACGTCTCCGAGACGAACCTCGCCGGCACCGGGATCATGCTCGGCGGGGCGATCGTCGTCGCCGACAACCAGGTCGGGCTCCGCGCGCGCGTCGCCGATCACACGTTCCTCGGGACGTCGTGGACGCTCGAAGCGCAGTTTCTCTACAACCACGCCGAGGACTTCTTCGGGAACAAGGACGTCGTCATCGACGACCCGACGCAGCAGGTCCTGCAGGACTACGCCGTCGTGCAGTACGACCGCTTCGGCGGGAGCCTCGGCGTGGGGCACGACCTCGGGATCTCGTCGCAGATCTTCCTCAACTACAGGCTCGAAGGCATCAACGCGACGTTGCCGCTCGCGGCGAGCGATCACCGCGGGCTCGACATCGAGCCGATCGATTTCTACATCCTGCCGGGGAGCTCGATCCTCTCGACGCTGAGCGCGAACGTCGTATTCGACACGCGCGACGAGCCGGTGCTCACCAAGAGCGGCGACTACGTGTCGGCGCTGGCCGAGGCATCGCTCTCGCCCCTCGGGAGCGACTACCCGTACGCGAAACTACAGGTCCGCGCGCAGCACTTCACGCGCCTGCCCTGGGGGCACGTGCTGAAGCTCGACGCGTTCGCGGGGGCGATCTTCGGCAACGCACCGCTCTTCGAGAAGTTCTACGTCGGTGACTTCTCGGACCTGCTCCCCGACCGCGCGCTCGACCTGAACTTCGACCGGCGGACGGCGCCGAACTACTTCAACACCGACATCGTCGAGATCCGCTACGGCCAGTACGCGGCGGAGATCAACGCCGAGTACCGCGTCCCGATCTACCACGGCACGCGATCGATCTATGGCGTCGACCTCTTCGGCTCGGTCGGCGTGTACGGCGACTGCAACGACCAGGACATCACGAACCCCGCGCGCGGCTACACCGGCTTCGCGACGATCCCGATCGACTTCACGTTCAACTTCGGGCTCCGCGCCGACACGGCGATGGGCGGAGTCCTCTTCGGCATCTCCAACTTCATCGGGTTCTTGCCGGTGTCGGGGGGGGCGTCGCAATGAGAGCGTTCGGCGCCGCTTCCGCCGTTCTCCTGTCGCTCGCGTTCGTCGCGAGCGGCGCCCGCGACGCCGGCGCACAGCAAGCGCCGACCGCGCCCACGGCAGCCCAGCTGCAGAACCCGCAGGCGCTTCCGCAGAGACCCGCGCGGTACGCTTGGGACAAAGACCTCTTGCGGGCGAGCTTCGCCGCGCGCGACATCGTGGACGACACCGTCCACGGGAAGCTCACGAGCGGTCTCTGGAACGAGATCGTGACGCGCGCGTACGTCTTCGAGGAGGGGCGGACCGATCCGGTTGCGCTCGCCGCGCGGACCTGCTCCGTCGCCTACGACCTCTGGGACGACGTGTACCACGTTAGGATCCCTGATCCCTCGGGCGTCGACCGGAACAGCGTCGTCGCGAACCTCGAGGGGGTTGAGCGCAAATGCATCGACGCCCAGGATTTTCCGATCGTCGATCGAGCCCTACTGAAGAAGGGGAAGCCTCACTTCTTGGGCGTCATCGTCGAGGTAAATCCCATCAGTGACGAGACGCTGAAGCAGATTCGTCAGTGGGTCACGCGCCCGACCGGCTCGACGCAACTCGGCGCCGGGGACGCGCTCTTCGCCTCGGTCGTGGGACTCTTCGTCAGGCAGATCGGAAAGGCCGACGGGACACGGGTGTTTCGCACGCAGACCGTCATACCGTAAACCGGACTCGGCACCGCCCATGCACCGCGACTCCCTCCCCGCTCCGCTCCTCGAGAAGATCGACGGGCTCCCCGCGCAGCCCGGTTGCTACGTCTTCAAGGACAAGAAGGGGAACGTCCTCTACGTCGGCAAGGCGAAGAGCCTCCGCGCGCGCGTCCGGGCGTACTTCCAGGACGCGTCGAGCGACACGCGCGGCTTCATCCCGCTCCTCCGCAAGCACCTGGGCGACCTCGACACGATCGTCACCTCCTCCGAGAAGGAGGCGCTGATCCTCGAGAACAACCTCATCAAGGAGCACCACCCCCGCTACAACGTGAAGCTCCGCGACGACAAGGAGTACCTGTCGCTGCGGCTCGCGATGAGCGAAGAGTGGCCACGGTTGGATCTCGTCCGCAGGCCCGCGCAGGACGGGGCGAAGTACTTCGGGCCGTACCACTCGGCGACGGCGGCGCGGCGGACGGTGCACCTCGTCAACAAGCACTTCCAGCTCCGGACGTGCAGCGACGTCGAGATGAAGAGCCGGCGGCGCCCGTGCCTCCAGTTCCAGATCAAGCGGTGCCCCGCGCCCTGCGTCTACGAGGTCGACAAGGGGTGGTACGACGAGCAGGTCGACGCGGTGGCGAAGTTCCTCGACGGACGGCACGACGAGCTGTCGCGCGAGCTGCGCGATCGGATGCAGGGAGCTGCTCGCCAAATGCGGTTCGAGCTGGCAGCGGTGTACCGCGACCAGCTCCTCGCGATCGACAAGGTTCGTGAAGAGCAGCGCGTGGTGACGTCGGACGGCGTGGACCGCGACGTCCTCGGCCTTTACCGCGAGGGGGACCTCGTGGAGCTCGCGCTCCTGTACGTGCGCGCGGGGAAGCTGGCGGACGTGGCGACGTTCTCGATCAAGGGGACGGAGGTGCCGGACGAGGAGATCGTCGGCGCGTTCCTGGGGCAGCACTACGCGCACGTCGAGGGGGAAGAAGGCGTCGTGCCGGTGCCGGACGAAGTGATCTTGCCGGTGCTCCCGGAAGGGGTGAACGGGATCGCGGAGTGGATGGCGGAGCGGGCGGGGAGGAAGGTGACGCTGCTCGTTCCGCAGCGCGGAGCCAAGGTCGATCTGCTCGCGATGGCGAACGAGAACGCGCGCCACGCGTTCACCGAGAAGCGGCGCGAGGCCGACGACGTGCAGGAGCGCCTCGAGCAGCTCCAGGAGCGGCTCCGGTTGCCGACGGTGCCGAAGCGGATCGAGTGCTGCGACATTTCGCACCTCGGGGGAGGGGACACCGTCGGCGCGATCGTGGCGATGAAGGACGGGGTGCCGGACAAGAAGCACTACCGGACGTTCCACGTGAAGAGCGCGGGGGTAGGGAGCGGCGGGGCGGAGGGGGGGGATGATTACGCGGCGATGTACGAGGTGCTGGCGCGGAGGTTTCGGAGGGGGAGGGAGGCGAGTGAAGTCGCCGCGTCTCCGGAGCCCGTCTTGACCGAGAAGGAAGCGAGAGAGAAAGCCGACCAGATCGACTGGGAGCTCCCCGATCTCTTCGTCGTCGACGGCGGCAAAGGTCAGCTCAACGTCGCGCTCGCCGCGGCGCACGATCTCGGGATTCACGGGATGCCGATCGTGGCGCTCGCGAAGGAGAAGGAGAACGTGCTCGGCGATACGCTCGTGGACCGGGTCTACGTGCCGGGGCAGAAGAACCCGATCAACCTGAAGAGCCACTCGGCCTCGCTCTTCTTTCTGGCGCGCGCGCGCGACGAGGCGCACAGGTTCTCGAACCGGGCGCGGGAGCGGCTCGGCAAGGGGCGCCGGATGCGCTCGGCGCTCGACGACGTGGCGGGGATCGGCGCGCCGACGAAGAAGGCGCTGTTGAAGACGCTGGGGAGCCTCGCGGCGGTGAAGAAGGCGACCGACGAGGAGCTGCTCGCCGTGCCGGGGGTGACGGCGAGGCACGTGAAAGCGCTGCGGAAGGCGTTTGCGGAGTGAGCCCTCACCCGTCCAGAAACCCCCGCACCAGCTCGTTCGTCCGTTCCGGTAGCTCGAACTGCGGGATGTGGCCGCACTCGTCGAGGATCTCGCACGTCGCGTGCGGGACGGAGCGCATCACGTAGCGCTGGAAGGCGTGCGGGACGAGGCGGTCCTTCTTGCCGAAAATGAAGAGCGCCGGCACCTGCAGCGTGGAGAGGCGATTCCAGAAGCCGCGGCGGCCGTGCGGGTCCTCGAGGTAGATCTCGCGCGCCGCGCTGAAGAACGCGATCCGCCCGCGCGGCGTGGCGAAGTACCGGACGAACTCGTCGGCCGCGCCGCTCATCGCCGCCCGAGGGACGTTGTCGGGGTGGGCGAACATCATCCGGAGCGATTGCATCACGAGGCCGTGGAGCATCGGGATGGGCAGGACGGCGAGCTCGGGGCGGAGGAGGCGGACGACGCGCGCGAAGATCCGGAAGCGGCGCCAGGCGAGCGACGGGGTGAGGAGCGCGAGGCGATTCACCCGCTCCGGGTTGCGCAGCGCGACCTCGAGGGCGACGCGCCCCCCCATGGAATTTCCGATCAGGTGGGCGCGGTCGATCCTGACGGCGTCGAAGAAGGAGACGGCCCAGCGTGCGAAGTACGCAGCGTGCAGCGGCCGGACCGGCTTCCCCGATTCGCCGAAGCCCGGGAGATCGACGGAGTAGACGCGGTGATCGCGCGCGAGGTCCCACATGAGCGGGAGAAACGACGCGCCCGTCGCGCCGAGGCCGTGGAAGAGGACGACAGGGGGAGCGTCCTGGTGTTGACCACGCCGGGGCGAAGCCCCGGACGTGCCGTCGGGCGGCCCCGCTTCGAGGTAGAAGGTCTCGACGCCCCCGGCGTCCACGCGGTGGCAGCGCGGCGAGCGGAGGTCGCGCGCGGCGGGGTGGAGCAGATCGTCGAGCTCGAGCGGGAGGGCCAGGTTCGTGCGGACGAAGAGGCGGCCGTCGAGGAACGCTTCGACGCCGGCGGTGCGCCCTTCGAGCACGTCGACCAGGACCGACCGGGACGCGACGAGCGTGGCGTCGATGCGGCTCGGGAAGCTGGGCCTGCCGCGAAGGAGCGTGACCTCCCCGCCGCGGAAGCGAACCGTCCAGACGCCGTCGCGCCCGGCGTCGAAGCAGATGCTCGCGGCGCGAAGGGCAGCGCGGTCCGACGGGCGGGCGATCCGCGCGCGGAGAGCGGACTCGAGCGGATCGACCTCGCCCCCACGCTGGGCTGCGCGGCCGCGGAGGCGCTGGAAGATCTCGCTGGCGAGCACTCCCCGTAGTTCTTGCACAGAGTTTGGGAGTTGCGCGACTCCCCCCGCGTTTCCTAACGTGTGCGTCGCCGTCCGTGTCGACCCCCCCCGCCCCGAAGAAGACGATCCTCATCGTCGAGGACGAGCCGCAGATCGTGCTCGGTCTGAAGGATTCGCTCGAATTCGAGGGGTTTCGCGTGATCACGGCGGGGAAGGGGAAGGAGGGGGTGGCGCTCGCGCGCGCGGAGAGCCCCGACGCCGTCGTGCTCGATCTCATGCTCCCCGACATCAACGGGTACGCCGTCTGCGAGGACATCCGGCGTTGGAACACGCTCATCCCGATCATCATGCTGACGGCGCGGTCGCAGGAGACCGACAAGATCCGCGGGCTCGACGCCGGGGCGGACGACTACATCACCAAGCCGTTCAGCGTGAACGAGCTCATCGCGCGTCTCCGCGCGATCTTCCGGAGAGCCGCGCGCGTCGGTCCCGTCCCCGACGCCGTCACGATCGGCGCTGCACAGGTGAACTTCGCGTCGCACGTGGTGACGGTGCGCGGTGCGACCGAGCAGCTCTCGTTCTACGAAGTGGAGCTCCTGCGGCTCCTGTACGAGCGGGTCGGGCAGCCGGTGGCGCGCGACGAGATCCTTCAGAAGATCTGGGGGCTCGAGGCCGGGCCAACGAATCGAACGGTGGACAATTTCATCGTAAAGTTGCGCAAGAAAATCGAAACGTCTCCCGACAAGCCGACCCACATCCTCACGGTCTACGGCTTCGGCTACAAGCTCGCCCTCGCGTGACGCGCGCCGGTCGTGCGAGGGGAGGGGACTTCGGCTAGAACTATCGCCCGGCGCGCTCTGCGCACACGAAAGGCCCCCATGCCCCAGGACAAGCCGCCGGTGAAGACGAGAAAAGCGCGGACGCGCAAGCCGAAGAGCGTCAAGGTCGAGCCGGCGGTGGCGCACAAGCGCATCCCGTTCGCCGAGCTCCGCGCGCGGAAGGAGGTCGCGGAGCGGACGCTCGACGACATCCGCACGCTCATGGCGGACGCCGATCCGCTCGGCGCCCCCGAGGACTTTGCCGTGCGCGAGAAGAAGGCGATGGCGCTCTTCGACGAGCTGAGCACGCTTCTCCCGGCGCACAAGCCGCTCTCGGAGAAGGAACGCGCGCAGCTCGAGCGGGATCTCGCGGACAAGCCGGACAACGAGACGCTCCGGAAGATCCTCCTAGAGATGGAGCGGTTCATCGACGATCCCGCGTTCCCAGACGAGATGCGGAGCCAGGTCGATCGCTCGCAGATCCAGGACGCGCTCCGGTCGCTCGACGAGGTGGCGCTCCTGACGCCGATCGCGCGCGCGACCGAGGCGCTGGCGAACGAGCTGCGGACGCCGAAGCTGCGCGATCCGAAGGAGGCCGCGCTGCGGCTCGAGGCGGAGAAGCTGGCGGCGAAGCGAAGGTCGTGATCTGAGCGAGAGAGCCCCCCACCCGGCCTCCCCCCGAATCGGGGGGAGGAGAACGGTACCGAAGGAGTTAGCTGTGATGCGTCGTCGTACTGGATTCGCTTTGGTCGTGCTCGCGGCGTGCGGAGTCGTGGGGGGTGGTTTCGCCGGATGCAGCAACTCGAATTCGGCGCCTCCGGGGGCCGATAGCGGCGTCAGCGAAGATACGGGAGCGCCCGACGTCGCGGTCGCCGATACAGGGGCCGCCGTGGACTCCGGGAGCGATTCGGGATCCGTGAGCGATGCGGGGACCGATGCGCCGGCCGTCATCACCGGGATGGCGATCCTCCCGTCGAACGGTGTGCCTCTCGCGGCGGTGCCTGGCGACGCGCTCCCGCTCACGGTGGTGTTCACGATGAGCAACGGGACGACGCAGCCGTTGCCGGCGGGGACGCAGATCACCTGGATCTCACCGCAGACGATCACGACGCAGGACCCGTACGACGCCGGGCCGAGCAGCGTTCTGCCCGACGCGGGGGCGCAGCCGACGGCGTTCTATGTCACGAACCCGTACCGCACCGATCGAACCGACTACCCGGGGCTCCTCTTCGTCATCTCGCAGGGGAGCGTCGCGGACGCGGGGGTCACCGTGACGGCGCAGTTCGCGGACGGCGGGACGATTTCGGCGGTGGTCCCGATCGGGCCGGCGCCGGGTCCAGGCGATCCCGACGCCGGGATGAACCTGTTCCAGGAGGTCCTCATCTGCTCCGGGTGCCACGGGACCAACGCCGACGGGACGCAGCCGATGCTGCTGGAGGACGGCGGGGTCTATCTCGATGACGCGGGGAGCCCCGTCTACAGCCTGCAGGGGGGGCAGTATCCGTATCCGGCGCCGCCGCTCAGCAACACGTACCAGCCCGACGACGCGGGGCCGAACCTCGCCGCCGATCCAGCGTGGAGCGCAACGCTCCTCGGGATGGCCGCGCAGGGGGACTTCGACAACTTCGGCGTGGCGCTCCGCTTCCCGATGCCCGACTGGTCCAAGGGGACGGGGCCGACAGGGAAGCCGCTCACGGCGCAGGACTTCGCGAACATCTATGCGTGGCTGAAGACGCAGACGCAGTAGCTCGCGGGACTGCGGCGAATGAAGCGCATCGCTCTTCGCGTCCTCGCGCTGCTCGCTCTCCTCGTTGCGCTCGCGATCGGCGCGGCGTTCGCGCTCGTCCGCCGCCAGCTCCCCGACCTCACTCCTCCTCGGCTCTCCGGCCTCTCCGCCCCCGTCCCCGTCGACTTCGACGCGCGCGCCGTCCCCACCGTCCACGCCGCCACGCTCGTGGATGCGATGCGCGCGCAGGGGTACCTCGTCGCGCGCGAGCGGATGTTCCAGCTCGAGCTCCAGCGGCGCGCGGGGTACGGGACGCTGAGCGAGATCTTCGGCGACGCCGCGCTCCCGATCGACAAGCTTCACCGCCTCTACGGCTTCCGCCTCGCCGCCGAGGCCGCCGTGCCGCTCCTTCCGCAGGACCAGCGCGAACAGATCGAGGCGTACGCCGACGGCGTGAACGCATTCCTCGCGAGCCACGCGCATCCCGCGCTGGAGCTTGATCTTCTAGGCATCACGCCTCGCCCGTGGACCGCCGCCGATTCGCTCGTCGTCCTCCTCCTCATGTACGAGGATCTCTCGACCAGCTGGCACGACGAGCTCCGGTCCGAGTCGGTCGCCGCGCTCCCCGCCGCCGAGCGCCGCTTCCTGATGCCCGCCGTCACCGAAGAGGACGTCCTCCTCGTCCCCGACGCTGATCCGAAGCCGCGGCCCGAGGCCCCCGCGTTCTTCGCCACGCCGCACGCGTTCTTCTCCCCTTCGCCGTCCACCGTTCCTGCCGACCCGCTCGGCCTCCCTCCGTCGGCGGGAGAGCGGGCGCGCGGCATCGGATCGAACAACTGGGTCATCGGCCCGAGCCGCTCGAAGTCGGGTAAGCCGCTCCTCGCGAACGATCCCCACCTGAACATCGACGAGCCAGGCATCTGGTACGAGATGCGCTTCGAGATCGGGACGCGAACGGTCGAAGGCGTCGCGCTCGTCGGCTTGCCCGGGATCACGATCGGCCAGACCGACCGCGTCGCATGGGGCTTCACGAACCTCGGCACCGACGTTCAGGATCTCTACAAGGAGAAGGCGATCGCGGAGCGTGTGGAGTCGATCCCGGTGAAGGGGGGGGGCGCCGTCGAGCTGCGCGTCCCGGTCGGCGCGCACGGCCCGCAGGTGCGTCCCGGGTATTCGCTGGAGTGGGTGGCGCTCGATCCGCGCAACATCCGCCTCCCGCTCGGGGCGTTGATGACCGTCGTCGACTGGAAGACGTTCAACGACGCCGTCGACGGCTACTACGGCCCCGCGCAGAACATGGTCTATGCCGACATCGACGGCCACATCGGCTGGCGCGCCTCGGGCCTTATCCCCATCCGCCGCGACGGCGACGACGGCCTCTCCCCGCACGACGGGAGCGATCCGAACGAAGACTGGCGCGGCTTCGTCCCGATGAGCGAGCTCCCGCGCGTGCTCGATCCGCCGTCGGGGTTCCTCGTGACGGCGAACCAGCGCGTCATCGGGACGTCATTCCCGCATATCGTGACGGCCGACTGGGGGACGCCGAACCGCGCGCGTCGGATCACCGAGCGGATCCTCGCCGCGGGGAAGCTCGATCGCGACGGGATGGAGAGCATCGAGCTCGACGTCGTGTCGCCGTTCCATCGCGACCTGGTGCACTTGCTCGCGGCGCAGGTGCCGTCGATGGCGCGCTTCGCGAATTGGGACGGCTCGGCGAACGCCGACTCGGAGGTCTACCTGCACGCGCGCGCGTGGGAGATCGGGCTCGAGGGGGCGCTCGGAGCGCGCGTGCTCGGGGCGCACGCCGACGACTTCGACTGGCAGAACGATCAGACGACGCTCCTCGCGATGCTCCGCGCCGATGACGCGGCGTGGGCGAGCGCGAAGCTCGGCGACAAGCAGGCGCTCCTCCGCGACGCCGAAGCGCGCGCGAGCGCGTGGATCGCGCGGCGTCCGGCGCGCACGTGGGGGGAGCGAAACACGCTCCGCGTGCAGCATCCGATCGGGCGCGCGGGGGGGCTCCTGTCGTGGATCTTCGACCCGCCGAACTTCCCGCAGTCGGGCGCGGGGGACACGGTGCGCGCCGCGGGGCGGGAGTTCGGGCAGAGTATGCGGTTCGTCGTCGACTGGGGGGATCCGGACGCGACGACGCTGGTGATTCCGTTCGGGGAGTCAGGGCACGTGGGGAGCGAGCACAAGCTGGATCAGCTGGAGTGGTGGCGGGGGGGAGATCCGGGAGGGGGGCATACGCGGGTGAAGATGGGGAGGGTGGGGGGGATGACGCTGGGGCCGTGAGCTGAGGGTCAGGGTCGGGGGTCGAGGGTCGAGGGGGCGAGGTCGAGGTCGAGGTCAGCCCGCGCGGCGAAGCCACCCGACGAGCGCCGCACGCATGGCCTGGTGCACATTGAGATGCTTCGACCGCGCCTTCTCCTCAACGTCCTTCCAGATCGCCGCGGGTAGCCGGACGGATCGAACCACCGTCTCGCGCCGCTTCCCCTTCCCAGGATGTCCACGTCGAAGGAGGACGGCATCGGACCCGAGCTCGGGCATCTCCCACAGCGCGAGAAGCGAGGGACCTCCGCGCTCACCCGCGCCCGCGAAGGCATTGCGTCTGACGGGACCGAAGCGCGTGAAGTCGATCTCGCCGGCGAGCGCGTCAGTCGTTTTCGTAGTGCGCCTTTTCATGCTTGGTCGCCTTTCGTGCGCTGATGATGCGTATGGCCTGGGCGCCCACCTCGGCGTGCACGACATAGAGTAGCCGATGCAGCTTTGAGTACCCGATGAGGATGAAGCGCGTCTCATGGAGACTGTCGGGGTAGTAGGCGCCGAGCTTGTCCTCGAACGCGGTCTCTGCCTCCTCGAACGAGACGCCGTGCTTCTTGAGGTTCGCGCTGGCCTTCCTGCGGTCCCATTCGAAGCGCACGTGCCTAATGTATTACAATATCCGCTCGCGACAACGGTGAGCGCGCCCTTCACCTCGTCACAAACACCACTTCCACCCGCGCATTCATCCCCCGATGCGCCGCATCCCCCGGATCGACGATCGGCGCCTTCGCCCCCGCCGTCTCCCCCTTCACCCTCTCCCCCTTCGCCCCCGCCGCCACGAGCCCCTTCACCACGGCGTCGGCCCGCTGCGCATCGACCGCCGCCTCCCCCTTCGACGGCGCGTTCGCGTCGTGAATCACCACCTGCACCGCCACGTCGGCGTGCGCCGCCGCGATCCTCCCGAGCTCCGCGACGAGCGGCTCCGCTTTCTTCGACAGCTTCGCCCCCGCCGCCCCCTCGAACACGTCGCGCAGCACCACCACGACCCCGCGCTCATCGCGCGACGGATCGAGCCCCCCCGCGGCCGACATCTCCGTCAGCAGATCATCCGCGCTCGTCCCGCTCGCCGACGCCCGCCGCGCCGTCGTCAGGCGCTCCAGGCACTTCGCCCGCACGCGCCCCGCGGGATCGATCGGCGCAGGGTGAGGCTTCGCTTCGATCTGCGCGTCGAGATCGCTCGCTTCCTTCTCCACGTCCGCGAGCCCGGGCGCATCCGGCGCAACGAGCCGCGCCGCTCCGCAGAGCAGTCGCGCCTCCGCCACGAGCGACCGCGCCGCCACGAGCCGCGCCATCTCGCGCTTCCCGTCCACCGGACCGCTCGCGATCGGCGGCTGCGCCTCGCGTGCGACGGCGAGCTGGTCGTCGAGGTGACTCCCCTCGAGGTCGACCTGCTGTCGGCTCATCGCCAGAACGCGCGTCTCCTCCGCGGCCGTGGCGAGCGCCGCCTGGGCTTCGTCGTTCGCTTTCGTCGCCCGCGCGAGCCGCGCGAGCACGAACGCGTGACTGTACGCCGCCACCGCGCGATCCGCGTAGAGCAGCGCCGCCACCTGGTCTCCGTCGGTCTGCGCCTTGCGGGCCTCCGTCCGCTCCGTCTCGGCGTGCGCGAAGGCTTGCGGCGCGAGCGCGGCGGCCTCCTTCGCGGCGGGGGTCTCGCGTACGCGATCGACCTCCGCCAAGCGAGGAATCGCGAGCTGCGTCCCGGCGCACGACAGGACGAACGCGCTCGCGCACACGGCAAGGAAGCGCCTCATCTTGCGCCCCCGTCGCTCTTCGAGCCCCTCGCGGCGCCAGCGCCCTTCACGCCGCCCCCCGCGTCCGCTTTGCCCGCCCCGGCCGCTTTCGACAGATCCTCGATCTCCGCCTTCAGCCGCCCGTTGCGCGCGATCCCCTCCTCGAGCAGCGCCCGCTCCCGCTCCCCCACGACCCCCGCGTCGGTCGCCGCGCGCCGCGCTTCGTCGGACATCCGCTCCGCCTCGAGCGCCCGTACGAGATCGCGCCCGGTCTCGGCCTCTTCGAGCGCGAGCCCATCGGCGAGCTTCGCGTGCGCCTCGTCCCCCGACGCGCGCATCCGCGTCGCCCGCTCGAGCGCGTCGCGCCCCCGCTGAACGATCGCGGCCGTGGCTTCCTTGTGCGCTGCGTCGTTCGCCAGCGCGTCGAGCATCGCCGTCGCCGATTCCCCCGAGTCGCCGAACGCATCTTTCGTGGCGAGCGTGGTGAGCGCGCCGACGAGCGCGACCACGGCAAGAACGACGGCGGCGAACGCGGAACGGCGGAGATTTGTGCGAGCGAAGCTCACGAGGGAGTGCTCCCAGGTAGCCCGCGCGCCTCACGGGCGTCAAGAAGAGAGCCGCGCGCGGCGCTCCTCGCGCTCGCCGGGCGGCCATCGCGTGGAGTAATCTCGCCCGATGCCCGAACCGCGCCAGCGAGTCTCCTGGGACGAGTACTTCATGAACATCGCGCGGGAGGTCTCCACGCGCTCCACCTGCGACCGCAAGTTCGTCGGCGCCGTCCTCGTGCGCGACAAGTGCATCCTCGCGACCGGGTACAACGGGTCGATCCGCGGCCTCCCGCACTGCGACGAGGAGGGGCACCTGATGGAAGAGGGGCACTGCGTCCGCACGGTCCACGCCGAGGCGAACGCGATCGTCCAGGCCGCCCGCAACGGCGTCCGGATCGACGGCGCGACGATCTACGTCACGGCGTCCCCGTGCTGGGGGTGCTTCCGCCTGATCGCGAACGGCGGCGTCGCCCGCGTCGTCTTCGGCGAATTCTACCGCGACCCGAAGATCTTCGACGTCGCCCAGCGGCTCGGGATCGAGCTCGTGGACATGTCGCGGAAGAACGAGAAGTCGGAGGGCGTTCACTAGCGAATGCCACACTTTTCGATCGCGGTGGTGCAGGGGGGGCCTTCGCCCGAGGCGGAAGTGAGCCGCGCGTCGGCGGCGGGGATCGCGACTGCCCTCGGGGAGCTAGGGCATCGGGCGGTACGGCTCGAGCTCAATGCGTTCCTCGCCGAGTCGCTGCGCACGGGGGGATACGACGTCGTGTTCCCCGCGGTTCATGGCGCCGTGGGAGAGGACGGGTCGCTCCAGGGGCTCCTCGAGGTCCTCGATCTCCCGTACGTCGGCTCGGGGGTCCTCGCGAGCGCGCTCGCGATGGAGAAGCGTCAAGCGCGCGTCGCCTTCGCCGCCGCGGAGCTGCCGATCGCGAAGGGGACGGTCGCCCTCCGTGGTCGAGAAGACGCCAGCGCCGCCGCGAAGCGCGCCCTCCGCGACGTGAGCCCGCGCCTCGTCGTCAAGCCCTCCACGGGCGGGTCCGCGATTGGCGTCTCCCGCTTCGCCGAAGGGGCGAGCGAGGCCGAGATCGCCCGCGCGATCGAGCAAGTCTGGGAGCTCTCCGACGCCGCGCTCCTCGAGCACTTCGCCCGCGGCCGCGAGGTCACCTGTGGCGTCCTCGATCTGGGCACCCCCACGGCGCTCCCCCCCACCGAGATCACCTCCCCTCACGACCCGTTCTACACGTACGAAGCGCGCTACGCCCCGGGCCGAAGCGTTCATGCGACCCCCGCGCCGCTCGGGATGGATCTCATCCAGCGCGTCCAGTCGATCGCTGCGGGCGCGCACGCTGCCCTCGGGTGCCGCGACCTTTCGCGCGTCGACTTCGTCGTCGGCGACGGGAACGACCCGTCGACCATCACTCTCCTCGAGGTCAACACGCTCCCCGGCTTCACCGCCACGAGCCTGTTCCCAGAAGCCGCGGCCGTCGCGGGGATCCCGCTGCCGAAGCTCGTCGATCTCCTCGTCCGCGCGGCACACGCACGTGGCCCTACTCGCCGCTCGGCGCCGCTCCCGCTGCCGAAGTAGGGGACACTTTTCCGCCCCGAACGCACGCGAGCCTCTGTGCCGTCCCGCCCCTGGACATCGGCGTGTGGGCAGCGCAGTTTTTCTAGAGCGGAATGGCGCGCGACTCCCTGTTCGGCGAACGCATCATCTGGACGGGTCGCCCGAAAGGCAACGCCGTCCCGTTCGGCAACCAGGTGATGGCTGCGGCCGGCGCGACCCTCTCGCTCGTCACGGTCTGCTTCGCCGTCGTCGTGGGGCGCGGTCTCCACGCGGAGGTCGGCGGGATGCTCGTCTTCGCCGCCTGGTGCGCCACGCTCGCCCTCCTCGCCTGGCGCTTCCCCATCGTCTGGCGATCTCGCCTCGAGTTCATCGTCACCGACGCCCACGTCATCTGGCGGCGCGGGCCGATCCGTCGATCGATCGAGCGCAAGGCGATCACCTACGCCAGGGTGCGGTGGAACCCGCGCGTGTCCGGCGTGGGCGATCTCGTCCTCGTCCGCGCCGTCCCCACCGGCGCGCTCCGCCGCACGCTCAGCCTCACGCTCGCCGACGTCGAAGCCCCCGATCGCCTCTGGGCGGTCGTCCGCGGCCTCGAACCGGGGGCGCCGCTCGGCGACGGCGATCGTCCGCTCGGTCAGCGCCTCGACGAAGGGGAGCGGGTCCTCTGGACGGCGATGCCGATGGCCTCTTCCTGGTCGGTTCGCCGCGGCGCCACCGCGGTCCTCGGGCTCTTCCTCGCGGCCGCGTCCGCATGGATGCTCCTGCGCGCCGTCCCCGCGCTCCGGAGAGTGTTCGGCATTCACGAGCTCACTGCCGCGACGATGGCCACGCTCGTCGCCGGCGTCGCGCTCTGCGCTGCGCTCCTCATCGCCCTCGCGCTCTACGTCGCCTATTACGCGTGGGTCCGCCCGGTGCGCCTCGCGAACGCCACGCGCTACTGGGTCACGGACCGCCGCGTCCTCATTCGTCGCGGCGCCGAGGAGCTTCACCTCGATCGCGCGCGGATCGCGTACGTCATCGACGCGCCGACGCTCCTCGGCGGCCATCACGACGTCTTCCTCGTCCTCGACGGCCCCCAGGCACGCGCGCTCGCGACGAGCGGCGCGTTCGCCCGTTTCCGCAGCGACGACGAGAGCCTCACCCCGGTCCTAGGCGCGATCGACGACGTGGAGACGGTGGGGGCGATCCTGCGACGCGATCACCGCGTCGAGCCGATGGATCACGCGGCTTGATCGCGCGACTACCTCGCGCGCGTTGACGCAGGTCCTCGCGCCATCTCCCGCGGCTCCCCCGCGAAGAGCGGGTTCGTCCCGGGGATCGACGACGGCGGCGCCGATTCGAAGAACCCCGGCGGCGGTGAGCTCTGTCGCGCCGGCGGCGGTGAGCTCTGTCGCACCGGGGGAGGTGAGCTCTGTCGCACCGAGAGGACCTCTCGCATCCCGCTCTCCGGCGCTCTGCCCGCACCGTGAATCGCGTAGATCTCTCGCGGCACGATCTGCGCGGGGAGTGGCGGCGGGCGCACGCTGCTGCTCGAGCTCGGACGGAGCGTCGTCATCCGCGACGCCGCGCGTAGCGCCTCCCAGAACGCGGAGACGCTCCCGTACCTGTCGGCCGCCCTGACGGCGAGCGCGCGCGCGAAGACCCCCTCCACGTACCCACCGAGGTCCCTGCGGTGCGTTCCCGGCGTCGGGCGAACGACCGTATTGACCGCCGCGGCCCGGAGCTGATCGTCGTCCCCCTCTCCGAGCGGCGTCGTCCCCGTCACGAGCTCGCCGACGATCAGCGCGAGCGCGAACACGTCCGAGGGGGGGCCGAGCAACGCGAGATCCCCGGCGAAGTGCTCCGGGGATCCGTGCGTCGGCGCGAAGAAGTGAAGCGCGCCGAAGGGCGGCTCCGCGAACGCCCGGTCTTTCTCGTGCGTCGTCGCCAGAGCCTGCGCGATCCCGAGGTCGAGGATCTCGACCGTGCTCCAGTCCTCCCGCGCCACGTCGCGAACGAAGAGGTTCCGCGTCGAGAGGCTCCCGTGCACGAGCCCGCGCGCGTGCGCATACCCGAGCGCGTCGGCCACCGGCGAGAGGAGATCAATCGCGCGCGCGAGCGCTCGAGGCGGAGCTCCGGCGAGGTTCTCGCGCACGAGCACGCTCTCGAGGGTCTCCCCCTCGATCCACGTCTGCACGATCACGGGCATCCACCGCCCCTCCGACGTGATCACCGATCCCACCTCGGGCACGCCGGCGAATGCGGGGCATCTGCTCGCGACTTCGTGGATCGACTGCGTGAGCCCGCGCAGCCGCTCGACGATGATCGTCCTTCGGCTCGGAGTGAGCGTGTCCTTCACCTTGAGGAGCCGGAGCGCGACAGGGCGTCCGTCGCTCCCCACGTCGACCGCGCGATACACCGCCGCGAACCTACCGACCCCGGTGAACGCTTCGACGCGGTAGCGATCGCGAAACGTCGTTCCAATCAGCGCATAGGGATCCAGCCGCGACGCCACGAGTGCCTCCTCACGTTGAGTTGAGGAGTCACTGTAAGCACAAGTCGTACCTGGCCGATCCACCTCGCCACGCGAAGAAGAAACCGCCCGCAGCGGCACGGCGCCCCCCCGAAATCGAGGCCGCGGAAGGACCTCGCTACAGCGTTACGACCGCGCCACCCCACGTGTATCCGCTGCCGAACGCGGCGAAGAGGACGTTCGATCCGCGATCGCACCGGGGGCTCGAGCCATCCTGCGGGAACCAGGCCTCACTGAGTCCCAAAGGTATCGTCGCTGCGGTCGTGTTTCCGTACTTCTCGATGTTGTGGACGGTCTTCGCCTCGGGGATCCCGAGCTTCTGTCCGACGAACTGGTTGATGCGAAGGTTTGCCTGGTGGGGAACGAAGAGATCCACCTTGTCGATCGGCGTCTCCGCCATCGCCAGCACTTCGCGCGCGACCTCGGGCATCTTCTCGGTAGCCCACCGGAAGACCTGCTTCCCGTTCATCGCGGGGTAGTGCTTCCCCTCTTCGAGCATCTTCGGCGTGAGCCGCGGAACGTATGCGCTCGCCGGCGCCTCGAGCCAAAGATCCTTCGCCCCCGCGCCGTCCGCGTACAGCTTGATCGACTTGATCCCCTGCTCCGGATTGCGCGCCCGCCCGATCACCGCCGCGCCCGCTCCGTCGCCGAAGAGCACCGCGACGTCGCGCCCGCGATCATTGAACTCGACGCCGGTCGAGTGCACCTCGGCCCCGACGAGCAAGATGTTCTCGTAGACGCCGGCCCGCACCCAGGCGTCGGCGATCGAGAGTCCGTAGAGAAACCCGGAGCACTGATTTCGCACGTCGAGCGCGGGCACGCCGGGGAGGCCGAGCTTGTGGCCGAGGAAGCACCCCGAGCCGGGGAAATTGTGGTCGGGGGAGAGGGTCGCGAAGATGATCATCCCCACGTCTTTCGCCTCGAGCCCCGCGCGCTCGAGTGCGGCCTTGCACGCCGGGACGGCGAGATCGCTCGCGCCGATTCCGTCGTGCTCGATGTACCGCCGCTCCTTGATCCCGGTCCGCTGGACGATCCACTCGTCCGACGTCGTCATCAGCTTGGCGAGATCGTGGTTCGTCACGACCTTCGTCGGGACGTAGTGGCCGATACCGAGAATTGCCGAGCGGGTGTTCATGTGCTGCTCCCTCCCATCCATCGAAATTCGAACGAGCCTTGTATGATTGACGAACCCACCCCCCCGCAAGCCCGAACGAACGGCTGACGCGACGCGGCGCTGAATTCACGGTCGGCCGCGGATTCCGACTAGACTCGGGACAGCGTGGCTTCAGTCGGCGACGTCATCCAGGGGAAGTACCGCATCGTCCGCCTTCTCGGCGACGGGGGGATGGGCTCGGTCTACGAGGCCACCCACGCGATGCTGGGGACCCGCGTCGCGATCAAGGTCCTCCACGCCGAGCTCGTTCGCAGGACGGGCCTCATCGATCGCTTCCTCCAAGAGGCGCGCGTCGCCGCGCAGATCAAGAGCCCGCACGTCGTCCAGGTGACCGACGTCGATCGCACCCCTGAGGGGAGCGCGTACATCGTGATGGAGCTCCTCGAGGGGGAGCCGCTCTCCGCGATGCTCGACCGCCAGGGGAAGCTCCCTATCTCGACGTCCTGCGACTTCACGGTCCAGATCCTCGACGCCCTCGAGGCCGCGCACTCCCTCGGCGTCACGCACCGCGACCTGAAGCCCGAGAACGTCTTCGTCACGTACAAGGCGGCGAAGCCGGTCTTGAAGCTCATCGATTTCGGCATCGCGAAGCTTCGCTCGAACGTCCCGGGCGAACGAAGCCTCACCGTCGCCGGGATGCTGATGGGGACGGCCGAGTACATGGCGCCCGAGCAGGCCTTCTCCGCGGACAAGGTCGACGCGCGCAGCGATCTCTACGCGGTCGGCGTGATGCTCTACGAAATGATCGCCGGGAAGCGCCCCGTCGCCGGCGCGGACGCGCGCGAAATCGCGGGGAAGGTCGAGCGTGGCCAAGTGACGCCCCTCATTCACGCCGTCCCCGACGTACCGCGCGAGGTCGCGGGGCTCGTCCATCGGGCGATGGCCGCGCGCCCGGAGCTCCGGTTCGCGAGCGCAACCGAGATGCGCCTCGCGCTCGAGGGGACCATCGCCGGTCGACGCCCCCCGACGGGACCGATCGCTCTGCCACCGCAGCCGTCCGGAGACTTCAAGTACAAGACGGTGCAGGCCGCGCCGGTCCAAGGGGCATTCGGCGCGCACAACCGCATCCCCACCGGCTCCACCCCCGAGGGGGCCCAGCGGCCGCCCCAGTCCACCCCCATCGACGCCCCGCCGCGCACCGAGCGCGCCCCGGTCGCGTTCTCCCCGCCTGTGCCGCAAGCGCCGTTCGCGCAGACCGCCCCCGCCGGGCAGATCACCACGCCGGCGATCACCGCGGCGCCGGTCCGTTCCTCGCGCCGGAAGGGGAACGGCGGAATGTGGGCGATGATCTTGATACCGCTCTTCCTCGGGGTCGGCGCGGTGGTCGGGTGGGTCGTCACCTCCGAGCAAGCGCCCGCCTCGGCACCGACCGCGACGTCTGCCCCCGCTTGGACGGCCCCCACGACCGTGACTCCCGCGAACCAGACCGCGCCTTCGCCGGGTGCCGTCGCACCACTCCTCCCCGTCCAGCAGGGGCCCGGCGTCTCTCCCTCTCCGCGCGGCGGTCACCTCCCGCACCCTCCCAGCTCCGCGAGTGGCGCGGCGAGCGGCGCTCCGAGCGGAGCCGCGACCGAGGCCCCGTACACGCCCCCTCCGTTCACGATGCCGAGCGGCTTCCCGTTCCCGACCTCCGCAGACGGTGGCTCGCAGCTCATCCCGTTTCCCGTCCCGGCTGGATTCCCGACAACGCTTCCGAGCTCGCTCCCATTCCCGTTTCCTGTCCCACAAGCTCCACAAGCTCCGCAGGCTCCGAGCGAGCCGTCGTCGTCGCCGGCTCCCGCGAAGTCGATCTGAGCGGCTCCGCTTCGGGTCGACGCGCGGACGCGCTAGAGTTTTTCCGTGGGTCACCCCCTCCCCGATCCGCTCATCCCTCTCGCCGCCGCGTGGCAGGGGGCCGTGCGCACGCCGCGCCGCCGCGCCGTCATCGCCGGGGGGGCGCTCGTCGTCGCCGTCGCGCTCCTCGTCGCGCGCGCCGGCACGCCGCGCGCGCGGATAGGGGGAGCCGCGGGCATGATCGCATGCGCGGCCCTCGTCGCCTTCGCCGCGCGTCGCGAGCGGCTCGTCTGGACCAGCCCCCATCGCACGATCGCGCGCGTCGCCGGTCGGGTCGATCCGGAGCGGGCGGCGCGGGCACAGCGCGCGCTCGGCCTGCTCGACGAAGAGAGGCCCCGGTACAGACCGGGCACGCCGTCGCACGACGGCACTTCCCCCGAGCTCGCCGAGCTCCACGTCCGCCGCGCTCTCGCCGCGCTCCCTGCCGCCGAGATCGAGCAAGGGGCCCACCGGGTCGCGCTCCGCTTCGCGACGGGCGCCCTCACCCTCGCGGTGGCGGTCCTCGCGGTCGCCGTCTTCGCTCCGTGGTCGGTCATCGAGGGGCTCGACGTCCTCATCGCCCGCCACCACATCGCCCCGATCCCGATGACGTGGCTCGGCGATCCCGAGCTCCACTCCCGCCCCCCCGACTACCTTCACGACAGCGAGCGCCAGGGTCCTCCTTTCGGCGAGATCGAGCTCCCCCGCGGCACCCTCCTCACCTACGTCGGCGTCGCGATCCACCCCGGCCGCAACCTCGCCCTCACCGACGGCACGAACGACGTCCCCTTCGTCGACGACGGCAAGGGGGCGCTCGTCGCCCGCTGGCCCCTCGACCAAAGCGTCTCGCTCCGCGTGATCGCGATCTTCGGCGACGTGCGGATCGAAGAGGGGGACTCGACGCACGTTACGTCGGTCGCCGACGAAAAGCCCGTCGTCACGCTCGAAGGGGCGCCCAAGACGATCGAGCTCGCGCACGACGCCGACGTCGCCGAGATCCCGATCCGCTACGAAGCGACCGACGACCACGGTCTGCGCGAAGTGCACCTCGTCCTGCGCGCCGGCGGGCACGAAGAGCGGCGCGTCCTCGCCCACCTCGACGGCGAGACCCGCGACGACAAGGGGGGGCACGTCCTTCACCCGACCGACAAGTTCATCAAGAAGAGCCACGTCCCGGTCGAGGTCACGGTCGAAGCGAAGGACAACGACCCCATCACCGGCCCGAAGTGGGGCGCCAGCGCCGCGATCACGATCGTCCCCCCCGCCATCGCCCAGCCCCAGTCGCTTCGTCTCGAGAGCGTGCGACAGCTCCGCGATCGTTTCGTCGATTCGCTCGCGTGGCGCATGGAGCACCCGATCCCGAAGGCGCTCGGGGAGCGAAAGACGATGCTCGCCGACGAGGGGAAGACCGTGGACGACGACGCCGATCTCCTCGACGAGACCGTCAGCGAGATCTTCGCCGGCGTGCGCGTCCCCGGCCGCTTGCAAGCGCTCTTGCGTGGGCAGATGCGCAAGGTGCGTGAAGCGATGACGCAGGAGGCGCGCGTCGCGTCACCGCAGACGCACGGGGCGCTCGTGAAGGCGAGCGAGAAGATCGTGCTCGTCACCGATGCGATCGTCCGCGGCCTCGGCGAGCGCGACGCCCGGAGCTCGGCGAGACAGCTCGCCGACGTGGCCGACGACGTCGTGACGGGCGAAGGGCTCGAGGCGCGCGCCGACGACCACGAAAAGGGGAAGGGGCGCGTGGACGCCGGGCTGGGTGTGCTCGAAGCCGGGTCGAAGTCGATGAGAACGCTCGGCGATCTCGGGCGCGATCTGGGCGAGATCGTCCAGGCGTACGACGCGCGCATCGCTCGCGCGCGCACGACGAGCGATTGGTCGCACGCCGAGCTCGCCGCGCGGGATCTCGTCGCGAGGCTTCGCGAGCCGGATCCGTCGTTCGGCGAGCGGGGCGGCCCGCAGAAGGGGGGAGGGGAGTCGGGGGGCGGGCGGGGGACGCCGGGCGAAGGGGACGAAGAGGGGGACGACGTCGCGCGCGCGTTCGACGAAGCGGCGCGCGACCTCGAGCAGCTGGCGCAGGACCACGCGGGCGAGATCGCCAAGGTCCAGAACGATCTCTCGGGGGAGGAGAGCGCGGGGGACGAGAAGTCACTCCTCGACGAGTCGAAGAAGCATGCGGAGAACGTTCGCCAATCGGTGCGCGATCTCCCCAGCGTCGGCGGCGCGAGCGAGTCGTGGTCGGGCAAGGCGGCCGCGGCGCGCGAGCAGGCCGAGCAGATGGCGCGGGCGCTCGAAGAGGGGAGCCCCGGCGACGCCGTCGCGAGCGGCCGCAATGCGCTGCAGACCCTCGACGAGGCGAAGCGCGCGTCGGAGCGCGAGTCGTGGCGGCGCTGGACGGACCAAGCGACGCCGATCGAAAAGCAGATCGACGACGTCCGCCGAAAGCTCGAGCCGGAGGTCGCCTGGGCGGAGCAGGAGCTCCAGGTGCTCCGAAAGAAGGCAGCGGAGCGGGCGCGCGGCGAGCTCGGAGAGGACGCGACGAAAGAGAACGAGATGGCGGAGCGCACGCGCAGACTCGGCGAAAAGGGGCGCGACCAGATGCCCGGCAGCGCGCTCGACGCGCTCGAGGAAGCCGAGCACTCGATGCAAAAGGCGGCCGATCAGCTCCGCGCCGGCGAGCCCGATCGCGCGATCAGCGACCAGCAGGACGCCCAGCGCCAGCTCGAGATGGCCCGCCAGGCGATGGGGAGCGACAAGGACGAAGGGGGCGAACAGGGCGATTCGCAAACGGGCGACGACAACTCCGGTCTGTCGCGCGAGAAGACGGATATCCCCAACGCCGACGCCCACAAGGGACCGGAAGATTTTCGCCGGCGCGTGACGCAAGGGCTCAGCCAGCCCGCGAGCGGGCGACTCAAGGACGCGATCAGGCGCTACGCGGAGGGGCTCTTGCGATGAAGCGACTCTCGCGAACACTTCTTGGGATCGGCGTCGTGCTCGCATTCGCGACCGGCGTCGACGTGCGTCCGACGAACGCGCAGCTCGGGCCAAACCTCGGCCGGGCGTCCGACGCGATCACCGAGATGGACTTCGACGACG
>JBKQKP010000028.1:0-3693 GCA_052147435.1 Polyangiaceae bacterium | reverse complement strand
GCGCTCCGGTCTCGCCGCTGCCTTCTAGCAAGCGAGCCTTACGAGCGTTCCCACGATGCGGCGCATCCGGTCCATCAGCAGATCGTCCACACCCGCGAGATAGCCCAGCGCGACGCCCACTTCGATGCACGCGACGGTTTCCTGCATCGAGCCGAGTGCGCTGTGGTAGCGCACTTTCCGCAGGCGTCCCCGGCTCCCCATGCCGTCCGCGGTGTTCAGAGCGACGCTGCACATCGCCCGCCGCATCTGCCTCGCAAGATCCGCATCGCACCGTTCAACGAGACCGACGACCGGCCTCAGCTCCGCTACCACCTCGAGAATCACTCCATAGATCTTGAGCATCGACGTCTCCTTTCGCTCCCCTCTCGGAAGCGACACGCCGACGCCCGAGCGCGCAGCGCGGGTCCAGGCTCGCTGAGCGCAGCGAAGCGACCGCGAAGCGGCTGCGGCCTGGACGCGCGCGAGCACTCGGGCAAGCTGGTTCTGCTCCCGAGCGAGCACCCAGTGAGTCCTCGCGTCCGCGTCCCGCGTCTGCGTCCCGCGTCGGCGTCGGCGTCTCGCGCCTGCGTCCGCGTGCGCGTCTGCGTCTGCGTCCGCGTCCGCGTCCGCGTCCGCGTCCGCGTCTGCGTCTGCGTCTTCTGCGTCCGCGCCTACAGCTCCGCCCTCACCACCACGAACTTGTTATTGAGCGCCTTCGTCGTGAGCTCCTTGTACTGCGTCCCCTTCACCTCGGACTTGAGCCCGCCGATCCGCGAGTGCTCCGTCACGAAGTACATCACCTTCGTCCCCTTATCGCGCTGAGCCTTCATCCACGTCGTGAACGGGCCGCCGGTGGAGACGAACACGGGGAGGTGGTTGCCCGTGTAGAAGTTCTCCCCCTTCCAGTTCATCTGGTACGCGACGAGGAGCTCGTTCGGGTTCGCGCGGCTCTCGTAGTACGCCTGCATGATCTCGCGCTGCCCCCAGTGAGGCGCGAGCTCCAACGTGTATACGTCGGTCCCCCAGATCGCCCACGCGAACGCGACGGCGCCGAATGCGTACACGACGTACTTGCGGTACCGCCACGACGCCAGCCCGACGAGGACGACCGCGCTCACGAGAGTGAAGCCGACGAGCGTGGACGACAGGTCGATCGTGTCGGGCCACGCGCGCTTGTAGTTGTACGTGAAGAGGTGCAGGAGCCGGATCGCCCCCGGCTGCTCCGTCCCCGGGGGCTTCAGGTACAGATCGCGCCCGACGAGCAGCGTGACGAGCGCTCCGGCCACGGCCGCGGCGCCGAACATGACGCGATCGTGCGAGGCGGAGGGGGCCTTCTCGTCGCGCGGCTTCGTGCCGCTCTCGCTCAGGAGCTCGTCGAGCGCGATCCCTATGAGCATCGCGATCGGTGGGACGGCGGGGAAGATGTAGTGGTGGAACTTCGTCCCCATGAACGTGACGAGCGCGAAGGCGAAGAGAGCCCACCCGAAGAGGAGGACCGCCACGTCGAACTTCCGGTGGCTCTCCTCTCCGACGCCTCTGCCCATGCGCAGCCAGCGGAGCAGGCCGAGCGCCGCGAGACCCGTCCACGGGAAGAGCGCGTAACCGAGCTGCCAGATGTAAAAGCGGATGCTCGTGTCGTCCCCCTCGTTCGTGTCGTGCACGTGATCGAGGGTGCGGTTGATCATGTCGTGGAAGATCAGCTCGTCGGTGAATGGCGTGCCGTGGCGGATGTACGACGCGATGAACCACGGCAGGACGAGCGCGCACCAGACGAGGAGCCCCGTCACGATCTCGAGCTGGAGGAGCTCCTTCCAGCGCTTCGTGACGGCGACCCAGATGAAGACGGCGGCCGCCGGGATGACGAGCCCCTCGGGCCCCTTGGCCATCGTCGCCACGGCGGCGAGGTACCACGCGGCGATGTACGCGAGGCGGCGCACGCGGCGCTCACCCCAGTTGATGTAGAGCACCATCCCGAGCGCGACGGCCCAGAGGATCCCCTGGAGGACCGGCTCGAACGCGCCGAAGAGCCGGTGGAGCGACTCGCCGAACCCGTCCGGGCTGACGGCCACCCCCTTCGGGATCGACGCCGGGTTCGTCACGGCGCAGTTCTCGTTGCCGGGCAGACCGCAGTCGCCTTTGCTCCCGCCGGTGAACATGTCCCAGTGCGGGCGGAAGCCGTGCGCGCCGTTGCCGTTCAGCACCAGCTCGAGGTTGCGCGAGACGAGGTAGAGGATCTGCGGAAGCGCCGTCACGATCACCGCGCCGAGCACGAGGTGCCACGCCGACAGTCGCCACGTGGTCTTCCAGGCTTTCACTTCGTAGACCGGCGCGAGGCGCTTCTCGTCGACGTGGAGCCCGATCATCACGAGCCCCATCGCAGCCGCGAGCGCCGCGATGCACGGCATGTCGGTCATCGACTGCCGGGCGATGAGGAACCAGTCGGACATCGTCGCGAGGACGAGCGCGCCGATGAGCCCCGCGCGCCGGCCGTACGCCTTGGCGACCCCCTTGTAGAGGAAGTACATCGCGACGAGCGTGAAGAGGACGTTCGGAATGCGGACGGCCCACTCGGGGTGCATGATCGGCGCTGTCCCCGAGCCGATGAGCATGTGGTCGCTCTCGTAGTGGGTCCCGAGCGTCGCCATCGCGATCGCCTGGAGCCACAGCTCGAGGACCGGCTTCGAGTAGAACCACCCCTGGTACGACCACCAGAAGGAGATCCAGTCGTCGCGCGCGAGGATGCCGCGGGCGACCTCGCCGTAGTGGGTCTCCCAGGGATCCCAGAGCGAGTAGATCCCGAGCGTGGGTAGGTAGAGGCACGCCGCCACGGCGAGCACCCAGAACCCGTGACGCGCGAGGAGGCGGCGCGGTTGCCCGGTTTCGTCTTTCGCCCAGGGGCCGAGCGTGACGCCGAAGTCGAAGACGGCGGCGACCCACGCGAGGAACGTCGCGGTCACGAGCACGCCGGAGACCCACTGGTTCACGACCCCCGACTGCGCGAGCATCAACGCGCCGCCGAAGAGGACCATCGTGCCCACCGCGCGAAGGAGGGAGGGGGCGAGCGCCTGGATCGTGAGGGAGCGGGCGACGCGATCTTCCGGGTCGTCGAACGTGCCCAGGAAGTCCATGATTCCCCAGGACGCGACGCCGATCGAAAGCGCGCCGAGGGGGACCCCCCAGCGGAGCTGCGCGTCGTGCGCCATGAGGAGGAAGGACACGACCGTGCCCAGCGCGGCGGTGACGCCACCGCGTCGCCAGCGGAGCGCCGCCGTGGCGCGCGGGAGGGTGGTGGACGCCTCGGGAGGGGGGGCCGCCGCTGCTTCTTGTGTGATTTCGCTCACGGAATCCATTCGGATAGTCGACATGCCGGACCGGGGCGAGAACGGAGTGCGGCCGGGGAAGATATCGGGGGAGGGGGGTCAAATATCAGGGATCGCGGGCGATCGCGATCCACGTCGTAGAGCCGATCCGGCAGCCGCCTGGTTCAAGGAAGGATTATTGCTCCTTCCCGGGCCGCGAAGTAGGGGGGGTCGCGGAGCCTGGAGGGGGCGGTCCTCAGCGCCCTCTCCTCGGCTCGCGATCGAATTTGGATCGCTCGCGATCGAATTTGGATCGTTCGCGATCGAATTTGGATCGTTCGCGATCGAATTTGGATCGTTCGCGATCGAATTTGGAGCGTTCGCGATCGAATTTGGATCGTTCGCGATCGAATGT
>JBKQKP010000027.1:0-2788 GCA_052147435.1 Polyangiaceae bacterium | reverse complement strand
ACGCGTCGATCGTCGCTTCCGACGCGTCGATCGCGACTTCCGACGCGTTCCTCACGACCTCCGACGCCCCCTTCGCCCCGAAACGCCCATTCCCCGCTCTTTCCGCCGAGTGCTACACTCTCACTGGAACGAGGTCCCCCATGAAGAGCGACCGTAAGGCGAGCGCAACGGGCGTCACTCGAGACACGGCTTCTGCCACCTGGAAGGAGATCCTCTTCGGCGGAGGGCTCTTCGACACCAGCGGCGACCACCCGAACAAGAAAGGGTGGGAAATCTACGAGCTCGGCCAGAAGTCGTTCTGGGCGGTCCCCACGGCCGTGGCCTGGGACGAGCCGGTGCGCGAAGACCCGAAGTACTCCGAGGCGATCGCCGCGATGCTCACGTTCCTCTGCCCGGGGGAGAAGGCCGCGGTCACCGGCGCTTCGTACATCTCGACGATGGTGAAGAGCGAAGAGGCGAAGTTCTACTTCGCCGAGCAAGCGCTCGAAGAGGCGAAGCACTACGACGCCCTTCGCCGCCTCATCCCGAAGATCACGGGGCGGCCGATGGAGCCGCCGAACGCGTGGGTGCGCCTCCTGTATTCGTTCGGCGTCCTCGATCGCGAAGACGTCGCGTTCATGATGGGGAACATCAACATCGTGGGGGAGCACCTCGCGAACCAGATCTTCCACAAGATCAACCACGTCGCGAAGGACCCCATGGTGCGCAAGCTCCTCGCGCTCATCGGGCGCGACGAGTCGCGGCACATCGCGGCGGGGCAGCGCTTCTACGGCGAGGTGTATGGCAGCCTGAAGAAGCGCCGGAACACGATCCTCGCGAAGAACCTCGCGACGACGATCATCCTCGCCGCGGCCGCGCACGAGCTCGTGAACCCGCTCCGCACGCTCGACATCGACCTCACCGAGGTGATGGACGCGATGTATCAGCACTACGCCGACGTCACCGGCGGGCTCCCTCCGTTCCCGGAGGAGGCGCTCCGCGCGAAGGTCATCGAGCACCTTAGGCGCCGCACGCCGCACGCGATCAAGACGATCGGCGCCGTGACGCGCGAGGACGGGCACATCGACTTCGGGCGGCTCGTGGCGGCGTGCGGCGAGGCGATCAAGAGCCCGCGCGCCCTGCGTGACCTCCTGGCGGCCTAGGAGAACGGCTTGGGCGACGCGCCGCGCGCGATCGTGATCGGCTCGGGGATCGGCGGCTCGGCGGCCGCGCTCCTCCTCGCGAACGCGGGCATCCCGACGACGCTCCTCGAAAAGAACCGGCGCGTCGGCGGGTCGTGCTCCGGGTACGACAAGCAGGGGTTCCACATCGACATCGGGACCCACATGTTCTGCCGCGGCCCGCTCGGCCCGCTCGGCGACGTGCTCCGGCGCGTGGGGGAAGACGGCGCGATCGACTTTCGCAGGACGCGCGACATCGCCGAGCTCCGCTTCCCGGCGCGCGCGGGGGTGAAGGTCGCGCAGATCGAGGGGGTCATGCGGATCCCCGTCCCCGCGTCGATCGCGCGCATGCCCCGCTTCGCGTTCGACATCGCGCGCGGCCTCGGAATGTCGGTGACCGACGCCCTGCGCGCCGGCCGCCTCTTCGCGCACATCCTCACGATGGGCCCCGACGAGATCGACTCGTGGAACGGCCGGACCATCGAGGACTTCCTCGCCCCGTTCGTCGACCACGCGCCGACGATCGGCATCTTCGGGTTCCTGCTCGGCCTCTACTTCATCCTGCCGTACTGGGAGGTCTCCGCGGGGGAGGCCATCTGGTCGTTCCAGCGGATGGCGCACGACAACTTCCTCAGCTACCCGAAGGGGGGCTCGATCGCGATCCCGTCGGCGTACGTGCGCCTCGCGACCGAGCGCGGCGCGGAGGTGCGCACCGGAGTGGGGGTGAAGCGGATCCGCCTGCGCGAGGGGCGCGTCGTCGGCGTCGAGCTCGACGACGGCACGCTGCTCCCGGCGAACATCGTCGTCTCGACGTCGAGCTTGCGGACGACCGTGCTGCGCCTCACCGGCGCGGAGCACTTCCCGGCGGAGTACGTGGACCGGGTGAAGTCGATCCGCGGCTCGTACATCGCCGTGCAGGCGAAGATCGGCCTTCGCACGCCGCTGGTCGACGCGGGGGCGATCGTCGGCGGCGTCGGCGAAGAGGTCGATCTCCTCGGCGTGACGACGAGCGATCTGAAAGAGATGTTCGCGTCGGTGACGCGCGGCGAGATCCCGCCGATCGTCCCCTTCTACTGCCCCGTCCCGACGAACTTCGACCCGTCGTTGGCCCCCCCCGGCCACCAGCTCCTCACCGTCTGCGCCGTCGCGCCGACGAGCGACGTGACGCTGAAGGACCCGGGTCACGCGTGGGAAGAGGCGATGCTCCAGACCATCCGCCGCGTCGTCCCGCGCCTCGACGAGAACGTCCTCTTCGTCGACAGGTTCTCGGTCGACTTCATCGAGAAGTGGATCGGCAAGGAGTTCGGCCCCGCTGTCTCCACGGGGCAGACGCCCGATCAGGTCGGCCCCGCGCGCCCCCCCGTCTACGCCCCCGTCCGCGGCCTCTACTTCGCCGGCTGCAACGCCGGCGCACGCGGCGTGGGGACGGAGCTCGCGGCCGCGAGCGCGATGGAGTGCGTCGATCGGGTCCTCGTCGACCACGGCCGCGACCTCGCCCCCGCCCCGACCCGGACGGGCCTTCGCGCCGCCGGCTCCTGGCTCACGAGCACGGCCGCGCGACAGCTGGCGTGGGCGACGCGCGCGTGAGACTCCGCCACCTCGCCCCCGTCCTCGTCCTCACCACCGCC
>JBKQKP010000026.1:0-71714 GCA_052147435.1 Polyangiaceae bacterium | reverse complement strand
GTCGAAGGTCGCGCGCGTCGTCATCGGCTGCCGCGATCCCAACCCACATGTTGCGGGCGGGGGGATAGAGAAGCTGCGCGCGGCGGGGATCGAGGTCGTCGTCGGCGTCCGAGAGGCGGACGCGAAGGCGCTCATCGCCCCATGGACGAAGTTCGTCACGAGGGGCCTGCCGTACCTCTCGCTCAAGCTGGCCCTCTCGCTCGACGGGCGCATCGCGACCCGCTCGGGAGCGTCGAAGTGGGTCACGGGGCCCGAAGCGCGCGCCCGCGTCCACGCGCTGCGCGGGGCGCACGACGCCGTGGCGATCGGCATCGGGACGGCGCTCACCGACGATCCGCGTCTGACCGTCCGCGACGCTCCGGGCGCGAGCCCGTTGCGCGTGGTCTTCGACACGAAGTTACGCCTCCCCCCGCACGCCCGCCTCGTCGAGACCGCTCCGGACGTCCCCACGTTGGTCCTCTGCAGCGTGGACGCGCCTGCTTCGAACGAGGAGGCCCTCGTCACGCGCGGGGTCGAGGTCCTGCGGGCCCCGAGCTCCGCCGAAGGGCGAATCGACCCGCAGGCGGCGCTCCGTCTCCTCGGCGGACGCGGGATCGTCACGCTTATGGTCGAGGGGGGGGCAGAGCTCGCTGGGAGCATGGTCGCCGGGCGCCTCTGCGACGAGCTCCACTGCTTCATCGCGCCGATCTTGCTCGGACCACGCGGGCGCCCCGGGGCGGTGGACTGGGCTGGCCCGGACACCCCGACGGAGGCCCCCAGGATTGCCAACCCTCGCTGGGAGCTCGTCGGAAGCGACGCCTACGTCCACGGCGTCGTTCAGTTCCCCGAGCGCTGAGACCGTTCGACCGCGGCGGCCTCGCCAGAACGGCGATCCGGCATTAAACTGCCTCCCGTAGCCCCATGGCCATCCGCACCATCCTCCACTACCCCGACAAGCGGCTCCGTGAGCCTGGCAAGCGCATCGATAAGGTGACCCCCGAGATCCAGGCGCTCGTGGACGATATGGCCGAGACCATGTACGCCGCCCCCGGCGTTGGCCTCGCGGCCACGCAGATAGGCGAGCCGTATCAGCTCTTCGTGATCGACGTCGCCGAGCAGGACCAGCCGAGCGACCTCAAGATCTTCATCAACCCGGAGATCCTGGAGCGCGAAGAGGCCATCGTGTGGGCCGAGGGGTGCCTCAGCTTCCCGGGAGTGAGCGAGGAGATCGAGCGGGCGGCGCGGGTGCGCGTCCGGGCCCTCGACCGCGAGGGGAAGCCGTTCGAGCTCGAGGCGGAGGGGCTCCTCGCCGTCGCCATCCAGCACGAGTACGACCACCTGCTCGGCGTGCTCATGATCGATCGCGTGGGGCCGCTCAAGCGACGGATGATCGACCGCAAGATGAAGAAGCGGGCCGAGGAGCGGGCGGCGCCGTAACCCCACCCCCCTGGCCCCCCGCCCCGCAGGCAGGGCGGGGGAACGTGAACAGGTGGCAGCGTTTTCACGCTTCCCACTTCCCTGCCATGCGGGGAAGGGGGCCGGGGGGAAGGGGTTCAGCGCGTTCGCTTGAACATCGCCGGGTCGAGCTTCACGCCGCGCGTGGCAAAGTCGGCGATCGCGCGGGGCTGCGCGCCGGTCGACTGGAACGTCCCCTCGCCCGAGGGCTCCGGCACGAAGACGAAGATGTCGCGCGGCCCTTTCCCGTCGTTGAATCCGAGCTCGGCGATGCGGAGGATCCTCGCGCGCCCGTCGGCGAGCGTGGTCATCTCCACGGCGACGTCGAACGCTTCGCTGATGCTCTCGCGCGCGGCCTCGACGTCGAGCCCGGGACGCGACAGGACGAGCTGAGACGCGAACCGGGCGAGGAGCTGCCTGAGCGATGGGGCAGCGCCGGCAGCGATCACCCCTTCGGCCCCCTCGCTGATCGCTTCGACGAGCGACGCCGTCGCCCCCGTGGGGATGCTCGACAGGATCAGGCGATCGGGCCGAAGGCGTGCCGCCGCGCGCACGACTTCGTCGGCCGCTTTGGCGCGCGAGTCCGCTAGAGAGAGCGCGACCACGTGCGCGTGAGGAATCTGCACCTCCTCGACGTCGGAGAGGAGCGCGATCCGTTCGCCCGGAGGGGCCGCGGACGCGAGCGCCGCCACCAGCTGGGCCGTCGACGTCCCCGCCGGTGCGCACGCGAGCACGTTCGCGCGAGCCTGGATGCACGCGTCGAGAAAGACCGCCATCGGACGCGAGAGCGCGCCCGAGCGGACGAGATCCTCGAGCGTCGCATCGACCTTCCGCCGCTTCCGGATCACGACGGCGTGTGCCGCCGCGGCGGGGGGGGCGATCGCGATCATCTGAGCGCCGCGTGGAAGGCGACGCTCGATGACGAGCTCTCCTGGCTTCACTGGATCGCCCGACTGGTGCGCGAGACGAGCGATCGCGCGACCGAGCGCTTCGTCACTCGTGTAGGACGCGCCGGCGTGCATCAGCGCATTCCCACGATGAACGAGCACTTGGTCGTTTCGGACGCACTGGATCTCGATCACTTCGTCCTCGTCGAGGAGCGCTCCGATCGCCCCCAACCCAAGGAGCTCGCGAACAGCGTCGCGTGCGAGCGCCTCGAGGTCGATCCCTTCGGGGGCCTCCCCCTCGTCTCGCATCGCCGAGGCCTGCTCGCGCGCCGCGCGCTCGACCGACTGGCTGAGAGCCTCGTCCACGTTCGGTGACGCGCGAAGCGGCGACAGATCGACCGCGTCTGCGATGCGATCCACGAGCGTGATGAGCGCGAGGCGATTGCCCGCCTGCGTCGGGGTCTCGCGGGGAGCCACGCGCGGCGCAGCCGTAGGGATGACGACGGGGGGATTGAGCGTCTGCGCTTGCGCCGCCGGTGACGTCGGCGCGGGGGCGGCAGGGAGGGGCGCAGCGACGGCGGCGGCGGACCGCTGCACGGGGGCGGCAGCGGCCGCGGCAGCGCGCTGATTTCCCCCCGGGATCTGGAGCGTCTGATTGTTGCGCGGGACGGGGGCTCCCCCTCCCCCCGGCGCCGCTCGCGGCACTGGGGCGGCCTGGACGGGCTTGGGAGGCGGCGGGGCCTCCTCCTCCTCGCGCTCCGCATACGCCTGCGCTGGAGGCGGCGTCGGGGCAGGAGCGGGGGCGCGAAGTGCCTGAGGGATCGCGGGGTTCGGCCCGCCGGCGGGTGCGTTCGGCGCCGGCGCTGCGGGATTGTTCCGAGCGAGCGTTCTTACCGACTCGTCGTCGGCGTTCGGCGCTGCATCGGCTCCGTTCCCCGCGTCGAGCCGCAGGACGAAGTCCCCGATGTAGATCTTGTCCCCTTCGCGAACGATCGTCGCCTGGGCGATCTTGCGGCCGTTGACGTACGTGCCGTTCGTGCTCTTGAGATCGGTGACGATGAACCGGCCGTCACGGAAGAGCAGGCGCGCGTGGTGTTTCGAGACGTTCCCCTTCGGGAGCATCAGGTCGTTGCCTTGCACGCGCCCGACGTTGATCTCGTTCTTTTCGAATGTCTCTCTTCTTTCAGCGCCGCCCTTCTCGCTGATGATGATCGAAAACATTTTCGGTCGACCCTCGAGAACGGCAGAAGTTCACGCGCGGTGCGCGCATCGACCACCTGCGCGGCGCAGCCCACGCCTCGCTCCACATGGCGCGAGACGAGAACGTTAACGAGGATTGTCAGGTGCTGATGCGCAACGTGTCAATCTCGTCGCGCTTGGCGGCGTCGCTTCGCTCACGAATCGGCGGGATTCCGACCGATCTGGCGCCTCAAACCGCCTCAAGAAGTGCTTAGCGAAGACGCCGAAAAAAGACCTGGACTCCTGAACTCGCTCGCAATCAGGAATCCGTCGGCGTTACGCGGCGCCCTTTCACTTCGGTGGCCACCATTCCCAGAAGCTCGCTGGCAAGCGTCATGACGTCGCGCTCTGCGTATCCGCTGGCGCGGAGCTCTCGGTAAATCGTCTTCGCGAGAATCGCGAGCGCTCGCGGATCGCGGTCGCCATGCGTTTCGTCGAAAGGGAGCGCCATGTCTTCTTTTTCCTTCGCCAACGTCTTCGGGATCCTGGCAATCGCCGGGGTCGCGCCCCTCCTATCAAGGTACGTGCCACCGGGCCTCGAGACACTGAACACCCTGAACACGCTTCTTTTCGCGAGTTAGCGCGGCCTCGAGACCTCCGAGTGCGAAGGTCGGTGCTCAACCGTGCGCGCTTCCGCGCGAACGCACGTTCGCACACGGCGCTCGCCGCGAGCGCGCCTCCTGGGGACGGACACGCGCACCGACTCGCCAATCGAAGGACGGCTGATGCTAGCGTGCGCGCGCTTTCGCGCGGAGGCTGCCCCGCTCGGCAAGAACCAGAAGCGACGATGACGACCTCCTCTTTCTTCGACGGCTTCACGGTCCCCGATTCGCGCAAACGCCGCCTAGCGATCGCCGCGGCGATCTACGCCGTCTGCACCGCCGTCTACGCGCTCCTCGCCGCGCGGCAGACGCTCACCGAGCACACGCCGTTCAACCATTACGCGCTCCTGGCCGACGCCTGGCTCCACGGGCGGCAGGACCTCGCCGGCGGACCGCCCGGATACGCTGGAGGGAACGACTTCGCCCTCTTCAACGGCAAGACGTACATCACGTTCCCCCCCTTCCCTGCTCTCCTGATGCTCCCCCTCGTCGCCCTCTCGGGGAGCGCAGAGAACTTCCGCGACGGCCAGTTCGTCATCGAGCTCGCGGGGCTCGCTCCCGCGTTTCTCTTCCTGGTCCTCGAGAAGCTCCGGCGCCCGAACGCCGGCGGCGACGTCCGCTCCACCCGCACCGAGCGCTTCAACGTCGGGCTCGCGCTCCTCTTCGCGTTCGGCACGGTCTACTTCTTCACGGCCGAGCAAGGGTCGGTCTGGTTTGCCGCGCACATCGTCGGCGCCGCCCTCTTCGCGCTGTATGTGCTGTTGGCGCTCGACGCGGAGTGGCCGTTTCTCGCGGGCCTCCTCCTCGCGCTCGACTTCGCGACGCGCCCTCCGGCGCTCCTCGCCGGGGCGCTCTTCGCGCTCGAGGCCGTGCGCGTTCACGTGAAGGACGGGCTCCCGACCGAGGGGACCCTCGCCGATCGCGCGGCGAAGACATGGGAGAAGCTCGACAAGGCGGCATTCGCGCGCCACGTCGCGCTCTTCGCTCTGCCGATCGCGCTCGTCATCGGGATCGAGTCGTGGATGAACCACCTGCGCTTCGACACCTGGGACCCGACCGTGGGGCACGAGTACCTGACGGTGGCGTGGGCGGGGCGCATGAAGAAGTGGGGGCTCTTCAGCACGCACTATCTGGCAAAGAACCTCGGCGTCGCGCTGACCGTGCTCCCCTGGCTCCCGCCGAAGGGGACAGTCGCGGCGGCGCCGTTCCAGATCAACGAGCACGGGCTCGCCATCTGGTTCACGATGCCTTTCTATCTCTGGATCCTCTGGCCGAAGAGGAACGGCTGGCTCTACGCGATCGTCGCGATCTCCGCAGCGCTCCCCGCGGCCCAGGAGCTTCTCTACCAGAACAGCGGCTGGCGCCAGTTCGGCTACCGCTTCTCGAACGACTACGCGGTACTCCTCTTCGTGCTCCTCGCGATCGGAGATCGCGCGGCGGGATGGCTCTTTCGCAGCGCGGCGGCGTGGGCGCTCGCGTGGAATCTCTTCGGAGCCATGACGTTCGACCGCCGAGGGAACGAGCGATACTACTTCCGCGAAGGGACGCAGACCGTCCTTTATCAGCCCGACTAGGCAGCCAACCATGACACGAGTGACACGACTGACGAGATCTCTTGCTGCGTTCGTGGCGCTCGGCGCGTGCAATACGTCCACCGGGCCGCAGCCGTCTGCGCCGCCGGGGAAGGCGACCGCGTCGATCACCGTGACGAGCAAATCGTTCCCGGGGGACAAGCAGATCCCGGTCGATTACACGTGCGACGGCAAGGACGTGTCGCCCCAGCTGACGTGGAGCGCGCCCCCCGAGGGGACGAAATCGCTGGTGGTGCTCGTCGACGATCCCGACGCGTCGTCCGGAAGCTTCACCCACTGGATCGTGATCGGGCTACCCCCGGAGACGCTCACGCTCGCCGAGGGGGTCGACCCGACGACGCTCGGCGCCAAGATCGGGCAGAACGACTTTCACAACGTCCGCTACAACGGCCCGTGCCCCCCTCGGGGCGACCTGCACCGCTACCGGTTCAAGGTGTACGCGACCGACTACGCGCTCCCCCTGAACGAAGGCGCGACGCGCGCCGACCTCGACGCGGCGCTGAGCGGCCACCTGCTCGGCGTGGGATCGCTCTTGGCGACCTTCGCGCACTAGCGAACTCGAAGCAGCGCGGGGAGCGCGCGCGACAGCGGACGCGAATGCGGATCGCGGGGCGAGACCCGCGCAGCGAGGTCGGAGACCCGCCGTGCGACGTCGTTCAAGGCGGTGCGCGGGATGCGCCCGGGCCCCTGAACCCGTTCGCAGAAGAACGTCCGACAGCCAAGCGGGCGCGACGCGTAGATGCTGCACCGCCCGTTCGCGTCGAGGAGCGCGCAGCGGCGAGGGTCATCGACGAGGGGGAGCGAGCGTGCCGCGCGGGGAAGCCTCGGCGGGGCGGCTCCGCGCGCAGCTACCGCGTGCTCGATCTCGGCGAGCTCGGTCGGAGTCACGTACGGCTCACGCCCAGTGACGCCGAAGTGGCAGCAGTCAGTGCTGGCGTCGCACGAGAACGGGGCGAGGAGCGCGTCGGCCTCGGCGTAGAGCGCGATCAGCTCGGATCGCGCCGCGCTCGCTTTCCAGTCCTTGGTTCGAGCCCGCGCCGGAGGAGGCACGACGCGACCGTAGCACTCCGTGCAAGGCGCGCCATCCGCCCGGGAGCGTCCGGAAAGCGGCGGATCATGCGCTCCCCGTTTGGAGGAACGCGCACTCGCCGTACAATCATCACAGTGACCAGCCGATCCTCGCGCCCCGCCTTGCGCCCGGTCGAATCGATCGTCGTCCCCGACCCCCGCCACGGGCAGCTCCTCGTCCTGCGCGACACGCAAGGCGTGACCGACGCGAGCGCCGCGATCCCCCCGCCGCTGATCCCCATCATCGCTCGCTTCAGCGGAGCACGGACGTGCGAGCAGATCGCCGAGGAGGCGTCGCGCGAGATAGGCGAAGAGGTCCCGGTGGAGCTCGTCGTGAAGCTCGCGAGCGAGCTCGAACAGGGGCTCTTCCTCGACGGGCCCCGCTTTCGCGACGCGCTCGCGAAGGTGCAGAGCGAGTTCGCGAGCGCCCCCGTTCGCCCGGCGTCGCACGCGGGGGGGGCCTACCTGAGCGATCCTGTCGAGCTCGCGCGCTACCTCGACGAGCGCTGCCTCGAGGCTGCGAAGGCGAACGGTAAGGGGGGCCATGGCAACGGTAGCAACGGGAAGAGCCGGGGCAAGACGAGCAACGGCAACGCGCGGCGCACGCTCGTCGCGCTGGTCGCGCCGCACATCGATCCGTGGCGCGGCGCCGTCGGGTACGGGCACGCTTACGGCGCGATGAGGAGCGCGCTCGAGTCGCAGAGCGTCGATACGTTCATTCTCCTCGGAACCTCGCACGCCCCCATGCGCCAGCCGTTCGCGCTCTGCAGGAAGGCCTTCGCTACCCCGCTCGGCGCGCTCGAGGCGGACGTCGGGGCCATCGACGCCCTCGCTGACGCCGTCCCGTTCGACGCCTACGCGGACCAGTTCAATCACAAGCGCGAGCACTCGCTCGAGTTCCAGGCGGTCTTCCTGAAGCACCTCCTCGGCAACAGGCCGGCGAAGATCGTCCCCGTGCTCGCAGGGCTCGGCGAGCACCAGGCGCGCGGGACCGATCCCGCGCGTGACGGCGCCGTCGAGAAGATGCTCGGCGCGCTTCGATCGATCGTGGAGTCGCGCGGAGGTCGCGCGATCGTCGTGGCCGGCGCGGACCTCGCGCACGTCGGCCCCCGCTTCGGCGACGAGCGCCCCGCCGACGGGCAGCTCGAAGCGCTCGACGCGACCGACCGCGCGTCGCTCGAGCGCGCCGTCACCCCGGACGCACCCGCGTTCTGGGAGCACGTGGCGCGCGACCTCGAGACGCGACGAGTCTGCGGGCTCGCCCCCATCTACTCGCTCCTGCGCGCGCTACCGAGCGGGGCGCGCGGAGAGGTGCTCCATTATGAGCAGACGATCGACAAAGAGGACGGGTCAGTCGTGAGCCATGCGGCGGTGGGGTACTTCGCGTAGGGAGCCGCGGGCGCGGAACGTGAGCGGATTGCGCGCCGCATCGCTCCGTCACAGCGCGTGCTTCTTCAAGAGCCGGTAGAAGTACGTCCGGTTCACCCCCGACGCCTCCGCAGCATCCGCGACCTGACCGCCGTGCTTCACCAAGAGCCGCCGGAGGTACTCGCGCTCGGCGGCGCGCTGGAACTCGTGGAACGGCGACTCGAACGAGAGCTCTCCTTCGAGCGAGGCCTGCGCGCTCTCCGCCTCGGCCGAGGAGGCGTCTCCGAGATCGTCTAGGTGAGCCCCGCCGCGGAGGACGGCGCGCTCGACGATGTTCCTGAGCTCGCGCACGTTGCCGGCGAGGCGTCGCCCGCGGAGCTGCTCGCACAGCTCGGCTTGCGCGGCTTCGGGCATCGTGGGGGCGAAGCGCGCGACGAGGCGCGGGATGTCTTCGGGGCGCTCGCGCAGCGGGGGGACGCGCACGGGGAGGACGGCGATTCGAAAATAGAGGTCCTCGCGGAACTGTCCGTCGTTCACCATCCGCCGCAGGTCGCGGTGCGTGGCGGCGATGAAGCGGGCCTGGATCGGGCGGTGGCTCGTCTCGCCCACCCTGCGGACGACGCGCGACTCGAGCACGCGCAGGAGCTTCGGCTGCGTCGCCAGCGGGAGCTCGCCGATCTCGTCGAGGAACACCGTCCCCCCCTCCGCCGCCTCGAACGACCCGGCGCGCGCCGCGATCGCCCCCGTGAATGCGCCGCGCGTGTGGCCGAAGAGCTCCGCCTCGAGCAGCCCCTCGGGGAGCGCCGCGCAATCGACGACCACGAAAGGCTTCCCGGCGCGGTGCGAGCAGTCGTGAATCGCGCGCGCCACCAGCTCCTTTCCGCTCCCCGTCTCGCCGCGCACGAGGACGGCCGCCTCGGTCGCGCCGACGCGCACGATCGTCGCGTAGAGCTCGCGCATCGCCGGGCTGCCGCCGATCAGATCGCCCAGCCCGTCCTCCGGCCACAAGTCGACGGCGGTCTCCTCCATGTCCGGAAGGACCGTGAGGACGGTCGCCCCCACGCGCACCCGCGCCGACGCCGGCAAGCGCGCCGCCGTCACGAGGACGTCGCCGACGAACGTGCCGTTCAGGCTCCCGAGGTCGCGCACCCATACGCCGTCCTGGCGCGGTTCGAGCTCCGCGTGCAGGCGCGAGACCGTCGCGTCGTCGACGACCACGTCGGCGTTCGCCGCGGATCCCACGACCATGGCGCGATCGACGACGATCGAGTGCGCCCCCGCGCTGTCGTTCCACGCCAGGCGCGGGCATCGGCGCGTGAACGGCGCGTCGCGCGGGAGCGTCTTCGTCTGGGTGTCCGCGGAGGCCATCCTTTCGCAAGCGTAGCGCGCGTCGCTACTGGCAGGCGTAGAACCAGGTGAGCGGCGGATCGGGCTGAACCGCGAGCGACGTGCACTTCCCCTGCGTGCACGTCCCCCCCGGCGCGCAGAGCTCGATCTCCCCCCCCGAGCACGACGCCGCGCACACGGTGCCGAGCAGATCTCCCTGGCCGTCCTGCGTCATGCAGCAGACTCCGCTCGAGCAGTCGGAGGGGTCGTCGCACGGGATGTCGGTCCCCTGCGGGCAGGGGTCGCTGAGCGATGTGCTCGTGCACGACAGGGTGTTCTGCGCCCCGAGGCAGCACTCCTGCGAGCCTGGGGTGCAGAGGCTCCCGCCGCAACGGATCCCCTGTGGAGTCGGGGGCGCCGCGTCCTCGCCCGCTCCGGCCTCGACGACCTCGTACGTCTTGTCGACGCCGAGCACCGACGCACATCCTCCGATCAGCGCGCACGCGGCAAACGCTGCGCCTGCGCGCGCCGGTCGGCGAGCAAGCCACCCCTCCATCACCACCTCGCCACCGCGACGCCGCCCGGCGTCCAGCGCACGCTCGCCGCCCGTGCGCGTGACCCGACGCGCGGCTCGGTCCCCCACAAGACGATCGCCACCACCAGCGCGACCCCCCCGACGACCAGCGCTCCGGTCTCGACGTCCGCCATCGTGTGCGCGAGGTTCCCCGCGTTCGCCCCCTGCGCGGTCGTGCACTCGCCGCTCGCGTCGCACACGGGCGACGCGATCGATTTCTGCCCGAGCGCGACTCCCCCCGTCACCCCGGCGACGATGAGCGACGCCGCGCCGAGCCCCGCGGCCGCGTAGGTCCAGCCAGCGTGCGACGCCGCGGCCGGCAGTGGCGGCGGTACCTGCGCGGGGACAGGGGGGGGCGTTGGAGCAGGGACCGCGATGGGGGGGCGCAGAGGTGCTGCCTCGACCTTCTCTTGAGGAATCTCTGCGACGAGCATCCGCTGCTCGCCGTTTGCCAGCGACACCCGCTGCTCCTTCGTGCGCCCATCGGGGAGCTCGACGCGAATCACGTGCTCTCCAGGATCGACCGGCACCGCCGCCGCCAGCTCCGGACCGGTGACCTCTACGTCGTCTCGCCATACGCGCGAGCCCGCGGGCGCGTCGTTCGGGAGGCGCACGGCGAGCAGCGGGACGGACTTCTCGAGCGTCGCGCGCTCCGACGCCGCGACGGTCGCGCGCTCTCGTTGCTTCGCCTTCTGGTCGGCGGGCATGCGCTCGTAGAGGGCGACGAACTCGCCGAATCGTGCGAGGGCGCTCGCCGTCTTCCCCCATTTCAGATCGCAATCGGCCAGCGTGAAGAGCGTGCCCGGTCGAGGGTCGAGGCGAAAGCTCCCGTCGAGCGCGGGGCAACCCGTCGCGTAGCGGCCCGCGAGCATCTCGGCCAGCCCGTAGTCGAAGAGGCCGTTCGCGTCGGGCCCCTGCGCATTCGCCGTGCCCGCGAACGCGATCGCAACGGCGCTGGCGGCGCTGACGAGGCTAGCGAGAAAGCCGAGCGCATGCGAGGCCCCGGGCCGCGGCTCCACGCTTGGAGTCTACACGAGTGCCCGTGCGCGCTCGCGTGGTAAGTTTGTGCGGCAATGGACCGTGTTCGCGGAGCGGTGCCCGTCGCGGTGGGACGCTACGCGATGCACGGGCAGATCGGCGCCGGGGGGATGGCCACGGTTCATCTGGGCCGCGCGCCGGGCAACGCTTCCTCCACTGGATCGGTCGTGGCGATCAAGCGGCTCCGCCCCCACCTCGCGAGCGAGCCCGAGGTCGTGAAGTCCTTCCTCGACGAGGCGCGGCTCTCCGCGCGCGTGGGGCACCCCAACGTCGTGGCGACGCTCGACGTCGTGACCCACGAGGACGAGGTCTTCCTCGTGATGGAGTACGTCGAGGGGGTGTCGCTCGCGTCGCTCATGCGCGCGCAGGCAGCGACGCCGGGCTCGCCTGCCGTCCCGGCCCCGATCGCCACGTCGATCCTGTCGGGCGTCCTGCGCGGGCTGCACGCGGCGCACGAAGCCGTGAGCGAGACGGGCGAGCCGCTCAACATGGTCCATCGCGACGTCTCGCCGCACAACATCCTCGTCGGCGTCGACGGCAAGGCGCGCGTCCTCGACTTCGGCATCGCCAAGGCGCTCGGCCGCCAGCAGACGACGCGCGACGGGAAGATCAAGGGGAAGCTCGGCTACATGGCGCCCGAGCAGCTCTCCGGGCGCGGCGCCACGCGCAGGACCGATCTGTTCGCCGCAGGGATCGTCCTCTGGGAGCTCGTCACGGGGAAGCGCCTCTTTCACGCGGAGGACGAAGCGACGACCGTGACGCGCGTCCTCATGGAGCGCGTGCGGCCGCCGAGCACGGTGCGCGCGGGGGTCCCGGCGGCGCTCGACGCGGTGGTCCTCCGTGCGCTCGAGCGCGATCCGAGCAAGCGCTTCCTCACGGGGGAGGAGATGGCGTGCGCGCTCGAAGCGGCGGTGCCCCCCGCCACGGCCGCTTCGGTCGGCGAATGGGTCGCGACCGTCGCGGCCGAGGAGCTCGCGTTTCGCGCAGGTCTGCTGCGTGAGGAGACGCAGACCCGCGTCCCCTTCTCGAGCGACGGAGGCGAAGCAGGGTCGACGACGCGCGCCGATCGCGCTCGCGCTCCCCGAAAGCTCCGCGCGCTCGTCGCGGTGTCCGCGCTCGTAGGTGTCGGCGTCGTCGGTTGGGGCGTCGCCTCGGTAACCCGCGGCAAGGTGCGCGAAGCGCAGGCCGTGGCCCCGCCTGCGCCGTCGCCGAGCATGGCCGAGGTTCCTCCCGCGGCGCCCCCTGCGAGCGGAGCGCTCGCCCCCTCCCCTCCGGTCACTCCGGGTGAAGACGCGGTCCCCGTCGCCTCTGCCTCCGTGCACCCGCCAAGCAAGACCTCCGTCCACCACGCGCCGAAACCAACCCCCGCGAAGGCAGCCCCGAGCGCCCGAGAGCGGCTCTATTCGCGCGACTGAACTTTGTCGCCAAAGAGAGACGAGCCCGCACAAAGAGGAGACAGCCCTGCTCCCGGTCGACGCGGATTCCCATGCAAATCCGCGCTGCGGCATGCGTGCGCGCGTGTGTGGTGCGCGGTACGACGCTTGCTGAGGAGAGGCTCATGCCCCCCTCCCTCGTTCGCCTCTTTCAGCTCGTGGCCCTCGGCGCTGCTGCCTCGACGTGGGGGGCGTGCTCCGCGAGCGTCGCGTCATCCTCGGCCGGTGGACTGCACGCGGAGGACGCCGGCGCGGAAGACGCGGGGAGCGCAACCGGCTCGAGCTCCGGAGGAGCCGGCAGCACGAGCAGCTCGGGGGCATCCTCGTCGGGGAGCTCCAGCGGCTCCAGCTCCGGGGGCTCGTCCTCCGGGAGCTCGTCGTCGGGGAGCTCGAGCGGCGGCTCGTCGGGAAGCTCCAGCGGCTCGAGCTCGGGCGGCTCGTCGTCGGGAAGCTCCAGCGGCTCGCTCACCGACGGCGGCACGCTCTGGTCGCCCACGACCGCAGCGCCCATTCACTTTCACTGGCTGATCGGCGCCAGCACCTTCACCACCGCCGACATCCTCACCGGTCAGTCGGGCCAGGTCGTCTACGACATCGACGGCCAGAACGCGACGGCCGCTGACGTCGCCGCCATCCACGCCGCCGGGGCAATCGCGGTCTGCTACGTCGACGTCGGTACCCTGGAGCAGGGGCGCCCCGACTACGCCGACTTTCCGGCGTCGGTCATCGGTCCCGTCGTCCAGGGCTGGCCGCAAGAGAACTGGCTCCTCGTCACCGCCGCGAACCAGAGCATCATCTTGCCGCTGATGAAGGCGCGCCTCGTCAACTGGTGCCAGGCGAAGGGCTTCGACGCGATCGAGCCGGACAACCTCGACGGGTGGACCAACATCTCGAACATCACGGAGACGGACAACCTCACGTACGACCTCGCCATCAGCAGCCTCGCCCACGCGCTGCCTCTCTCGATCGGCCTCAAAAACGTGATGACCGACCTCGACGCGAGCCAGTACCCGACCTTCCTCGCTGCCTTCGACTGGGCGCTGAACGAGCAGTGCTACGAGTACCAGGAGTGCGGAACGTACACGGCCGCGGGCAGCTTCCTCCCCGCGGGGAAGGCCGTCTTCGACGTCGAGTACAACGTGTCCCCCGACTGCACGAGCGCCGACCAGTCGCAGATGAACGCGCAGCTGACGGACCTCGACTTGGTCGGCCCGACTGACACCGGGTACACGTACACGCCGTGCATCGGCGACTCGCAGACGACCTGGTAGTCGCCGCGTGAGAGCGTCCCAGCCCTGGCATGACCGCGCACCAGACGCCGTGACGACGTCCTAGAACGGTCATGAAGCGATCACCTACCGATGGGTAAGCGTCCTATGAAAGTCATGCGACGTTTACCTGGGCCGAGTAACCGCCTCTTGAATCTCATAGGACGATCACATCGGGCGAGGTGATCGCTTCATGACTTTCGAAGGACGATCACCTGGGCCGCGCCATCGTCGCTTGAGATTCATAGGACGATCACCCCGGGCGAGGTGATCGCCTCATGACTTTCCTAGGACGATCCCACGGGTTTCTGGGACGTCGTCAGCGGGTTCTCGGCACGTCGTCAGCCCTCGTCGGATCGTCGCTTGCGCGCGCCCCTCGTTCGCCGCGCTTTTCCGCTCCGCCCCCGGAGCGCCGTTAGAGGACGTGCGCGTCGCGCAGCGAACGCGCCGCGAGATCGATGGCTGCCAGCGCGTCGAGCCCGCTCCCCCCCGCGCAGCTCACGAAGACCCACGAGCGGTCGCCACGCCTTACGTGGCCCACGAGCCAGCGCACGTCGTCGCCCATCCCCGTCTTCGCGCTTACGACCGCCCCCTCGGGCCACGGAGCGTCGAAAGAGTGCTCACCCCCGGCATTGACCACGACGCCGGGCGGCTGCACGAGGATCTCGCGGACGGTCTTCATGGCCGCCTTGCTGACGGGGAGGCCGTCCTCGTAGAGACGAACCATGAACCGCTCTTGCTCGTCGGGGGAGATGCGCAGCGACTCGTCGAGCCAGAACGTCGTAAGGCCGCTCGAGCTGTCCTGGTTCCCGTAGTCGAGCTTCGCGAGGTAGGCGTGCTCCCGATCCGGACCGAGCATCGTCGCCACGCGCTGGAAGTACCAGACGACCGAGTAGCGCATCGCCGTCGCGAGCGTGTGGTCCCGCTTCCACGCTTCGGGTAGGTCGGGCGAGGCCCAGCTCTTCATCGACGACGGGTTGTAGGCGAAGCGGACATCAGGTCCGGCGAGAACGCCCGAGTCGAGGGCGGCGAGCGCGTGAGGGACCTTGAAGGTCGAAGCCGGAGTGACGCGCGATGAGCAGCCTTCGGACGGAGAGCGGCGAACCTCCCCCACACCCAGCTCGTAGAGGAGGAAGCACGAGACGCGCGCAGCTTCGGCATGTGGCGCGGCCGGCGTGGACGTCGGGCTCGCGTGCGGATGGTTGCACGCGAGCGTCAGGGCGGCTGTGAGCGCGGACAGCGGGGCGACCCTCATGCCTTCGTCGCTACCACGGATGAGAGCCCAACGGCGGCTGTCCGCCCGCATCGCGATCGAACTGGCACGTGCCACCCCGCGATCCGGCCGTGCCACCTCTCGCATCGCGTGATCCGCGCGAATAACGGCGATCCGCTCGTGGCACGCGCGCTGCTGAATTCCTGGGAAGTCGCGCTACGGCGCTGTGACGAACCAGGAGGATCACGCCCATGTCATTCGTGTGGAAGGCAATCGCCTCGAATCGCTCTCTCTCTTCTCATGCCGCAGCCGGCCTGCTTTGTTTGAGCGCCGCTTGTGGGAATGGCTCCGGCTTCAGTCCGGCCGCGCCGCCCGACAATGGCTCGACCACCGGCTCCACGAGCGGTGACGCGTCGACCGGTAGCTCCTCGGGCGGCAGCCTTTCGAGCGGCGGCTCGACGGCAGGCAACCCCAACGACGGCGGGGCTCCGTCGCTTGGGAGCGCTGGCGGGGGGGCGTTCGACGGCGGCTCCGACGGCGCCGTTGCCGACGGCGGAGGAGATGAAGACGTCGTAGCCTCGGACGGCGGCCTCGATCCGAACGTCGCTCCCGGCGGCAACTTCGATCTCTCGATGTGGGAGCTCGAAGAGCCCGTCGGCTCGCCCGGCGCTTCCACGACGATCCCACCTTCGCAGCTCGAGGGGGCGAGTGGATACCACGACAGCTACTTCTTCACCAACCCAACCGACGGCTCGATGACCTTCTGGGACCCCGAGAACGGGGTCACGTCCATCGGCTCGACGTATCCACGCTCCGACCTTCGCGAGATGACGGATGGAGGAGTGCCCGCGAGCTGGCCCACCGCCGGCACGAACTCGTTGAGCGCCACGCTCAAGGCGACGCTGATCCCCGACCACGTCGCCGTTGGAGAGATCCACCTCGGAGGCGCATCCACGAAGCCGCTGCTCGAGCTCTACTATCATGGCTCCGGGACCATCGCGATCGCGATCGCGGAGACTCGTCTCGGCAACGTCGTGGAGCACACGCTCGGAAGCGTGCCTCTGGGCACGCAGTGGAGCTACGTACTCGGGCTGAGCGGGAGCACGATAAGCGTCAGCATCGACGGCGGCGTCGCGCAGACGTTTGCCATGTCGCCACGTTTCCGTCGGGAAGGCATGTACTTCAGGGTGGGAGACTACGATCAGTCGGCAGGGGACGGAGGGACCATAGGAGCCCTGGTGCAGTTCTATGCGCTACAGATCGTCCACGGCCCCTGAGGGCGAGCCAGGTCGACGGCGCTCACCCGGTCGCGGAAGACGTTCGCCACCAGGGTCAATACGCGGGCGGACGGATCTCTCCAGGGGCGGTTCCGGCCTCCGCCAGATCCTTTTGCCAGAACCCGACCTCGTGCCACCTCCCGTGCTTCCACCCGGAACGCGGCACGCGGCCGACGGCGACGAAGCCGAACGCCTCGTGGAGTCGCACGCTCGGATCGTTGGGCAAGGCGATCCCCGCGATCACCGAGTGGAAGCCTTGTAGGCGCAGGACGTCGAAGAGACGCGCGTACAGCGCCCGGCCCACGCCCGTTCGTTTGCGATCCTCCCTGACATAGACACCGCACTCGGGCGTCCACAGATAGGCCGCGCGTTCGCGCCACGGTCCGGCCTTGGTGAAGCCCACGACCTCTCCTCCGGCCTCGGCGACAAGGAAGGGATACGTCTCCCGCTGGCGCCCCCATGCGTCGCGCAGCTCGGCAGCGGGCACTGGCTCGTAGGCGAAGTGGATGGCGGTATGGCGGATGAGGGGCTCGAGGATCGCGGCGATGGCCTCGAAGTCTCCGGTGCGCGCGGCGCGGACAAGCACAGAAATACCTTCGCAGCCCCAGGTCGGATGGCAAGCGCTCTGGCTTCGTCCCGCGTACAGACCCCCGCGCGGGATTCGACCTTTCCTGTACGAAGTCCGCGCAGCCGGCCGAGTCTTCGAGGCCGAGCGAAGCGGACGCAGTACAGGAAAGGCAGAAGCCCTGAAAATGCCGAAAGCCCGACCGCCGTGAGGCTAGTCGGGCTTGTCGGAATGGAGCGGGAGAAGGGATTCGAACCCTCGACGTCCACCTTGGCAAGGTGGCACTCTACCACTGAGTTACTCCCGCAACGGAGCCCGGTGACTTAGCGTCCGTTCCCGGCTCTGTCAATCCGGCGCTTTACGTCATGTCGGCGGCGCCGGTCGCGACGCGCCATGCTCAGCGCGTCGCGACTCGGATGCTCGGGCTAAGCGAGCTTGCCCAGCGTCGACTACAGCCCGTGGCGCATGACCTCGCGGAGGTGCTCGAGCTGCTGGTGCGTGATCTTGACCATCGGGCGGAGCGGCATGTCTTCCGATGCGTCGACCGTGTTGAGCCCGGAGTCGATCGCGTCGGCGGGGGACACGACGAGGAACGGCCAGTAGTGCCCGGCGGTCGGGTTCGTCGCGTTGTTGAGCGACAGAACGAGCCCCGGGGCGCCCCCTTGCTGCGAGTAGCCGGCGCTGGTCCCCGGGTCCTGATTCAGCGTGACGCTCACCGTGACCTTGTCGCCGTTGTTGACGTTGGCGGTCTTGGCGCCGCCGATGGTGATCGTCAGGTACGGGTTCGCGACCGTCTGGGTCGCGTTGAGGTCGTAGCCCGCGAGGACCCAGCTGCTCATCGCGGCCGAGGAGAACGCGTCCGCGGTGAACGTCGTCGAACCACCGACCGGAATCGTCAAGAGCCACGTCTCGGGCGCCGCGTTGAAGTACGGCGTCGCCGACGTCGACGCGGGCACACACGGATCGCCCCCCGCCGCGGCCGCTGAGTTGCTCCAGATCCGCTGGACGGTGAAGGCGTCCTCGGTAGCTTCGTCCTGCCCGAGCCCGAGGAAGTCGACGCACATGTCCGCGGCCTCTCCGCCGCCAAGGTCGTTCCAGGGGAGGATCGCCGGATCGTTGAAGTTCAGGTAGAAGCCGAGCGTCGTCTGCGTCTGGTACGGGTCGGTCGAAGCTTCGACGATCTCGTGACTCGCCGCGAACGTGTTCGACTGGAGCTGGGTCAGGTTCGATCCCTGCTGCGGCGCGCACTCGTCGACGATCGCGTACGTGAAGGTGACGCCGCCCGCGGTCGTGGAGTTGTGGTAGCCGCCGAAGACGCTGCAGCTCGCGGCGCCGTCGAGCGTGATCGTCGTGGTCGCGGGGAAGTAGAAGACGAGGATCGTCTCCCCGGTGGGCTGCGGAATCTTCCCCGTGCCGGTGCCGATGAGGCTCTGGATGTACGTCTGGAGCGTCGACGCGCCCCCTTGCGCGGAGTCCGTGTAGCTCGCGGCCGGCGCCGTCGCGACAGCGACGTTCGTACCCGCAGGGCCGTCCCCGACGCACGCCGTGGTCGATCCCGTCTCGCAGTACCCCGCGCGGACCGTGTCCCACCACGAGTTGTTCGCCACCTGCGCACCGAAGGCCTGGAGCTGCGTTGCGCTCGTGTCGCCGGGGAAGGTCACGGTCACGATCTTCGGCGTCGTGAGGACGGGTCCCCCTTGATCGACCAGCTGAGGAAACGCGGGGTGAGGCGCCGGATAGCTGGCGGAGGAGGCGTCGCCCCCCGAGCTCGATCCGCTGCTTCCGCCGCTGCTTCCGCCGCTGCTCCCCCCGCTGCTTCCGCCGCTGCTTCCGCCGCTGCTACCCCCGCTGCTCCCTCCGCTGCTACCCCCGCTGCTCCCGCCGGAGCTGCCGTTACCATTGCCACCGCCACCCGTTGTGCTGGAACCGCAAGCGAGGGCGATCGTTGCGATCACCGGGACGAGCAAGAACAAAGAGCGGCGCATGGAAGACTCCTTTTCGCTCGCGGTGGGACGGGTCCGCGAGACGGCTAACGTTGCCGTAGCACCTCGAGGGGGGGCTCAACCACTCCGAGAATGCTTCGTTTGTCGATTCTACTTACGCCGTATTCGTTGGATGGGGCGGCAGCTCCGCTCAGTGCCATCCCCCCTCGAAGTACAGCTGGCCGCGTTCGTCCTCGGAGAGCACGCGGTTGTAGATCCGAAGATCGTCGATGTTCCCGAAGTAGGGCTCGGGCGTCGGGTGGTCGAACGACGACCGCCCGATCTCCAGGTTCTGCCCCGTCGTGTCGAGCGTCGGGGTGCCGGAGATACTGTAGAACGCGTCGACCCACGTGGTGACCGTCGTGCCGTCGTACTCGACGACGATGTTGTGCCACGCGCCGTCGTTGAGGACGTGCGTCCCTTGGAGGTCGGCGAACTCGCCGACGAAGTAGTCCTCGTTGTTCGTCTGCACGACCATGCCGAAGCGCTCGCCGTCCGCCGCGGAGCTCCCCCAGTTCCAGATCCCGCCGGCCACTCCACCAGTCGCGTAGTTGTAGCTCGTCTGCATCCAGACGGAGACCGTGCGCGGAGAGGTCCCGACAGGAAGGAGAGGATTGGGGGCGACTTCGATGTACGTGGTCGTCGCGCCGTTGAAGCTGCCCGCTAGCCCCGGGTTGCCGAACCGATCGGCGGTGAGGACGACGCCCGTGTTGTAGGTCGCGTCGTTGTTGTTCCCCGAGAGGTCGATCCCGGCGCCCTTGTAGTACGCGACGAGTCCCGCGGTGGGGACCGTGCTCCCGCCGGGGCCCGTGGCGCCCGTGGCTCCCGTGGCTCCGGTCGCACCAGTGGCACCAGTGGCTCCTGTGGCTCCCGTGGGGCCAGTCGGTCCGACGGCTCCGGCGTCGCCTTCACTGCCTGTCGCACCGGTTGCGCCCGTCGCTCCGGTCGGCCCCGTTGGGCCGGTCGCTCCCGTCGCTCCCGTTGCTCCCGTCGCGCCAGTCGCTCCCGTGGCGCCGGTGGCCCCCGTCGGACCAGTCGCTCCTGTCGGCCCGGTTGCTCCTGTCGCCCCTGTCGCCCCGGTTGCTCCCGTCGCCCCTGCAGACCCCGTCGCTCCCGTCGCGCCCGTGGCACCGGCAGCGCCCGCGGCGCCCGTCGGTCCGATGCTCGACCCGCCATCACCCAACGTCGGAGCAGGCCCTTCGGGTCCCGTCGCACCCGTGGCCCCTTGCGGGCCCGTCGGACCGTTGGCCCCAGCGTCGCCTTGTGCGCCCGCAACACCGCTCGGCCCTGTCGGCCCTGTCGCTCCGGCCGGTCCCGTCCCGCCTTGTGTGCCGTCTGCCCCCGCAGCCCCCTCCGGCCCCGTCGGTCCGGTTGCCCCCGATCCACACGCCGACTGCGCGCACGCGAAGGAGAAAGCCAGTGCCGCGACCAGACCAACGCGAAGCCGCTTCGAGCTCGAGTCCATTGCCTTCTCTCCTCGCTGAGCCGCACCGCAGCGACGTGTGAAGCACACGTGCACGGGCAGCCGACGGGCGCGGACCTTAGTGGTCGCTGCGCAACCCGGTCAACGAGGAGGCGGCTCAGGCGTTGAGGACGTAACGGAGCTTGTTGTGCGCGCCGACGCGCCGAAACTGCTTCAAGCGCAGCCCGACCGCGACCGCCCGCTGAAGGCGCTCACACGAGACGGACAACAGCGACCGAAACTCGGTGAGGGAGAGCCCCGCGGGGGACCCTTCGAGCAGCGAGGTGATCTGCGCGAGCAGGGCCATCGTCTCGGGGAGCTCGCACCGCACCGGCTCGCCGGCCGGGGGGCCGAAATCGAGCGGAGGGGCCGCAAGGCGCGGTCCGGTGGGGGCCGGGTCGAGGAACCAAGCGGTCGCGAGAGCGCTTCCAGCGCCTAGAACGGTGGCCATTACCTGGGCAATGTCCGCAGAGGAGCCTCTTGATCACGGTTTCTGCGAAGAAGGTCGGCTAGGCTCCAGCCGACCGATGAGGGCGAGCGCCAGGCGCAGGGGAAGTTTCGGCGCGGCGTGCTTCGCGACCCTCGTTGCACTCACGGCCCGCGCGCCAGCCGCTGCAGCGGGCGAGTCGCAAGGGGCGCGGTCGATCCGAATCGACTACGACGCCCCGTCGGGGTGCCCGGACGAGAAGAGCTTCGAGGCGCAGATTCGTGCCCGAAGCGCGAAGATCGTCGTCGCCTCCGACGGCGCGACGTCCGTTCGCGTCCGGGTCGCGCCGCACGCAGGGCGATTCGAGGGGGAGGTCGCGCTCGTCGACCCGAAAGGGCGCGAGTCTCGTCGGCACGTCGAGGGGGGGTGTACCGACGTCGCGGCGGCCCTTGCGCTGATCACGGCTCTCGCGCTCGATCCGACGGCCTCCACGGCGAGCGATCCCGCCGTGTTGGCGACCGCGTCGGGCGCTGCGGCCCCCTCTGCGAGTTCGGCTGCTCCCCCCTCCCCGCCGCCTTCACCCCCGCCTCCCACCGCCGTCACCGGCGCGGCGAGCAAGCCCGCGGAGGCGCCGACGGCCTCCGCCGACTCCGAGCCTCTTCGCGAGGAGGAGGCGCGGACACACACCTGGGGCTGGGCGATCGGCGCGGAGGCGGGGCTCACCGAGGGGGTAGCCCCCAACCTCCTCGTCTCCGTCCCCGCGTTCCTCGAGGTGTGGCGGCGCTCGAGCGGCGCATTCGCCCCCGCGATTCGCGTCCGTTTCGAGCACGCCGACAGCGGAACGGTGGCCGTCGGGGGCGCCGGGGCCGACTTCACGTGGACGGCCGGCAGCCTCGATCTGTGCCCGGTCGCGTGGCCGTGGTCCCCGTCGCGCCTCAGGATCTCGGCGTGTGTGCGGGGGGAAGGGGGCACACTCTCCGCCACCGGGGCCGACGTCTCGCCCGTCCGGAGCGATACGCGCCCCTGGGTCACGGTGGGCCTCGTCGTGCGCGCGCGAATCACGGTCGTCGGCGCGCTCTTCCTCGATCTGGAAGGGGGGGGATTCGTGCCACTCGTCCGCGATCGGTTCTTCGTCGAGCCCGACGCGACCATACAGCAGGTGCCGATTCTCGCCGCAGCGGGAGCCGGTGGTGTGGGCGTAACGTTTTGGTGATCAGCGTGTGGCCGAACGGACATTGCTTCTCTGGGTATGATGATGTCCGTCGGCGCGATCTTCGATAACCCCCGCGCGCCGCAGCTAGCTTGGCCCGCCGGCGCCGCCACACCTTGGCTCGGCCTCGCCGGCACCCCCACCTTCCACCCGATGGAATCCTCGAGCCGCAACGCGCCGTCGATGTCCGCCGAGGCCGCGGCGCGCTTTCGACGTCTCGTGGACGGGGAGTTTGCGCTCGTCTGGCGGTTCCTCCGCGGGCTCGGAGTGCCGGCAGCCGGGGTGGACGACGCGGCGCAGCAGGTCTTCTGGGTCGCCGCGCAACGAATCGACGCGATCTCCCCGGGGAGCGAGCGCGCGTTTCTGCTCTCGACCGCGCGTGGCGTCGCCGCGAACGCTCGCCGCGCGCAGACGCGAAGCCGAGAAGTGCTCGACGACAACGTGCTCGCCGAGCAACGCGACGAGCGCGCGAACCCCGAGCAAGCGGCAGCGGCGAAGCAGGCTCGGAAGCTCCTGGAGGCGTTTCTCGAGGAGCTCCCCGAAGACGCGCGCACGGTTTTCGTACTATTCGAGCTCGAGGGGATGACGATGGCCGCGATCGCAGAGACGCTCGAGCTCCCGCCAGGGACGGTGGCATCGCGCCTCCGGCGAGCGCGCGAAGAGTTTCACGCGGCTGCGAAGCGGTTCCAAGCGCAGGTCGGCGCGCACGCGCGCACGCGGAGCGGATCATGAGCGATCCGACGAGACTTCTGCTGTCGAGCGGCGGCGGCGAAGCTGACGACTTCGAGAAGAAGCTCCTGGGCTCATGGGAAGCGGAGCAGCCGAGCGACGATGCGCGCTCGAGGGTGCTCGCGATGGTCGGTCTCGGTGTCGCGGCCGGCGGGGCGGCGGGAGCTGGGACGATCGCGAAGGTCGGCGCGACGGCCGGAGGATCGATCGCGCCGAAGGCGGGCGCCATCGGAGCGGCGGCTCTCGCGAAGTGGCTCGTCATCGGCGCTGTCGGCGCAGCAACCGCAGGAGCGACGTTCGTGTACGCGCGCCACGCCCAGCACGCCTCCCCCGCCCCCGCGGTCACTTCCCAAGCCGTCGCCGGGCCAATGGCCGCCCCCCCGGCCGCGACGGTGACGGTGCGAACCGGAGACGTCGCCACTGCCCCTGCGACGCAAGAGCCCGCGCGAGCTACGGGCACGAGCCCCCAGCGGCGCACGCCCGGCGCGGAGAGAAGCACACGCCCGAGCGATCCCGCGCTCGGCGAACAGGTGTCCGCCGTCGACCGCGCGCGACGCGCCCTCGCCGATGGGGACGCAGCCGGCGCGCTCCGTCAGCTCGACGACTACGAATCGCGCTTCCCTCGCGGCGCGCTCGTCGAAGAGGCCGAGGTCCTTCGCGTCGAGTCGCTCCTCGCGCAGGGAGACAAATCCGGCGCCGCCCGCGTCGGGGGCCGTTTCTTGGCCGCACACCCCGACAGCCCCCACGCCGCGCGCGTCCGGACGCTCCTCGGTCAGGGGTCCGGTCCCTGATTGGGTCCACCGTGAATGCACGCGGCGCGCTAGCCTCTCGTCTCGTGTGGTTCGTTTCTCGCGTGTCTCTCGTGTGTGCGCTGTCTGCGGCGCTCTTCGCGTGCGGGACGAACGTCGACCTCGGCGGGACCGCCGACGCGGCGGCGGTCTCCGGTCCCCCGGGCGGGCAGTGCGCGCCGTGCTCCTTAGGAAGCGAGTGCGCCAGCGGGACATGCGGCCAGTTCGCGGGCGATCTGTACTGCGGGACCCCCTGCTCCAAGTCGAGCGCGTGCACCTCGGGCGAGAGCTGCACGAGCGTGACCGCGACCACGGGAAGCTCCGTGCAAGTGTGTGTCCCGACGAACGGCGTGTGCACCCCGGCCTCCCCGCCGTCCGACGACGGGAGCTCGCTCGATCACTGCGGCGCCCTCAACGGTCCGTCGATCGCGTCCTCATGCGACGCGTGCGGGAAGTACTCGAACGACTGCCAGGCGAACGGCTGCTACGGCGGCTACTGGTGCGACGAGTCGATCAAAGACTGCCAGCCCCCGCCGACGACCTGCCCCTGACCGTCTCACTCCGGCGTCCAGTGCGGTGAAGAGGAGAACAGCCCCCCCGCGATGCCGATCTTGTACGTGAGGAAGAGGCCGAGCGCGATGCTGACGAGGGACGTCACCTGCGCCATCCGCCGGTTGATTCGCGCGAAACTCTCCGCCGCGAACGCGAACGGGAGCGAAATCATCGACGTGAGGAGCATCATCCCGAGCATCGTCCCGCCTCCGAAGAGGACCAGGTAGAGGAGCGCCCACTTCGCGTCGCGAATGGTCGTGAGCACCAGGAGCGCGACGGCCGCCGATCCCGCCAGCCCGTGCACGACGCCGACGACGAGCGAGCGCGCCAACTGCATTCGACCGACCCCGCGCCATCGCGCTACAGGATGGCGAGCGTCGGCGGAGCCATGCGCCTGCGCTGCCTCCTCGATCCTCCCGACCGCGCCCGTCAGGTTCACCGCCCCGAGGACGACGAGCATGATTGCCACCGAGAGCTCCATGGTCAGCCCAAGCCGCGGCGGGATCACGATGCCAAAGAGAATGATCGCCCCCCCCACGACGAAGATCGTCAGCGTATGACCCAGACCCCAGACGACCCCGATGAAGCCGGCGGCGCGCACGCTCCGTTGCTGGCTCACGATCGTCGTGACCGCGACGACGTGATCGGCGTCGGTCGCGTGGCGCATGCCGAGCACGAAACCCAGAAGGAGGATGGCGAGGAGCGGCTCCATCGACCGGAGCGTTGTAGCACTTGCCTCGGACGCGACCGTGATGGCTCTCCCTCAGGCAGCGAGATAGCCGCGCAGGCCGCTCCGCGTGGACCATGCCCGGAGCTTCGAGAGCGCTCGCTCTTCGATCCGTCGGGCGCGCTCCCTAGAGATACGCAGGAGCGCCGCGGTCTCCGCGAGCGTGTGGTCCTGGTTCCCTTCGAGGCCATAACGGAGGCGCAGGACGTCCTTCTCGCGCGGCGCGAGCTCGTCGAAGAGGCCATGGATGCGATCCTGGAGGCGCGCCTGGGCGACCTGCTCGTCCGGTAGGGGGGCGGACCTGTCGGTGAGTCGATCGAGAAGATCCAATTCTTGATCCCCGATTCGCCCCTGCAAGCTCATAGGCTCGTCGATGATCGCGTCCACGGCTGCGACGGTCCCGACATCGAGACCGCTGACCGCGGCGATCTCGGCGTCGGATGGCTCCCTGCCGTGCACCCCTTCGAAGACGCGGCGCACCCGCCCGACGCGCTGACTCGCCTCGACCATGGGCATCGGGACGCGGATGGAGCGCCCGTAGTCGGCGAGCGCCCGGAAGATGTGCTGCCTGATCCACCAGGCCGCGTACGCGTGAAAGCGGTAGCCGAGGCTCGCGTCGAACTTCTCGACGGCTCGGATGAGCCCGATGCTGCCGTCCTGGACGAGGTCGACCGTGTCCACCCCCGGGCGGCGGTAGCGCTTCGCGATCGCCAGGACGAGATACGCGCTCGCCGCCGTCCACTCCGACTTCGCGCGACGCGACGCACCCCGCGCACGGGCAAAAGCAAGACGAGCTGCCGCGCCTCCGTCGTCCACCCCCATCGCCGCCGCGACCTGATCGAGGACGCTCTGACGTAGACGAAGCGAAGCGATCTCGACGGCGAGTCGGCGACGCGCCGTCTGTTGCTCCCGCAGCTCCTGCCGCGTGCCTTTCCCCCCGTTCGCCGCGCGCACCGCCGCCGCGAGGCGTCCTGCCCGCGCGAGCACGTCGAGCAACCGCGCACGGCTCGCCGTTACTGCGGCCGGCGCGTGCTCGACCGTCCGTCTCACGTCGCGCGGGCGGACCGCCCCGCAGCGCACGTCGTCGCCGATCCTCGCGAGCTCGCTGAGCGCCGCGGGCGCACGCACCACGGCGCTCGCCATGCGCACCTCCGCCTCCTCGACCTCGCGCGTCAGCCGAAGCTCATCCTCGAGCGTCAAACGCGCCGAGAAAGATCGCCCGGACGAAGCTCTCATCTCCCGCTCATCTCGCTCATTCGTGAGCGCGGACGAAGCACCTCCCGGGCCGAGCCGGCTCGGTCGGACAAGCCCGCGAATTGCGAGGGAAGTTTCGCCCTCCACGTGTGTGCGCGACCGAGCGTGCATGCCCTGACGGAGGGGGCTCCTCCGGGCGGCCGTCAGGTCCCTTACGCGAGCAATCGCGACCGTCTGCAATAAGGTTTGCGCGCGGACAAAGGGTGGCGCATAGGTGCGCGCCAATGAAGGCCCCCAAGCCTCCTCATCTCCCTTTGACCGATCTCGAATCGATACTGTGCGACGTGACCGAGATGCTCGGCCGTATCCCGAGCACCGCGGGCGTGAGCGAGCTCGACGGCCGGATCGTTCAGTGTCGCTCGGCCATTGCCGCTTGCCGTCGCCACGAGTTCAGCGCGCCGCTCCTGAGGGCGCTCTCGGCGAAGATCCTCGAGGTCGAGACCGACGCGCTCGTCCTGCGACGCACGGTGCGGCTACCGGAGCACGTCCACGCGTCGTCGCTCGAAGAGGTTAGCCGCGCGAAGCGCTCGAGAAAGCAGCGTCGCAAGCGCGACTGATCGCGGCGGTCGTCCTCGACCGCCGAGCCTCACTTCCCTTTCTTGGCCCCCTTCTTCGGAGCGCCTGGAGAAGCGGCGTCCGCGGTGGCGCCCTGATCGCACGAGAACTTGTCGCCGCTCGGGTCGAAGGTGCATCCGCCGGCGCACGCGGTCTCCGGCATGAACTTGTTGCTCTGGCACTTGAGGAGCCCCTTTCGGTCCATCGTGCACGCTTCCTCGCCGTTTTCGTCACATGGATCGTTCGCGTCGGCCACGGCGTCGTCGCAGATGAACTCGACCTTCTTTGCGTCCGGGATCTCGTGCACCCGACACCCCTTCGTCCCCTTGCACGTGTTCAGCGGGGCCATCGTGTGATCGGCGCCACACTTGAGCGCGAGCTTCTTGTCGGCCGTGCACGCAAAGTCACCGACCGTGTGGCAGGGGTCCCCCTGGTCGGAGACGTCGTTGTCGCAGTAGAGGCCGTCCTTCTTGAGCGTGCACCCCCCTGCCCCTTTGCAAGTTCCCTCGACGGCGAACTTGTTGTCTACGCACGAGAGCGCGGACTTCATGTCGTTGCTACAGGCGTAGTCGCCGATCTCGTCGCATGCGTCGCCGACGGCGGAGAGCGAATTGTCGCAGTCAGCGACCTTCCCCTTCGCGACGCATCCCCCCGCCCCGTGGCACGGCATCGGCGCGAACGTCCCCTTGATACACGCCATCATCGACTTCGGATCGGCGCAGACCCCCTGCCCCGCCGTACATGGGTCTCCGGCCTTCGGCGCCCCCTTGCAGGCACCTACAAGCGCGACCGCGCCGAGTGACACGAGGACGAGGACCCAAGAGGGAGCAAAACGTCGAATGCGTCGGTGGCTCATCGCTTCCTTGGTACGCCTGCCCCCCTGCTGGCGCGAGAGGAAGCCTTCGTGATACATCGTGATTCATGCAAAACACGAGTGTTGGCGGCCTGGTAACGGTTGCGCGCCCCTCTCGCTGCGCCGCCTGCGGTGCGGGGCTGCGCGCGGGGGCGAAGGCTCGCCTCGCGGCGCCTCGCCAGCTGCGTTGCCACGACTGCGCTGCGCCCGAAGCCGTGACGCCTGAATCGAGCGCAGCGATCGTCCTCGTCGCGCCGACGCTCCTGCGTGGAAACGACGCCGCGTGGCTGGCCGCAGGGATCGTCGCCGCGGGGGCGATCGCTCTTCGATCGAAGACCGTGCGCCGCCTCGCGCGGACGGTGGGGGTCGCGCTGCGAAGCGCCGCAAGGATCGCCTGGGACAGGTTCCGTGGTCGCAGAGGCACGGCGCCCGTCGTCGTGCGGCGCGCGTTCGAAGAGCTCGGACCGACGTACGTGAAGCTCGGCCAGCTCGTAGCGTCCACCCAGGGGATCTTCCCCGAGCGCTACTGCGAGGAGCTCCGAGGCTGCCTCGATCGCGTGAGCCCCCTCCCCTTCGAGGCAATCGAGCAGGTCGTCCGCGAGGAGCTCGGGAGATCTCTCGCGAGCGTGTTCTCGGAGGTCGACAAGACGCCGCTCGCGTCCGCGTCGATCGCGCAGGTCCACGCCGCCCGTCTTCGTGACGGCGCCGAGGTCGTCCTGAAGATACAGCGCCCAGGCATCGGTGCGTCGATCGCCGCCGACATGCGGATCCTCCGCGTCGCCGCGCAAGTCTTCGCCGCGACCCCGCGTGGGAGCCTCGCGAACCCGGTCGCCATCGTGGACGACTTCGCGCGCACGCTGGGCGAGGAGCTCGACTTCGTTCGCGAGGCGGCGAGCATGGAGGAGTTCAACCGGATCTTGCAGGGGCTCGACCAACAGGAGGTGGTCGCCCCGCGGGTCGTGAACGCGCTCACGTCGCGGCGGCTGCTCGTGATGGAGCGCTTCTTCGGCAACCGCGTCGACGACATCGACGGGCTCCGCGCGCGCGACCTCGACATGGAGGCGAAGCTCCTGGTGGGGATGCGGGCGTGGTTTCAGGGGGTCGTCTTCCACGGGTTCTTCCACGGCGACGTGCACGCCGGGAACCTGATGGCGCTCCGCGACGGGCGGATCGGCTTTCTCGACTTCGGCGTCGTCGGCCGCCTCGACACGGCGCAACGCCGCGGGGTCATCGACACGCTCCTCTGTTTCGCAGCGGGCGACTTCCGGAGGCTCGCGGAGACGTGGCGCGCGATGGGGTCGTGCGACGGCGACACGGACCTCGACGCGCTCGGGCGCGACCTCGGCGAGATCTACGAGCCGCTCCTCGCGAGCTCCGTCGACGCGATCAACTACGCCGACATCCTCCCGGGCATGCTTCGCGTCGCCGACAAGCACCGACTACGCCTGCCCCGTGCGTTCGTGCTCGTCACCAAGCAGATGCTCTACTTCGATCGCTACGCGAAGAAGCTCGCCCCCAAGCTGAACGTCTTCCGCGATCCGAGGCTCGTGACGCCGCTGGCGATGGATGTGCTCATCTCGGGGCTCACGTTCACTCAGTAAACAATCCGGCGGCGACTTCGCTTCCTGGCCGCGCTAAGAAGACAGCCATGCGCGCTCGCGACGCCATCCCGTTCGCCGTCCTCGGTGCGACTGCCGCGCTCGCCGCGTCGTGCACGCGGTTCGGCGCGGTGTACCCCCCACGCCCCACACCCTCCGAGTCGTCCCCATTCGCCGATCCGCCGCCGTCGCGGATCGTCACGCACGTCTCGATGACCTCCACGGCGCTCAAAGCGGCGCTCGAAGACGCCGTACCTCGCACCGGCGACGGCACGTTCCCGCTCCTCGGCGGCGAACGTCGCTACTCGTGGGACCGAGATCCACTCGACCTCGGCTTCTCCCAGGGGCGCATCACGCTCGAGACGCGGGTGCATGCGTCGATCGCGATCCCCCTCCACACAGTCGACTTCCCGATCGACGTCCGCGTGGTAGCCGAGCCGATCGTGAGCGGCGAATACGCGGTGAGGCTCCAGTCGGTCGAGGTGAAGGTGACGTCGCCCGACCGCCGGCTCGCGATCGCCGACGCCGCCGCCGGGGTCTACGACAAGCTCGCCGCGACCCTCACCGCGCAGCTCCGGGGCTTCTCGTACGACCTACGCCCGCTGTTGGCCGAAGCGGAGGCGCGCGTGGCGCGCCCGATTGATTTTCCGATCGGCGACGCGCACGCGTGCGCCGAGCTCAAGGTGCTCGGGATCGAAGCGGGGCCCACCGTGCTCGCCGACGGGCTCGAGAAGGACATCGCGCTCATCGTGTCGCCGTCGGTCACCCTCCCCTGCGCACGGACGATGACGGCGATCGAAGACGCCGTGTCTCTCCCCCCGCTCCAGAACGTCTCGACCGTCACCCCCGGCCCGTTCACCGTGACCGTCCCCATCGCGGCCCGCTACGGGGAGCTCACGCGCGCCATGTCGATGGCGTTCACCGACGGCAAGTTGTTCTTTTCCCCGGAGTACCCGCAGCTGTTCCTCGAAAAGCCGGAGCTCTACGAGTCGCAAGGAGAGCTCGTCCTCAAGCTGCACCTCCAGGGGCCGATCCACAAGCTCGGGATCGACGCCGATCTCGACGGCGATCTCTACCTCGCAGGACACCCCGCCGTGGTCGACAACGAGCTCCAGCTCCCCGACCTCGAGCCGACGATCGAGACCAAGAACCTCCTTCTGTCGATCAAGGCGATGAGCGACGGCGACCGGATCCGCGACCAAGCGCGCCTCGCCCTCCGGCTCGACCTCGGCGATCGCATCCGTCCGATCCGCGAGAAGCTCTCCTCGGAGCTCACGTTCGGAAGCGCGCAGGGGTGCTTTCACGGGGACGTAGACCGGATCGCGGTGACGGGGGTCCACCTCCACGCGGCGTATCTCCGCGTCTACGTGGAAGTGACGGGGCGCGCGCGGGCCATGGTCCCTTGCGGCGTCGCGGTGCCGAGCGACACTGCGCCGACGCCGACGCCCACAGGAGCGGGCCCCGCGGCAGCCCTATAGGCTCCCTGCGAAGAGCCAGGCGTAGCGTATGCTTGACTCTGAATGGGCTTCACCCCCCCCTCCGCAGACGGCAAGTCCGTGGCCGATCGCATCGCGGGGAGGCTCGCGGTGTACCTCGGTCCACACACGGGGCGGGTCGCTGTAAAGACGTTCGCACAGAAGGCGCTCGGGCGCGGCCCCGAGACGATCACCCCGTCCGACTTCCCCACGCTCGAACAGGCGCTCCGGCCAATGCTCCGGACCCTCCTCGGCGGCGCTCGCGCGGAGCTCGTGCTCGCCGAGATCCGCAGGGAGCTCGGTCTCCTATGACCTACCGACGGATCGCCGCGTTCCCCTTCGCCTGGGCGAGCCTGTTCCTCGCCGTCGTGCTCGTCCTCCCCGCGGAGTCGCGCGAGGCGTGCTTCCGCGTCGGGAGCGAGTCCTCGAAGGCTCTCGCGGCCATCGGCTGCTTCGTCGCGGCGTACACGTTCGAGCGTGGCGACTACATGCGACGGGCCTGGCGGTTCAACGCCTGGTGTTACCTCCTCCTGCTGTCCCGCGACATCACGATGACCTTCGTGCCTGCGGGCTCGCACGTGGGGGGGCATCTCCCAATCGAGGCGGTCGAGGGGACGCTCGCCCTCTTCGCGAACATCTCCTCGGTGCTGGGCACGCTTCTCCTCGCGCGCGCCTGGTCCATCGCCGGCCTCGAGTTTCCGGGCTCGTCGATCGCGAAGTGGTCGGTCATCGGCGTCGCGGCGCTCAGCGCGTTCGGCGTGTCGGGGACGGATCTGCTCGTGGACGGACGCGCGGTCCTCGGCGGAGACCTCGGCTCGTTCCACGGGGTCGCGTCGGACATCGGGGACGTCCTTTGCCTCTGCCTCCTCGCGCCGATGCTCCTCACCGTGGCGGCGACGAGCGGCGGCGTTCTGAAGTGGCCGTGGGGACTGCTCACGGCGTCGCTCGCCTTCTGGCTCCTCTACGACGCCGCCGCGACGATCAATCACCTCTTCCCCGGGCACGAGACCGCAACGCGCCTAGGGAGCCAGGTCTTCCGGGTGCTGGCGTGCGCGTGCGAGTGCAGCGCGGGGCTCGCGCAGCGGCGCGTCGTGATGGCGCCATCCGAGACGGAGGGGGAGTGACCGCCCCCTAGGCCGCGTCGAAGTCCGCGGCGAGGCTCCGCGCTTCGACGATGTTGTCTTCAATCGAGCAGTAGGTCCACCCGCCGTAGCGACCGATCGACCAGACGCCGTTCGCCTGCAGGATGCGCGAGAGGCGCTTGTGCTCCGCCATCGAGGCGCGCGTGATGTGAACGTACGCCGGGTCCATCACGACGGCGTGGTCCGCGACGAGGCGATGATCCGAGATGACCCCCTCGGCCCGCAGATCCTCGAGCACGCGCGCCCGCGTCGCACCGACGTCGATGGGCGCGTCCTTCGGGAACCCGATCTCGACGTACAGGCTGAGGCGGTCTGTCTCGAAGATGTTGTCGTACCAGCCGACCCGGTAGAACACGCGCGCGCGGTCCGGGTAGTACGTCCAGTGCACCCCCTGCTCCCCCTTCTTGTCGAAGCCAAGGTTGAAGACGAGGACCTTGTTCCAGGTGAACGCGCGCTCGTCGTGAGCGAGGCCAGCGAGCTTCACGAGCTTGTCGAACGGCGCCGACGAGACGAGCCGCTCGAACTTGATCTCGCGCTTCGTCGTCCGGGCGATCCGCTGGTGGAGGTCGATCGCGACGAGCGGTTCCTCGAGAGCGACCGACTGAGGGGCGACGGCGCTGGCGAGCGCCTTCACGTACTCGATCGCCCCCCCTCGCGGGTAAGTGAAGCTCGCGTTGTACGAGGCGTTGTTCGCGACCCGCATGTTGCGGACGATGTCGGTGAGATCCGCGTGGGGGAAGAAGCGCCCCATCGCGTCGCTGTCGAGCGTGGCCAGGTCGCAGGCGTAGAGCTTCTCGTTGTACGGAATGAGAAACTTCTCCGCGATTCCGCGCCCGAAGCGCGCGTAGAGCATCTCCTTGAAGTTCGACTCCGGCAGCGGTCTCTCGAGGACGCCGGGCGCACGCGCGAAGTAGAGGTCGTACAGGCACTCGACGAACTCGTCCTGCGGGAGCTGGTGGATGTTCTTCTGGAAGGGAAAGTCGATCTTCCTCCCGCGGTACGAGATCTTCGACGACCTCGCGACCGTGCGGACCTCCTGCCCTTTCATCCGCTCACGCAGCCACGCTTCGATGTCGCCGTGACGGAAGTGGAAGAAGTGCCCGGAGTAGTCCCAGACGAACCCGTCCTTGTGAACCGTCTTGCAGTAGCCGCCGATCTCGCGATCGGCCTCGAGTACGAGAGCGTCCTCGCCCCCTTTTCCACGAAGGAAGGCGGCCGTCGCGAGGCCGCTGATCCCCGCGCCGACGATGAGGTGACGTACGGATTGCATCTTGCTCTGCTGGTTCTGGTGGTCTCGGACGTTAACCCGAGAAGGAGGGTCGGTATATCGCCAGTCTCGCGTCAGCCACGAAGCCGCTTCCACCGGTTGATGAGGCCGTTCGTCGAGACGTCGTGAGTCGCGATCTCCCCCGGGGCTCTGAGCTCCGGCTCGATCTTCTTCGCGAGCTGCTTGCCCAGCTCGACCCCCCACTGATCGAAGCTGTAGATGTTCCAGATGATCCCCTGGGTGAAGATCTTGTGCTCGTAGAGCGCGACGAGCATCCCGAGCGTCTTCGGAGTGATCTTCTGCACGAGGATGGAATTCGTGGGGCGGTTGCCGGGGAACGTCTTGTGCGGCGATAGCTCCGCTATCCGAGCCGCGGGGAGCTTCTGCGCCTCGAGCTCCGCGCGGGCCTCGTCTTCCGTCTTCCCTTTCATCAGCGCTTCGGTCTGCGCGAAGAAGTTGGCGAGCAGGACGAGGTGATGGTCGCCGAGGCGGTTGTGCGTCTCGACGGGGGCGATGAAGTCGGCCGGGACGAGTCGCGTCCCCTGGTGAATGAGCTGGTAGAAGGCGTGCTGCCCGTTCGTCCCCGGTTCCCCCCATACGATCGGACCGCTCGTCTGGGGCTCGATCGCGTGTCCCTGCCGGTCCACCCGCTTCCCGTTGCTCTCCATGTCCCCCTGCTGAAAATACGCGGGGAACCGGTGCATGTACTGGTCGTAGGGGAGGATGGCGTGCGTCTGCGCACCGAAGAAGTTCGCGTACCAGACGCCGAGAAGCCCGAGGATCACCGGCGCGTTCTGGTCGAACGGCGCCGTCCGGAAGTGCTCGTCGATCGCGTGGCCGCCGCCGAGCATCTCCTCGAAGCGGTCCATCCCGATGGCGCAGGCGATCGGCAGGCCGATGGCTGACCACAGCGAGTAGCGCCCGCCGACCCAGTCCCAGAACTCGAACATGTTCTCGGGGTCGATCCCGAATTTCTTCACCTCCTCGGTCGCCGTCGAGACGGCCACGAAGTGCTTGGCGACGGCGTGCTGATCCTTCGCTCGATCGACGAGCCACGCGCGCGCGGAGTGCGCGTTCATCAGCGTCTCCTGCGTCGTGAACGTCTTGGACGCGACGATGAAGAGCGTCGTCTCGGGATCGAGCCGCTTCACGGTCTCCGCCATGTGCGTGCCGTCGACGTTCGAGACGAAGTGCGGGCGCAGCCCGTCCTGCCAGTACGGCTTGAGCGCCTCGCACGCCATCACCGGCCCGAGGTCGGAGCCGCCGATGCCGATGTTGACGATGTCGGTGATTCGCTTGCCAGTCCACCCCTTCCACGCGCCGCCACGGACGGCGTCGGTGAACCGGCGCATCTTCGCGAGGACGCCGTTCACCTCCGGCATCACGTCTTTGCCGTCGACCAGGATGGGCCGGTTGGATCGGTTGCGCAGCGCGACATGGAGGACGGCGCGCCCCTCGGTGCCGTTGATCTTCTCGCCGGCGAACATGCGATCGCGCCACGCGGCGACCCCCTGCTGCTCCGCGAGCAGGACGAGCAAACGCATCGTCTCGGCCGTCACCCGGTTCTTCGAGTAGTCGACGAAGAGCTCCCCGACCTCGAGCGAGAAGCGCTCGAAGCGCATCGGGTCCTCGGCGAACAAAGCGCGCATGTGGAGCGCCTTCGCCTGGGCGTGGTGCTGCTCGAGGGCCTTCCAGGCCGGTGACTCGGTGACGCTGCTCATCGCGCTCTCCTCCGTGGGGGACCGCGAGAATACCGCCCTTGGGTCTTACGCGCGCTGGCGTTTGAGGCTGGGAAGGGCGAGCTGGAGAGCCGCGCTGCTCTTCGCGCGATTCAAGCAGAAGACGCGGAGGCTCTCGACTTGCGCCGCGATCTTCGCGAGCTGCTCGGGCGCCTCGGCCTCGGCTGCGTCGAGGGCGAGCTCGCGGAGCTGGGCGATCTCGTGCGGCTGGGCGACACCACGCAGCTCGACCACCAGAGACTCGACGGTCTCGCTTATCTCTTCGCGGGTACACTCAGCCATGTTCGAGACGGAAAGAGTAGCGCACGAGCGAGGGTCCGTCATCGGCGACCCGCCCTCAGCGGGGGGGCGGAGCCTCGGAGGCGACCCTCCGGAACGCCAAGAGTACGAAAGATCTGCCGAGAAGGACTACGGCCGAGCCAGCATCTACCGCTTTTTCGGCGGCCGCCAGCGCTTCCACGGCGGTGTCGATAAGGACCCGCCACTGTGGGTGCATAGGCTGCACAATCCCGCCCGTACCGTCCCGACCGGGCCGCGAGGGGAGCCTCGGGAGTCGGAAACGGACCTGGTTAGGCTCGGCATTGACCAGGAGCAGAAAGGTATCGTCGCGGGGTGGCGGTCCGAACGGATCTCCCGCCATCCCTAGGGCTTCGCCAGAGAGCAGGAGCCCGAGGGCTGCCCACATCGGACGCTCCCAGTCGTCCACGGACATCTCCAGAATTTCGGTGCTCGCGTCGCTCGAGAACGCGCTGTTCTCCTCCCCCTCGCGGAGGGGGCGAATCCAGGTCGCGTCCTTCATTCCGGTCCGCCCGGTCGGCTCCCCTCTCAGGAAAGAGCGCCTGCGGAACGAAGGGTGCGCGCGTCGCATCGCCGCGAGCCTTTGCGTGAACGAGAGGAGCGCGAGCCGCGGCTCGTCGAGGTCCCAGTCGATCCACGACACCGGGTTGTCCTGCACGTACGCGTTGTTGTTTCCCCGCTGCGTCCGTCCCATCTCGTCGCCCGCGCAGATCATGGGGACCCCTTGCGAGAAGAGGAGCGTCGCGAGAAAGCTTCGCTGCTGACGCGCGCGCGCGCGGAGGATCTCCGGATCGGTCGTCTCCCCCTCGACGCCGAAGTTCATGCTCGCGTTGTCGTCCCACCCGTCGGCGTTGTCCTGCCCGTTCGCCTCGTTGTGCTTGTGCTCGTACGAGACGAGGTCGCGCAGCGTGAAGCCGTCGTGCGCGACGATGAAGTTGATGCTCGCGTGCGGGCGGCGGCCGTCGTCACCGTAGAGGTCGCTCGATCCGGTGAGCCGATACCCGAGGTCGCCGACTTTGGAGCGGTCGCCGAGCCAGAAGCGTCGAACGGTGTCGCGATACCGACCGTTCCACTCGCTCCAGAGGACCGGGAAGTTTCCGATCTGATACCCCTGCGTCCCCAGGTCCCACGGCTCGGCGATGAGCTTCACGCGCGAGAGCACCGGATCCTGATGAATGATGTCGAAGAACGCGCTCAGCTTGTCCATGTGCTCGAGATCGCGCGCGAGCGTGGGGGCGAGGTCGAAGCGAAACCCGTCGACGTGCATCTCCTCCACCCAGTAGCGGAGGCTGTCCATGATCAGCTTGAGCGTCTGCGGCTCGGTCACGTTGAGCGTGTTCCCGCAGCCGGAGTAATCGACGTACGAAGCGGGATCGCCCGAAGCGAGGCGGTAGTAGACGGCGTTGTCGAGCCCGCGCAGCGAGAGCGTCGGGCCGAAGCGGTCCCCTTCGCACGTGTGGTTGTAGACGACGTCGAGGACCACCTCGATCTGCTCGCGGTGGAGCCGCTTCACCATCTCCTTGAACTCGCGCACCTGCGATCCGCGATCCTGCGCGACGCGCCCAACGCCCGAAGCGAAGCGCTGGTCGGGGGCAAAGAAGCCCAACGTGGAGTAGCCCCAATAGTTGGGGAGGCCCCGCTTGGCGACGAACATCTCGTCGCACGTCTCGTGCACCGGCATGAGCTCGAGCGTCGTCACGCCGATCGACTTCAGGTGCGCGATCGTGGCCTCGCTCGCGACGCCGAGATAAGTCCCGCGCAGCTCGCTCGGAACGTTGCGGTTGCGGCGCGTGAACCCCTTCACGTGTGCCTCGTAGAGCACGGTGTCGGGCCAGGGGACCTCGGGAGGCTTGTCCCCCTCCCAGTCGAAGGAGGGATCCACGACGACCGATCGCGGAACGCCCCACGCATCGTCCCGGACGTCGAGGACGCCGTCGCCGGCCTTCTCGCCGGGCACGGGGGGCGCGTAGCCGAGGACCGGCGCGCGGTAGTCGACCTTGCCTGAAAGCGCGCGGGCGTACGGGTCGACGAGCAGCTTGTGCGAGTTGAACCGGTGCCCCAGGGACGGCTCGTACGGCCCGTGCGCGCGGTAGCCGTAGCGCTGGCCCGCCCCGACCCCCTCCACGTAGAGATGCCAGACGTGCGCTCCCCCCGCACGCATGACGAGGCGCTCCTCCTCGCCGAGCTCGTTGAAGAGGCAGAGCTCGAGGCGGGTGGCGTTCTGCGAGAAGACCGCGAAGTTCACCCCGCCGGCGTCGAGAGTCGCGCCGAGCGGATAGTCGCGGCCCGGTCTGAGCGTGTGAGCCAAAGCGCGACGACTGTACCAGACTCGGGTGCGCGGACGGCGCCGGCGCGCGACTACTCTCGCCCGCTCTTGACGACGAGCTCGCGGACCTTCTCCATGCGCGCGTTGACGCGATCATCCCGCTCGAGGTCCTCGATGGGCCTGGGGAGTCGGTACGTCCAGTTCGCGTCGCCCACGGTCGCGGGGGTGTTGATCCGCGCTCGCTCTCCGAGCAGCTCTTGCACGAGCGTCAGCGTGAGCGACGCCCCGGAGCTGAAGAGCATCGACAGGAGCCCCGAGAGCCGCTCGTCGTCGCTCGCGCCGCGCGCGAGGTGCGCCAGCTTTTCGAGCTGTTCCTTCTCTGCACCGGTGAACTCGTCCCACCACGCGGTGACGGGGGCGGTGTCGTGCGTGCTCCACGTCGCGACGCTGACTTCGCTGAACTTCGCCGGATCGCGGAACGTGCCGCCGTCTGGCCCGTCGTCCTTCTCCCAGGGAATGACCTTGTAGCCCGGGACACCCAGCTCGCGGAGCGTCTGGCGAACGAACGGAGGGATCACGCCGAGATCTTCCGCGATGACCTGCGCCGTGTGCCCGTTCCCCTTCGCCGCCTCCTCGATCATCGCGCGGAGCACCCGCGCGCCGTGCGCTTGCTGCGTGGTCTCGCCGTCCGGGTCGAAGTAGCCGCGCTCGCCCGGCTTGCGGATGTACATGCGGAAGTAGCCGACGACGTGATCGAGCCGGAAGCGATCGTAGAGGCGCGCGGCGTGGCGGGTCCGCGCGCGGAGCCATTTGAGGTCGTCCTCTTCCATCGCCCGCCAGTCGTAGGCCGGGAGCCCCCAGTCCTGCCCCTCCGGCGTGAAGCCGTCCGGCGGCGCGCCGAGCGAGACCTCTCGCCGGAATTGCCACGAGCGGGCCCAGACGTCGGCGCTCTCGCTGCAGACGATGAATGGGAGGTCTCCCATGAGCTCGACGCCGAGCGCCTGCATCGCTTCGCGCGCCCGCATCCACTGCGTGTGCGCCACCCACTGCATGTAGTGGTGCTCGAGGATCGGCGTCGCGAGAGTCTCGCGCGCGCGACTGAGGACGTGCGGGACGCGGTGGCGCTCTTCGTTCGGCCACTTTTCCCAGCCCCACATCCCGTGAGAATCGCGGAGGGCCACGTAGAGGGCGAGGTCCTCTGCCCAGGCGCGCTCCCGCTCGATCCACTTCGCGAGCTCCTCGGCGCGCGGTGTCCCCCGCTTCCATTCGCGCGCGTGGAAGCGCTCGAACGCCTGCCGGAGGACGCGCAGCTTGAGCGCTCGTGCCGCGGCGTACTCGACGCGCGGGGCGGCCCTCAACGACTCGAGGTCGCGGCGACCGCTCGCCCCCAGCGCTTCGTCGACCGCGCCACGGTCGAGGTCGTCGACCTGATCGACCGAGATGTAGATCGGGTCGAGACCGAAGGCGGTGCGCGCGCCGTACGGGCTCGTCTCCCCCGCGGCGAGCTCGTAGGGGGGGAGGAGCTGCAGGAGCCGGTGCCCCGCGCGCCGAACCCAGGCTGCGCACTTCGGCAGGTCGCCTATCTGGCCAATCCCCCAGTCGTCCCGGGTGCGAATAGAAAAGAGCGGGACGGTGACGCCGGCAGATCGGGGTAACGGCATTCGTGTTTCTCGGGGCGGGCGGACGGGGACGTGGCCGACGAGACTAGGAGCCAGCGTAGGCGCCGCCTAACTCTCACGGAGCGAAGGCGTTGACAAGGGAAGAGTCACTCAGGTGGGAGGTACTATGGTGACATCCCCGCCTGTCAGGCGCCAGCCTCGCGCCAGCGACGGGCTGAGCGGCCTGTTCCAAGCCTTTCCCGCGCCACGGGGTTACATCTAGTCACGGTGCTCAAGTCCCGCTTCGAGCTCTTTGCCGCGACGTCGATCGCCATCCACGCGGCGGTGTTCGCGGGAGTATTGATGAAACGGAGCCACCCGGTGCCGCCAGACGCTGGAGCTGCCGGCGGGACCCCCGGCGCGGGGGCTGCGACCGTGGCGGGCGACACCTTCGAGGTTCCCGATCTCGAGGAAACGACGGACGAGAGCGCGGCGGGCTCCGAAGGGGCTCCGATCGAGCTCGACGGCCCGACCGTCGCCCCCCCCGATCCGAACGGAGAGACGGCGATCCCACGACCTACGCGTCGCTCGCACGGGGGCCCCGCGCACGCGCACGCGCCGGAAGCGGCGCCGACCGAACCGCCCCCCCCCGCTCTATGGAGCCGTCGGCGACCGCGCTGCCGGCGACCTGGTCACGTCGTTCAAGCGGATGTTCCCGGTGGGGGCCAGCTACGACCCGCTCTGGGAGAAGGTGCCGGTCGGGTTCTACGCGGAGGGGGACGTCACCTTCTATCTCGCCGAGGACGGCTCGCTTACTCACACCACGGTGAGCGCCTCCGCGGCTCCGGCGTTCCGCATGGCCATTCTCCAGACCACGATGCTCCTCAAGCACCGGCTCTTCACCGCCAAGGGGGCCGCAACGCATCTGCACATGGTCGTCCGCGTCACGGATCACCTCGTCAATCACGGTGCGTTCTCGATTGACGCGGCGGGCTCGTTCGAGCTGCGGAGCGGGAAGCACGTGAGCGTTTCGGCGGTCGAAAGATGAAGTGAAGCTGAACGGGCGGTGAGGCGGCACGGCGCGTGAACTGACGTGCGGCGTGCCTTGGATCACACGACCGGCGCGCGCGAAATCCCCCGTGGTTTCGCAAACGGGGCCCCGCGCCTCGCAGCGCAGCCCCTTACCGGGGTGGATCGCGATCGCACCGATCGCCTTGGCAGGGTTCGCCTCCGGAGCGTGCGGTGGTCCGGCAAGCGCGCCGCCGGAGGAGGCTTTCGGGACGGCCTCTCAGGCCATATACGGCGGGGTCCTCGACGACGGCGCGCAAGCCAACAACGCGGTCGTCGCGCTCACCGTCGGCAGTCCGCAAGACTTCGTCCTGTGCACGGCGACGCTCATTGCGCCGAACGTCGTCTTGACCGCGCACCACTGCGTCGGCTCGAACCTCGCGGCCACGGTGACGTGCGATCAGACCGGCGCGTCCACGAGCGGAACGCAGATCGGCGCTGACGTGGCTCCGACCACCATCCACGTCTTCGTCGGCGCGGAGCCTGACCTCACGTACGGAACGCCGGACGCGAACGGCGCCGCGATCTTCGACACGGAGAGCTCGACGCTCTGCAACTCGGACATCGCCGTCGTCCTGCTCGATCGCTCCATTCCGTCGATCACCCCGCTCGCGCTGAGGCTCACGACCGCGACGCTTCCCGGCGAGACGGTCCGCGCCGTGGGCTACGGCGAGAACGACCAGAACGACCCCGTCGGCACTCGCTTCCGGAAGGACGGGCTCTCGGTGCTCGCCGTCGGCCCCGAGGTGTCGCCGAGCGGGACGTCGCTCGGGTCGAACGAATTCGAGCTCGGCGAATCGACGTGCGAAGGGGACTCGGGGGGGCCGGCGATCAGCGAGGAGACCGGCGCGGTCGTCGGCGTCGTCTCGCGCGGCGGCGCTTGCACGGACGACTTCGGGCACATCTACACGATGACGAGCGGCTTCTCGCAGCTGATCACGACCGCGATGGCGGCAGCCGGCGAGATACCGCTCGAAGAGGTCATCCAGAGCGACGCGGGCGCTCCGCCGAAGGACGCGGGGACGGCGACGGCCACCGCTCCGAGCGGCGCACCGAGCGATGGAGTCGATGCCGGGAAGGGGGCCAGCCCTCCGTTCGAAGAGGAAGGGGGCGGCTACTCGCAAGGGGGGAACGCTTGCGCTTCCCGCGTGGCCCCCGCACGAGGCAGAAGCGGCGATGACTGGCGTGGTCTTCCTCTGGTCGCGCTCGCGCTCGCGACGCTCACCGCGCGAAGGCGGCGGTCTCGCCGCTGACGTGGACGCGCGCCGGCCCCCCGAGTACACGAGGGGCCATGGACGGAAGCTTCCCCATCGCGCTCACGGTGCACATCGTCGGGGTCATCTTCTGGGTGGGTGGCCTCTTCGCCCTCGCACTCGTGATGAGCGCCGCCGGGGACGAGCCGGCGACGCGCGCGCGGATCGGAGCGATCGCGCGGCGCGCGGCGCGCTTCACTGACGCGGCGGCCGCGCTGGCGGTGGTCAGCGGCGTGACTCTTCTCGTGGAGCTCCCTTCGCTCCTTCGCCAGCCGTGGATGCACATCAAGCTCACGTTCGCCGTCGGCCTCCTCGCCCTCACCGGGATTGTCCGCGTCCGCGCGAAGAAGCTGGCAAACGGCGGGCCGGCGCCCCGCGCGATGGCACCGATCGCGATCGCCCTGCTCGCGATCGCCATCGTCGCGATGGTCATCTTCAGGCCGATGTCGCGCTGAGCACGCCGGTCAGGCGTGCGCGTCGTTCCAGGTCGCGCCGCTCCCCACGTCGACGACGAGAGGCACGTCGAGCTTCACCGCGCTGCTCATCGCCTCGCGGATCTTCTTCGACGCCTCCTCGACGCGTGCCTCGGGGACCTCGAAGACGAGCTCGTCGTGAACGGTGAGGATCATCCTCGCCCCCGGGACCACGTCTCCTGATCCGAGCTTCACCATCGCGATCTTCAGGATGTCGGCGGCCGTCCCCTGGATCGGCGTGTTCTTCGCGACCCGCTCCGCCTCCATCCGCAGGCCGCGGTTCGCCGAGTGGAGGTTCGGCAGGAAGCGCCGTCGCCCGAGGAGCGTTCGCACCGCCTCCCCTCGCCTCGCCGACTCGATCGTCTGCTCCATGAAGCGCGCGACCCCCCGGTAGCGCTCGAAGTACGCCTCGATGAAGCGCGCCGCCTCGGCTCGCGTGACGCCGGTCTGCTTGGCGAGCGCGCTGTCGCCCATACCGTAGATGACGCCGAAGTTGATCGTCTTGGCGCGGCCGCGCATCTCGCGCGAGACCTGGTCCTTGGGCACGCCGAAGACGAGGGCCGCCGTGCGGACATGGACGTCCTCGTTGCTCCGGAACGCCTCGAGGAGCTGCTCGTCGTGCGCGAGGTGCGCGAGGACGCGCAGCTCGATCTGGGAGTAATCCGCGCTCACGATCCGCGAGCCCTTCGGGGCCACGAAGGCGCCGCGGATCCGGCGCCCGACCTCGGTGCGGATGGGGATGTTCTGGAGGTTCGGATCCGTCGACGAGAGCCTGCCCGTCGCCGCCACCGTCTGCTCGAAGCGGGTGTGGATCCGCCCCGTCCGCGGGTTCACGGCCCTCGGCAGCGCGTCGATGTACGTCCCCTTCAGCTTGTCGAGCTCGCGGTAGCTCACGACGACGCGCGGCAGCTCGTGCTGCTCGGCGAGCTCCTCGAGGACCGAGGCGTCGGTCGACCGCCCCCCCTTCGGGGTCCTCTTCAGCACGGGGAGCTTCAGGTCGTCGAAGAGGATCTTCTCGAGCTGGTCGCGCGAGCGAACCGAGAATTCGTGGCCGACGATCCGCTTCGCCTCGGCGTCGAGCTGTTTCAGCTCCTCCTCGATCGATTTGCCGAGGCCCGCCAGGACGTCGACGTCGACGAGCACCCCCGTCCACTCCATCTCCGCGAGCACGCGCGAGAGGGGCAGCTCGACGTCGCGCAGGAGCGCGCCGAGCCCTTCCTTGTCGATCCGCGGCTCGATCCGCTCGGCCAGAGACAGCGTCGCCTCGGCCTCGGCCGCCGCGAAGCCGGTCGCGCGCTCGAGATCGACCTCGTCGAACGCGAGCTGCGAGCCGCGCTGCTTGCTCGTGGCCTCGTCGTAGGTCGTGAGCTCGAGGCTCAGCTCGCGCCGCGCCAGCTCCTTCAGCGTGCTCGGCGACTCCGGATCGAGGAGGTAGCTCCCGAGGAGCGTGTCGAAGATCGGGCCGGCGAGCGGGAGCTCGAAGCGATGGAAGAGCACTTCGATCGTCTTCAGGTCGTGCGCGATCTTCTTCACCTTCGCGTCGACGAGCACCGGCGCGAGCTCGCGCGCCACGTCCCCCCATTTGAGCTGCGGCGGGCACCCGAGGTACCTGTGCGCGACCGGCACGTAGACCCCTTCCCCCACGGTCGTCGAGAACGAGAGCCCGATCACGTCGCCGCGCATCGGATCCGGGCTCGACGACTGGACCGCGATCGCGAGCACGCCGCGCTCGCGCGCCTTCGTGAGGATCGCGGTGAACGCCCCCTTGTCGGTCACGCAGGCGTGCGCGCGCGTGGTCGGAGCGCTCGGCTTGAGGAGATCGAGGAGGCGCGTGAATTCGAGCTCCAGGAAGAGTGTCCGCAGCGCCGCTTCGTTCGCGCCGCCGTACACCAGCTGCTTCAAGTCGAGATCGACCTTCACGTCCGCGCGCAGCGTCACCAGCTTCTGCGACACGCGCGCGTCGGCCTCGTGCTTCTCGAGCGCCTCCTTGAGCTTCGCCTTCTTGATCTCGCCGATGTGCGCGTAGATCCCGTCAATCGACCCGAACTGCAGGAGCAGATCGCTCGCCGTCTTCGGTCCGACGCTCGGCACCCCCGGCACGTTGTCCGACGTGTCCCCCGTCAGGGCGAGGAGATCGCGGAGCTTGCTCGGCGGCACCCCGAACTTCGCCTGCACCTCGGCCGAGCCGTAGACCTTGTCGCGCATCGAGTCCCAGAGAAGGACGCGGTCGTCGTCGTCGCGGACGAGCTGCATCAGGTCTTTGTCGGCGCTGACGATCACGACGCGTAGGTTGGCGGCCAGTGCCCGCGCCACGACCGACGCGATGAGATCGTCCGCCTCGAGGCCGTTCACCTGGTACGTCGGGATGTTGTACGCGCGGACGATCGCCTCGGCGCGCGACATCTGCATCGAGAGGTCCGGCGGCGGCGGCGGGCGGTTGGCCTTGTAGCGGGCGTCGAGCTCGTGGCGAAAGGTGGGCCCCCTCGAGTCCATCGCCACGGCGAGCATGTGGGGACGCTTCTCGTTCACCACCTTCTGCAGCATGTTCACCGTGCCGAGCACGGCGTGCGTGGGCTCCCCCTTGCTGCTCGAGAGCGGCGCGATCGCGTGGTAGGCGCGAAAGACGTATCCGGAGAGATCGACCAGGTAGAGGCAGTCGGGGGAGCCGGGATCCGGGAGGGCCGAAGAGGGCAAGGTGCTCAGATCCCGAAGATCGCCGCGTCCTCGGTCAGGAAGACTCCGATCGCCGAGCCGAGCAGCACGAGCGCCCCGAGATCCGGCGCGTCGCTCGAGGCGACCTTCACCTTGTGCCCGAACTTCATCGCGGAGTCGGACTCGAACGTCGCGAGCGTCTTGCCCCCCTCTTCGAAGCCCCACTGCGTCCGCCACATGTTCCCGGGGACCCAGTTGAGCGTCTTCTCGCTACGGGTGCGGGCCACGCCGCGGCCGCCGAAGTCGACCTCGAGCGAAATGAGAGGAGCGCGCTGGCTCGCGGGGGCGTCCGCCTCTCCGGCGGGTGCGCCGACGTCCTCGCGGAGAACGACGCGCGGCTTGAGGAGGCCTGCGCGCTCGATCGTGACCTTGCCGTCGGCCGTCTCCCCCTGCCCCGGCGAGCCGAAGCCCTTCGGCCACGTCATCTTCGCGACGACGTCAGCCCCGGCGTGGAGCTCGTAGGTGCGTTTGCCCGTCTCGACCCAGGTCATTGCATCGGAAAAACCGCGGAGCGCTTTCATGGTGGACCCTCCTCCCGTTCGCAGGCGCGAAGGACAACCTGGCGTCCCCGGGCAGTCAAGGGCGTGCGCGCGCGCCTCGGGCGTTCGAGCGGGAGGGGGCATTCCGGCCGGAAGGAGGGCGTTCCGACGAGAATGGGGGCGTTCCAGCCAGAATGCGGGCGGGAGAGGCTCTCCAGGCGGTGGTTTCGTCCGGAAGGGTGGCGGGATCGACGAGAAGGGTGCCGGGATCGACGAGAAGGGTGCCCGGCGAGCCGTTCCGGCCACCTGGTTGACCAAGAAGGGGGGCATTCCCGTCGGAATGGGGGCCGGAAGGGCGAAACCGTGCCCGGCAGACGGAAACCGTGCTCTGAAGACCCGAGGCCATGCCCTGGAGCGCCAGAATCGCGCAATTCCTGACAGGTCCCCGGGCGCTGTTCCGTATCGCTCCGATCGTCGCGTGCGTCCTCGCGACCGCGATGGTCGTCGTCGCCGTGTCGCCGATCGCCGACCCGGACGTCTGGTGGGTCGCCGCAGCGGGGCGAGAGATGCTCGCGCGGCACGCGGTTCCAAGCGCGAACGTCTTCTCGTTCGTCGAGCCGGGGCACCCGTGGCTGATGCACGAGTGGCTGTTCGGCCCCCCCTACGCGCTCGGGCTCGAGCGCTTCGGCCCGTCGTTCTTCAGCGCGGTCGCGCTGCTCGTCATGGGGGTCGAGCTCGCGCTCCTCGCGATGGGAACGGTCGGCCGCGCGCGGCACGTGTCGGTCGGACTCCTGATGCTCCTCGCGGCGGTCGTCTTCTTCGGCGGGCGCTTCCTGTCGGCGCGCCCGACGGGGGTCGCGCTCGTCTTTCCGATCGCGCTCACGCTGGTGGCGTTCGCGCCGCGATTCACCTGGTGGAGCGCCGCGCTCGCGACGCTGATCGAGCTCGTCTGGACCAACGCGCACGGGAGCTTTCCGATCGGGGTCGTGATCGTCCTCGTCGCGGCGGCCGATCAAAGAGACGACCGCGTGCGCCGTCTCGCCGCGGCAGGGGCCATGGCTCTCGCAACGCTGGCGACCCCGTACGGCCTCGCGCTGCACCGCTTCGTCTGGGGGTACTTCCGCGGGAGCGAGGGGGTCTACCGCCTCATCAACCTCCACATCAAGGAGTTCGGATCGTTCGCGGGGGCGTGGGGTTACACCGTGGGGCCCGTCGATCTCCTCGCGCTTCTCCTCTTCGTCGCGCTGGCCGTCGGCGCCGCACGCCACCCGCGGTACCGGGCGCGCGCGCTGTTCTGTCTGGCGCTCTTCGCGCTCGCCGTGATGCACGCGCGTCATCTGGAGCTCGCGGGTCTGGTGTCCTGTCTGCTCCTGCTCCCCTATGCGGACGACCTCGTCGCGTTCGAGCCCACTCCTCCTCGTCGACATGTCTCTGCGCTCGTCCTCGCCCCCGCGTACGTCCTCGGCCTCGCTGCCTTCGCCGTGAGCCATCATCGCCGCGCTCCGGCGGAATGGATCGCCGCGGGGCCGGGGTTCCTGCGCGCGATGGCGAGCGTCCCCGACGGCGCACGCACCTTCGTCCCCTTCCCCACCGCCGGTCTCGCGATCTGGTACGGCTTCCCGCGCGGCGTTCGCGTCTTCTTCGACTCGCGGAACGACTGCTACTCGGCGGACGCATTCACCGCGTTCTGGTCGCTCGAGACCGTCGGGACGCCCCCCGACGCGCGCCGTACCGCGCTTCGCGACGCGGGGGCCGATACGGCGCTCGTCTCTTCGGGGCACCCGATGGCGCGCTTCCTCGCCAGTGAACCGGGGTGGACACTTACCCGCGAGGACGGCGACTGGCGCGTCTTCCGCCTCACGCGCTGACGGGTTCGCTCCGTCGCGTCGGGATCTCCCGCCAGAGGAAGAACATCGGGATCGCCGTCCACGAGGCCGCGAGCAAGCGGACGGGCCACGCTGCGCTCTCGAACGGTATTCGCGCTGCCCCCGTCCACGTGAGGAGCGTGAGCGCGAGGAGCGCGACGCGCGATGCGTGCGAGTACGTGCCGGAGATCTCGAGGAGGAGCGCCGCGGGGAGCGCGAGGAGCGCGAGGTCGTAATAGAAGAGGTGCGGGGTCACGAGGAGGGTCGCCACGCACGCGAGCGCCCAGACGCCACGTTCGTCGACCGCCCGGCCCGCGCGCGTAGCGACGCTCCGCCCCATCGTCGCCACGACGAGCGCCGCGCAGAGCACCTTCCCGGCGACGTCGGCCACGCTCACGAGCGAATCGGGCGCGATCGACAGGAGAAGCGGCGCCAAGCTCGCCATCCGGAGCGCGCGCCCCGCGCGAAGAGAGACGAGGTACTCCGGCGACGCGAGGATCCGAAGCCACCCGCGGACGCCGTCCACCCCGAACACGAAGAGGGTGATCGCCCCGAGCGCCGCGCTCGCCGCAGCCCACGCCGCGACCGCGCGCCACCGTCGAAGGGCCAGAAAGACCAGCGGCGGAAGCAGGAACAGCTGCGGCTTGAAGAGCCCGAGCGCGAAGGTCGCCCCCGCCGACGCGTCGCGCCTCCCGAGGGCGAAGTGCGTGCCGAACGTCCACAGGAGGAGCGAGATCGCCGTGTCCTGTCCGCTGCCGAGGAGCTGGATGACCGGCTGGCTCGCGGCCAAGGCGACGAAGAAGACGACCCTGTCGTCCCGTGCGACCGACGGAGTCAGCCGACGCAGCGCCCCCCCCGACAGAACGAGGAGCCCGAGCGACACGGCCGTCCACGCTACGGTCGCCCACGAATACGGGAGCAGCGCGAACGGCGCGTAGAGGCACGCCGTGAGCGGCGGCGAGAGAAAGACGTCGATGATCTTCGCGTCGTGCGTGATCCCCAGCTGGAAGGCCGACTGCGCGGCGACGTCGTAGAGCTCGCGCGCGCGCCCCTGGGCGAGGAGCGCCCCCCCGGTGAGGTGCGCCATGAAATCGGGGAGGATGATCGTCCCCTGCGCGTCGAACGGGAACCTCCCGCGCGCGACGACGGCAGCGTAAAGGACGAGGTTGACGGCGAGGATCGCGATCGAGAAGCGCCGGACGCGCTCACGCGTGAGGAAGCGCTCGAGCCAGCGTTCCGACGGCGGAGCCATTCCCATTCACAGAGGCGTCGGCCCGACGACCTTCTTTTTCGCGTGGTAGGTCGGCTTCACCTTCTGCGTGGTGAAGATCTGTTCGAGCAGGACGAAGTCGTCCTTGTCCTTGGAGAGGAACGTGAGCGTCGGGCTCTCCGGTCGGAGCAGCTCGGAGCCCTTTTCGGCGGTGCTCAGCGTGACGAGCACCTGCTCGGCGGGCTTGACCTTCAGCGTGAAGAGGGCGGCCCCGGAGGCGTCGGTCCTCGCGACCGTTCGCCCGAGGTAGTTCACGGGGAGGTTGGCCCCGTTGTCGGCGCGAATCCCGACGACCACGGTGCGCAGCATCGGCGAGCACTGCGCTTCGAACTGCGGCGGACGGGAGCCCGCGCTCAGGTGGCGGAGCGCGATGTTCAGCGGTGTCGTCGGCGACTGGTATTCGGCGGGGCACTTGACGGAGAGCTCGACCTGGTCCCCTTCCTTCCCGCCGAAGCGCACCTTCGCCCCGCCGTTCGCGTCGGTCTTCCCGACGATCTTCGTCCCCGCCATGATGAAGGCGCCCGGGAGCGGCTGCCCCGGATCGCTCGTCACGGTGATCTGCACCTCGAACGGCACCGGCTTCGGCTCGTCGATCCCGACGTCCATCTTCGAGCACGAGAGGCACGCGAGCGACACCGTCGCGAAAAGCGCGAGCAGCGGCGTCAGACGCGCGAGCTGCACGATGCGAATCACGGGTGAAAGATACACCGGTTTTCTTGCGGGCGGAGGCGGGAGGGCCCCTCACTCCCCGTACGTGAGCGAGAGGTAGGCCTCCACAGAATTCGGTACGACGGTGAACGTCATGTTGTTCGGGCAGGAGAAGAGGACCCCGAGCGAGGTCCCGGAGGTCTGATCCTGCGTGCAGCCCATCCCCTGAGCGAGCGGAGCGTAGAAGGTCGCGAGCGCCTGCCCCGTGAGCGGCGAGTCGACGATCACGAAATCGTTGTCGCCGACCGCTGCGTCCCCCATCGACTCCGTCCCGCAGAGCGTCGCGCCCGACGGAACGGACTGCAGGGCCGTCGGGATCGGACCCCAGCTCCCGGTCTCGAAGGCGAATCCCGCGCTGGCCGCCTGGGATTGAAGCTGCGCGCACGACGCCGCGATGCGCCCGCCGTCGCTGCCACTCGAGCCGCTGCTGCTCCCCCCGCTCGAGCCACCGCTGCTGCTCCCGCTCCCCCCTCCGCTGCTACTACCTCCACTTCCACTTCCACTCCCGCTGCTCCCCCCTGCGTCTGCGGTCGCCGCGGGAGGGGACGACGACGAGCAGGCAGCGAAGAGACCAAGAAGGAGCGGGAACGAGACGGTTACGGCGGCAGGAAGGCCACGGCGCATGCGAAGTTCTCCGGTAAGGGGCGCCCCAATGAACAGAGCGCGGTCTACTTGATGAGAAGGCCGAATCTCGGTGCTACAAGTGGCGCGCAATCTAGTGGACGCCCTCCACACAGGCAAATCCGGCGGCGACGCTCCGCGCGCGCGCGACGCGAGAGACGTCGTCCTCGCGGCGACGGTCCTCTTCCTCGGCGCCTGTCTCTTCCTGGGTCACGCGACCGCGTACAGCGCGTGGCTCATCGACGACGCCGGAATCTCGATCGCGTACGCGACGAACTTTGCTCACGGTCTCGGCTTCGTGTCTCAGCCCGGCGCTCCTCCCGTCGAGGGATTCACCGATGCGCTGTGGGTGCTCCTCCTCGCGGTCTTCGCGCGAACGGGAGCGCTGGCGCTCACCGTCACCGTGAAAATCCTCGGCGCCTCGTTCGTCGTCGCGAGCTACGCGACGCTGCTCGCGATCGTGCGGCGCACGGCCGTCCATCCGATCCTCGTCGGCTCTGCCGTGCTCGTCTTCTGCTCGGTCAATCCGTCGTTCGTGATCTGGTGCATGTCGGGGCTCGAGAACGCGCTCTACACTTTCACGATACTTCTTCTCGCCTACGCCACGCTCCGCGCGCTCGAAGCGGACCAGACGAAGAAGCGCCCGCTCGTCCTATGCGGGCTCGCCGCGGTGCTCGTAGCGACGACGCGACCCGACGGCATCCTGTTCGCGATTCTCCCCCCCGCGATCGTATTCGCTACGCGCCTCGACGGGCGCTCGCGCGAGAGACTCGCCGCGTACGTCGTCGCCTTCGGCGGCCCCATGGCGATCTTCATTCTTGCGCGCCTGATCCTCTTTCACCACCTCGTCCCGAACACGTACGTCGCGAAAGGGGGGGTTCGCCTCGGAGACGCGCTCGAGTTCGCGTTCCTGATGCCGAACGGAGTCCACAAGCTCGAAGGGCTGCTCGAAGCGGCGTTCGCCGGGATCGTGACGAACGGCGTCTTGGTCGCCGCGCTCGTGGCAGCGCGCATCCTCTTCGTGCGCGGTCGCTTCGACGCTCGGCTCGCGAGCGTGATCGCGTTCGCGTTCGTGGCCCTCGCCGACTTCATGCTCCTGCCCAAGGATCGGATGGAGGAGAACCGCTTCGCCACTCCGTTCTATCCGCTCTACTACGCGTCGGCGTTCTCGCTCCTCGACGTCGCGCTCGATGTTCCCGCGGTCCGGCGAAAGAGACTCGCCGTCGGCGCGCTCGTCGCGAGCCTGCTCATCGCGTGCGCGCCCGACTTCTCCGGGCGCGCGCTCGTCTTCGCCCGCGCCCCGAGCATCGGCCTCTTCTACGTTCGTCGCGCGTTCGCGGAGCGCATCGACCGCTACGCAGAGGCGCTTCATATCGCGACCGCGCCGCCCAGCGCGGGTGCGTCGAGCGCGTCGGTCCTTCTCCCCGACGTCGGCGGGATGCTCCTCTGGTCACACCTGCGGGTCGTCGACCTCGCGGGGCTCTGCGACGAGCGCATCGCGCGCACGCTCTTCCGAGATCCTCCTGCCACGCGGGAGTACATCCTCGGCGAGGTTCGCCCGACGTTCATCCACGCGGCAGACATCTGGGCAAAGGCGGCGGCGCTCGAAGAAGACCCGCGCTTCTCGTCCGACTACACCCCCATCCACGCCTACTCGTCGACGGAAGACCCCCCATCCGATGGGCACGCCGCGGGGCTCTTCGTGCGACGAGACGCACTCGGGGCGGCGGGCGACGACGCCTCGCTCCAGACTCTTCGAGGCGAATCACACGTCCGTTTGGGCTTCCTCCCCCCCCCTCGCGATTCCCTTCTCCTACGTTGGCTCGACGCCACCTCGCTCGTCCCCGCGGAGTACAGAGCCCGACTCGCCATGATTTTGCGGGAGAAACCCGCAGAAACCTCCCCCCGCGAAGCCCCGTGACGCTGTGTGCCGCTATCACCAGAGTTAATCAGTTTGGGTGACATGCACACACGCCAAACCCTGACTACCTTCGCTCTTGTCAGGCGAACGGGGGGGCTGTGAAGGCGCCGGCGCTCGTTTGACAAGAGCGGTTTTCTGAACCACATCTGATCCGCTGTAGGTCATCCACCGCAGAATCCAGAGGGGGCCATGTTGATGCGAATCTTCAGACACCTCCTCTCGGACCAACGCGGCGCGATGATGACGGAGTACGCGGCGGTGACGGGCTTCGTTGCCCTTCTCACCATCCCTGCCCTCCTCTATTGCGGTGTCGCGTTGGCTACGAGCTTCGCTCACGTTCGCGACTACGTGCTTTACCCGTTCCCGTGAACGGGGAGACCAAAACTCGGGGATAAGAAAGGGAGATTCACGATGTCACTCGCTCGTCTGAACAAGTTCATCCAGGACACCCGCGGCGCCAACATGGTGGAGTACATCATCCTCGTCGGGGTCGTCGCGATCCTCGCGATGGCCGGCTTCAAGTACTTCGGCACCAGCGTGCAGGCGAAGATCCAGCAGCAGGGCGACACGGTCATCAACGTCCAGTCCTCCTGATCCGCCAACCCCTCCCCCCGGCCTCTCCTCTCCTAATGGAAGGAAGGCCGGGGGACGGGTTTCTCTTGGCGGCGTTGGTCTTCGACCGTTTGCGACCGAGGGCGTCGGAATGATGTACTTCCTGATAGCGGCCGCCGTCGTCGCGGGCATTGCCGCGTTGACGGACGCCAAGACCGGGCACATCCCGAACTGGCTCACCCTCGGCGCTCTTGCCGCCGGGTTGATCTGGCACTTCTTCGCCGGCATGGCCTTCAGCCACTCGTGGCGAGGGGGCCTCAACGGCCTCGGCTCTTCGGCGGTGGGCGCGGTCGTCTGCGCGCTCGTCCCCGCGTTCTTCTACTGGAAAGGGGCAATCGGTGGGGGGGACATCAAGCTCTTTGCAGCCATCGGAGCCCTTTGCCACCCAATGGACGGCCTCGAGGCCGAGACCTACGCGTTCATCGCGGCCGCGCTCATCGCGCCGGCGCAGCTCGCCTACAAGGGGCTCCTCCTCGAGACGCTCGGGCGTTCGCTGGCGCTCGTCGTGAACCCGTTCCGCAAGCCGGAGAAGCGCAAGGAGGTCCCGCCGGAGCTGATGACCTGGTTCCGACTTGGCCCGTCGATCTTCGTTGGGGCGGCGGTCACGGTCGTGATGCACTGGGGGGAGCTGCCGTGAGCGACAGGAGGGGGGAGCGGGAGCGGCCTGGGCTCGCAAAAGACGCGCGCGGCGCCGTCTATGTCGAGTTCCTCGTGGCGTTTCTCCCCTTCCTCGTCTTCTTCCTCTGCCTCTGGCAGGTCTCCATCCTCTATTACGCGAAGCTCATGGTCGATCACGCCGCGTTCGTAGCGGCGCGCGCCGCGGCGGTCGTCGTCGCCGAGTGCCCTCAAAACGTCGGGGACAACGGCAACGTGAACACGCTCTCGAGCACGCGACAGAGTTACGTCTCCGCGGCAGCCTACGTCGCGCTCACTCCCCTGATCCTCGACGGCACCCTGGGGCAAGACCCCACGGGTCCCAACTTCATCGAGTACCCGGCGACGCCGGGGGGCCCGGATCAAGCGGCGAACGGGGCGACTCCGAGCTACACGCCGATGACGCCCCCCGCGTCGATCTCCGTCATCAGGACGCGCGTGAACGCCACCTTCATCTGCAGGGTCGCGTTCGCGAACGTGATCCTGTGCAACGGTTGGTCGAGTCACTTCTCCAGCATGTGGGGCCTCTTCCCTCCGAACATTCCCATCCGCTCCGAGGGGGTCTTCCCCTACCAGGGCGCCTCCTACACCTACAACTCGAACTGCCAATGAAGCCCCAAACCCGAGCCCAAGGCGGAATCGTCGCCGACGATCGCGGCGCGATCATGGTGATGGGGATCTTCATGTGCGTGATCCTCGTGGGGGGGCTCTGGTACATCGCGGGGATCGGCGACGCGCTCATCTTCCGCGAGCGGATGCAAGAGGCGGCGGACTCGGTGGCGTTCAGCGCGGCGGTCATCCAGGCGCGCGGGATGAACATCATCGTCATGATCAACCTGATCATGGCGGCGATCCTCGCGATCCGGGTCGTCGTCAACATGGTGAAGGCCGTCGTCACCGTCCTCACGGCAGTCTTCGCGGGCATCGCGGCCATCGAGCCCTTCGGGGCGTGGGCCATCCCGATCGCGAGCGCGCTGGGGGACTTCCTCGCGGACCTGCAAGAGTTCGAGTCCAACGTCCTCAACCCGGCCGTCGACAACGCTCTGCAGGGGCTGAACACCGCGTGGAACGCGATCGCCGACGCGACACCCGCGGCGGCGATCGCCGGCGCGGAAGAGATGCAGAGCAAGTACCCCGTCACGATGGCCCCGGGCGTCTTCAGCTCCGGGCTTCCTCCGTCGACGATGTCGCTCCCCGTCACGGACGATTCCCTCGACAAGCTCTGCAACGAGGCGGACTCCGACGTCGGAAACCTGATCAGCGACGTGGTCCCCGGGGCGATCGGGAGCCTGCTCGGCGGCGCGCTCACCGCCGTCTTGAACCTCGCCCCCAGCTACTTCTGCGGGCTCCCGGGCGGCTCGTCCTCGCCGCCCGACCTCTCCGGCCTGACGAACTCGGCCTGCGGGAACGCCACCGGACAGGCCTGCAACCAGGCGGACGCCGCGACCCAGAACTACAACCAGCTCGTCGCCCAGGACGCGAGCGCGTCGGCAATCGCGAGCGCGCAGTCGCAGATGAACGGCTACAACAACGTCTGCAACCAGACGCAGTCGAACTGCAGCGACGCGGGCTCGAGCGCGAGCTCGTCCCTCGGGTCGAACCAGAGCTCGGGCGGGGGGGACGAGGCACCGGCAGCCGTGAACTCGGACTGGTACGACGGCTGCGCGGCGGGTCAGATCATGAGCGGGCTCCTCAGCGACAGCAGCAGCCAGTCGCGCGTCGGCGTCTCCCCCAAGTTCGTGAGCATCGCGGGCCAGGGGAAGGTCACGATGAACGGGCCGGACATCACCAAAGGGCAGACGGCGAGCTGGGCGCAGGCGGAGTTCTTCTACGACCAGGGGGGCCCCTGGAGCGGAATGAGCCCGAACGCCATGTGGAACTTCTATTGGCGGGCGCGCTTCCGCCTGTCGAACCCGAACTCGCTCGGCGGCGACACGGCCCTCGTCGCCGGCTACGCCGATGCCGCGTCTCTGCGCTGGGGCGCCGCGGTCGTCGCGGACGGGGCAAAGTCTTTGGGGGGGACGAACTTCTACACGGGCGTGGCCAAGCTCGGCATCATCAACGCAATCACCACGACCGGCACGAACGGGCCGACGATCCACTGAGGGGATGGCGATGAAGACCCGAGCCGAAACCCTAGCGGGAACCAGACCGAGGACAAGAGCGGCTTCTCGCCGAGCACGCGCGCGGGGCGCCGCGATGGTGGAGGCGGTCTGCGTGATCGCCGTCTTCATCCTCTTCTTCCTCGGGATGACCTACTTCCGCACGATGTATCAGCAGAAGCTCCGAATCGGGCGGCTCGCGCGGGCCGCGGCCGTCGGGTACGCGCTCAATGGTTGCCAGGGGAGCCCGACGGCGCTCGTCCAGCAGGATCTTGGATCCGGTTCGAACACATCGCAGTCGGGACAGCAGAATGGCTCGGCGCAAGGGCCCTCGGGCGCGCCGGGGAGCAATCCGAGCGTGGGCCAGAACACCGGCAATCCGGTCAACTCGGCGCTCGGCTCCGCGGGCATGACGGGCGACCCGATCGCCGTCATCACGTTGCAGACGCCGGTGAGCGCCTCCGCCCAATCCTCCCCGCTCGGGCCGGCGATGGGCTTCAGCACGACCCTCACGAACAACTCTTTCATGAGCTGCGGCGACGTCCCGCAGGCGGGCACCGCGGCCGGCGCGTGGAACTACGCCTCCTCACTCTTCAACGTGCCATGAGCAGCTCCAACCAAACATCACCCGCAGCGAAGAGATACACGGCGCGCGCGCCGTGGGAGCGCTGGCTCAGCTTCCGCCGGTGGCGCGATCGAACCCTGGCACTCCTGCGCCTCACGGCGTACGCCGTCTTCGCGCTGTTCGTCAGCGCCGCGGTGGGGACGCGCGTCGTCCTGGCCGACCTGCGCGAAGGAACGCTACAAGCCGGCCGGGAGCTCGCGTCACTCGGCGACGTCCTCGGGACGACGAAGACGATCTTCATCAACGGCGCGACGATGAACGTGTCGAACGCGCTCACGAGCGAGACCCCGAAGGAGGTCCTCGACCGGTTCGAGACGGTGTGCCGCGCGCATCCTCAGTTCCTCGCGCGCGCGCTCGAGGATATCCCCGCGACCCTCCAGGACAAGGTCACCGCCGCCGTTCCGAACGAGTCGGTCCGACTCGGCGTGATGCGGACAGAGGCGAACGGTGACGGCGCCCTCACCTGCTTCATGGACGACCGACCGTGGACGGTGAAAGACATCCCCACGCGCCTGAAGGCGTTCTCGAAGTCCTACGACCTCTCCGAGTTCGGTCGGCTCCGGTATGTCTACGCGACGAGCCTTCCACAGGGGACGACGCGGGTGACCACCGTGTGGAGCGACTCATCCGTGAGCCTCAAGGAGATGTTTCCGGCCAAAGGGGACGCCGCCGGTGAGGACACCACGGTCGTCGCACGGCCGCCGAGCTCGCGACGGATCCTGTCGGCTGCCGCCGCCCAGGTCCCCTTCGGCGTTTACCTCTACGACTCGACCCTTAACAAGCAGGCGCTGCGTGAGTACTACGACGCGCAGATGAAGTCGCTCGGGTGGGTAGCCGCAAACGGTGGGGTCGAGCGCAAGAACACCGTCGTGTACGTGGCCGACGCCGGCAACATGCTCTACCTGACGCTGACCCCCAAAGACCGTCACACCCTCGTGGCGGCCACACAAACCACCCGCACCGGCTCACCGAGCGAGGTCGTGGTGCACGTCCCGAACTGAGGACCCCGACCCCACCTCAACCCGTTCCCTCCCCCTCCCCTTCTCTGTTAGACCTCTGATCCGTCGCCGCCTCGCAAGCGCGAGGCCACGATTTCCCATGAAGATCCGCCCCGTTTTCCTCGGATTGCTCGCGGGTATCGCGGGTGTCGTCTTGCTCGTTCTCTACATGAAGCGCTTCGAGGACGACGCTTCGGGGGGGCGGAAGATTGACCTCCTCGTCGCCATCGCCCCGATCCAGCGAGGAAAGCCGATCGCCGACGAGATGCTCGGGACGCGCGAAGTGCCGCTGGCCTACGTGGACGACCGAGCGATCCGCGCCTCCGAGAAGGACAAGATCCTCGGCCTGCGGGCGACGAGCAACGTCCCCGTCGAGCAGACGATCACGTGGACGGACGTCATTGCCACGACGGACGATCAGCGCGATCTCAGCTCGCTGGTCCAGCCCGGCAACCGTGCGATGCCGATCAAGGTGACCTTCGACGACGAGCTCACACTCATCCATCCGGGCGACTTCGTCGACGTCATCGGCGTCTTCGGAGAGACGAAGCAAGCGAGCGTGCTGCTCCAGCGTGTGCTCGTCCTCGCCGCGGGTCAGGAGACGGGGAGCATGGAGCACACAGCCGAGCAGAAACGTTTGATGGGGCGCGCCACGACACTGACCCTGAGCGTGTCGATTCAGGAGGGGCAGCTCCTCGCGCTTGCGATGGAGAAGGGGAAGCTCACGGTCGTCATCCGGAACCCGGACGACCAGAAGATCTCCGAGAACCTCTCCGACCTCACGAACACGCAGCTCGGTGACTCGACGAAAAGGCCGACGGTGCCGGGGAGCCACCGCCACGGCAACCCCAACGCCCCCACGAAGCTCCTCGAAGCCGACCAGGGGGCGAAATGAAGCGCATGCACCCTGCTCGCCTCTCGTTTAGCCCGAACCGCACGATGCGGGGGCTCGCGCTTGCGCTCGCCGTCGGCATCGCTGGCCTCGCTCTCGCGTCGCGCACTGCGGAGGCGCAAGGCGGCTCCGTCGGCGTCGTGCAGAACGGGGAGACGATCACCCTCGCCATCGGCGAGACCAAGATTGTCTCTGCGAAGGACATTCGAAACTACTCCGAGGGGGTCGCCGGCATCATCGACATCAAGCTGACGGCCGATGCCAGCCAGTTCGTCCTCGCGGGCAAGCGCCCGGGCTCGACGACGCTTCTGCTCATCAGGAACGACGGCTCGCAGATCACGCTGAACATCGACGTCTTCCTACGCTCGCCTCAGGTCGTCGAGCACGAGCTCTCGCAGCTCCTCGAGGGGCTCCCGGGGGTGCAGGTGCGGCGCGTCGGGGCGCACATCGTCATCGACGGCACCGTCGCGACCGATGGCGATCTGAAGCGTGTCGCGCACGTCGCGTCGCTCTACCCCAACCAGGTGGACTCTCTCGTGCAGCTCACCCCGAGCGGCATCATCGCGTCGAACGAGCTCTCGCGGTTCATGATCCGAATCGATTTCTACTTCGTCCAGTACGACGTCGATTCGAGCTACACGGTGGGTATCGGTTGGCCGGCGACGATCGGCGCGCCGACCGCGGTGAACGACAACATCACCTACAGCTTCCTCGCCGGAGTTCCGACGGTCGCGACGGCTACGCTGACGAATCAGCCGCTCCCGGTCCTCGACATCGGGTCCACGACCGGCTGGGCGAAGGTCCTCAAGCACACGACGGTCCTCGCGAACAACGGCGTCGAGACGACGTTCGAGAATGGCGGCGAACAGAACTTCGTCGTCACGACGGGGCTCGGCGTCGGCTTGCAGAAGATCCACTACGGCGTCGATATGACCCTCACCCCGCGTTACAACCAGACCTCGAACGAGGTCGAAATCAAGATGAACGTGGACGTCGCCGGCCTGATCGCTTCGGTCTCCGGGACGCCGATCCCGGGGCGCGAGACCTCGAAGCTGTCCACCGACGTGAGTCTCAAGCTCGGACAGGCGCTCGTCGTCGCGGGGATCCACACCGAATCCACCACGCACACGATCACCGGAATCCCCGTCCTGAAGGACATCCCGGTTCTGGGCCTGCTCTTCGGCTCGCACAACGACGACACCCAAGGGACCGAGGGGTGCGTCATCATCGTGCCGAGCGTCATCACGGCGATCCCGACGAGGGTCCAGGAGATGGTCAACAGCTCGCTCTCGAAGTACCGCGACTTCCACGGCGAGTTCTCGAAGATGAACGCCTACGACAAGCGCCCGGGCGGCGGCGCCGACGTGCCGAAGCAGTAACGGGGCCAACCGGAGTCTCGACGATGCTCGTACAGGTTGTGATCGAGTGCACCGGCCGAACGGAGCGACGCGACATGGAAGTGTCGAACGGCGTCGTCACCATCGGCCGTGCACCGACGTGCAGCCTCTCCTTCGAGAGCGCCCTCGTCTCGAGGAACCACGCGAGCATCGACCTCAACGGTCCCGCGATGCGCGTAACCGACTCGTCGACGAACGGAACGCTCGCCGGCAACGTCTTCGTCCAGGGCTCGCGCGCCGAGGTCCCATTCGGCGTCCCGATCGTCGTCGGCGAGTACACCGTCTGGCTCGCGACGCCGGAGAGACCACCGGCTCTTGGCGTACCGGCCGCGCCCGTCCCAATCGCGCCCATGCGCCCCGTCGAAATCTCTCTCAAGCCGACGATCGCCCCGCCGAGCGTGATCATCGCGGAGGACGCCCTAGCAGCCGCCCATGCCGTCGAGAAGAAAGACGCAGCTGCGCAGCTCGATCGGGCGAACGAACAGGCCGAGGAGAAGGCGCGCCGCGAGAACGTGGCGCTCCGCCGCGAAATCCACAAGCTCCTCCTCGACCACCTCGACCTCGCGACCGTGGAGCCGTCGAAGCTCGAAGACCCCTCGCTTCGGCCCAAGGTGCTGAACGCCCTGCGCCGCATCGTGCGCTCGATCGATCAGACCATCCCGGAGTCGATCAACCGCGACGCGCTGATCGGAGAGCTCGCCGACGAGGCGCTCGGCCTCGGGCCGCTCGAGCGCTTCTTGAGCGACCCGAGCGTGAACGAGATCATGGTCGTCGATCCGGACACCATCTACATCGAGCAGAAGGGGAAGCTCTTCCAGTCCGAGGCTCGGTTCACCGACGACGAGCGCGTTCGCGCCGTCATCGAGCGCATCGTGACGCCGCTCGGCCGCCGAATCGACGAGTCGTCGCCGCTGGTCGACGCTCGCCTCAGCGACGGCTCGCGCGTGAACGCCGTCATCCGCCCGCTCGCGCTGCGCGGCTCGGCGATCACCATCCGAAAGTTCTCTCGCTCGCCGCTGGACCTCGAAAAGCTCGTGTCCTTCGGCGCTCTGACGAAGCAGATGGGGAGCTTCCTCACCCGGTGCGTCATCGCAAAGAAGAACATCGTCATCGCGGGGGGCACGGGGAGCGGGAAGACGACCCTCCTCAACGTCCTCTCCGGCGCCATCCCGTCGGACGAGCGGATCGTCACGATCGAGGACGCGGCGGAGCTCCAGCTCCGTCAGCCGCACGTGGTCTCGCTCGAGACCCGCCCGGCGAACATGGAGGGGAAGGGGGAGTACTCGATCCGCGATCTGGTCAAGAACGCGCTGCGCATGCGCCCCGATCGGATCGTCGTCGGCGAGTGCCGCGGCGGCGAAGCGCTCGACATGCTCCAGGCCATGAACACGGGCCACGATGGGTCGCTCACGACGACCCACGCGAACAGCGCAAGAGAGGCGGTCGCGCGTCTCGAGACACTCTGCCTCATGGCGGGGATCGAGCTCCCGGTGCGTGCGATCCGCGAGCAGATCGCCGGGAGCGTGCACCTCCTCGTTCAGCAGTCGCGCCTCTCCGACGGGAGCCGGAAGGTGACGGCGATCACGGAAGTGGTCGGGATCAACGACGAGGGCGACGTCGAGCTCGTCCCCATCTTCCAGTTTTATCGGACCGGGACGGGAGACAAGGGGAAGGTCCTCGGCGAGTTCCGCGCGACCGGCTTCCTCCCCACGTTCTTGAACGACTTCATCGTCATGGGACTGATGAAGCGCGGGGAGGCGTACCTGTGAAACTCCACATCACGAAGCTCTTGGCGCTGAAGCTCGGCGGGCTCGCGCTCGCCTTCGTCGGGTTCGCGTGCCTCTTCAACGTCGCCGTTTACGGCGACACGTTCGTCACGCGCCTCTGGTCGAAGTACACGAACTACCTCGACAAGACCCTGCGTCTCCTCTTTCTCGAAGGGTCGTCGAAGAAGATCGTCCAGTGGCAGGGGGCGCTGATCGGCGGGGTCCTGACGATCGAGGTCGGGTTCGTCGAGGTCCCCTACTGGTACTTCATCGTCCCCGCGATCGCGATTGGCCCTGTTCTCTGGCTCTCGCAGGAACGAAAAAAGAGAATCGAGAAGCTCGAGCTCCAGGTCGACGGCTTCATCCTCGCGCTCGCCAACTCGATGAAGACCGTGCCCGGCCCTGCCGCCGCTCTCCAGGCCTGCGTGCCGATCCTTCAGAACCCCACGCGCCAAGAGATCGAGCGCGTCGTGAAGGAGATGCGCGTCGGCAACACGCTCGAGCAAGCGCTCGTCAACATGTCGTCGCGCATCGGCAGCCGGACGATGGACTCCGCGCTCAGCTCTGTCCTCATCGGGCTCCAGGTAGGGGGCAACCTACCGGTGGTCCTCGAGACCACGGCGGCCACGATCCGCGAGATGAACCGACTCGAGGGGGTCGTGCGTTCGAAGACGGGCGAAGGAAAGGCGCAGCTCTGGGTCCTCGCGATCTTCCCCTTCGCGATCTGCGGCGCGTTCAACGCCGTGCAACCCGGCTACTTCGACCCGCTTCAAAAGACGTTCGTGGGCTACATCGTCATCACGATCGCGCTCACCTTCTGGATCGGCTCACTCCTCGTCGCCCGCAAGGTGCTCACGGTGGACATATGAAGCACCGCATCTTCATCCTGAAGGTCATGCTCTGCATCTGTGTGGCGCTGGCGTTCTTCTTCATCGCGTACGCTGCCGCCGACGCGCCGCTCGGCGACGGCAAGCGGATGGGACTGCGAGGGCTCAAGCGTCAGCGTGCCCTCGAGCGGAACGAGACGTGGCAGAGCCTCGAGCCGCTCGTGCGTTGGCTCGGCATGCGCATCAGCGGGCTCATGACGCAATCGCAGAAAGATTCCTTGAACCACCAAATCTCGATCGCCGGTGACTTCCTGGGACTGCTCCCCGAGGAGCTTGTCGCCCTGAGCATCATCACGGGGGTGGCGGGGCTCGGCGCCGGGTATCTGCTCGGCTCACTCAGCGGCATGGGTGGGATCCTCGTCATCGCCTGCGGCGGATTCGGCGCGGTCGCCCCTTCCATGACGCTGTCGAGCACCGCGGCCGATCGCTTCAAGGACGTGAATCGCCGCCTCCCCTACGCGATCGATCTTCTCGCGCTCGGCATGGGGGCGGGGCTCGATTTCCCGGGGGCCGTGCGGCAAGTCGTCGAGAAGTCCGGAGCTCCCGACGACGCGCTCGTCGAGGAGTTCACGCTCATCCTCCAGGGGCTGCAGGTCGGCCGCACGCGCAGACAAGCACTCGAGGACTTTGCCGAGCGCGTCCCATCGGACCCGGTGAAGGAGTTCGTCGGGGCCGTCGTTCAGGCAGAGCTGCGCGGGAACCCCGTGGCGCACGTCCTCAGGATCCAGGCGGAGGTGTCGCGCAATCGGCGGAGCGTGCGCGCGGAAGAGGCGGCCGCGAAGGCCGGCGTCGCCATGGTCGCGCCGCTGATGATGGTCTTCGTCTGCATCCTCATTCTGATCGTGTCACCGATGATCATGAAGCTTCAGCAGGGTGGAATGTGAGCCTTCTTCGATTCGAGATCCGCTACCCGGATGGGCGGAAGGAAGTCACTCAAGTCGAGGGCGAGCGTGCGCTCATCGGTAACGGCGCGCACTGCGACATCCGGCTGCCGCTCGATCAGGCGGCGCACGAGCACGTCGCCGTCGAGGTGATCGGCGGGACGGTTCGCCTGGAGACCAAGGCCTTCGAGCCCGCGGCCACGGTGAACGGGATGCCGTTCACGAACATGCCGATCACGCCAGACGTCCCCCTCAAGATCGGCTCGGTTCGCATCTTCATCGCGCTCGGCGACGCCGCGTTCGAGGGGGGAACCGTCGTACAGAAGAAGGCGGAGCAGACGAGCCCACTGATGAAGGTGCTCGCTGTCGTCGTCCTCGTGGCCGGCGCCTACATGCTGATGTCGAACGACGAGCAGCAGATGGCGACGGCGCCGGCTAAGGCTCCGGATCTCTTTTCGGCGACCGCCGCATCCTGCCCTCAGAGCGCGCCCGATCAAGCCCGGGCCGTCGCCGCGGACAAGTTCGACGTCGCGGAGGGGAAGCGCGAGCGGAGCCCGTTCGCCCCGAAGGACGGCGTCGAAGCCGTGCAGCTCTACGACCTCGCCGCGGCGTGCTTCAAGGTGGGGGGTGAGCAGGCGAGAGCTGCGGAAGCGGCGACGGACTCGCAGCAGCTTCGGGCGTCCATCACCCAGGACTTCCGCGCGAGGCGCGTGCGCCTGGAGCACCTCCTCGCCGTCGGCGATTTCCAGCTCGCGAAGAACGACGTGAAGGTGCTCCGCGCGCTCACCGAGGGGAAGCAGGGGGCGTACGTGGACTGGCTTCAGCAGCAGAATCAAATGCTCAAGGCGAGAGGCCACTGATGCCGCGGTGGATCCTCCCCCTCGCTCTTGCGCTCAACGTGATCGGTGGCTTCGGTTGCGCGAAGGCTCCGCAGCAGAAGGCACAGCAATACGGGGAGATCATCCGTCGCGAGACGACCCCGGCGCGTCTGCAGGCGCGCGGAGAGGCCGCGGCGATGGCGGGCGATTTGACGCGCGCGGAGCAGTACTTCGTCGCAGCCATGAAATCGGGTGGCCCCGAACGGCTCTTGATAACCCGCCTCCTCGTGGTCTGCACCACTGACAACCGCTACCCCGCCGCGGCCACGTACGGCGAAGAGTATCTCCACCGTCACCCCGGGGACACCGAGGTCCGCTACGCGGTCTCGACGATCTACATCGGCCTGGGGGACCTCACGCGGGCGCGCGACGGGCTGCGGACGGTCGTCGAGGAGCGCCCCGACCTCGCTGACGCACACTACGCCCTCGCGTCCGTCCTTCGCGACAGCGGCGAGTCGCTGCTCGACGCCGACAAGCAGTTTCGCGAGTACATCCGCCTCAGCCCCGCTGGGGAGTATGCCGAAGCTGCACGCGCCTCCCTGCTCAAGAGCGTGCCATGATCCCCAAGGAGGTATTCGAAGAGACGCTGCTTCAGTTCTTCGCCCCGATCAGGCCCTATCTCGACGACGCGACGGTCAGCGAGATCATGATCAACGGGCCGAATCAGATCTTCGTCGAGCGGCGCGGTCAGCTCGAGCTCGTCCCCGCGAAGTTCTCCAGCCGCGAAGCGCTCCTCGCCGCGCTGAGGAACCTCTCGCAGTACGTCGGCAAGTATGTCGACGAAACGCACCCGATCCTCGAAGGGCGTTTCCCGGACGGGTCGCGCGTCGAGGCGTTGATCCCCCCGGTCGCCCCCGACGGGCCGCACGTGGCCATACGCCGCTTCTTCAAGGAGACCCTCACCGTCGATCGCCTCGTCGGTTTCGGCTCTCTCACGGGCATCGCTGCCGCGTCGCTGCAGGCGATGGTGATCTCGAAGCTCAACATCATGATCGCGGGGGGGACCGGAAGCGGCAAGACCTCGATGCTCAATGCGCTCTCCGGCTTCATCCCGGATGGCGAGCGCGTCGTCGTCATCGAGGACTCGCGCGAAGTGCAGTTCCAGAAACCGCACGTCGTGCAGCTCGAGGCTCGGCCGCCGGACCCGAAAGGGAAAGGAGCGGTCTCGATCCGCGATCTCTTCCGCGCCACGCTCCGCATGCGCCCCGATCGCGTCGTCGTCGGAGAGATCCGCGGCGGCGAGGCGCTCGACATCGTCCAGGCGATGACGAGCGGCCACGGCGGGTGCATGGGGACGCTCCACGCGACGCACCCGAAGGACACTCTCACTCGCCTCGAGACGATGTGCATGATGAGCGACATCGACATGCCGCTCGCGGCGATGCGCCAGCAGATCGGCTCCGGCGTTCAGCTCGTCGTGCAGGTGTCGCGCCTCCAGGACGGCTCGCGCAAGGTCACGCACATCACCGAGGTCCTCGGCTTCGACCTCGAGAGCCAGCGCTATCTTCTTCAGGACATTTTCGTGCGCGACTACCGCGGATTCGACGAGAAGAACAAGATCGTCAGCGACCTCGTTCCGACGGGCATTCTCCCTTCGACCCTGCCGCAGCTCCACGAGCACGGGGTTGACCTCCCGGAGCCCGTGTTGGAGATGGCGAGACGACGACAGAGCGAAAGGGCTCCGACCCATGGCCGGTGAGAACGACCTCATCGAGATCAGCGTGCTGAGCGGTCAGAGCGAGCGCTCGACGCTGACGTTCACGCCGGGCACTCCAGCGAACCCGGTCTCGGTGGGCACTGCAGGGCAATGGGTGGTGCTCGGCGACGGCGTGAACCCCGTTCACGTGTACCTCGTCTTCGACGGTCGCAATGTTCACGCAGCGGCGGCGGCGCCGAACATGCACGTCCTCCTCGCCGGAACCCCCGTTGGGACGGGCTGGGCCAGGGCCCCTGTTCCGTGCGAGCTCCGATTCGGCGGAGTGTGCCTCATCATGCGCTTTGCGCCGCGCACGGGGGGCTACGTCGAAGAAGAGCGCACGGTTCACGACGGAGGCGCGCTGTGGCACGCCGCGCAGCGAGCCGTTCAGGACGCGGTCGACAAGGCCAGGCAGGGGCCGAGCCCGGAAGCTCCGCCACTGGGAGGACAGTTCCCTCCACCGCGTCCTGCCGCGGGCATGCCGTCGGACCTCGGGGCGACCATCCCGATGGACAACCAACTCGCCTTCCGGGATGCGGCGAAGACGATCTCGAGCGCGCCACCCCCGGCAGACGACTCCCCCACCACCGTGCGCGCCACGGCCGTCGGAGCCCCCCCCGCCCCGCCCCCCGTCGCGGCGCCGGCGCAGCAGGAGGTGACGATGATCGCACCTCAACCCCTGATGCCGCGCCCCGGCTACGGCCCTCCACCGGGAGGCCCCTCCGCAGCTGCGCCACCGGGGTATCCCCCCGCTGCGCCTCCGGTGAATGCGTCTTCTCCGCCGGTCGCTCCCGGCCCGTCCGCCGACACGAACCCGGGGACTGCGAGCGCAACGAACGTGAAGGGGTACTGGCAATCGGCCTCGCCGGTGAAGAAGGCGACGCTCGTTCTGATGCCGTTCGCGCTCGTGATGAGCTACCTGATGCTGCAGCCCGAGGCGCCGCCCCCGCCACCCAAGGTGATCGCCGCCGCCGGTTCCGCTGCGAAACACGCAGCAGCGCTCCGTGACGCGGGTGTCGCCCCCGCGAGCAGTGCGCAAGCGTCAACGTCCGACGCCAGCGACACCGCCTCCGCCGTCGCGGCGGGAGCCAGCGGTGGGAGCCTCGCTGGCGGAGGTGCCGCCGACGCGGCGTCGGACCAGGCAACGACGCCTCCGGCCCCGCTGGATGGCCACCCGGAAGCGGCACCGAAGCTCAGCGCGCTTCCGCCTGGAAAGCGCACCCCGGAGCGCTTGGCTCTCGACGCGGTCGCCGCGGGATCTTTCGACGAGGCCTCGAAGCAATACGCTGCCCTCGCCGCAGCTCACCCGGACGACCCCAGCTACAAAGAAGCCGCTCGCATCCTCCGCGACAAGACCGCGCAGCCGCAGGCCCGATGACCAGCACGATGCAATCCACACTCAAGGCAGGCAATCCCCGATGAAATCGAAACGGATCCTCACCTCGACGTTCTGGCTGGCGTGCGGTGCGGTGCTTCTGACCATTCCGGCGGCGTCGTCCTCGATCGAAGCATGCGGAGAGAGCGGCGCCTGCAGCCAGCTCCGGACGAACACCTTCGCCGACTTGCAGACTTGGAGCGCGTGCGACCCCTCGCTTCCGGACTCCCAATGCATCTTCGTCGCCGGCAATCCGAAGGACTGCACCGGCATCCTCTCGTGCGAGTTCGCAGTCAACGTGAAGTACAGGGAGACCGCAGAGCTAGCCGTCGCGACCATCGGAGAGCAAAGCCAGGGGTGCTATCTCTGCGCGATTCCAGACTGCATCTCTCCGGGGCTGGCGATCTGCGAGCCGGTGAGTCGGGAGTGCATCGCTGTCACCGCGGTCGAGGACGCCGGGACCGTGACGGTGCCGGTGCCGGTGGTCCCTGTGGACTCGGGAGTCACCCCGCTCGAGCAGTAGACGGCAGCGACGAGCCACACATTTCCGGACAGGAATCACTTGCGGGAATCCGCAATTGAAACCTTCGGCCTTTTGATTCGTCGTAACGAATGAAACGTCCGGTTCGCTGGTTTGCAGCGCGGCAAGTCGCTTCGACCAGGCATTCCCGCGCCCGCCGTCCTGGACGGTCCATGGGGCGCGAGGTACCTTCGATCTCGTTGTCCGCGCGCTCGCGAGACTCTTCACTATGGCAGAAATCCCCGAAGCGCCCCCCTCGAACGCACTCGTGGCGGGCAAGTACCAGCTCGTCCGGCTGATCGGGCGCGGCGGCATGGGGACGGTCTGGGAGGGGCGGCATGCCTCGCTCGGCACGCGCGTCGCCATCAAGTTCATCGACGTCGAGTACGCGGACAGTCAGGAAGCGCGCACGCGCTTCGACAACGAAGCGCGCGCCGCGGCGACGATCCAGTCCAAGCACGCGATCCAGATCTTCGATCACGGCGTCACCGACGATGGCAAGCCGTACATCGTCATGGAGCTGCTCCTGGGGGAGCCCCTCGACGCTCGACTCGATCGCGTGGGGCGCCTACCGCTCGCAGAGACCGCGCGCATCCTGCGCCAGGTCGGAAGAGCGTTGTCGCGAGCTCACGAGCGGGGGATCGTGCATCGCGATCTGAAGCCCGAGAACATCTTCCTCGTTCGCACCCCCGACGAGGACGACGAGATCGCAAAGGTGCTCGACTTCGGGATCGCCAAGTTCAAGAAGGTGGACGGCCAATCGGGCGGGCTCACGTCGTCGACAAAGACCGGCGCCGTCCTCGGCACCCCGTTCTACATGGCGCCCGAGCAGGCCCGCGGCCTGCGCGACCTCGATCACCGCGTCGATCTCTGGTCGATGGGGGTCATTGCGTACAAGTGCGTCTGCGGCGTGCTCCCGTTCGAGGGGGTGTCCGTTGGCGACCTCCTCGTCAAGATCTGCACGACGCCTGCCCCGATCCCGTCGTCGGTCCTCGGGTCGCTCCCGCCGGCGTTCGATGCGTGGTTCCTACGGGCCCTCGAGAAGGACCCCGCGCGCCGCTTCCAGAACGCCCTCGAGCTGTCCGACTCGCTCGCGATGGCGGCGGGGATGAGCGTGAAGAGAAACGCTTCGATGTCCCCGACGAGCGATCCGCTCGCGGCCCCTGCGGCGAGCAACCCGCCGACTCGCCTCTCGCGCTCGGGCTCGGCCACGAGCGCTCCGTTCACTGCATCGAACCCGCGAGCGAATCTCTCTTCGCGCAGCATTTGGATCACGGCAGGCTCCGCGTCGTTCGTGGGGATCGGCCTCGTCCTCCTGTTCGCGACCCTATACTCGCGCGGGTCGAAGCCCGAGGCCCCGCACGGCGTCGTCCAAAACGCGACGGCGAGCGCGGGCTCCGCCCCCGCGGAGCACGCTGCCGTCTTGCCGGCGAGCGAGCCCGTCGCCGCGAACGTCGCCGACGCCGGCTCTGCGACGATCGCTGAAGGAAACGATCGTGGCGATCACGGTGAGCGCGGTGACAAGACGCAGCCACAGGACAAAGGCCAGCACCACCATCAGAGCCCGCGCCCGGCCCCCACGAGGACCTCGACAGGAGCCACCTCACCGCCCAGCGGAGCCCTCACCACCAACACGCAGACGGCCGCACCGCTCCCCCCACCAGTGACCGCGCCCAAGCCTGCCCCAAAGCCCACGCCTAGCGCCGTCGATTTCGGCTACTGACCTCGCAGGAGGCGACGCGATCCGCCGCGCTCTCGTCGCGCGCCCGATGCCGTGACCGGTGTGGATGTGTGGTGAGGAGCGCGAAGGCCCCCACTCGTAAAAAAGGCCCCGCCGGATTGACACGAGCCCCCCCTCGGGCTCTGCTACATGTTGCCGAGACCTATCGGCTTTGGAGGAGTTAATGGCCTCGATCCCCCCGCCCGGGTCGCCACTCGCCGTCCCCGGAGCGACCATCGCCGGGAAGTATCGCCTCGACGCGCTCGTCGGTCAGGGCGGGATGGGCGCCGTCTGGTCGGCGACGCACATCGGCCTCGGCAATCAAGTCGCGATCAAGCTCATCTCGCACCAGCACGCGCGCTCCGCCGAGGTTCGCCGCCGATTCGACACCGAAGCGAAGGCGGTCGCGAAGCTCAAGTCGCGGCACGTCGTGCAGATCTACGACAACGGTGAGCTGGACGACGGCACCCCTTACATCGCCATGGAGCTGCTGCAGGGGGAGTCGCTTCACCGACGGATCCACCGCGCTGGCCCGATGCAGCTGCCCGAGGCGGTGAGCGTTCTTTCAGCGGTGTGTCGCGCCCTCTCGCGGGCGCACGCGGCGGGCATCGTTCACCGCGACATCAAGCCCGACAACATCTTCCTCGCGAACTCCGAGGAGGACGGCGGTTACGTCACGAAGGTGCTCGACTTCGGCGTGGCGAAGCTCGCCCAAGCGGAAGGGGAGCACTCCGCGACGCAGACCGGGTCCCTCGTCGGAACTCCGCTGTACATGAGCCCCGAGCAAGCTCGCGGGCTGAGGACGATCGACCACCGCACCGACCTCTATTCGCTCGCGCTCGTCGCGTACACGATGTTCACCGGGAACCTCGCCTTCTCGGGCGACTCCTTCGGCGACCTGCTCCTGAAGATCTGCACGCAAGACCTCCCCAGCCTCAAAGACTCCGCCCCGTGGCTACCGCCGTCGATCGACGAGTGGCTACGCAGAGCCTCGGCGCGCGATCCGAAGGATCGGTACCAGACGGCGCAAGAATTCGCCGACGGGCTCGCGATCGCCGCCGGAATGCAACCGGGACCCGGGGCCGGGCTCTCTGTCGCCGGGCGTCCCCCCGCTCACAGCAAGCCGGATCGCCCCGACATCTCGTTCGCCAGGCCGGATCTCGGAGAGTCGGTCACCAAACAGTACTCGGGCTCGAAGCCACCAACGACCGGTTCCAACGGTGGAACGATGACCGGCGCGACGCTTCACGCCGACGGCGAGGAGATGCCCCTCCCCAAACCCAGTCGCGCTCCGATCGCCATCGCGGCCGCTGTCGTGGGGGTGCTCGTCCTGGGTGGTGCGGCCTTCTTCGCGTTCGGGCACCACGAGTCGCACCCCGCCGCCGCCGCCGCGGGGGGGCTCGCCGAGTCGGTGACGGCGACGACTCCGCCACAGGCTACGGTCGCGCCGCTGGCGACGGTCGTTCAGACCCCACCGCAGGCGGATACGTCGCCCCCGCAGCCGACCACCGGCGCTTCTCAACAGAAAGGGGGCGCGCACTCGTCGCCGAGCGCACCGGCGACGACGAAGAAGACCGGCGCTCCGCCGACCGTCCCTCCGCCGCCGGCGCAACAGCCGGCCGCGAACACCGCCAAGCCTGTGCCATCTGGAAACAAACCGTCGAAGCCGAATTCAGGTAACGTCGACCTCGGATACTGAAGAGGTTCGTATCCATCGCGGAGGCACTTTGATCCCTCGACGCTTCGGGCGCGCCGCGAGCGCGCCGTGTTCCGGCCGTACGCTTTCCCTCCTCGTTGCCGTGATGGCGCTGGCGCCCGCAGCGACCGCCCTGGCCGACGAGCCGACCGCCGAGCAGACCGCGGCCGCGCGCTCCCTCGGAATGCAGGGGGTGCAGCTAGCCGACTCGGGCGACTGCGCGCACGCGATTGATCCGCTCACGCGCGCGGAAGCGCTCCGCCACGCGCCGACGACGCTCGAGCGGCTCGGCGAGTGCCACATCGCGCTCGGCAAGCTCGTGCAAGGGACCGAGGAGCTGAACCGGGTCATCCACGAGCCGCTCCCGCCGAACGCGCCCCCCGCGTTCACGGCCGCGCAAGACCGGGCGAAGAGCGCGATCGACGCAGCCGCGGCCCGCATCGGCAAGCTTCGGATCCACATCGAGCACCCCGCCGGGGTGAAGCCGGCAGTGAAGGTCGACGACGAGCTGGTACTCGACGCGATGCTCGATGCGGATCGCCCGACGGATCCCGGAGCGCACACGGTGTCGGCCACAGCGCAGGGGATGAAGCCCGCGGAGACGTCGGTGACGCTCGCCGACGCGCAGTCCCAGAGCGTCGCGCTGACGCTCGTGCCCGATCCGAACGCCGTCGTCGCCCCCCCCACGCCGACGGCGACAGAGCCCACAGGCACGACCCCGGCGCCTGCTACGAGCCCCGCGCCAGAGTCAACGCCACAGGCTCCGCCTCCGGAACCGAAGAGCAAGACCCCTGCGTTCGTCGCGCTCGGCGTCGGGGTCGTCGGCGTCGCTGTCGGCTCCATCTTCGGCGTGGTGGCCCTCGGCACGAAGTCCACCCTCGACGGTGAGTGTCCGAACAAGAACTGCCCGTCGTCGTCGGACCAGTCGACCATCAACTCGCTGGGGACGCAGGCCTGGGTATCGACGATTGGGTTCGGGGTCGGGATCGTCGGCCTCGGGGTCGGGACGGTCCTCCTCGTCACCGGCGGCTCGAGCTCCGCTTCGACCAAAACGGGGAAGGGTCCCCACGTGACTCCATATTTTGGCCCTGGCTCGGCAGGCCTGACGGGGACGTTCTGATGAGACGCAAGAGAATCGCTTCGCTCGCGGTGGTGGGGGTCGTCGTGGGAGGGCTCTCGTTCCTGGAGGTTGCAGGGTGCAATCTCATCGTGGGAGCCGGCAATTACAACGTGGTACCGGAGGACGCCACTACCCCGGAGGACTCCGGCGCGCCGGTGCTCGATACGGGCGGCAGCACCGTCGTCGATTCAGGGACCACGGACACGGGCACCGTGACCCCCACCGACTCGGGGTCGCTCGGCGACTCGAACCTGCCAGACGCCGAAGACGCGGCGGTCTCGTGCGGGAGCACGATTCCGACGACGAGCGTGGACTTTCAGCAAATCATGCTCTCGTGCGTGCTCGACCAGGGGTGCAATTGGGGCCCGAATACGACGTCCGTCGGGCTGTGCGTCACCTACAACGAGCTCGCGGCCATCTCCGGGCAAACCAAGTGCGAGAGCGGAGCGACAACCTGCGCGTACATCGAAACGTGCACGGGCCAGGGGTGGACCAGCTGCAGCGCAACCGGCCCCGGAGGTTGGTCGTGCAACAACAACCTGTCGACCTACTGCTTCGGCGCCAGCTCCGACATCCCCGGATGGGCGGACTACGAAGACTGCACGAAGGCGGGGGGAACCTGCGTAACATACACCGACAAGCTCAACCCCGATGCGGGGCTCCAGGGGGGCTGCGAGGTCCTCTCCTCGTGCACGGAGCCTGACAACGGCGACTACTACT